>NZ_JBFCVK010000001.1:0-576761 GCF_040712085.1 Aquibaculum sediminis
CTGCCGATCGACGATCCGTCCCCCGCCATCGCCGGTGCGGGTCAGGCACCGGCGATGGTTCATCTTCTACCGATGAACCGCCATCTTCATAAGACAAGCGGATCGCGTTTGATCTGTAACGCGCAGCGTTCAGAACAAACCCGTGAATCC
Source organism: Aquibaculum sediminis (assembly GCF_040712085.1). Taxonomy (NCBI): domain Bacteria; kingdom Pseudomonadati; phylum Pseudomonadota; class Alphaproteobacteria; order Rhodospirillales; family Rhodovibrionaceae; genus Aquibaculum; species Aquibaculum sediminis. Next base: position 151 of record NZ_JBFCVK010000001.1, read on the forward strand.
GCTCTGAATCAAAGGTGTAGAGCAGATTCACGACTCAAACCGGGTCGCTTCGCGAACCCGATTTGAGTCGATCTGCTCTAATCGCTCGGCTCCTGGCCTTCCGCCTCTTCAATGCCCTGCAGCACCGCCTCGAAGGGCAGCATCACCGAGCCGTGACGGTTGCGCAGTTCGATAGCCGGCTCCAGAAGCTCGAGCTCGGCCCAGTCGCCCTCGGGCGGCGGTCCCTGGCCGGCAAGCATGGCACGCACCGCTTCCGTGATCGCTCGCGCTTCGGCAAAGCTGCGCCCGGGCAAGATCTCCGAGAGTACTGACACCCCCACCTGGCCCAAAGAGCAGGCGCGCACGGCGTATCCCAGGGCCGTCACCCGGTCCTGCTCAACACGGAGATCAAGGGTCACGGTTGAACCGCACAGCGGTGACCGGCGGAACACCGTCACATCGGCATCCTCGAGCCTGCGGTCCTCCGCCACGCGGCGCCCATGCGCCATGAGCCTTGCGCTATAGAGATCGAGCAGATCGTCATCCATGACGCCTATCATAGGCAAAAAAGAAGCCCCCGGGGAGGGGGCTTCCAACTTCGACAGAGCAGGCGGCTTCAATCAGAAACCAGAGACGACTGCTCCCTGAAAACGCTCTTCGACGAAGGCGCGCACCGGGTCGCTGTGATAGGCCGCCAAGAAGCGCTCGAGCCACTCCGCTTCGAGATCCTCGCCGCGCACGGCGATGATATTCATGTAGGGGCTCTCCTGACCTTCGCGCAGGATGGCGTCTTCATTAGGGTCCAGACCGGCTTCCACGGCATAGTTGGTATTCACCGAGGCGACGTCGACATCCTCCAGCGAACGCGGCAGCTGCGCGGCGTCCAGTTCGATGAACTCGAAGTTCTTCGGGTTCTCGGTGATATCGAGGATCGACGGGGTCAAGCCCGTGTCCTCGCCGAGGGTAAGCAGGCCGGCTGACTGGAGCAGCAGCAGGGAACGGCCGCCATTGGTCGGGTCATTCTGAATGGCAATGCTGGCGCCCTCCGGGACCTCGTCAAAGCTGTCGTAGTTGTTGGAATAGAAGCCCATGGGGAAGACGACGGTCGGACCGGCATTGACCAGGTCGAAGCCGCGGTCACGCACTTGGTTGTCGAGGTAGGGCGCATGCTGGAAGGAGTTGAGGTGCAATTCGCCATCTGCCAGCGCCGTATTGGGCACGACATAGTCGGAGAATTCCAGGATCTCGATGGTGAGGCCCTGCTCTTCGGCGGCCACTTCCGCAACCACTTCCATGATTTCGGCATGTGGTCCGGGCGTGACACCGACACGCAGCGTTTCTGCCTGGGCCGTTCCGGCAAGGCCGAGACCGCCGGCCACTGCGGCAGCAAGTGCAAGATGGTTCAATGACTTAACCATTTAGGATTTCCTTTCTTCCTTTAAGGGGTCAGGCGTCGCGCAAGCGCTTGTTCACACGTCGGGCAAGACGATCACCCGCCGTTTGAACCGCCTGGACGAGAACGATGAGAACCAAGACGACCAGCGCCATGATTTCCGGCATGAAACGCTGATAGCCATAGCGAATGCCGAGGTCGCCAAGCCCGCCGCCACCGACGGCGCCGACCATGGCCGAGTAGCCGATGAGGCTGACGATCGCGAGGGTGAGACCGGCCACGACGCCGGGCAGAGCCTCGGGGATCAGGACCTTGCGGATGATCTGCAGCGGTGTGGCGCCCATGGATTTCGCTGCTTCCACCAGACCCTGATCGACCTCCCGGATTGCCGTCTCGACGATGCGCGCGATGAAAGGCACGGCGGCCACGGTCAGCGGCACAATCGCAGCCGTGGTGCCGATCGAGGTCCCAGCCACCAGGCGCGTGAAGGGGATGATCGCCACCACGAGGATGATGAAGGGGGTCGAACGCGTGGCATTCACGATCAGACCCGCCACCCGGTTGAAGGACACACACTGCAGCAGTTCCCCCCGGCCGCTGGTCGCGAGCAGCACCCCGAGCGGCAGGCCGAACAGCGTACCCAGCAGACTGGCAATGGCCGTCATCTGCAGGGTCTGAAGTGTGGCCTCAACCAGCAGCGCGGAGATCTGCGGGGAGATACCCAAGAGGCTCAACAACGACATTTTCACTCTCCAGAAAACGAATGGCCGCGGCGAGGGTGTCGCCGGCAACGGGCAGGGCAACGATCAGGGTGCCGAAGGCGGCATGACGCACGACATCGACTTGGCCATGCAGGATCGAGACGTCGACGCCCTGGGCCTTGGTGAGGCGAGAGATGACGGGAGATTCCGCGTCCGGGCCCGAGAAGCGCAGGCGCAGGAGCGCGGCTCCGCCAATCGGGTGCTCCGACAAGCGCGTGCGCAGGTGCGGCGGTACGTCATCCCCGGTGGCAGCGGCCAGCAGGCTGCGGGTGATCGGAGCCTGCGGTCGGGTGAAGACGGACTCGACCGGCGCCAGTTCCACAACTGCGCCGTCATCAAGCACGGCCACCCGGTGACAGATCTGCTTGATCACCTGCATCTCGTGCGTGATCAGCACGATGGTGATGCCCAGCTTTTCATTGATATCGCCCAGGAGGGCGAGGATCGAGCGGGTGGTTTCAGGGTCGAGGGCCGACGTTGCTTCGTCGCACAGTACAACCTTGGGCTCGGTGGCCAAGGCCCGCGCGATGCCCACACGCTGCTTCTGACCGCCCGAAAGTTCAGCCGGATAGCGGCCGGCCTTGTCGGCGAGCCCGACGAGCTCGAGCAGTGGTTCGACCTTGGCCCTGATTTCCCGGCGCGACAGGCCTTCGAGTTCCAGCGGCAGCGCCACGTTATCGAAGACGGTGCGCGAGGACAGCAGGTTAAAGTGCTGGAAGATCATGCCGATCTGGCGCCGCGCAGCGCGCAGGCGCCGCGCATCCAGGGCGGACAGGTCGACACCATCAACCTCAACACGCCCACTGCTGGGTCGCTCCAGCAGGTTGATCAGTCGAATGAGCGTGGACTTTCCCGCACCGGAGCGGCCGATCACGCCGAAGATCTCTCCCCGGTCAATCGTCAAGTCGGTCTCGGACAAGGCAGTGACGGCCGCGCTATCCTTTCGGGAAGGATAACGCTTCGACACCGCCTCAAGGCGAATCATCGAAGACATGGAAACCTCATGCTCCCGCCGGCCGACTCACGAGGGGCGGCGCGGACTTCGGACATAGAAAAACAACGCCAAGCGCAGCTACAGGCGCAGCGTATCAGGAACTCAAGGGGAGGGGGGACATCGGTGCATCGCGGTGCTCCTTGCGCTCGTAACGAGGGCGGGACCACGAAGACCTTCGTGGCGCTTTAGCTGTTGATGACGCGGTGCAAGCTGCCCTTCAAATCGCCGCGGGCCGGTAACGCCGGCCAGTCGTTTGTGCGTTGCGCCATAGATAACATTGTTGCGCGCAGCGTCAAGTGCCCTTCGAGACGGCGTGAAACTGCTATGCAGTTGCGCTGAGGCTAACCTGTCGGGGTTGGCTTGTCCGGCGAGACCTCGTCTGTACGCACCAGACCCTCGGCAAGCTTGCTCAACGCCGCTTCATCGAGCGTTTCCACTTGCAGCAGTGCTTCGGCACCGCGCTCCAAAAGGCCGCGATTGCGCTCCAGAACGGAAAGGGTGCGCCCAAACACGCGATCAATAATACCGCGCACCGCTTCGTCGATCTGGCGCGCCGTGGCCTCGCTGTAGCTGCGGTCAAGCAGACCTCCCGGCTGACCGCCCGGTTGGCCGAGATAGCTGCTGCGCTCCCGGTCATAGGCGACATGACCCAGGCTGTCCTCCATGCCGTATCGGGTCACCATCGAGCGGGCAATGTCGGTCGCCTTGGCCAGATCGTCCGCCGCTCCCGTCGAGAGGTGGCCGAAGATCAGCCTCTCGGCGGCGCGTCCGCCGAGCAGCACCGCGATCTTGTTCTCCAGTTCCTCTCGGGTCATCAGGTAACGCTCATCGGTGGGGCGCTGGATGGTGTAGCCCAGTGACCCGATACCGCGCGGGATGATGGAGACCTTGTGTACCTTGTCGCTGCCGGGCAGGGCGAGGGCGACGAGGACATGGCCCATCTCATGGTAGGCCACAACCTTGCGCTCCAAGGGGTTGAGCAGTCGGTTGCGCTTTTCGAGTCCGGCGACGATCCGCTCGATTGCCCCGGTGAAATCGGCGAGGGTAACGGCTTCCGCCCTGCGGCGCGTGGCCAGGAGAGCTGCTTCATTGACCAGATTGGCAAGGTCGGCACCGGTAAAGCCCGTGGTCAGGCCGGCAATCGCCTCTTCATCGACATCCTCCGCCAGCCGGATCTTGCGCAGATGCACCCGCAGGATCTGGGCGCGGCCGGTCTTGTCAGGCCGGTCGACCAGAACCTGCCGGTCGAAGCGCCCGGCCCGCAGCAGGGCCGGGTCCAGAATCTCGGGGCGATTCGTGGCTGAGAGCAGCACGACCCCTTCGCGTGGATCGAAACCGTCGAGTTCGGAGAGCAGCTGATTCAGTGTCTGCTCGCGTTCGTCATGACCGCCGCCAGGATTGAAGGCCCCACGTGCACGGCCCAGGGCATCCAGTTCATCGATGAAGATGATGGCCGGGGCGTGCTTGCGCGCCTGCTCGAATAGGTCGCGCACCCGGGCCGCGCCGACGCCGACGAACATCTCCACAAACTCGGAGCCGTTGATCGAAAAGAAGGGCACCGCCGCTTCGCCTGCAACGGCGCGGGCGAGCAGCGTCTTTCCGGTGCCCGGAGGCCCCACCAGGAGGATGCCCTTGGGAATGCGTGCGCCCAGATGTCCGTAGCGCTCGGGGTTCTGCAGGAATTCGACAATCTCCTGAAGCTCGGCCTTCGCTTCATCCACGCCGGCGACATCGTCGAAGCTCACTTTGACGCCGGTTTCCATGTAGATCTTGGCCTTGCTGCGGCCCACGGACATGAAGCCGCCCATGCCCCCGCCCTGACGCTGTAGAATGCCGCGAAACAGCACCAGCCAGATACCGAAGAAGACGAGAATGGGCAGCAGCCAGGAGAAGATCGAGGCCAGGACCGAGGGACCGGGCGCACCGCGGAAAACAACGCCTTCATTCCTGAGCTGCTCGGCGATAGCAGGATCCACACGGCGCGTGGTGAATCGCTCCTGTCCATCCATGGGGGGATTGATCGTCCCGGTAATTCGATCTTCGGCCACCTCGATATCCTGCAGGCGCCCCTCTTCAAGCAGGACCTCAAACTCGCTGTATGGCATGTCGCGAACGGTGCCGCTTTCGACCAGCAAGCTCTGAAGCAGCATCACCGAGAGCAGGATGAGCATCAGATGCCAGAGCTTGAAAGGCGGCTCGCTTCCCTGCTGTTCTCCGCTCTTCCGTCCTGCATCCTTCTTGTCGGTCACCGTGCTTCTACCTCAATCCAAGGTTTGATTTGCGCGCCGTTCGAGTCTTGCCGATGCCCCAACGTCTCCCGCGACACTGGCAGGGGCCTTGATCCCGGTCAAAATCGGCTCAGCAGAATTCACGCGCAGGCCCCAGGCTAGCGCAACTTGACGCAAGGGGCGCCAGCTTTTCCAATCGCGCAAGAATCCGAAGGAGGAGAGCACCACGATGAGCATGGCACAGCTGCTTCGGCGCAGCGTCGGGGCAGGCGCCGGGCGTCCGGCGGTGGCATACGGAACCCAGGTTCTGCAGGACTACGAAATGCTTGCGGCGCGCGCATCAGCGCTGGCCGCCGGCCTGCGGCGGCGCTTCGTGCTCAAGCCCGGGGACCGCGTGGCGCTCGCCATGAAAAACTGCCCCCAGTACCTGGAAGTGCTCTTTGGACTCTGGTGGGGCGGTTTTGCCGCTGTTCCCATGAATGCAAAGCTGCATCCACGGGAGTTTGCCTACATGCTGGAGCACTGCGGGGCGCGGCTGTGCTTCACAACGAAGGATCTGTCGGCGGCAGTCGGTGGCGTGACCGGCGGCCTGGATGATCTTCTGGAGGTCATAGAAGCCGGGAGTGCGGACTACGAGGCGCTGATCGCTGCTGGTGAGCCGTCGCAGCCCCATCCCTCCGGAAGCGACGATCTGGCCTGGTTGTTCTATACCAGCGGCACCACCGGTCGCCCGAAGGGCGCCATGCTGAGCCACGGCAACCTCCTTGCCATGACGGCCTGCTATCTGGCCGATGTGGACAGCATCGCGCCACAGGACACAATCCTGCACGCCGCCCCCATGTCGCACGGTTCGGGCCTCTACCTGGTGCCTCACGTGGCCGCGGGCGCCTGTAATCTGGTGCCGGAGAGCGGCGGCTTCGATGCCGAGGAGGTGCTGCACCTCTTGCAGCAGTATCGCGGTGTCACCGCCTTCTTCGCACCCACGATGATCCGCCGTCTCGTCGAGCACCCGGCAACGGCATCAGCCGACCTCACCAACCTGAAGACCATCGTCTACGGCGGCGCGCCCATGTACGTGGCCGATGTCGAGCGGGCATTGGGCGTGCTTGGCAACCGCCTGGCGCAGATCTACGGGCAGGGGGAAAGCCCGATGTGTATCACCGCCCTGCCGAAGCATCTCTATGCCGACCGGACGCATCCGCGCTGGCGCGAGCGCATTGCGTCGGCCGGTCAAGCGCAGCTGCTCATGGAAGTGGCCGTGGTCGGGGAAGGGGACCAGCCTCTGCCGCCGGGTGAAAGTGGTGAAGTGATCGTGCGCGGCCCGGCCGTGATGCAAGGCTATTGGGCAAATGCAGAAGCCACTGCGACAACTCTGGCAGGCGGATGGCTGCACACTGGGGATCTGGGCGCCCTGGACGAAGAGGGCTTCCTCACGCTCATGGACCGTTCCAAGGATGTAATCATCTCCGGCGGCAGCAACATCTATCCGCGGGAGGTCGAGGAGGTGTTGCTGCGCCACCCCGGCGTCGCGGAATGCTCGGTGATCGGTGCCGCCGATCCGGACTGGGGTGAGATCACTGTCGCCTTCGTGGTCATGCGCGAGGGCGCGGAGCCTGATCCGCAGGCCCTGGATCGTCTCTGCCTGGACGAGATCGCACGCTTCAAGCGACCCAAGCACTATCGATTCATCGATGCCCTGCCGAAGAGCAACTATGGTAAGATCCTCAAGACCGACCTGCGCAAGATGATGGTCTCCGGGGAGGAGACCTGAGCGCCAGCCCGAACGGAACCCTGTGGCGCTCCTGTAGAGTTGGGCCAACAGTCAGTCGTTGTCGGGAGCCCCGCGGACATGGTGAGCCTGCCGTTCAAGGATCGCAGCGAGGCCGGCCGCCAACTGGCCATCGTCTTGAAAGGGCATGCCCCGGCCAAGCCGGTGGTGCTGGCTCTGCCACGGGGTGGCGTCGCCGTCGCGCTGGAGATTGCGTTGGAACTGGCTGCGCCGCTGGAACTGCTGCTGGTGCGGAAGATCGGAGTCCCCTGGCAACCGGAGTTGGCCGCGGGCGCCCTGGTCGACGCCAATCCTCCGGCGCTGGTCTTGAACGAGGATGTCGTGGCTGGGACGGGGATGAGCCGCAGGGACATTGACGCGGCGGTCGAGCGGGAAACCCAGGAGATCCAGCGCCGCCGTGACCTGTACCTTCAGGGCCGAGCGCCACTCGACCTGAAGGGCCGCAGCGTGATCGTGGTGGACGACGGGCTGGCAACTGGGGCGACGGCGCGCGCCGCTTTGCGGGCGTTACGGGGCAGGGGGCTACAGCGTCTGATTGTTGCCGTGCCGGTCGCCCCAGCGGATACGCTCGAACGACTGAAGGCCGAGGCCGACGAGGTGGTGTGCCTGGCAACGCCGAGCCCCTTCGAAGCCATCGGGCTCTATTACCGCGATTTCCACCAGCTCTCCGACCGGGAGGTCACAGACGCGCTCGCCCGGGCACAGGCCACCTGATTGGGAATGGCCGCCTGGCCTCCCCGGCCCTCACTTCACCTTGCCAAGCGCCTGTGGCCTTGCCACCTTCTGCCAACCAACAGCAGACCGTGGGAGGTCCCAATGCCGCAGCCGATCCAGCTCTACACCTGGCCCACGCCCAACGGGCACAAGGTGCACATTCTGCTCGAAGAGCTGGAGCTGCCGTACACGGTTCACCCCATTGACATCGGCAGCGGCGATCAGTTCGACCCCGCGTTCCTCAAAATCAGCCCGAACAACAAGATGCCGGCCATCGTCGATCCCGAGGGGCCGGACGGCGAGCCGATCTCGCTGTTCGAATCAGGTGCGATCCTGCTCTATCTCGCCCAGAAGCATGGGCGTTTCCTACCCGAGGAACCCGCTTCACGCTACACGGCCCTGCAGTGGCTGATGTGGCAGATGGGTGGGCTGGGTCCCATGCTGGGCCAGGCGCACCACTTCCTGCAGTATGCGCCGGAGCCGATTCCCTACGGCCAGCAACGCTACAGCAAGGAGGCCCAGCGTCTCTATGGCGTGCTGGACAAGCGGCTGGCCGAAGCCCCGTATCTTGCCGGTGAGGAGTACAGCATCGCCGACATGGCTGCCTGGCCCTGGACCCGAACGTCGGAGCGCCAAGGGGTTGAGCGCGAGGCCTATCCGCATTTCTGCGACTGGTTCGATCGCATCGCTGCCCGGCCGGCCGTCCAGCAGGGCATCGAGGTTCTCGCTGACAGGCGGCGCCCGGAAATGAGCGCAAAGGAGAAGGAGATTCTCTTTGGCGCGGCCCAGTACGAGCGGCGGGGCTGACCCATGGCCAAGCCTTTTCCCCTGGAGCAGCAGCACCCCGAAACCCTGGCAGCACAGGCCGGCGGCTATCTCGATCCCGCGACCGGCGCGCCTATTCCGCCGATCCAGCCCGCCACGACTTTCGCGCGCGGCGCCGATCACGGGCCGCCGCCGCTGACCGATTATATCCGCACGCACAGTCCAAGCTGGACCTCGACGGAAGAGTTGCTGGCGCGCCTGGAGGGGGGCGCCGAAGCACTGCTCTTCTCCTCCGGTATGGCAGCGGTCCATGCAGCGGTGATGGGGCTTCGGCCCGGCGACCACATCGTGCTGCAGGAAGCGCTCTACTACGGTGTGCGTGGGTGGATCCGCCGCTTCTGTGACGAGTGGGGGCTTGGACTGACGCTGGTGGATGCCACCGACCTGCCGGCGGTCGAAGCAGCACTGCGCCCGGGCGAAACGCGGCTCGTCTGGATCGAGACACCGAGCAACCCGCTCTGGCGTGTCGTGGACATCTCGGCGGTGGCAGGCCTGGCGCATGCGGCCGGAGCACGGCTCGCCGTCGACAACACCGTGGCCACGCCGGTTTTAACCCGCCCACTGGCGCTCGGTGCCGATCTGGTGATGCACTCGGCGACCAAGTACCTGAACGGTCACGGTGACGTGCTGGCAGGCGCCTTGGTGACCGCCCACCACGACGAGCATTGGGCCCGCATCCGCGAGCACCGCAATCAGACCGGTGCCGTTCTGGGGCCCTTCGAAGCCTGGCTGCTGTTGCGCGGTATGCGCACACTGCCACTGCGGGTGCGCCGCCAGTGCGAGACAGCGGGGATGCTGGCGCAGCGCTTCAACGGCCACCCGGCCCTGGAGGCTGTGCTCTATCCCGGTCTGTCGGACCATCCCGGGCACGCCATTGCCGATCGACAGATGACCGGCGGCTTCGGCGGCATGATGAGCCTGCTGGTGAAAGGCGGCGCCGAGGAGGCAATCGAGGTGGTCAAGGCCTGCCGCCTCGTTCTTCCGGCGACCTCCCTGGGAGGCGTGGAGAGCCTGATCGAGCACCGCGCCACGGTCGAAGGCCCCGACAGCCCGGTGCCGAAAAACCTGCTGCGCCTGTCGATCGGCCTGGAGCATCCGGAGGACCTGGCGGCGGACCTGGAGCAGGCACTGCAGGCCGCCGTCTTCGACCGCAGCACCAGCGCCTGACCGACACGCATCATCTGAAAAATTCACGTTGCCCGAAGGCAAGGAAGGGAGACTCATGACCATCGACCTCTACACCTGGAGCACACCCAACGGGTACAAGGTTTCCATTGCTCTCGAGGAACTGGGGCTGCCCTACAACGTGCACCCCATCAACATCACCAAGGACGAGCAGCTCGCGCCGGACTTCCTGAAGATCAGCCCGAACAACAAGATCCCGGCCATCGTTGATCCGGACGGCCCCGAGGGAAAACCACTGGCGCTCTTCGAATCCGGCGCCATCCTGCTCTACCTCGCTGAGAAAACCGGCCAACTCATGCCGCAGGAGCCGCGGGCCTACTGGGAGGCGATACAGTGGCTGATGTGGCAGATGGGCGGTTTCGGTCCCATGCTCGGACAGGCCCACCACTTCTTGCGCTTCGCCAAGGAGGACGTGCCCTACGCCAAGAACCGCTATTCCAATGAAACGCGTCGGCTCTACGGCGTGCTAGACAAGCGGCTCGGCGAGGCAGAATGGCTGGCTGGAAACAGCTACTCCATGGCCGATATCGCGACCTTCCCCTGGGCGGGCCGCCACGAATGGCAGCAGGTCGATCTCGCCGATTTCCCGAACGTGAAACGCTGGTTCGATGCCATGGCGGCACGCCCAGCGGTTCAGCGGGGCAGGGTGGTGCCCAAGTAGGCCAACCGGATCAGTCTGCCTCCTGCTCCGAGAGCGCCTGAAGCTTGCGGGCCAGGAGGCAGAACTCTTCCACTGAAAGTTCTTCCGCGCGGGCGGTTTCAGCGATTCCGCTGTCCTGCAGCAGCAGGGCGGGGGACACACCCAAGCCCTTCAGGGATTGGCGCAGCATTTTGCGCCGCTGCCCGAAGGCAGCCGCCGTCACACGCTCGAGATCCGACAAGCGGCAGGGCGCCAGGGGCTGCGCGCGTGGCCGCAACAAAACAACGCTGGAGACCACTTTCGGCGGCGGCGTGAAGGCGGATGCGGGGATGTCGAAAACGATGTCGGCCTCGCAGAGCCACTGGGTGAACACGGCCAGACGGCCGTAGGCCTTGCTCCTGGGCGCGGCAACGAGCCGCTCGGCCACCTCCTTCTGAAACATCAAGACCAGTCGATCGAGAACCGCCGGGTCCACAGCAATCTGCTGCAGCCACGCGGTGAGCAGTGCCGTCCCGATGTTGTAGGGCAGGTTGCTCACGATCATGCGCGGCGCGGTGCCCAGGTCCGCTAGCGGCAGCCTGAGCGCATCGGCCTCGATGAGGGACAGCCGCTTGTCCGAAGCCTCGACGAGTGACGCCAGCGCCACCTGGCAGCGCCGGTCCTTCTCGACTGCAATCAGACGCTCTGCGCCTTCAAGGAGCAGGGCCCGTGTCAGTCCGCCGGGACCCGGCCCAACCTCGATGACTGTCGCGCCCTGCATCGGGGCGGCCAGGCGCGTGATGCGGCGGGTCAGGTTGAGGTCGAGGAGAAAGTGCTGTCCGAGGCTCTTGCGGGCAGCAAGTTCATGCTGCGCGATCACTTCGCGCAGCGGCGGCAAGGCAGCGACGGGGTCGGACGTCATTTCCGGTGATTGGTCAGTGATCACAACGGCGACGCCCAATCACGCCCATTCGCTATAGGCGAACATCGATGTTCGCGGCACGCCTCAGGTCGCGCATATAGCGGGCCGACAGCATGTCCAGACGTTCGCGGCGCAGGCTTTCCGCTACCGCGTCCCGATCAAAGTTCCCGCCTTCGATCTCCCGGTCGCAGACAAAAAGGACCATGACGCTCTCTCCGGTAAAGATCGGGGGGCTGGGCACACCCTGCGGTAGGTTCAGCGCCAGCGAGCGCAGTTCATCGGACATGTCCTGCGTGTTGATGAAACCCATGTCCCCGGAGCCCGCGGCCCCAATGTCGGCGGCCAGAGCTTCGGCCGCGGCACAGGAGTCGATGGACACGGTCGCTTCCTCAGCCTGGCGCATCACTGCTTCCTCCTGGCCGGGCTCCGCTTCCCAGGCAATCTGGGTCATTCGCACACGGCCTTCGCCCCCGCCGGTACCGCCCATGGCCCCCTGCCGCCGGTCGATGAGAACCAGGATGTAGTAGCCATTGACCGAAGGAATGGGACCGGCGAGATCGCCGGGCTGCATGTCGGCGATGACGCTGGCGATGTCAGGCGCCAGGCGAGATTGGGACACAAAACCGCGATCACCTCCGGCCGCGGCGGTCGGCGACTGCGAAAACTGGGCGGCAAGCTGCTGGAAGCTGGCGCCCTGCGCGAGCTGGTCGATCAGGCGCTCGGAAAGCTGACGCGCTTCGTTCTCCTCCGCCGTGCCCTGGAAGGGGATGAAGATCTCGGCAAAGCGCGCCTGAACCTCTGCGTCCTGGCCGCTCATGCGGTCGACTGCTTGATCGATCTCTTCCTCGGTCACCTGCACATCAGGAACCACCTGCGCCGTCAGGATCTTGTTCCAGGCCACGCTCGCCCGAAGCTGATCCTGGATCGACTGCAGCGGCGCGCCGTTGCCTTCCAGCATGTTAACGAACTGCTCGGGCGTCATATCGTTACGCTGCGCCATCTGCGCCAGTGCCTGGTCGATCTCCTCCTTAGACACCGAGATGGACAGGCGCTCGGCTTCCTGGCGCTGGAGTTGCTCGTCGATCAACTGCCGCAACACCGGACCGGCGATCTGGTTCAGAGTCTCTTCGCTCTCGGGCAGGCCCGACGCCAGCAGGGCCACGCGAATCCGGCCCTCGAAATCCAGTCGCGAAATCACCTCGTCGTTCACCACGGCGGCCGCGGTGAAAACGTCCTGAGCCGCGGATTGCCGTGGACCCGACAGAGGCCAGACGAGGGCAATCAGCAGGGTGAGGACAAGAATTCTCATATCGGCGTTACCCTTTACATGGTCGCACTACAGCCCACCGGGCCAAGCGCCGGCACTATAAGCGGCTGTTACACCGCGAACAACGCGCGAGGACGTTTCGGGCTGTAAGCAATACAAGCACGGCTAATTGGCGCCCGCGCCGCCGAGATAGCGGAAGGTGATGTTGAAGAGGAAGTTGTAGCCTGGCTCGATTTCCCGATCCCGATAGCGGCGCCGCTCGACCCCGGCGCTGAAATTGAAACACTCGCACTCGAATCCCAGTGCCAGCCCGACGCGCGGCGTGTAGTCCTCGGCCAGGTCCCGGGTGGCATAGGCGGAGGCGTACCATCGACGCGAAAGCTGAGCGTTAATCTGGCCGGAAACCTCTTCGCGGCGACCGAAAAAGCTCTGGTCGCTCAAATCCGGCAAGTCCATGTAGCCTAGCTCGACGTTCAGATAGTCAGGTCCCAGCCGCGCTTCCGCTTCCTGCTGCACAGGGCGCAGGCTACTTTGATCGAGTCTGGCGCGGTAGACGAGATCGATCTCGTCGATGGGGCGCAGGCGCAGGCGGGTGACGAAGTCTGAACGGCGATTGCGCAACCCGCTGTCGTTTGGAAAAGAGTTGTTGCTCTCGAAGCGGTAGCTTTGACCAAGGAACAGTTCGCTGTAGAAGCCCTCGCCGGTGGCAAGCGAGTAGTTCATGCCGTAGTCGACGCGCGAACCGCTATCGACGCGATCTAGGCCCGGATAGCGGTTGACGGAGAAGAGGTTGGTGTCGTCGAAGGTTATGTCGACGCTGTCCTCGTTGGGAATGCGACGATGGTTTCCTCCCGAAGGAGCGGCAACGAACTGCACGATTGGTTCCACGGTCTGCTGGAAGCCGTCGCTCTGGATCAGCCAGGGATAACGCACTTCCAGCGAGGCATGCGGGAAGATTCGTCCGGTGGTGATCTGGTCATCGGGATTGGCGGGGTCCGGGTCGGTGGAACCCGGTTGGTGCCCCTGGGTCCAGTAGCCATCCATCTGCACGGCGGCGCGAAACTTGTAGACCTCGCCGAAGCGACCGATGGCAGGAAGCGTGACGCCGGGCGTCACCGACAGGCGGCCCACCTCTCGTCCCTCCCTCCGGGCAATGGAAAGCAGGCTGGCATCGAGTGTCGGATAGGCGCTGCCCCACTGCGGCTCGCCGGCGTGGCTGAACTCCAGGAGCGGCAGGACGATCGGCTGCCGTTTCTCGGAAAGTTCGTCTGTAAGGATCTGGTAGGCGAAGGCGTTGGCGCCGAAGTAACTCCGCCCATCGAAGCGCTCGGCAAAGGCGTGGCTGTCGTAACGGGAATCATCCACGAAATCGTAGGCTCGAAGATAACTCTGGTCTGTCGAGCGGCGCAGGTCGTAGCCAGCTCGCCAGCGATCCGTCAGGGAGAAACGGCCGCTGGCATCGATGTGGCCGCGAAAACTCTCTTCGCGCCAGCGATCGTTGAAGTCGCGCCGCCGTGAATAGGTACCGCTGACTTCCGTGCGCATTTCGCCATAGGGCAGAAGCTGGCGGTGCTCCAGACTGAGCACGGGCAGACGCCTTTGCATCACCCGGGGCGTGATTGTCACATCCGAGGTTTCGTCGATGACGTGGAAGTAGGGCAGGTTGACGTAGGTACCCTGGTATGAGGTGCTGCCAAGGCTGGGAGAGAGCAGGCCGCTCTGACGCGTCACCGTCCAGTCCGCATGCTGAAAGTAGGGGGTATAGGCAACCGGAATGCCAAACATGTTCAGCCGCGCATTGCGATAGCGCAGGGTCTGAGCTTCCTGGTCGTGAGCGACTTCATCGGCCTCCAGGTGCCAGAGCGGTTGCTCGTCTTTCCCGAAGGTGCAGCGGCTGCAGGGGGTGAAGCGGGCCTTGTTGAAAACCGTCAGATTGCCGTCGGTGCGCACCGCATTCGCCGCCGTCATGCGGCTGCTCTCGCGCAGCAACGCGCGAACCTGGTTGACGAAGGCCTCGTCCAGGTCGCTGGTGACCTCGGCGCGCTCGGCGAAGACGACATCACCGTTGTCGTCGATGATCGCCACATTCCCTTCGGCGAGGATCACGTCGCGCTCGGTGTGATAGACAATCCTGTCGGCCCGAAGGGTCCGCGTGCCGTAGGCCACCTCGACATCGCCCTGCGCGGTGATGGTGCCGGCGTCGCGGTCCTGAATCACCTCCCGGGCACTGAGCAATGCATCAGGCTGCTGCGCCAAGGTAGGTCCGGCCATGAAAAGCACGCCGGCGAGCAGGCATGCAAAACCGGCGCACCACGCACGCACCAAGCATTGCCGGCAGCCCCCGATCAGTCTGCGCATCTTACGTTCCCTGCCTGCAGCCCGCCGCGAATCCCGGCCAGCCGACCCTGCGACCTTTAGCGCGGCGGAGGCCTTAATCCTAGGGCCGATCTCCGACTCTCCTTCAACGGCCTGTCCCATGTTGATCAGACGGCGCAGAGCATCGCGTTGACCCTTTCTGCAGCGCGGGGCAGTCTCGGCCGCATGACGCGCGGGAAGTTCATCACCTTGGAAGGCGGAGAAGGGGCGGGCAAGTCGACCCATTGCCGCGCACTTGCGGCGGCCTTGCGCAGCGCGGGCCTGGAGGTGCTGGAAACACGCGAGCCCGGAGGCAGCCCTGGCGCTGAAGAAATCCGCGAACTGCTGGTGCATGGGGCCGCCGGTCGTTGGGATGCGCAGACGGAAGCGCTGTTGGTCTTTGCCGCACGGCGCGACCACTTCGTCACGCGGATCGAGCCGGCGCTCGCGCAAGGTGCCTGGGTCATCTGCGATCGCTTCGCCGATTCGACCTATGCCTATCAGGGCTATGGGCGTGAACTCCCGCTCGAGCCGCTTCGCGCCCTCTATCGCTTTACCGTCGGCGAGAAGCAGCCGGATCTGACTCTGCTGTTCGACTTGCCGGTGGAGTTGGGCCTGGCGCGAGCGGCAGGCCGCCACGGGGCGGCGGAGCGCTTCGAAGGCCTGACGCACGCCTTCCATGAAAGGGTGCGACAAGGTTTTCTGGCCATGGCCGCCGCGGAACCACTTCGTTTTGCCCGCATCGACGCCACGCAGCCTGTCGAAGCGGTGACGCTGCAGGTGCGGCAGAGCGTTGGTACACGCCTGGGGGTGTCGCTGTGAGTCGTGGCAAGGCCCGCCAGGACAGCTCGGCGGAAGCTCCTGCGCATCCTCGCCAAACGGCTGAGCTGCTGGGCCAGCAGGAGGCGGAGCAGAGGCTGCTGCGCGCCTATCAAAGCGGCCGCCTACCGCACGCCTGGCTGCTCACCGGCCCGCGCGGCATAGGCAAGGCCACCCTGGCCTACCGCTTTGCCCGTTTCCTCTTGAGCCGGGACGAAGCTGCAGCGGCCGGTCCGGCGCTGTTTGAAACCGCGCCTACAGAGAGTCTGCCAGACGGTCTGGCTTTGGCGCCCGACCACCCGGTCTTCCGTCGGGTGGCAGCCCAAAGCCACGCCGATCTGCTCAGCATCGAGCGACGCGCGCGCGACGACGGCAAGCTGAAGCGCGATATCGACGTCGAGTCCATACGCCATCTCAACAGCTTTCTGCACATGACAGCCGCCGAAGGTGGCTGGCGCGTGGGCATAGTCGACACCGCCGACGAGATGAACGTCAACGCGGCCAACGCGCTGCTGAAGGTACTGGAAGAGCCGCCGGCCAATGCTGTGCTGCTTCTCGTCAGCCACGCACCCGGCCGCTTGTTGCCGACCATTCGCTCGCGCTGTCGACGGCTGGCTTTGAAGCCTCTGGAGGGGGCAACGGTGCTGGCGTTGTTGGAGCGGGAACTTCCTGAGGCCGACCCGGGGCAACGCCTGCTGCTGGCGCGCCTGGGCGAGGGCAGTATCGGGCGTGCGCTCGAGCTGGCTGAGGAGGGGGGTGCCGACCTGTACGAGGGTCTGCTGACGGTGCTGGCCGATGCGCCGCGCCTTGACCCCGTGACCAGCCATGCCTTTGCCGAGAGCGTTGCCCGCGATGCCAGCGGCCGGCGGTTGCGCACCCTGTCCGACTTGCTGCTCTGGTGGTTGGGGCGCCTGATTCAGACGGCCGCGCGCGGTCAAGAGAACGAAGCCCTGGTCCCGCAAGAGGAGGGGCTGGCGCAGCGCCTGCTCGCCCGAGGTACGCTTGCGCAGTGGTTGACGCTGTGGGAGAACCTTGAGCGCCTATTTTCCCAGGCTGAACGCGCGAGCCTGGATCGGAAGCAGGTAGTCCTCACCGCCCTGGATCGCCTCGCTGCCGTGACCGCGGCGCGCGCCGTTTGATAGCGCCTTCCTGGAGTTGAACTGCACCGATGTCTGTCCGGACAGATAGCTACTACATCACGACGCCGATCTATTACGTCAACGACGTGCCGCACATCGGCCATGCCTACACGACGCTGGCCTGTGATGTCCTGGCGCGCTTCATGCGCCTCGACGGCAAGGAGGTTTTCTTCCTGACCGGCACCGATGAGCACGGACAGAAGGTGGAGAAGTCGGCGCAGAAGGCCGGGGAGGAGCCCCAGGCCTTCACGGATCGGGTGAGCCAGAACTTCCGCGACCTGGCTGCGGTGATGAACTTTTCCTACGACGACTTCATCCGCACCACCGAGGAGCGCCACCACCGCTCCTGCCAGGCGTTGTGGGAGAAACTGGTGGCCTCCGGCGACATCTATCTGGACAAGTATGCCGGCTGGTACGCAGTTCGTGACGAAGCCTTCTATGGCGAGGACGAGCTGACCAAGACCGAGGATGGCCAGCTGGTGGCGCCCTCCGGCGCCGAGGTGGAGTGGGTGGAGGAACCCTCCTACTTTTTCCGCCTGTCCGACTGGCAAGACCGCCTGCTCGATCACTACGACCGCAACCCGGATTTCATTGGGCCGGACAGCCGCCGCAATGAAGTGGTCTCCTTCGTGAAAGGCGGGCTGCGCGACCTCTCGGTCAGCCGCACCACCTTCAACTGGGGCATCCCCGTGCCGGGCGATCCCGAGCACATCATGTACGTCTGGCTCGATGCGCTGACGAACTACATCACTGCTGCGGGCTATCCCGACACCGACAGCGAAACCTTTCAGCGTTTCTGGCCCGCCAATCTGCACATGGTGGGCAAGGACATTCTGCGATTTCATGCCGTCTATTGGCCGGCCTTCCTCATGGCGGCAGAGGTGCCCTTGCCCCGACGGGTCTTTGCCCATGGCTGGCTGATGAACCGCGGCCAGAAGATGTCGAAATCCATCGGCAATGTGCTGCGCCCCCAGGAACTGGTGGACACCTACGGTCTGGACCCGGTGCGCTACTACCTGCTGCGCGAGGTGCCTTTCGGCTCCGACGGCTATATCAGTCACGAGTCGATGGTGGCCCGCATCAACGGCGACCTGGCCAACGACCTCGGCAACCTGGCGCAACGCGTTCTGTCGATGATCGCCAAGAACTGTGGCAGCGCGGTGCCTCAAGCCGGCGCCCTGCAGGAGGGCGACCAGGCGCTGCTCGACAAGGCCGCGGGCTTGCGTAATCGCCTGCGCGAATTCTACGACCAGCAGGCCTTCCATCGCGGCCTGGAGGCAGCCTGGCAGGTGGTCGGCGATGCCAACCGCTATGTGGACGAGCAGGCCCCCTGGGCCCTGCGTAAAACCGATCCCGCCAGAATGCAGACGGTGCTCTGGGTGCTGGCCGAAACGGTGCGCCGGCTGGCTCTGCTGAACCAGCCCGTCATGCCCGACGCTATGGCGGCGATGCTCGATCAGCTCGCTGTGCCGACCGACGCGCGCGACTTCGACCAGATCGAGGCGGCACTCGTCCCAGGCACGCCCTTGCCGAGGCCCGAGGGCGTCTTTCCGCGCTTCGTGGAGGCTGCGGAGGAGGGCGGGGCGTGATGCTGGTCGATTCCCATTGCCACCTCGACTACCTGGAGCGCGAGGGAGAGTCACTCGAAGAGGTAGTGGCGCGCGCGCAAAGAGCCGGCGTCGGACGCCTGGTCACCATCTCCACCAAGCTCAGCGAGTTCGACACCATCCGCGGCATCGCCGAGCGCTTCGAGGCAGTCTACTGCTCCGTCGGCGTGCATCCGCATGAAGCAGGGGAGGAGGGGGTCGAGGATCCCCAGAGCCTGCTGTCGCGCAGCGAGCACCCCAAGGTGGTCGGAATTGGCGAAACCGGCCTGGACTACTTCTATGAGCACAGTCCGCGCGACGCCCAGCAGCGCTCTTTCCGGACGCATATAGCCGCGGCGCGGGAAAGCGGACTGCCGCTCATCGTGCATGCGCGCGATGCCGATGCCGACACAGTGGCTATCCTGCAAGAAGAGCATGCCCGCGGGCCCTTTCCCGGCGTCATTCACTGCTTCACGGCTGGTCCGGAACTGGCGCAGGCCGCCCTGGAGATCGGCTTCTACATTTCCCTGGCTGGCGTGGTGACCTTCAAGAAGGCCGAGGCGCTGCGCGAAACCGTGCAGCAGGTGCCCGTGGAGCGCCTGCTCGTGGAGACGGATGCACCTTATCTCGCTCCGGTGCCCAAGCGCGGAAAGCGCAACGAGCCGGCCTACGTGGTGCACACGGCGGAGAAGATGGCTGAGCTCATGGGCGTATCAGGGGAGGAATTGGCCGAAGCGACAACGGCAAACTTTTTCCGCCTCTTCTCCAAGGTGCCGGCGCCGCAATGAAGGTGACGGTCCTGGGCTGCGGTGGTTCCGCTGGCGTGCCGCTGGCGGAGGGCTCGCCCGGCGGTCACTGGGGACGCTGCGATCCAGAGCACCCGCGCAACCGGCGCCGACGGTGCTCGATCCTGGTGGAATCACAGGGCAGGGCGGTCCTGATCGACACCTCGCCGGATCTGCGCCTCCAGTTGCTGGACAATGCGGTGGAGCAGGTCGACGCGGTGCTCCTGACCCACGCCCATGCGGATCACCTGCACGGCCTGGATGAGTTGCGGTCCATGGCAAACAGGCGCAAGGCCTCCATCCCGGCTTACATTTCCCAGCGCGATCACGCCCAGATCACCGCGCGCTTCGACTATGCCTTCGCGTCGAGTCATACGGCCAGCCGCCTTTATCCGGCGATCTACGACGATCGGACGGTGGACGATGGATCCTTCGATCTGCTCGGGCTGTCGGCCCAGGCCTTTGCGCAGAATCACGGCAATGTCATCAGCACCGGATATCGCATCGGATCAATGGCTTACTCGACCGATGCCAAGGAATTGGATGAAGCTGCCTTTGCGGCCTTGCGCGGCATCGACCTCTGGATCGTTGACTGTCTACGCTATAGAGAACACCCGACCCATTCGCATTTTGAGCAGACGCTGCGCTGGATCGAGCGGGTCAAGCCGAAGCGCGCGCTTTTGACCCACCTCAATCATGAAATGGATTATAAAACCCTGCGCGCAGCCTGTCCGCCGGGGGTCGAACCGGCCTACGATGGGCTGATTGCAGAGATTGCGGATTAGGGCGATGCAGCGGGAACTCAAGCAGTTCAGTTTTACCGACCTGACGGTCCCGGCTTCACCGAACTGGTTTCTAGCCTGTCCGCCGCAGTCCGGTCTGGCCGCCTGCAAGATGGAGGCACCGGTCTATCCCATGCCCATGACGGAACTGCAGGCGCGCTTTTTCGAGGTGGCCAGTGCCGAAGCCCGCGTTGCGCTCATCGCTGATCAGTCAGTTCACAATCGCTATCGGTTCACCCAGAAGAGTAGGCTCTTCAAGTTCGTCGATGAGATCACCGTGGAGTTCGTTGAACTCACAGCGGATACCTCCAGCCTTTACCTTCTCGGCCGCTCACGGGTCGGTTGGTGGGACATGGGGGTGAACGCTCGGCGGGTCCGGCGCTGGTTGCGCAAACTGGGCCGTCGCTGATCGGCAAGAGCCAGCCTCTACCAGATCGACTGGCGTCTCCGAGCTATCGTCCTCACCCGTTCGTTCTTTCCATAATATACATTATGCGTTTTTAACGTTCGGCAGATAGCACCATCGGTAACCGCGCGCTCACTCCCCGTTCGGTTCCAGTAATTCCTCCACACCCACACCATAATCCTCGCGCATCGCCTCGACCCGCTCGGCGTTGTTTTCCAGCCAAAGATCGAACTGAGCGATCAGCTTAGGATGCTTGGTGGTCGAGACATGATAGGTGCCACGGTCGTAAGGCAGATCGTCGCGAAACACCAACCGGTCTGCCGGCAGGCCGTTCTCCGCGGCCACATGCTTCGCCACGGCGACGTTGGCGTAAGCCGCATCGATCCGGCCGGCAAAAAGCTGGCGCAGCACTGGCACAAGATCGGTGCTCTCGATCAGCTCCAAGGAACCGCTTTCCAGGTGATCGAGCCAGGCCCAGGGCGTGAAACCGAGGACGGTTCCGATGAGCTGTACGTCGTCGGCTCCGTCCTGCGCTTCGGTCACGAGGTTGCCGTCGATGTAGGTCATGGCTGGGGCGCTGTAGCTGATGGTCCAGCCCTGTTTGCGATCTTCCGCCCAACGGGGATTGTCCGGGTATTTCAAATCTATGCGGCCGGAGAGCAGCCCGCTGTAGAGCCGGGTGATTGGCAGCGGCCTGTAGATCAGCTCGTATCCATGATCCGCCGCAAAGGCATCCAGCACGGCCCGGCCAAATCCGGCGTATTCGCCATTCTCGTCGCGGCCGTAGGCCGGCAGGTAGTTCAGTTCCTCGACGCCCACGATCAATGGTGAGCCCTTGTCCTGTGCCGCGACCAAGCCGGGCACAGCGACCACGGTCGCCAGAATGCACAGGAAACGCTTAACAGAGTCCATCCCCACACGAGTCCCCTTCCCTGCCGCTCGACCTGGAACCAGGCGAGCTGAATAACGAAGTAAGCGCTGCGGCCGTTCAGACAAGTTTGTAATGCGCTTCCATTGGCGTGCATGCCTCGCCATTGATTGGCAGCATGTCTTGCGGGCAAGCGGACATCACAGCAATACAATCCATCTCGGCGCGCATATCGACATAATCACCGGCCTTCGATACAGGCGCTTCAAAGGCAACATTCCCAGCGGCATCGACCGGAATATTCATCCAGAGGTTCAAGGGGCCAGGACACTCCGGCGCGCGCTGGCCAATGGCACGCATCGCCGCATGCAGGTTGTCGGTGCAATTCTCGTGATAGTCCCGGCACCCCAATCCGGCGTAGCGATGACTGTCGCATGCAGCGATCAGCGTGTCATGAATCCCTGGTGAGGTGTCTTGCGTCAGGGTGAGAATGGGCCGTCGCCGGTTGGTGACAAGGGCGTCTCCGGCCTTGGGAAAGATCCGGCCCAGACCGGCTCGCAGGTGCTCCATTGAGAGGAACTCCAGAGGATCCTCGGCACTGAAAGCCCAGAAGTCCACGACCTGGCTGCCATGGGTGTTGATGATCCGCAACGTCTGTCCCCGGACGAGCCGCTGTGCCCTGCCCCGGCGCGGTGGAATGCGCTCAAGTGCGTCCATGCCCTGTCTCCTCGCTCTCTTCTCAAATCGCCGCTTTGGGAAACTTACGGCGTCCAGCAGCTGTCTTAGCTAAGTGTGGCAGAGGATTACAGACAACACCCTATGTAAAGCGGGCCTGCTTTGTGCACTGCTGCTCCTTCCCGACGAGAGACCGGCGATGGGGCAGGACACGCCGGCAGCGCAAGTCCGGCTGGAACTTCGGGGCGGCGATCGTTTGAGCGGGCATGTCCTGGCCGAGGACGACGAAGTCATTACTATTCTCACCAGTTTCGGCGCGGAAGTGGCCGTTCCCCACGAAGAGATCACGGCGGCCGAGTGGCTGGACGAGGCCCCGCCCGAGCCTGTGCATACCGACCCAACGCAGGCATCACGGCTGGCGGAACCGGAAGAGCCAATCGAGATCACCGGCGAGATGGAGTTGGGCGCGGCACTGGTAGCCTCGGCCCGGGATCGCCGCGACTACCTCTCCCGACTCGACCTCACTTTCCGGCGCGGCGGCGACCACCTTCGTCTGCGCGGACTGGTGGATATTCAGGAAGCCGACGACGTTGCGTTGCGCAATCGCCAGAGTGCTGCCGTTTCCTTTCAGAAGGAACTGACGGCGCCCTGGTTCACGACGCTGTCCGGGCGCTGGCTGCGGGACACGACAACAGGGCTCAGTCACCGCACGACTGCTTTCGCACAAGCAGGCCGGACTATCTTTGACAATGACCTGCACAGTCTCACGGCAAAGGCCGGGCCAGGTTTCGCTGAAGAGCATCGCACGGATGGAACCGATTGGATCACGCCCCTGCTGGCATGGGGAATCGAGTACGAATTCTACTTCACCGGTTTCTGGGAGCGCTTCTCCCTGCGCCACGAGCAGGAGGGCAGCGTCGATCCCCGGGGCAGTCCCTTGCGTCTGCTGCTGGAAAGTGACACCGCTCTGCGCTATCGCATCACGGACGACCTCTATATCGCGTTGAGCGGCACCGTCGATCTCGACAGCCTGTCCCCGGACACGGCACGGACCTTGGATCGAAGGCTGCAGCTGCGCCTGGGCTATGCCTGGTAGGCGTTGCTGTCCTTGCGGGCCAAGGCTTAACGATTAAACTTGCCGCATGTCTGAGCCCCCTTCCCCGCACAAGCCCGCAATTGATCGCCTGCTCGCGGTTATGGCGCGACTGCGCGATCCCCAGGATGGCTGCCCCTGGGACGTGGCCCAGACATTCGAGACCATTGCGCCCTTCACCATCGAGGAAGCCTATGAGGTCCACGATGCCATCGAGCGTGGTGACCGGGCGGCGCTGTGTGACGAGCTGGGCGACCTGCTGCTCCAGGTCGTTTTTCATGCCCGCATGGCGGAGGAAGAAGGCAGCTTCGACTTCGATGACGTTGCCGAAGCGATCGAGCGCAAGATGCTGGATCGCCACCCCCACGTGTTCGGAGATAGGACTTACGAAACGCCCAGGGCCCAGAAGCTGGGATGGGAAGCGATCAAGGCACAGGAACGCGCCGCCAAGGGAGAGAAGGGCGTCCTCGACGGTGTGCCGCCTGCCCTGCCCGCGCTGCTGCGCGCCTGGAAACTGCAGCGCCGTGCAGCCCGAGTGGGCTTTGACTGGCCAACCGTGGAGCCGGTGCTGGCAAAGGTGAGGGAAGAGCTGGACGAACTCGAGGCCGAACTCGCCGGCACCGTCGACAGAACGCGCGTCGAGGAAGAGCTGGGCGACTTGCTGTTTTCCATTGTCAACCTGGCACGGCACCTCGACGTCGAGCCGGAAACGGCTCTGCGCCGCGGGAATGCGAAGTTCGAACGGCGCTTCCGCCAGGTGGAAGCCGAAGTGGCGGACGCCGGCGCGCCCCCGTCGGCATGCTCTTTGGAGCAGCTTGAAGCGGCCTGGCAGAACGCCAAGAGTCGCGAAGCATCAACTGACCCGTCCAAGGATACAAAAGGAGATAGACAGGGATGATCACGCAAACCGACCCTTCCAGCCTCACGGTCTTCATCACCGGTGCAACCGCCGGCTTCGGAGCCGCCGCCGTGCGCCGCTACGCAAAGGCGGGCGCAAAGGTGATTGCCACCGGCCGCCGGCAGGACCGCCTTGACGCGCTGCGGGACGAGCTGGGCGCCAATGTGCACGTCAGCCGCCTCGACATTCGCGACAAGGCGGACATTGATCGCTGCCTGGATGGACTTCCCGACGGGTTCAAGGACATCGATGTCCTGGTGAACAACGCCGGCCTGGCCTTGGGGCTCGAGCCGGCGCATAAGGCCATCCTCGACGACTGGACCACGATGATCGAGACCAACGTGACGGGGCTTGTCTATGCCACCCGCGCCATTCTGCCGGGCATGGTGGCGCGTGACCGAGGCCATGTGGTGAACATCAGCTCCGTGGCGGCCAACTACCCCTACCCCGGCGGCAATGTCTACGGAGCGACCAAGGCTTTCGTGAAGCAGTTCTCGCTCAACCTGCGCGCCGATCTTTTGGGCAAGCAGGTGCGGGTGACCAACATCGAGCCGGGCATGGCCGAGACCGAGTTCTCAGAGGTGCGCTTCAAGGGCGACAAGGGCCAGGCCTCCAAACCCTATCAGGGCCTGCAGCCCATGACGGCAGACGACATCGCCGAGGCAATCTTCTGGGTCACCACCCTGCCCCGGCACGTGAACATCAATCGATTGGAGATGATGCCTGTGATGCAGGCCTTCTCGCCCTTCTCGGTGCACCGCGAAAGCGAGTAGCTCTATTCGCCCAGCAGCGTCGTCTGCAGGGCATCCCAGTGCGCCGCATCCGCTGCCAGGAGCAGCCCCGGCGCGCGATAATCCCTGGCCGTGTAGGGCCGCCCGTTCAGGAGGCGGCCCTGCCCGCCGGCCTCTTCGAGGATCAACACACCCGGACAGTGGTCCCAGGGTTTGGTCTTGGTGAAGAGTGCGAAGTCGCTGTCGCCTGTCGTCAGGCGCAAATACTCCTGGCCCGCGCAGCGCAAGCTCTTGAGGCGCCCCACTTTCGACTCGTTGCGGGACAAGAGGCGAGCCACCTGGGGATCGCTTGTCGAACCGAAGTGCAGCGTCCCGTGCAAAGCGGCTCCCGCCCTGCCGAGAGTCGAGCGCAGGCGTTCGCCGTTCAGGTAGGCCCCCTCCCCTTGCTCGGCGATGGCCATGCGCTCGCCGACCGGATCGTAGATCCAGCCACCAAGTGTTTCGGTGCCCCGGGTCAGAGCTACCATAACCGCAAAGGTCGCGCTGCCGCGTGCGAAGTTACCCGTTCCGTCAATTGGGTCGATGATCCAGACATAGCGATCGCCCTCCAGGCGATCGAGCACCGTGGGGTCGTCTTCGACCGCCTCTTCGCCCACGACCAGTGAGTCGGGCAGGAAATCGGGCAGGCGCCGCTCGAGTTGCCGTTCCACTGCAATATCCGCAACGGTCACCAGGTCACCTGCCGCCTTGCGGCGCACATCCTCATCAGCCAGGGCGCGAAAGCGCGGCATGGCCTCTTCCGCGGCCACTTCGCGCAAGACCGCACCAATGCGCTCAAAATCCGGAAGCATCACCAATCCGCTTACAGTGGTCGAGTTCAATCAGGCTTTGATACACAAAGGGCCGCGGGTTTCCCCGCGGCCCCAGTGTTCGCTTTGAACGGTCCGAGTGACGGGGCTTAGAAGCCCATGCCACCCATGCCGCCCATACCACCCATGCCGCCCATATCGGGGGCACCGCCGCCGGCGCCGTCCTTCGGCTCCGGCTTCTCGGCAATCATGGCCTCGGTGGTGATCATCAGGCCGGCGACCGAAGCCGCGTCCTGCAGGGCCGTGCGCACGACCTTGGTCGGGTCGATGATGCCAGCCTTCACGAGGTTGGTATACTCGCCGTTCTGGGCGTCGTAGCCCCACTCGACGTCAGTGCTCTCCAGCAGCTTGCCAGCGACCACAGCGCCGTCAGTACCGGCGTTCTCGGCGATCTGACGGACCGGAGCCTGGATGGCACGGCGCACGATCTCCACGCCCACCTTCTGGTCGGCATTCTCGACGGAGACGCTCTCCAGTGCCTTCAGCGCGTACAGCAGTGCCGTACCGCCGCCCGGGACGATGCCTTCCTCGACCGCCGCGCGGGTGGCGTGGAGGGCGTCGTCAACGCGGTCCTTCTTTTCCTTCACCTCGACCTCGGAGCCGCCGCCGACGCGGATCACCGCAACGCCGCCGGCGAGCTTCGCCAGCCGCTCCTGCAGCTTCTCACGGTCGTAGTCGGAGGTGGTCTCCTCGATCTGCGCCTTGATCTGGGCGACCCGAGCTTCGATGTCCTGCTTCTGGCCCGCACCATCGACGATGGTGGTCTCTTCCTTGGTGATGTCGATCTTCTTCGCTTCACCAAGCATGTCGAGAGTGACGTTTTCGAGCTTAATGCCGATGTCCTCGCTCACGACCTGACCGCCGGTCAGAACAGCGATGTCCTCGAGCATGGCCTTGCGGCGATCGCCGAAGCCCGGAGCCTTCACGGCCGCGACCTTCAGGCCGCCGCGCAGCTTGTTGACCACCAGGGTCGCCAGGGCTTCGCCCTCGACATCCTCGGAGATGATCAGCAGCGGACGAGACGACTGAACCACGGCCTCGAGCACCGGCAACATGGCCTGCAGGTTCGAGAGCTTCTTCTCGTGCAGCAGGATGTAGGGGTTCTCGAGCTCGCAGATCATCTTCTCGGAGTTGGTCACGAAGTACGGCGAGAGGTAGCCGCGATCGAACTGCATGCCCTCGACGACTTCGAGCTCGGTCTCGAGGCTCTTGGCCTCCTCGACGGTGATGACACCCTCGTTGCCGACCTTCTGCATGGCCTCTGCGATCATCTCGCCGACCGTACGATCGCCGTTGGCGGAGATGGTGCCAACCTGAGCAACTTCCTCCGGCTTGGAGATCTTGCGCGAACGGCTGCGCAGATCCTCGACCACCACGGCCACGGCAGCATCGATGCCGCGCTTCAGGTCCATGGGGTTCATGCCGGCGGCCACCGACTTGGAGCCTTCGCGCACGATGGCCTGGGCCAGAACGGTCGCGGTCGTCGTGCCGTCGCCGGCGGTGTCGTTGGTCCGGGAAGCGACCTCACGCACCATTTGGGCGCCCATGTTCTCGAACTTGTCGGAAAGTTCGATCTCCTTGGCGACCGTCACACCGTCCTTGGTGATGCGCGGGGCGCCGAAGGACTTATCGAGAACCACGTTGCGGCCCTTGGGACCCAGGGTCACCTTCACTGCGTCGGCGAGGGTATCCACGCCGCGCAGCATGCGCTGACGCGCATCCGTGCTAAATTTAACTTCTTTCGCAGCCATGCGTTCGCTCCTTGCTGCTGGAATTCTTCAATGATCGAGGGCGCTTCGCGCTTACACTCAGGCGAGCACACCCATGATGTCGGACTCGCGCATGATCAGCAGCGTCTTGCCGTCGATCTTCACTTCGGTACCGGACCACTTTCCGTAGAGGACGGTGTCGCCTTCCTTGACGTCAAGCGGGTTAACCTTGCCGTCATCGCCCCGGGCACCCGGGCCCACGGCAACGATCTTGCCCTGCTGCGGCTTTTCCTTGGCGGTGTCCGGGATGATGATGCCGCCGGCGGTCTTCTCTTCGGCGTCAAGCGCCTCCACCACCACGCGGTCGTGCAACGGGCGGAACTTCATTCTCGTCCTGCTCCCTTTATCCGGAGGTCTGTATCTATTGTCGGGGACGGAGCCCCTTCTGGCACTCACCTGTCGTGAGTGCTAACGATCCCGGAGATAGGCAGTCGGACCGGCGAAGTCAACCTTAGTGAACAGCCGTACCGCCGGGACGTGGTTGCGATGTCAGGGCGTCGCGATGTCAGGGCGTCGTGATGTCGGGCTTCGCGATGCTGGTCAGTGTTCCGCGGGAACGGAGGGACCCGACCCGTCCTCCTGCATGGGCAGGCGGTCGAAGCGTGCGCGCTCGATGGGAGAGAGGCTGACACGCAGCCACGTGTGGCCGTCGCCTTCTTCCCGGTCCAGGACCTGGCCATGCTGATAGAGCCAGGCCAGCGTCTTGCCGTCGGCCGCGTCCACTTCCAGTTCCAGGACTTCATGGTCGCGCTGCAGCCCCTGACGCACCGCTTTGAGCAAGTCAGGCAGGCCTTCGCCGGTGAGCGCGGATACGGCCACCAGATGGTCTTCGCGCGCGCACTGCGCCTGCAATGCAGCGCGCGCCTCGGGCTCCAGAAGATCGATCTTGTTGAAGACCTCGATGACCGGCCGTTCACCGGACTCGCCCGGACCGAGTCCGAGATCGTGCATGATCGCGTCCACCGACGCCTTCTGCTCTTCATGCTCCGGATCGCTTACATCGCGCACGTGCACGATGACATCAGCAGAGATCACTTCCTCCAGCGTGGCCCGGAAGGCCGCGACCAGATGCACCGGCAGATCGGTGATGAAGCCGACTGTATCCGAGAGAATGATGGTCTCGCCCGACGCCAGCTCCAGCCGCCGCATGGTGGGGTCGAGCGTGGCGAAGAGCATATCTTCGGCCATGACGTCGGCCCGGGTCAGCGTGTTGAAGAGCGTGGATTTTCCGGCGTTGGTGTAGCCCACCAAAGCCACGACCGGATAGGGCACCTTCTGTCGTGCGCTGCGATGCAGGCCGCGCGTGCGCTTGACCTGTTCGAGATCCTTCTTCAGCCGGAGGATCTTCTCATCCAACATGCGCCGGTCGAGTTCGATTTGGCGTTCACCCGGACCGCCCATGAAGGCGCCACCGCTGCGCTGACGCTCCAAGTGAGTCCAGGAGCGCACCAGACGCGAACGCTGATAGGTCAGCGCTGCGAGATCGACTTGCAGTCGCCCTTCCTTGGTCCGGGCGCGTGCCCCGAAGATCTCCAGGATCAGGCCCGTGCGGTCGATGACCTTGCGATCCAGTGCGCGCTCCAGATTGCGCTGCTGGCCAGGGGAGAGCGTGCAGTCGAAAACCACGAGATCGGCTTCCGTCCCCTCGGCCTGGGACGCCAAGCGCTCGACGACCCCTCCGCCAACAAAGGTCGCCGGATAGGGGCGGTCGATCGGGGCGATATCCGTGCCCACAACCTCCAGCCCGATGGCCTGGGCGAGGCCGATGGCCTCCTGCAAGCGGGCATCGGCCGAACGCTCCGATTGCCCAGGCCCAGGCTTCACTGCTGGATGCAGCACCAGGGCGCGCCCCGCACTCCCTTCGGTAGTAGGGGTGGTCGCGCTCTGCTTAGAAGTCTCTTGCGTCAGTCCTCGGCTCCTTCCTTGTCGGTGACCTCGAACAGCTGAATCGGTGCCGATGGCATGATCGTGGAGATCGCATGCTTGTAGACGAGCTGCGAGTGCGCGTCGCGACGCAGCAGCACGCAGAAATTATCAAACCAAGTGACAATACCCTGCAGCTTCACCCCATTGACCAAGAAAATCGTGACCGGAATCTTGTTCTTGCGGATGTGGTTGAGGAAGACATCTTGTACGTTTTGCGACTTTTCACCGGCCATTGCGTTAGACCCTCTTCTTTCTCTTTCGCTTCATTATTGGCGCTTCGTTATTCGTATGGGCCATTCGAACCAAGCGCAGCAATGCCTGGTCGGCTCCAATCCATTTCGCTGGCGCATCGGCCGCCATCATGCCGGATGCATCGCTTCTCCGGAAAACCTTGCCTGGGACGCCGTCTCCACCAACGCCAACAACGCTGAGAAGTCCGGCAGGTGCGCCGCCACACGCACCCCCGCGAACTCGCCATCGGCGGGTGCTTCCTGGCGCAACAGCACGCCCGTGCAGCCGGCATTGGCCGCACATAGCAGATCGACATCGGTATCGCCGATAAACCACACAGCAGAGGTGGGTTCCACCTGCATCGAACGCAAGGCCATCCGGACCGGTTCTGCGTCAGGCTTGTCCCGGGTGGCATCGTTGGCCCCCACGACGGCACCAAAGTAGTCGGACCAAGCCAATGCCTCGACTTCCCGCCGTAAATAGGGCCCAGCCTTGTTGCTGACCACCCCCATCGGCACGGACAACTGCGCCAAGGTTGCAAGGCAGGCCTGCGCGCCCGGCAGGCTTCGCAGGCCTTCCAGATGCCGTTGCGCGAAGCTGTCGTAGAAAATCGTCATCGCCTCGTCGGCCTGCGCGCCGAACAGCTTGGGGAAGGCTTCGCGCGCCGACTCGCGCACGCGCTCGCGTGCTTCCTGCAAGGTCCAGGGGGTCATGCCGAACGCGAGAAACGTGTCCTTCAGGGCCAGATGAATTGTGCCCCAACTATCGATCAGGGTGTTATCCCAGTCGAAGAGGATCGCCGCAGGCGCCGGCAATGTGGCTTGCGCTTCCGTCAAGCCGCCTGCTCCTGCTTTTGACGAGTGGCCGGATCGGCGGTTACGTAGTCGATGTAGAGCTGACGCAGGCGCATGGTCAGCATGCCGGGGTGCCCGTTGCCCACCGGCTTGCCGTCGATCTCGACGATGGGCATGACCAGATTGGTGCTCGATGTGAGAAAGGCTTCGCGCGCGGCATAAGCCTCCTCCACCGTGAACGGCCGCTCCTCGAACTCCATGCCGGCAGCTTTTGCCGCCTCGATCAGGGAGTGCCGCGTTATGCCGCTCAGGATCAAGTGATCGGCCTTGCGCGTGACCAGCTTGCCGTCGGCCGTGACGATCCAGGCGTTGGTGGCCGAGCCCTCACTGACCGTACCATCGCCTTCCACCAGCCATGCTTCCGCCGCGCCGGCCTCCACCGCCTCCTGCTTTGCCAGGCAATTGGGCAAGAGTGATATGGACTTGATGTCCCGCCTTTGCCACCGGATGTCGGGCGTGGTGATGACCTTGATGCCCTTCTCCAACTGCTCAGGCGTGTGCGGCTTGGTCTGCCGCACGGTCATCACCAGCGCGGGTTTGGCCGCTTTCGGAAACTTGTGGTCTCGCGGCGCCACGCCGCGCGTCACCTGCATGTAGAGAAAGCCGTAGGTCAGTTGGTTGCGGCGCATCACCTCGGCGCTGATCATCTTTAGCACCTGGCGCGACTTCGGCATAGCGATGCGCAACTCAGAAAGTGAGCGCTCCAGCCGGTCCAGATGCGCTTCCTCATCGATCAGCTGCGAGTAAAACACGGGAACGACTTCATATACGCCGTCCGCAAACTGATAGCCGCGATCCTCGATGTGAACCGCAGCATCGCGATGCGGAACGAAGCGACCGTTGACGTAGGCAATGCGCGGCATGGTCATCCCTTTGGTAAACAATGGTCCGTGGGTACAGGCGCAGAATAGCTTTCGGTCAGAAGAATTCCAGCTTAACGGAAAAGAGGCGCTCAACCTTTTTCACCGCGCCCGGCTTGGCGAAGAGCACGACCAGATCGCCCGCCTGGATCACCGTTCCGCCGCGTGGCACCACGAAGGCTCCGTTGCGCACCAGCGCTCCGATCACCACCCCTTCGGGCAGCCCAGCCTCGCGAATGCTGCTGCCTGCAAGCCCCGATGTTTCAAGCACCTCGGCCTCGATCACCTCCCCCACGCCGTCGGCCAGGGAATGGGCGGCCCGGATTCTCCCACGCCGCACATGCTGCAGGATGGTGGAAACGGTGATCGCTCTTGGGCTGACAACCGTGTCCACACCCAGTCCGGGCAGGAGCTGGGCGTAGGAGGTGGAGTTGATCAGGGTGATCGCGCGGCCACAGCCCTGCTTCTTGGCAAGCAGCGCGGCCAGGATGTTCACCTCGTCTTCATTGGTGACAGTGATGACCGTTTCGGCAGTACCGACGTTGGCTTCCGCCAGAATATCCTGCTCCAGCGCGTCTCCATGGATCACGACTGAACGTCGTAGGGTCTGAGCCACGCGCTCCGCGCGCACCTTGTCGAACTCGATGACCTTCAGCTGCACGTAGCTGTGCCGCTCCTCAATGGAGCGCGCCAGTTCCAGACCGATATTGCCGCCACCGATCAACACCAGGCGCCGCGCCTCCTTCTCGGCATAGCCGAAGGAGAGCATCGCGCGCTCCAGGTGCGCGGTCTCACACATGAAGTAAACGTCGTCGCCGGGCTGCAGCTCGTCGTCACCGCCCGGCGCGATAACACTGTCGCCGCGTCTGATGGTGACCAGGTAGATGTGCAGGTCGGGAAACAGGTCAGTCAGTTGCCGCAGTGGCGTGGAGATGATCGGCGTTTCCTCGCGGACGTGCACGCCCACGAGCGTTACCTTGCCGCCTGCCAGGGTGATCGCATCGAAAGCGCCGGGAATCATCAACCGGCGTTCGATCGCACGCGAAACCTCGACCTCGGGCGAGATGATCACGTCTATCGGCAAGTTCGATGCCGAGAAAAGATCGGACCATAAGGGATTGAGATAACTTTGGTTTCTTATGCGTGCGATCTTCGTCGGCACTTCGAACAGCGAGTGGCCAACCTGACAGGCAACCATATTGACTTCGTCCGCATAGGTCACCGCGATCAGCATGTCCGCGTCCTGGGCCCCTGCCCGTTCCAGCACGTCCGGGTGCGAGGCGAAGCCCACCACGCCGTTGACATCCAGCAGGTCGGTAATCTTCTGGATAAGCTCCGGCGACTGGTCGACGACTGTGACGTCCGCCGATTCTCCAGCCAGATAGCGGGCGATATTGAAGCCGACCTGCCCTGCCCCGCAGATGATGAATTTCATGCGGCCCTACCGTTCCGAGGTCGAGATGCCCAGCAGGCGCAGTTTGCGATGCAGCGCGGAGCGCTCCATTCCAACGAACGCTGCCGTGCGCGAGATGTTGCCGCCGAAGCGGTTGACCTGGGCGTCGAGGTACTGCTTTTCGAAGCGCTCGCGAGCCTGGCGTAGCGGCAGCGCCAGAAGGTCGGCGGCACCATTGCCGCTGAGCGCCGGCGTCTGCGAGGTGATTTCCGGCGGGAGCATGTCCGCGCCGATCGGATCCCCGGGCCCGCCGGGCGCCATGATCAACAGCCAGTCGACCACGTTGCGCAACTGACGGACATTCCCTGGCCAGTCGTAGCTCTGCAGCCCCACCAGGGCATCCTCCCCCAGCTTGCGCGACGGCATGCCTGCGTTGTTCGCCGCGCGCTGCATGAAGTGCGCGACAAGGTCCGGGATATCCTCGCGGCGCTCTCGCAAGGCAGGCACGCGGATGGGCACGACATTCAAGCGGTAGAAGAGATCTTCGCGGAAACGCCCTTCCTCGATCAGGCTGGCCAGATCGCGATTGGTCGAAGCCACTACCCGCACGTCGACCTCCACGCGCCGCGCGCCGCCGACGCGCGTGAAGCTCTGGTCCTGCAAAACGCGCACGATCTTGCCCTGGGTCTCGAGCGGCATGTCCGCGACTTCATCCAGGAGCAGCGTGCCACCATGGGCCCGCTCGAACGTCCCGATCTTGGCCACGCGTCCCTGCTCACCGCCCTGCTCGACGCCGAAGAGTTCGCTTTCAAGACGGTCCGGATGCAAGGTGGCACAGTTGAGCGCCATGAAGGGACCGCTGCTGCGGCGTGAGTTCTGATGGATCAGGCGCGCAACCACCTCCTTGCCGGTGCCGGCTGCACCGGTGATCAGCACGCGGCTGCCGGTCGGCGCCACCTTCGTGACGGCCTGGCGCAGATGCGTGACCGCCGCGCTCTGCCCCAGGAGGTCGGTCTCAGGCGCCACCCGCAGGCGCAGTTCCTCGTTCTCAGCCCGCAGCCGCGCCGCCTCGATGGCACGCTCCACCACCAGGAGCAGGCGATCGGCCTTGAAGGGCTTCTCGATGAAGTCGTAAGCGCCGAGCTTGATCGCCTTGACCGCGGTTTCAATGTTGCCGTGGCCCGAAATCATGACCACGGGGACGCCGGCATGGTCGCGCTTGATGCGTTGCAGGATTTCCAAGCCGTCCATGCGGGAATTCTGCAGCCAGATATCCAGGATCACGAGATGAGGCCTGCGATCGCGCAAGCCATCCAGGGCTTCATCGGCATTGGCCGCGCCGCGCGTGGCGTGCCCCTCATCCTCCAGGACGCCGGAGATCAACAGGCGAATATCCGCTTCATCGTCAACGATCAGTATGTCGTGCGCCATTTCACCCTGCTCATTCGAATCCCGGATCCCGCAATTGAAAGGCGGCCATCCCGGTCAGTCCCTCAACCTGTTGCCTGCCGTTGACCCGCGGCGGTTTCGGACTCATCAGCCTCCTCAGCACCCGGCGTCCTGAGAAACTGCAGGACCACTCGCGCACCCTTGCCCTCGTGACGGTCGCTGAGCGCCAAGGTGCCTCCGTGATCCTCCATGATCTTTTTCACAATGGCCAGTCCCAGCCCCGTGCCCTTCTCCCGCGTGGTCATATAGGGCTCGGTTAGCCGCTCGCGCTCCTGCGCCGGCAGCCCACGACCGTTGTCCTCGATTTCCACTTCGACGCCTTCGGGGAGGCTGTGCAGCCGAACTTCCACAAGCCCCGGGTCGGGCGTTTCTCCGTTCTGCTCCTGGATGTGCTGGCGGGATTCTACGGAATCGGCGGCGTTCTGCAGAAGATTGGTAAGCGCCTGCCGGATCTGACCGGAATCCACCTGGAGGTAGATAGGTGCAGCAGGCGGTTCGTACTCGAAGCGGATGCCTTGGCGGGCCGCTCCCGCTTGCAGTTCTACCGACTGCGCCACGAGATGGC
This sequence comes from Aquibaculum sediminis, assembly GCF_040712085.1. Lineage (NCBI taxonomy): Bacteria > Pseudomonadati > Pseudomonadota > Alphaproteobacteria > Rhodospirillales > Rhodovibrionaceae > Aquibaculum > Aquibaculum sediminis. The sequence continues at coordinate 34,880 of NZ_JBFCVK010000001.1, forward strand.
CCAGATCCTGGCGCGCCATCACGGGGGTGGGCATCCGGGCGAAGGATGAGAATTCATCGACCATGCGCCCGATATCGCCGACCTGGCGCACGATGGTATCCGTGCAGGCCTCGAAAACCTCGCGGTCGCTCTCGAGCTGTTTCAAATAGCGCCGTTTCAGGCGTTCGGCGGAGAGCTGAATGGGGGTGAGCGGGTTCTTGATTTCATGAGCGATGCGCCGCGCCACGTCGGCCCAGGCCGCCTTGCGCTGCGCGGACAGCAGTTCCGTGACGTCATCGAACGTCAGAACGAAACCGAGCAATCCGCCCTCGCCCACTTCCGCCAGCACCCGCACCAGGAAGGTGCGATTGTAGCCATCGCGCCGTGAAAGCGTGATCTGGCGCTCATGCGCGCGACCGGGGCGCCGCTCGGCCGTGTCCAGTAGGTCGCGCAGGTCGCGCGAGAGGTTGCCAATCCGCCGCCCCTTGAGTTGGCCTTCTTCAAGAGACAAAAGCTCGCAGGCGGAGCGGTTGACCAGGGTGACCCGGCGTTCTTCATTGAGGCCGATGACGCCGGCGGAAACACCGGCAAGCACCGTTTCGATGAAGCGCCGCCGCGCCTCGATCTGCCGATTGGCTTCCAGAAGCTCATCCTGCTGGCGCTCCAGGTCGCTGGTCATCCGATTGAAGGTCAGGCCCAAGGTGCCGATCTCGTCGCCGGGGTCGATGCCGTGCACGCGCACATGCAGATCGCCCGCCCCCACGCGCTCGGCCGCGGTCACCAGTCTTGCGATGGGCTGGCTCAGCCGGTCGGCGAAGGCAAGACCAACCCAGGAGGCGGCGAGCAATAGCAGTACAGCGATCAGGAAGAAGATCAGGGCGAAGGTGATGATGAGCCCCGTGCGCTCTCCCTCGATCTCTTCATAGACCTGGACGGCCGCCGAAGTCCGCTCCATGTGGCCGACGACGCGTGGATCGATGACCCGACCCACGAGCAGGTAGGTGTCGACATAGATATCAAGCTTCACCAAAGCTTTCAGCCGATCGCCATAATCTCCTGATAAGACGACGACACTTCCCCGCTCAGCCCGGTCGAGAGCAGCTTCCGGCAGGTCCGGGCGGACGTCGAGCAGAGACCCAAGGCCGACGCGGGCAATGACCCGACCGGAACGCTGGAATACCACCGCTTCCGTCAGCCCGCGCAGCGCCGCCTGATTGCCCAGCACCCGGGCAAACTGGTTCGGGTCGACGGTGACCAGGCGTCCCGAGCGGCTCACGCCATTGGCCACTGCGAGAATGTCCGCGTTGATGGTCCGGCGATGTTCCTGCTCGTAGGCTTCGGCCACAGCCAGCGATTCCTTGATCGCCGTGCTGACGCGATCGCTGAACCAGGACTGCAGGCCGAAATCGAACAGCAGCACGGCGAGCAGGGCGATGAAGAAGCTGGGCAGCACCGACACCAGTGCGAAGAGGCCGACCAGCCGGGTGTGCAGCCTAGCTCCAGCTGCGTCGCGACGACGTTCGGCCCAGAGCCGCAGCAGGCGCCGCGTGATCAGCGCCCCGAAGCAGACGAGCAGGATCAGGTCGAGCACCAGCAGTGCGAAAATACCGCGCGGCTCCTGCGCCCAGGGCAGGCGACCGGTCATGGCCAGGAACGTCGCCCCACCCGTCACCATGGCCGCGAGCAGCAGCACGATCGCCAGCGGACGGCCCAGCCGCTCCCAGCGGGAGGGACGGAGACTGGAGCTGCTCTGCAGCGCGCTCATGGGTCAATCACCAGGAACAACAACGGGCTCGCGCTTCTCGGCTTCCTCGAACGCCCCCTCACCGGGGCCTTCGCAACAGTTCGCACTATGCCAGCCTGTGGCAGAACGGCCACGCCTATTTTACGCCGCGAACCACCTCGATACCGAGTTCGCGGATCTTCTTGCGCAGGGTGTTGCGGTTGAGGCCGAGAACGTCGGCAGCCTTGAGCTGATTGCCCTGGGTCGCGGCCAGCGTAAGCTCCAGCAAGGGCTTCTCCACCTCGCGCAGCACCCGGTCGTAGAGCCCGCGCGCAGGCAGGCCGCCGGCGTGCGCCTCGAAGTACTCGGTCAACAAGCGTTCCACGGTCTGGCCCAGCGACCCGTCGCCTGCAGCGGTCTCCCGCGGCTCCTCAGCCGCTTCGCTCAGTTCGGCGCGGACGATGTCGACGCCAATCACCTCCTGGCTGTAGAGCGCGCCGAGCCTGCGAACCAGATTCTCGAGCTCCCGCACATTGCCGGGCCAGCGGTAGCGCTTCAGATGGTCCAGTGCCGCGCCATCGAGCTGCTTCGACGGCAGGCCTTCCCGCTGAATCTCGTTTAGGAAGTGCCGCACCAGTTCCGGCACGTCCTCCGCGCGTTCGCGCAGCGGCGGCAGGCGCACCGGCACCACGTTCAGGCGATAGTAGAGATCCTCGCGGAACTGGCCGCTGCGCACCATCTGGCGCAGATCCCTGTGCGTGGCCGCCACGATGCGCACATCGGCGCGGATCGGTGCCCGCCCGCCCACGGTGGTAAACTCGCCTTCCTGCAGCACGCGCAGCAGTCGGGTCTGCGCTTCCAGTGGCATGTCGCCAATCTCGTCCAGGAAGAGCGTGCCGCCGGCGGCCTGCTCGAAGCGTCCGGCGTAGCGCTGGCCGGCGCCCGTAAAAGCGCCGCGTTCGTGGCCAAACAGCTCGCTTTCGATCAGTTCCCGCGGGATCGCCGCCATGTTCAGCGCAACAAAGGGCCCGTGCCGGCGCTTGCCGTAGTCGTGCAGCGCCCGGGCCACCAGTTCCTTGCCGGTGCCGGACTCGCCGTGAACGATGGTGGTGAGATCGGTGGTCATCAGTCGCGCCAGGACGCGATAGACATCCTGCATGGCCGGAGAGCGGCCGATAAGCGGCAGCTGCTCCTCATCGGCTGCCGCGTCCTGGCCGTCCGCCTGTTCCTGGCCGTCCGACAGCGCGCGTTCCACCACCTGCAGCAGCTCTCGCAGGTCGAAGGGTTTGGGCAGATACTCGAAGGCGCCGCGCTCCGTGGCCTTCACGGCGGTGAGCAAGGTGTTCTGCGCACTCATCACCAGGATGCGCAGGCGCGGGCGCAGCCGCTTGATGCGCGGAATGAGGTCCAGCCCACTTTCATCCGGCATCACCACGTCGGTGATCACCAGATCGCCCTCGCCTTCCTGCACCCACTGCCAGAGCGTGGCTGCGTTTCCCGTAGCGCGCACCAGATAGTCTTCCCGCCCAAGCGCCTGGGACAGCACGGTGCGGATGGCCCGATCGTCGTCGGCGACCAGAATGGTGCCCTTGCTCATCCCTCCCCCTCACTCAGCCTTGGGCAGCATCAAGTTGAAGAGCGTGCGCCGCGGCTCGCTCTCGAACTCGATGACGCCCCCGTGGTCGTCGACAATTTTCGCGACCAGCGCCAGCCCCAGACCCTTGCCCTGTGCCTTATTGCCGATGAATGGCTCGAACAGGTGCGATTGCAGGCTTTCGGAAATACCCGGGCCGTTGTCCCTGATGCTGACCACCAGCGGCAGGTCGATCCGGCTGGCGGCGCCGGGTACCGCCAGGCGCACACCCTGCTGGTAGCGGGTCGACAGTTTGATCTCGGCGTTCGCGGTTTCGGCCGTCGCTTCGGCAGCATTCTTGACGAGATTGAGAATCGCCTGAATCAGCAGATCGCGATTGCCATACACCGGTGGCAGCGAAGGGTCATAGTCCTCAATGAAGCGCACATGCCGCCCGGCACCGTGTTCCACGATCCGGCGCACCCGGCCGAGCACTTCATGGATGTTGACCGCCGTGCGCTCCACGGGGCGGTTATCGGAGAAGGTTTCCATGCGGCCGACCAACGCCACGATGCGGTCGGTCTCCTCGCAGATGAGGCGCGTCAGCGTGCGTTCAGAGTCATCCGCCGACAGTTCGAGCAGCTGGGCAGCACCACGAATGCCGGACAAGGGGTTCTTCACCTCATGCGCCAGCATGGCCGCCACAGCGGTGATGGAGCGCGCCGCGTTGCGGTGGACCTGCTGGTGCTCCATGCGCCGGGCCATGGTGCGCTCTTCCAGGGCCACCACGATGCAATCCGGCCGCTCGGGCAGCGGCGTGACTTCGGCTGACACCACATGCAAGCCGATGCGCGGGCTTTCGAGGGTGACGTCGAACTCAAACACGCTATAGCCGGCCCGGCGCACTTGGTCGATCAGGGCGCAGAGCGGGCTGTCATCCGGGAGAAAATACCCCAGGCTGCGCGTGCGCAGGACAGCGCTCGACACGCCGAGAAACTGTTCGGCGGCGAGATTGGCGTAGAGAAAGCTGTTCTTAGCGTCGAGCAGGAAGACGGGTTTGCCCAGTGCGGAGAGCACGGCGGCGGCGTCGGGTAGATCGGCCGCAGTGTCCTGTACTGGGGACACACCTTCGCGTATCGAATTGCTCTGTTGCGGGCCCATCAGGCTGCCAGCGCCTCCGCCTCTTGCATGAAGAGCTGACTGATCGCCTGACGCACCTTGGCGGGATCGGGCTCCCGGTTGACGGCAACACGGAAGTCATTGGCACCGCGCAGTCCCTGCGCGTACCAGCTCAGATGCTTGCGCGCCATGCGCACACCACTGGCTTCGCCGTAGTGCGAGAGCATCGCGTCATAGTGTTCGAGAACCAGGTGACCGCGCTCCGTCGGCGTTGGTTCGGGCGAACTCTGCTCCTGGCGAAGGTAGTCGATCACCTGGCGCAGCAACCACGGCCGACCGCAAGCAGCCCGCCCGATCATCACGCCGTCGGCGCCGGAGCGCCGCAAGGCTTCGACGGCGCCCGGCCCGTCGCCGATGTCGCCATTAACCACCAGGGGCAAAGAGGTCGCCGCGCGGACAGCGGCCACTGCATCCCAGTCGGCCGAGCCGCCATACAGCTGGCAGCGGGTGCGGCCGTGAACCGTGATCATCTGGATACCAGCCTGCTCGGCAATGCGCGCCAAGGAGGGTGCGTTGCGATTGGCATCATCCCAGCCAAGCCGCATCTTCAAGGTCACGGGCAGGGACACCGCGCGCACCACGGCCTCCAGGATGCGGCCGGCCAGCGCCTCGTCGCGCATCATCGCGGAGCCGGCCTGCTTGTTCACCACCTTCTTCACCGGGCAGCCAAAATTGATGTCGATGATGGCCGCACCCCGGTCGGCGTTGAGACGCGCCGCCTCGGCCATGACTTCCGGCTCGCAGCCGGCAAGCTGCACCGCCATGGGGAACTCTTCAGCGCAGTTGCTGGTCATCTTCATTGAGCGCTTGGTGGCGCGAATCATGGCCTCACTGGCGATCATCTCGGAGACCACCAACCCAGCCCCGGCGCGTTTGACCAACCTGCGGAAGGGCAAGTCGGTCACGCCCGACATGGGTGCCAGGATCACCGGATCTTCAAGCGTCACCGATCCCAATGATATGCTCATATTCGCGCCAAAGCCCGTCTCTGCACAAAGAATAGGCGGTTTCATAAGCCGGCGCGGGCGGCCTGTACAGTGTCCAGCATGCCCTCGCAGGAAACGGGCGTGTGCTAACCGAGCAGCACGTCGGTGACGAATTTAACGCCAGGGTAGGCCAGAGTAAGGAGCAGGTAGGCCAGCAGAACGACGCGCCCGGCCCTGCGCCCCCGCAACCCGCTGCGCGCCTGCAGCCACAAGAGGATCAGGATCAACAGGAAGGCCAGCACCGAAAGCAGGGTTTTGTGATCGATCGCCAGAGCCGGCGTCGACGCGAAGTATCGCAAGGCCCATCCGGTCAGAAGGTCGGCACCCAGCACCACTTCCGCCGCCAGCAAAAGACGAAACTGCAGCCTCTCCCCCTCGGCAATGGACGGCAGGCGGGCGCTGAAAACGCCGACCTGCTTTTGCTTCAGGCGCCGCTCCTGCAGGAAAACCGCCGCACCGGCGACGGCGGCCAGGGTCGCGAGGGCGTAGGTGGCCACGGCGGCGCTGATGTGCAGCAGCAGCCAGCCTTCCGGCAGGCCGACCACCCGGACCTGGCCTTCCCAGCCTGCCGTGGCCGTGGCCAGGAGACCCAGCAGCAGCAGATAAGGCAGCAGTAGGGAGCCGAGCCGCCAGGCCTCGCGCGACAGCAGGCAGAGCAGCGCGAAGAAGAGCAGCGTGGTCGTGATCGACAACCACAGCGCCAGTCCCAGGCTGCTGTCCCAGGCACCGACGAAGGCCCGCACGGCAAAAAGAGCGGACCCGGCCACGGCCAGCCCGAGAACGGCCCAGAAAAGGCTGTCGCGCCGCGGGGTCGGGCGCCAGGGCAGCAGCGCTGCAGCCGGCGCCAGGGCGGCAAGGGCAAACAGAGACAACAGCGGCTTGTCGAGCATGCCGCACTTATAGCACCTCTTGGCCGGCACGACAGGGCACACTACTGTCGCCGGCGCACGACGCGGCTGACTCGAAGGATGGCATGAAACAGACTGTGGCATTGGTGGTTGCAGCCGGGCGCGGCAGCCGCTTTGGGAGTGTTGCGCCGAAACAGTATGCACGCCTGGGGAGATCACCCTTGCTACGGCACTGCCTCGAACGGCTCTGTGCCCACCCCGCAGTGGATGCGGTGCGCGCGGTGATTCATAGCGAGGATCGTGCGGCCTATGAGGCCGCCGCTGCCGGCCTGCGAATGCTGGAGCCTGTAGAGGGGGGTGCCACGCGGCAGGACTCGGTCCGACTGGGCCTGGAGAGCCTCACAGAACACGCGCCCGACCAGGTTCTGATCCATGACGGCGCCCGTCCCTTCCCCGCCACTGCGCTGATCGACCGGGTCCTGTTCGCGCTCGAAAGCCACAGCGGCGCAGTGCCAGCCCTGCCGGTGGTCGACACCCTCAAGCAACGCCAAGATTCGTTCCTGATCGGCGGGCCCGACCGCGAATCGCTGCTACGGGTGCAGACGCCCCAGGCCTTCCGCTTCGCGCCCATACTTGCCGCCCACCGAGCGGCGCGGACAAGCAACCTGACCGACGATGCCGCGGTTGCGGAAGCGAATGGGCTCGCGGTGGCTTGGGTCGAGGGCAGCGAGGAGAACTTCAAGGTGACGACCCGCGAGGACCTGCACCGTGCGGAACAGATGCTCGGACAGCAGTGGGAAAGCCGCAGCGGCATGGGATTCGACGTCCACCGCTTTGGCCCCGGCGATCATGTCATGCTTTGCGGCGTGGCCGTGCCCCATACACAAGGCCTCGTCGGACACTCTGATGCGGATGTCGGACTTCACGCACTCACCGATGCGCTTTTGGCAAGCATCGCCGCTGGCGACATCGGCCAGCACTTCCCTCCCTCCGATCCGCAATGGAGCGGGGCCGCCTCGGACAGCTTCCTGGGTCATGCCCTGGCACTGCTGCACGAGTGCGGCGGCCAACTCCGGCACGTGGACGTGACGCTGATCTGCGAGCGTCCCAAGATCGGCCCCTATCGCGAGGCCATGCGCGCCCGGCTCGGCGAAATCCTGGGGCTGTCGCTGGATCGCATCAGCATCAAGGCCACCACGACCGAGGGCTTGGGCTTTACGGGCCGCCGCGAAGGCATCGCAGCCCAAGCGATTGCCAGTGTAGTCCTGCCGCTATGAAGCAGTTGGCTTTTCTGCTCGCCACCTGGTTCGGCAGCGGCCGCCTGCCCGGCCCCGCCGGAACCTGGGGCTCGCTTGCTGCACTTCCCCCGGCAGCAGCCCTGGTCTGGCTTGGCGGGCCCTGGCTCCTCGCACTGGCCACCTTGGCGATCGCAGCGGCTGGCTGGTGGTCCAGTGAAGTCTACATCCGCACCACACAGCGGGAGGACCCGGGTGAAGTGGTGATCGACGAGGTGGCCGGTCAGTGGATGCCCCTGGTCGTGCTCCCCTTCGACCCCTGGGCCTGGCTGGTGGCCTTTCTTGCCTTCCGGCTGTTCGACATTCTCAAGCCCTGGCCGGTAAGCTGGGCCGACCGGCGCCTGCCCGGCGGGTTGGGCGTCATGGCCGACGATCTGCTCGCAGGCCTCTATGCCGCAGTGCTAATCGGGGTTTTTTGGCCGTACCTGGAGATATAATTCATGTATTCACACGAGTTACTGGACATAACAGAGAAGTTGGTTGAAGAGCTCCGGCAGCGCGGACAGCAGATAACCACTGTTGAATCCTGCACCGGTGGTTTGCTGGCCGGGCTGCTCACCACCGTTCCCGGAACCTCGGATGTCTTCGACCGCGGCTTTGTCACCTATTCCAATGACGCCAAACAGGAGATGGTGGGCGTTCCCGAGGCACTGCTCCGCGAACACGGAGCAGTCAGCCGGGAGGTCGCGGAGGCCATGGCCAGTGGCGCCCTGGATCGCTCACCAGCGGACTTTGCCATTTCGATCACCGGTATCGCCGGGCCCACCGGCGCAACTGCGGCCAAGCCGGTCGGGCTTGTGCACTTCGGCCTTGCAGGTCGCGGCGGACTGCTTCTCCACCGGCAGGAGCACTTCTCCGGCGACCGAACCGCCATCCGCCTGGCAAGCGTCGAGGTGGCCCTGGAACTGTTGAATGCGGGGCTTGCTTAAGTGTCCCTACCCCCTCCGCCGAGTGCGCGTCTGACTGTTATTGGTGTTACCGACCTCCTGCTGGTCGTGATCGTTGTGCTTGGAGGCCTGCGTCTGCTGCTGCCCTTGCTGGGCGGCATAGCCGCGCCCGATCCCCTCTCCGGTGACGCGCTTCGTTCCGGCCTGCTGCCGCTGTTGCTCTCCATTCTGGCCCAGTCGGGCATGACGCTGGCGGCGCTGTATCTGGTGGTCATCCGCATGCGCGGCCTGACCTGGCAGGATCTGGGATTGGTGGCACCGCCTCCCGGCTGGCTGACGCGCGGTGTCCTGCTTGCACTGGTGGCGGTGCCCCTGGTGGGACTGGTCAATCTCACGGTCCAAAGGATTCTGGATCAGCCGATCGACAACCCACAGATCGAACTCTTGTCCCCGGTCGCCATTTCACTGTCCAACTATCTGGTCATGCTGGTGTTGGCAGCCGGGTTGGTGCCCCTCGTCGAGGAGTTGGCGTTCCGCGGTCTCTTGCAGGGGTGGCTGCGTGAACGCTTCGGACCGCAGGCGGCCATGGCGGTATCCGCTCTGGTCTTTGCCTCGATGCACGGCATACCCAGCCTCATCCCAGCACTTCTGGTGGTCGGCGGGCTTCTGGCCTGGCTCTACGAGCGCAGCGGATCGCTCTGGCCGTCCATCGCCATGCACGCGGCCTTCAATGCCATCATGACCACGCTGCTCTATCTCGCCCTGCAGGCCGGCGCTTTCGCAGAGTGATCCTGGCACGGCTCAAAGAACCGCTCAACCGCCGCGCAGCGCGTCCAGCTGTTCCGGCGTGTCCACATCCGTGAGGACGGCGTCGTCCGGCATCGGCACTTCCGCGACCTGGTCCGGGTAGTTGCCAAGCAGCGGACGGGCTCCCAGGTCACCGGAGATCTCCATGACCTCCGCAAAGTAGCGCCGGGCGAAAAGCACCGGATTGCCGCGGCGTCCCTGGCGCATGGGCAGACAGATCGAGCGGCCTTCCACCGGCGAGAAGGCGGCGATCAATCGGTCGATCACCTCGGCAGTGACCTTCGGCATATCACCCAACAGGACGACAGCGCCGTCGCAATCGTCAGGCAGTGCCGCCAGACCGCGGTGCAGGGAGGTGCTGAGGCCGTGGGCATAGTCCGGATTGTGTATCGTGCGGACCTTCTCGGGCGCCAGCACGCTCTCCACCGCTTCATGCTCATGGCCGGTCACGACCAGCACCGAATCAGCCTGGGAGGCCTTGGCCGCGCGCACGGCGTGGAGCACCAGAGGAGAGCCCTCGATCTCCTCCAGTAGTTTGTTGCGCTCGCCCATCCGACTTGAGCGTCCGGCCGCGAGCACGATGGTGGCGATACGCGGCGCGCGTGGGGCACTTCTGTCCTCCACGGCTTCGGCACGGGGCAAGGGTCGGGCGCCGCTTTCCTTGAGCAGCCCGCCGGCACCCATGCGCATGATGTCTTCGCGGCGCACCGGCACATCGGCCACCACCCGCTGCAGCACCCAGTCGAAGCCGTTCAGCTTCGGCGACCGCGCGCAGCCTGGCAGGCCCAGCACCGGAACCTCGCCGATCCGCGCCATGAGCATAAGATTGCCCGGATCCACCGGCATGCCGAAATGCTCGATCTCGCCGCCGGCCTTTACGATACCGCTGGGCACGACATCGCGGCGGTCGACGATGGCGGAAGCGCCGGAGACCAGCACCAGCTCCGCGCCCTCTCCCACCTTGCGTGCCACCGCCTGCGCCACAGCAGCGCTGTCGTGGGCACAGCGGCTTTCCTTGAGGGATTCAATGCCGAGCGCCGCCAGACGCTGCTTGATCGCCTCGTGAGTCTTGTCGAGCAGTGCTTCCTTCTGCCCCGGAAGCGAGGTCTGGACCAGGGCCACCTTTTTGCGCTGAAAAGCCGCGACCCGCAGGAGTCTGCCAGGGTCTGCTGCCACCTCCAGGCAACGCGCCAGCGCCGGCTTGGGCGCAGAAAAGGGGATGATCTTCACCGTGGCCAGCATCTGCTTCGGCTCAACCACCTCAAAGGGAGCGAGTGCAGCCAGGGTGATCGCCTCGTCTTCGAGATTGAAGGCATCCAGGCGCGCCCGGTCGTAGACCAGCAGGCCGCGCCGCGCCGCCAGGATATTGCATCGTCCGGTAAAAGCGGCCGAGGTTCGGGTGCCGGTTCCCGCCATGGCCTCGGCCAGTCGCTGGGCCGCGGCGTCCTCGTGGACATCCTCTTCTTCCAGACGTGCGGCTATGACCGTTTCCACGCGCGCCTGCTGCAGCGCACGAATATCCTCGGCGTCGAGCCGGCGGCCCTTCTTGAAGTTGAGGGAGCCCAGCCGCAGGGAATGCGCCAGTATGGTGCCCTCGGCTTCGGCAACGGCCGTTTCCTCGAACCTCATCCCCTACGCTCCCCTTTCACCAGCGGTGGCGCGCGGCGCAGCGCTGCGGTCATCTCCGCCAGCACCGACACCGCGATTTCTGCCGGGCTACGCGCACCGATCGCCAGTCCGGCCGGTCCGTGAATGCGAGCAAACGCTGCGTCATCGAGGCCTTCGGCACGCAGACGCTCCAGGCGCCGGGCATGGGTTCGTGTCGAGCCGAGCGCGCCGACGTAGAAGGCGGGAGAGACCAGTGCCTTGATGAGCGCCGGATCATCCAGCTTTGGGTCGTGCGTGAGCGTCACCACCGCACTGCGCTCATCCGGCCGAAAGACCTCGAGGGCGTCATCCGGCCACTCGGTGACCATCTCCACATCCGGAAAACGCTCTTCGGTCGCCCAGGCGCGCCGGGGATCGATCACGGTTACTGCGTAGCCGGCCAGCCGTGCCATGGGCACCAGGGCCTGCGAGATGTGCACCGCCCCGACAATTGCCAGGCGCAGCGGTGGCAGGAAGACCTGAACGAAATGGCGCCCATCCTCCAACAGACCGCTGCGGTCCTGTCGCAGCCGTTCCGCTGCGGCTTCCCGAAGTTCAGGCGTGGCCTCCAGATCGCCTTGCACACGATCGCCCTCGATCAAAAGCTGTCGGCCGCTTTCAATCTCGGTGACGAGCGCCACGGGTGCCTTGCGGCGTCGGGCGTTCAACAGGTCGTCGAGAACTGCGCGCTTCACCGGTCACTCTCCCAGGCGTTCGACGAAAACCTCTACCTTTCCGCCGCAGGCAAGGCCCACTTCCCAGGCCATCTCATCGCTGACGCCGAAGTCGAGCAGGCGCGGCTTGCCGTCCTCCAGCGCAGCGCGCGCCTCGGAGACCACAGCCCCTTCGATGCAGCCACCGGACACCGATCCGACCATGTTGCCCTGCCGGTCCACCAGCAGCTGGCTACCGACCGGTCGGGGCGAAGAGCCCCAGGTGGAAACCACCGTTGCCAGGGCGACTTCCCGTCCCTCATCCAACCAGGCTGCCGCCTGGCCTAGCACCTCGTCGCTGCCAGCCCAGGCCATGGCGTCGGTATGAGGGACACTCTCACTCGTGCTCATGCGCTCTTCTCCCCAAGCCAATGGTCACGGCCCTCGAGGCGCCGTGCCGGCTCCCGGCTCAGCACAGCGGTGAGAGCACCCAGACTCTCCAGATTATGCACCGGCCGGAAATCGTCCACATGCGGCATCATGGCGCGGGCGCCCTGTGACCTCGGCTCGTAACCATCCCAACGCAACAAGGGATTGAGCCAGATCAGACGCCGGCAGGACTTGTGCAGTCGCTCCATCTGGCGCGCCAGGCCGTCACCGCCTTCACGATCCAGGCCGTCGGTGATCAACAGCACCACGGCGCCCTGCCCCAGCACCCGGCGCGACCAGTTGCGATTGAACTCTTCGAGACAGGCACCGATGCGGGTACCACCGGACCAATCCTGTGCCGCTTCGCCCACCTGCTCCAGCGCCACGTCCACATCCCGTTCGCGCAGGAAGCGGGTGACGTTGGTCAGTCGGGTGCCGAAGAGGAAGGAGTAGACCCGGTCGCGATCGCTGGTGATCGCATGCATGAAGTGCAAAAAGAGCCGGGCATAGCGGCTCATGGAACCGGAGATGTCGCAGAGCACGACCAGTGGCGGATGTCGCGTGCGGCGCTTGCGCCACTCAAAGGGAATGACGTCTCCCCCGCTGCGCAAGGCCCCGCGCAGGGAGGCGCGCAGGTCGGCACGGCCGGGATTGGGGCTGGGGCGGAAGCGGCGGGTCGGAAGTGCCATGATCGGGAGCGTCAGGCGCTTGATCGCCTCCTTGGCGGCTTCCAGCTCCGCCGCGGTCATCTTCTCGAAGTCCTGCTTGCCCAGGGTCTCGCGCTCGGACCAGGTCATGATCGCGTCGAGTTCGACCTCGTCCTCGCCGGACTGCTCTTTCTGGCCGCGCGCCTGCTGCAGCGCTTCGGCCACGCGCCGGTTGATCTCCTGGCCCTTCTCCGGCTCCTGCTCCACCTTGAGGTCCGGCAGGAGCAGGGCCCGCAGGCGGTCGAGCAGCTTGGGATTGCGCCAGAAAAGATGGAAGGTCTGCTCGAAGACCTCTTCCTGATCGTGCCGGTTGACGAAGACCGCGTGCAGCGCCCAGTAGAAGTCGTCCCGTCGTGCCAGACCGACCGCACGAACAGCCTCGATCGCTGCCAGCACCTTGCCCGGCCCAACCGGCAGGCCGGCCGCACGCAGGGTCCTTGCGAAGTAGACCAGGTTCTCCGCCAGGCGGCCCTCGGCAGCGTCCCGGTCAATCCGCTCGGCCTGGGAGTCGTAGTGCAGCTTGCGTGCTGCTTCGGCGAAGGGATCGCTTTGACTGTCCGTCATCGCGTTGGCCTATTTGTCGGCCAGCGCAACCTCGCGCTTGACGTCTTCAAGCAGGCGCGCGGCCTCGCTGCCTTCGATCTTCGCAATGTCGTCCTGGTACTTCAGCAGAACGCCAAGGGTGTCATCCACCGCCGCCGGGTCGAGCGCCACCTTGTTGAGCTGGATCAGGGCTTCCGCCCAGTCGATGGTCTCGGCAATTCCGGGGAGCTTGAAAAGGTCGTGCTGGCGCAGACCCTGCACAAAGCTCACGACCTCGCGGGCCAGTTCGGCCGACACGTTGGGTGCCTTGACCCGAAGAATCTCCAGTTCCCGCTGGGAGTCCGGATAGCCGACCCAGTGATAGAGGCAGCGCCGCTTCAGGGCGTCGTGGATCTCCCGGGTGCGGTTGGAGGTGATGATCACAATCGGCGGTTCCGGCGCCTTGATCGACCCCAGTTCCGGGATGGTGATCTGGAAGTCGGAAAGCACCTCGAGCAGGAAGGCCTCGAAGGGCTCGTCCGCCCGGTCCAGCTCGTCGATCAGCAGGACCGGCGGGCCGGCCGGATCGGGCTTGAGCGCCTGCAGCAGCGGGCGTTCGATGAGAAACCGTTCGGAGAAGATATCGGCGGTGAGCGCCTCGCGATCCTGCTGTCCCGCTGCTTCGGCCAGACGGATCTCCACCATCTGCCGAGGGTAGTTCCACTCATAGACCGCGCTGGAGAGATCGAGGCCCTCGTAGCACTGCAGCCGGATCAGGCGCCGGCCCAGGGCCCGGGAGAGCACCTTGGCGATCTCGGTCTTGCCGACGCCGGCTTCGCCCTCCAGGAACAGCGGCCGCCCCAGGCGCAAGGCGAGGTGCACCACCGTCGCCAGACTGCGGTCGCTGACATAGTCGGCGCTGCGCAGCAGCTCGGCTACGCCATCAACATCCTGGGGAAGCTTCCGGTCTTCGTTATCCAACGGCACGCGTGACTCCTTAGCAGGGCAGGTAGTGGGGTTTGGAGCGCAGCTCCCGAGCGTAGATCTGCCCGACCGCCTCAACGCTCACCCCTTCGGCCTGCGCCTTATCTTGGTAAACCTGACGGCGCTGATCGTTGATCCGTTCCACAACGCTGCGCACGCTGTTGTCGATGGCGCGCATGTAGCCGTTCGGCAACTCGCAGGCCTGTCCGTCCCGGCGGAGATCTTCAGCCGACTGGGCGGCAGCCGGAAGGGGAGTCATGAGCGCCACGGCGGTTACGGCGGCAAACGCCAAGGCGGTGAAGCGATATCTGGCCATCATCGGACCCTCATCTGGTCTTGTTTTCCTGCGTTTCCAAGAGACGACATCAGAAGATATCGGGGTTGGACTGGATATCCTCACGCGCGCTCTCCTCCAGCCGCACCCGGACATCCGCATCCAGGCGGACATTCAGGTTGATGGTGATGGGGTCGCGCGGCGCCTCCACCCTGACGGAGGGTTCGCAGGCGCTCAAGACGACGGCGAATGCCAACAGCCCGGCGGGCAGAAGGCGGGGGTGCAATGGTGTGGCTGTCAGCACGCTGGTGCCCTTCCGTTGGTGGTGCCGCTTCGCAAAGATCGCACGTGATTGTGGTTTCCGCAGGGCTATCGCACAAGCCTCCAGAGTTCGTCCATCACGCCCCGCTGGATCCGCTGGCTTTCGGCCAGAGCCTCGAGCAGCGGCGCAGCATCGGTTTCCAGCGTAATGTTGAGGTCGAAGGGATGGCCATCGAGCACGTCGGGGTTGGCGCCCAGCAGGTGCAGGCGTACCTCGGTGTTGCCCACGGGCGGCTTGTGCAAGCCGATCTCCAGTTCGTCGTAGTGGAAGTTCTCCAGGGCATCGAACATCAGCGAAACGGCTTCCCCGCCGGCCGCGAGGGCCGAGCGGGCGTCAGGGGAGGTAAAGGCAATGATCCCCCCGCCCTCCCCCTCTATCTGCCCCTGGTCGATGGAGAAGGTGCCATTGGCAAGCGTTAGCGGCACCGCGCCCGAAACTCGCCCCTCTCCACTGAGCTCATCCAGGCCAATCAGGGCCAGGAGGCTTTCAAGATCCAGGGATTCGAGCTCGACCCGGCCGCGATAGGTCTGGGCGGAGGTTTCGGCGCTGGCTTCCACCAGTCGCATCTGACCGCCAGCGAAGTCCGCCTGGGCGTACTGAACGCTCAGGTCCGGAATGCCGCCAGTACTCGGTGCAACAGCCAGGATCGCCTCCAGATTGGTGACCGGAGAAATGCCGGTGTCGATGCGGGCGACGCGCAGGCGCTGGGCCTCGCCCGTTCGTGGGGGCTGCAGGCCAACCAGGCGGAAATCGCTGTCGATGCCCTGCAAGCGGGTGGTGCCGTAGGTGAGGTTGAGGTCCTCGATGCGCAGGCGCAGATCGCCGTCGAAGCCGGCGGACGACCAGGTCAGCCTGCTGCCAGCCCGCAGACGGCCAGCGGCATCTGTGATCTCCGCCGTGTAGGGGCCAAGCGCGGCGGGCTGCAGGCCGCCCGGCGCAAAGGTGACCGGGCCCAGCGCGAGTTGGGCCTGCCCTCGTCCGGACTCGACGTCATGGCGCCCGTCGATGGACAGAGAGAGGTCCCCGTCCAGCCCTCCGGCCCGGGCGACAAAGGAGAAATTCCGCTCGAGCCGGGCGGTCAGATCGAGCGGCGGGAAGAGCGCTGGCACGGCATCAGAGTAGAGGCGCCCGCGCTCCAGGATCAGAAGCGGCTCGTTCTCATCCAGCGGCAAGGCCAGCCGCAGGTCCGCGAGCGTCATCTGGTGCGATGCCAGATAAAGGCCGCCGCTCTCCAGAGTGGCGCGCGCGTCCTGCAGACCGTCGGCGGACAGGGCGGTCTCGAAGCGGAAATCGAGCGCCTGCAGTTCGAGGTCGCCGACGCCCTCGGCCGTGGGGCGCAGCGTGAGCGGCTCTGCCTGGCCCGAGAGCAACAGGGTGCCCTGCAGGTTCTCCCCAAGCTGGAACCAGCCCTCGGCCTGTTCCAGCGACAGAGAAACCTGCTCCAACTCCGCCAGCGCCGGGGGGACGAGCCGGTCGGCGCGCAGGGAAGCGATCCGACTCAGCGAGACCGTCAAATCCTCCGCGCGCATGTCATAGCGGGCTTCCAGCGGCAGGGAGAGGGTCAGGTCCTCCGCCGCGACCGGCTCCACAGCCAAGCCCTGCGCGGTCGCGTCCAGGTCCAGTGCCAGGGAAAGAACCTCTCCTTCTGCCTCCAGGCGCCCCGTCCCGTCGGCTTGCAAGCGCTCGGCATAGGGCGTGGCGGGTCCGGAGAGGCTGAACGCGGTGAGTTCGACCTGCCCGCCGTCCAGGCCCTGCAGCGGCCAGGGCAGGCTGGCGCTGAGCGCGGCTTCGGCGCGGCTGCCGTCCGGCAGGCTCAGCGCCAGGTGCAGCGCAGAGCGAAGGGGCGCATCGCCGGCAAGCCGGAGCAGCGGTCCCGCCTCACCGGCCTCCAGACGCAGACTGCCGCCACCGGCCAGCCGCTCGGCCAGGAGCGGCGGCATGTTTTCCAGCAGGGTGGGATCGATGCCGGTGAGCGTCAGCTCCAGCGGCCGTGCCAGGGCGAGTTCGCTGGCGCTGCCCTGGCGCGCGGCGCGCAGCTGCCCCTCCAGGCGCTCCACCTCGCCCCAGCCGGGCAGTTGGAGGCCCTCGGCTGTGACATCGAAGTCGCCCGCCACCTCGCGGGAGGCCAGCCAAAGGGTCCAGTCGGCGGGCGGCAGGGCGTCGAGATAGGGGATGGCGGGCAGGGTCAGCTCGCCGCTGGCGCCCAGGTCGAGCCGTCCCGCTTCGGGGCGGGGCGCATCAGCAGGCAGGAAGGCCGCCAGGGCAGCGGCCTCGCCCTCCAGCCCAAGCGCAAAACTGAGAGGCTGCCCCGCGGTAAGGTCATGGCCCTGCAGGCTGAGCTGGGCCGTGCTTCCGCGTGCCGGCCAGTCGAGCGCCGTCGTGAGGTCAAGCCTTTGGGGTCGCAGGGCCACGAGGTCGCTGTTCAACGTCCCCTTGCCCGTCAGGCCGTCGGGGCCGCTGAGTGCGAACTGCAACGCCAGGGCATGCCTCTCGCCCGCCTCCGCTTCGCCGCTCGGCTCCAGGCTGCCGGCGAGGTCGACGGCCAGCGGACCGGCCGGTGTCCTCAGCGCCAGGTGGCTGTCCTGCAGCTCGACGCGCGGCAGTGGCGGTGGGTGCTGCGGCAGGGGCGAGCGCCAGTCGTCCTCGGCAGCGCCATCCTCCTCTCCGCCCTCCCCGAGCAGGCTTTGCAGCTCCCCCAGCAGGGGCCGTTCGCCGGTGAGGTCGAGGGTCAGGTGCAGGCCCGTGATCCGGGCCTCGCGCAGCTCGCCGCGCAGCAGGTGCCGGGGCGAGAAGTGCAGTTCGAGCCGTTCGACCCGCGCGTCTTCCAGGCGCAGGTCGGTGAGCACCAGCCGCTCGAGGCCGATTTCCACCCCGCCAAGCTCGCCCTCGACGCCCTGGGCCTGGCGCCACTGCTCGAAGGCCTGCAGCGCCAACTGCGTACGGAAAATCACCGCCGCTCCCGCCAGCAACAGCAGCAGGAGCAGGATGATCAGACCAAGAAGGGCGGTGAGCCGGAGGGCGCGCATAGCGCGGTTAAACCTAAGTCACTTCGCGCGCTTTGGGAATTGCGTTCCCTCCCGCCGCGTTCAGGCCGCCACTCAGGCCGCCCGAGACACCAGGCTCCTCGATCACCCGGCCATGGCGTGGGCGGCCGAGGCCAGGAGGTCCTTGCCGAAGCTGCGCTGGTAGTACTCGGCAACGATGGGGCGCTCGATCTCGTCGCACTTGTTGAGGAAGGTGAGGCGGAAGGCAAAGCCGATGTCGCCGAAAATGCTGGCGTTCTCCGCCCAGGTCAGCACCGTGCGCGGGCTCATCACCGTGGAGATGTCGCCGTTGATAAAGCCGGCGCGGGTCAGGTCGGCCACGGCGACCATCGCCTTGATGGTCTGGCGGCCCTGCTCGCTGGCGTAGTCCGGCAGCTTGGAGAGCACGATCTCCTCTTCCTGCTCATGCGGCAGGTAGTTGAGGGTGGCGACGATGTTCCAGCGGTCCATCTGGCCCTGGTTGATCTGCTGCGTGCCGTGATAGAGGCCGGTGGTGTCGCCCAGGCCGACGGTGTTGGCCGTGGCGAAGAGGCGGAAGGCCCGGTGCGGGCGGATCACCTTGTTCTGGTCCAGCAGGGTCAGCTTGCCCTGCACCTCCAGCACGCGCTGGATCACGAACATCACGTCGGCGCGCCCGGCGTCGTACTCGTCGAAGACCAGCGCCACGGGATGCTGCAGCGCCCAGGGCAGCAGCCCCTCTCGGAACTCGGTGACCTGCTTGCCGTCCTTCAGCACGATGGCGTCCTTGCCGATCAGGTCGATGCGGCTGACGTGGCTGTCCAGGTTGATGCGGATGCAGGGCCAGTTGAGCCGGGCCGCCACCTGTTCGATGTGGGTGGACTTGCCGGTGCCGTGGTAGCCCTGGATCATCACACGCCGGTTGTGGGCGAAGCCGGCGAGGATGGCCAGCGTGGTGTCGCGGTCGAAGCGGTAGCTGTCGTCCAGGTCGGGCACATACTCGCAGCTCTGGCTATAGGCCGGAGCCTTCATGTCGCTGTCGATGCCGAAGGCCTCGCGCACCGAAACCTCGGTGTCGGGCAGACCGGTGGGCATTCCCTCGGCGTTCTGCGTTTCTTGTGCCATGGACAACTCGAATCCTCGCTTATTGGATAACAGGCGTTGGGTGTCAGGTCGTAGGTAGTGCAGCAGACCTCAAGCGTGAAGCGCTTTCAGCGTAGCGTAGGCCTGCGTCACGCGCTTGAGTCGCTCTTCGGCCCGCCGGTCGCCGCCGGTGGCGTCGGGGTGCAGGCGCTTGGCCAGCTCGCGGTAGCGCCGGCGGATCGCGGCCAGGTCGCTGCCCGGCGGCAGGCCCAGCTCGTCCAGCGCCCGCTCCGCCTCGCCGCGGCGCGCGCCTTCCTTGCCTCCGCCGGCATCGGACTTGCGGCGGCGGAAGTCTTCGTTCTTGAAGCCGGAGAAGTCGCGCGCCTTGCGCTCGGCCTCGCGCCAGGCCTGGGAGGCGCGGCCGAGCTGCCAGGTGGGCCGGTCCCAAGTGTGGGCGCGCCGCCGGTCGGCCTCGATCTCCGCCTCGCTCATGCCCTGGTGATAGTTCCAGTCGGCATTGTAGGCGCGCACATGCTCAAGACAGAACCAGAGATACTCGCGCAGCCGCCCGGGCGCCGCCGGCGCGCGATAACGCCCCGCCTCCGCACAGCCCGCCTGCATGCAAGGCTGCCAGCCCTCCGCGCCCAGGGCGCCGGGGCGAGCCTGAAATTCCGTCTGCGACATGGCGGCGAGTATGGAAAGGCGGGAGGGTGGATGCAAGGTGTGGTGTGGGGGAAGGGAGCGCGAACTATCCGGGCTTCACCGCAGCGAAAAGTCTTCATGAGCCAAAGTAAGGTTCGGATTGTAGGCGGGGTCCTTGTCCAGTTTTTCGCCCCAGGTGCGGCGCATGTGCTCGGCTTCGGCGCGGGCGCGGGCGCGTTTGGCTGCGGTATCGTCTGCGCCGCGGGAGATCGATTCGTGGTGATAGAGTTCGGCGTAGGGGGTCCAGATGTTGCGATAGCCAGCTTCGCGCACCTTGAGGCAGAGATCGACGTCGTTGAAAGAGATCGGCAGATTCTCTTCATCTAGTCCCCTCACCTCCTCAAAGACCGCGCGGCGGACCAGCAGGCAGGCAGCGGTCACAGCGGAGAGATTATGCGCCAAGTGCAGGCGGGTGAAGTAGCCAGGCGCGTTGCGGCTGAAGTATTTGTGGGCGTGGCCCGCCACACCGCCAATGCCCAGGATCACGCCGCCGTGCTGAACACTGTCATTGGGATAGTAAAGCTTGGCGCCGACGCAGCCAATCTCCGGCCGGCAAGCCTGGCGCACCATCTCGTCCAGCCAGCCAGCGTTGATCGGCTCGATGTCGTTGTTGACCAGCCCCAAAATCTCGCCGTGGGCGGCCCGTACGCCGAAGTTGTTGATGGCCGAGTAGTTGAAGGGCCTGTTCCAGGGCAGCACCCGCACCCGCGTGTCCCGCTCCGAAACCTCATGCATGTAGCCGAGCGTCTCAGTGCAGCGGCTTTGATTGTCGAGGATCAAGAGTTCGAAGTTGGAATAGTCGGTGCGTTCGAGGATGGCATCGACACAGGGCTGGAGGATCTCCACACGGTCCCGGGTGGGAATCAGCAGGCTGACCAGCGGTGTGGGCTGTGGTAGCGGCCAGCGCACGCGGTAAGTGTTGGGGAAGTGCCCCGCCTCCACCTCGGCCTCGGGCGCCTGCGCACTCACCGCGTCGCGCACCGCCGCCAAGCCTGCACGCCCAGTATAGTCCTTCTGGCCGCTGTTCAGCGCCGTGGAGCCCTCCTCCGCGCGCCAATGGTAGAGCACCCAAGGAAGATGCAATATCTGCTCGGTCTTGAGCCGCCCCGTGACTCTCAGCGCCAGATCGTGATCCTGGGCACCCTCGAAGCCCTCGCGGAAGCCGCCCAGCTCGCGCACCAGCGCCGTGCGGTAGACGCCCAGGTGGGAGATGTAGTTCTGGGCCAGCAGCAGGTCGGGGTTCCAGTCCGGCTTGAAGTGCGGGTCGAAGCGCTCGCCCTCGGCGTTGAGCTTGTCCTCGTCGCTGTAGAGCAGGCCGGCGTCGGGTCGCCGCTGAAGCGCTTCGACCACCCGAAAGAGCGCGTCAGCTGAGAGGCGGTCGTCGTGATCAAGCAGCGCCACGAACTCGCCGCGGGCCATATCAAGAGCGGTGTTGCTGGCAGCACAGATATGCCCGTTGCGTTCTCGACAGACAACTTCGATGCGCGGATCGTTCTCGGCGTAGTCGGCCAGAAGCGATCGCACCTCCGGATCGCCCGAAGCATCGTCGGCGATGCAAAGTTGCCAGTGTGGATAGTACTGCGCCAGCACCGACTCCAGGCACTCACGCAACCAAGAGATGCAGGGGTTGTAGACTGGCACTACAACCGAAATCAGGGGTTGGCTGTCGAAGGATTCGATTGCCTGCTGCGCTGCTTCGGCGGACAGCACCGGATGTGTCTCCAGCCACAGAGCGTAGTTCCCGCCCGCGCTGCGGCGCTCGAAGGTTTCCGCGTAGTGCGCCAGAGCCAGATCACGCCAGTGAACATCCAGCTCCTTGGCTTGGCGCCGCAGCACCGGCAGCACCTCCTGGGGGCACAGGCCGTGCCACTGAGGATGTAGTCTGGCGAGCCGTCGGCTGAGGCGGTCCCGAGCAAACCAAGGCGTCACCCAGACAAGCCGGAAATGGATCAGGCTGAAGCAGCCCTCCCCTTCCATGGGATCGATACGCAATCCCCGCAACCGCGCCGAAAGGAACAGCAGTCGCTTGCCCATTTGCCCGCTGCTCAGACATAGGCTGACGCTCGCCTCTTCACGAAAGCCGCGGCCCGTATCCGGATAGAGTTTAACGACTGCTTTGGGCTGGTCGTGTTCCAAGGCAACTTCGAGCATGTGCCAGCCCCAAAGCCCTTGCCCTGGTGCGAGAAATTGGGGATCCTCCCCGGCCGCTCGCCACTCAAAATCCGCTGCTCCACCCTCTGCGCGATCGAGTTGGTGATGCGGCTGCAAAAGCGGCATCGGCAGAAGCACCAGCGGTGTCCTGTCCAACCAGCGGGATCTTCTGACGAGCCGGATGTAATTCTGCGCGTTCATCCCGCCTCTTGCCTGGGAAGTGTCCGCGGCTTCCAAGGGAAGCGCTGGCCGGTCTGCGCCACCCGGCACTGTACTCGGTCATCTGCGGAAAGCGTCACCGCCAGTTCGAAGCCAACGTAGCCACCGCGGGGGGGCTGCTGCCGACGGAGTGGAGGGCGCAGATCGACGGCGAGAAGCGCGGCAACCTGCTCGTCGTTGATCGACACCTCCACCTCCACTGGCTCCTCGCTGTTACCCGCCCACCAAGCACAGCCGGAGATTCGGTCGGGCTTAAGCGCGTCGAGGCGAGCATGCGCCCAGGGCTTGTCCTCTTTGAAAAAGTGATAGCGGCTATCGAAAAGCGTCACTGCCTGAGCATAGAGGGCGAGGTCGCGCCGGTTCAGGCGCTTGAGCTCCGCCTCGTCCCTTGGCGAGAACTCATGCACCGCTTGAAGGCTTTGTTTGCCGCGATTGTCGGCGCGCAACGCAATCTCGGTGCCGAAATGCGCGTTGAGCAGTTCCAGACTTCTAGCGTAGCGCTCAGTCAGGCCCGCAAAACCGATCGTCTCGATTTCGATTCCCTGCAAAAGCTTGCTCTGGCGATTCTGCATCGTAGGGCGTGAGTAGAAATCCTCGAAACTGCCCTTATAGTCGAAATGACGGACAAAATGGCCGTACTCCGAGGCGATCCTTTGTAATGGTTCGCGCAAAAAGGTGAGAGTTCGACCAGCCCCGAAAAGAGCAAGAAAGCGACCGACCCCGACATGTCCGCCGATCATCGCGGTGTCGCGCTGATGGCAGGCTAGCTTGAAGCCCCAGAAGTCCTTCGTCTCGCCGTAGAGGAGGTCCTTAACGAGTGGGTCCGTCACTGAGGAGTCTGGACCGTAGTCGTAGACGATGCGCTCTCGACCGAAAAACTCTTCCGCCCCCAACCGAAAGCTAGTCCCGGCAGTTTTCGGCACGTGAACAAAGAAAATCGGTGACATCAGGTCCATTGCTCCAAATGAGGCACAATTTCTTCACTTATCAATTCTGGCGGTTTGGTGAATTGCCGGTTTCAATCTCTTTACTTGAATTCCTGTAATGACAGCGGCATCTGTCATGGGGTTGTCATCCCTTGCCGAAGAGACTGAAGCGACCATTCTTCCAGGCTTTCCGGCCCCCCTTGTTTCCGTCGAGCGCGTCAGAAGCGTTCAGAGAGTTCACTGACTTTTTCTTGGTCGCAACCTGTTCCGCAATGACATCAAGTTGCTCCGAAGTAAAAGTGTAGGCCCCGTCCGGGATGCTGTCCTGGGTCGGGCGAATATCACGCTCCCTGCTGTACTGCACGGCCTGGGGCAGTCGCTCGTTCACGGCGGCTATGTCGTCACTCAACCGATTCCAGAGAGCAATCTGGGCTTCGAGGGGGGGGCGCATGTCATCGGACTTGATGTCGGGGCAATTGTTGCAGAGGGCGTCGGCAAGCGCGTTGCCAGCCCCACTTCCAATCTGCTTGTTGATCGCTAGAAGCAAGGCAATCTCAGATCTTGTCATGGAGCGATTGACTCTATCCGCAGGGGGAGTCGACAGCAAAGCTGTATCGATTCCCAGCCATTGAGCAGTCACACCAAGGATGCTCCGCTTTTCCACAGAATAATTGCGGACAGTGACTTCTGCTCCCAATTCTGAACAGAATTCCAAGGCTGACATGACTCGTCTTGGCATATTATAGATGTCTAGGTGCTCAATTAAACTGGTCGCGCTGGACCGCCGCTTTACTGTTTGCTGATAGACTGAGCAGCAGTGCTCCACTGGATCCCGGATGAACAGCAGGATGCATATCTTGTCTGGTGATATTTCGGCGATTCTTTTCTTTATCAAGTCCCTTCCCTGCTTGCGTACGAAGTGACCAAAAAGCCCCTCTCCGCTAAAGAAAAGATTCGTATCGCCTCCCCGCCGATACTCCAGAAAAACCCGTGTGTTACCTGATGATATTTTCCCCTCTGCGGCGGCCTCAGCGTTCTTTGGAAGGGGATAGGTAATGCCCAACGCTCCCAGCGCTTCTGCGCTTCGCGCAAAGGTCGACTGAAGATAGCTGCTTCCGGTCTTTCCGTGACCTATGTGCAGGAACAGTTTTCGCATCGCTGATCCCCCTCCCGTTCATCCCCCAAACCCAAGCCTGCCGCGTGCCCTTTG
The DNA here is from genome assembly GCF_040712085.1 of Aquibaculum sediminis. Lineage (NCBI taxonomy): Bacteria > Pseudomonadati > Pseudomonadota > Alphaproteobacteria > Rhodospirillales > Rhodovibrionaceae > Aquibaculum > Aquibaculum sediminis. The sequence goes on from NZ_JBFCVK010000001.1 coordinate 58,988, forward strand.
CCGACGCCATCTCTGCCCTGATCCGGTTCGGCGGCGGCGGTACCGTTGATGGGCTTGAGGCGACGCCAGGCACGGTGCCGGAGCGAGTCCAGCTCGACCCGCTCTCCAGCCCCCCCCTGTTCTGGAGCGGCCGCTTCCTAATCCTTGGAATCAGAGAGACGCAGGCTGATACGCTTGGTCAGAACCGCCTCCCCTCCCTTCTCGCGCTCGACCTGGCGGATCTGGATGCGGCCGAGGCCCGGCATCCGAAGGCGCGCTTCATCACGCTCATTCAACTCCGCGGCGAAGGCTTGCAGCACGCGGCGCGTGAGGACACCCAACTGTCGATCACTCAGCGCCTCGCCGAGATCGGGATGCGCCTGCTTCATGCGTTCAACAAGAGCTTCAGGCTTGAGCACTTCCATCTCGGAAGCCTCGGTGCCGCTGGCATCATCATCACTCATCGTGACCATTCCTTTTCTGAACAGGAGACTTGGGCGGTGGTGCCCACTCTTTGAGGATCTACCTCAAATGACTAATCATAATGGCTTAAGCTTCACGCCTCATTCAACAAATGTCAAACCTACCATCGCAACATCATGACAACTATCATATCATCAACAATCTGCGTACCCGAATATCTCGAAATCCCTTTGGTAAATCTTAAAGAGTCGCCTCCTTATGTTCTCCGTTACAAAGTTCTCGTGACTGAGTGCACCGATATCGAGAAGATTTGCCGGGGTCGCACCGAGGTATTCAGCTACCCCGGTTGCCACAGGTGTTTTGTTTGCGGACGCATCGAGGTATTTTATGCCAGTTTCCTCGCACATTCTTTTCATATCTGCAGGGAAATTCTCCACCTTTGCCACGACATCATAACTGCCTCTCTTTGCTCCCGGCGGCGCCTGAGTGTCCCAGTGCGGGTTTATCTTCTGAAGTTTTCCACTGTCTCGCAAGTGATGTTGCAGCTCTATAGCATCCACAAATTCTTCAAAACTCAGATCGTTGGTTTTCGGGTCGCCACCGAAGTGTGCGCGATGAAACAAGAACAATTCCCGGGAAAAGGATTCCATCGTTTCAAGCGTCACTGCTTTCTTGCGGTGTATGACGAACTTGTTGAGGTACGCGCTGATCGCACGATCGACAGGATGGCGTGTTATTACGACAGTCCGGTAACCCGCTCGTATAAAGGGCCGGCATTTCGCCCAGCGCAAACTGTTTCGGAGATAGTGGCGATTCCCCCTACCGAAGTTGAATGCGAGCGTCCGAAAGAGCGTTGTGCAGGCACACTTTGGTGACCAGAAGTAAATCGTCTTGTTCTCTTCAGAAGGGAAACCGCGTCTCGCCACCCTTACTCTCCCACAACATTTTGCTCCTGTTATCCACCAAACGTCGCCGCATCCCGGAAGGCCATCCCCTGCCCGTCCTTCTCCGACACCCGCGGCGGCTGGCCGCCGACCAGGGGCCAGGCGATGGCGAGGTCGGGGTCGTCCCAGCGGATGCAGTACTCGTCGCCGGGGTTGTAGTAGTCCGTGCACTTGTACTGGAACTCGGCCTCCTCGCTGGTCACATAGAAGGCGTGGGCGAAGCCCGGGGGGACCCAGATCTGTTGCTTGTTCTCGGCGCTGAGCGTCGCACCCACCCAGCGGCCGAATGTGGGGCTGGGGCGGCGCAGGTCCACCGCCACGTCGAAGACCTCCCCGCGCGTCACCCGCACCAGCTTGCCCTGCGGCTTCTCGAGCTGGTAGTGCAGGCCGCGCAGGATGCCGTGGGCGGAGAGGCTGTGGTTGTCCTGCACGAAGGTGTAGGCGCCGCAGTGCGCCTCGAAGTCCGCCTGGCGGAAGGTTTCCATGAAGAAGCCGCGCTCATCGCCGAAGACCTTAGGCGTGAGGAGGACGACGTCGGGGATGGCGAGGGGGGTGAAGTTCATGGGATTCCGATCAGACAAAGAGCATAGGGGATACTAACCTTTAGAGGTATAGGGTCCAAGCCTTCCTATCCCCCTTGCCACACCGGCGCTCGGTCCAGTTCTGCGCCGCACAGAACGATCGCCGATTGCGTTCAGTGGTGTTGCCCGCTTTCTACCCTTTTTCCCTCAGCCGCTGCACAGTGCGATGGGCGCCGCACCACATGCGGTAGTACATGCCGGCCGCCTTGGCCATGGCCTGCTCATGGCGCATGGCTTGCCGGTGCGCGGACAGCGCCTCAAGTCGCGCCTCGTTGGTCTGCGTGTCCTCAATGCGTTCCAGCAGTGCCAACAGCTGCGGGCGCAGGCGATAGCGGGCGCGCTGGGCATCCGGCAGGTCCCGCACAAAGGCGATGCCGTTCTCATAGCCCTGCACCAGTTCCTCGGCGAGTGCATCGGGCGCCAGTTGCGTCCGGGTGCAGCGCCCGGAGTAGTTGAACCAGCGGGCACGCTCCCAGTTCTCGGCATCGAGCCAGCCCGGTCCGCCGAAGTGATCATACACAAAGACCGGTGTGCGCGACGCCAGGCAGTAAGGCACGGTCTTGCCAATCGTCACCACCGCGTCGGCTTCCAGCAGGGCCTTGGGATCGAGGCGACGCCAGTGGTCTCCTCCCCGGCCGTAGTGCGTCACGGCGATGCCCTGCTCGCGCAGAAGCGTGATGGCCGCACCTAGCTCCTCCGGCAGATGGTTGCTGACCACCAGCAGATGCTTGAGTTCCGGGCGATAGTCCCGCTCCGCCCTCCAGAAGCGCGGCGGCGCGGCATTGTCGAACAGGCGGACCTTCTCTTCCGGCAGCCCCTCCGCGGTGAAGTAGGCCCGCGCTTCTTCGGAATGCAGCCAGATCTCATCGGCGAGCAGCGGCTCATGCACCAGGCCGGGCTGCGAAAGCGGGAAATTGAGATCCACGTGCAGGAACACGAAACGGGTTCGCGGCCGCATAGCCTCGCTTGGCTCATAACTCAGCACCGGCGCAATCTGGTTGATCACCATCACCAGATCGAAATCCAGAGCGTTGATCTCGTCGCTGGCCACCACGGTCCGGGCACCAGTGCGCTCGGCGACACCCTGCATAGGCTGGCCGAGGAAGTTGGCGCAGATCTGCACCTCGTGCCCGGCCTGAAGGAAAAACTCGGCAATTTCCTGGATAACCAGTTCGGACCCAGCAATCTCCTGTAAATGGTTGGTGCCCAGCAGTATTCTCACAGGCCCGCCAGCCGCTTCTCCCAGGCCCAAGCGTGACGAATGATGGTCTCCAAGTCGCTGTAGCGGGGCTGCCACCCCAGCTCCCGCTTGGCGCGTGTGGCGTCGGCCACGAGGCGGGCCGGGTCGCCCGGCCGGCGCGGGCCCTCCTTGACCGTCAGGAAAAAGCCGTCCTCCGCCACCACCCGCTGCGCAGTCTCGATCACCTGCTGCACCGAGAATCCTTGCCCGTTTCCCAAGTTGTAGGCATGAGCGCCCTGCTTGTCTCCACTGATCAACGCGTCCAGCGCCAGAGCGTGGGCGGTGCAGAGGTCCTCCACATGAATGTAATCGCGCACGCAGGTGCCGTCCCCCGTAGGGTAATCCCGGCCAAAAACCGTGATCGAATCGCGACGACCGGACGCCGCCTGGAGGATGAGCGGAATGAGGTGAGTTTCCGGGTCATGGCACTCTCCCAGTTCCCCTTCCGGATCGGCGCCACAGGCGTTGAAATAGCGCAAACTTACGGAGTTCAGGCCGTGGGCGGCATGAAAGTCCCGCAGCATGGCTTCCACCATGAGCTTGCTGGCGCCATAGGGATTGATAGGCCGCTGCGGATGCGTCTCGGCTATAGGTACTTGTTCCGGGTTGCCAAAAGTTGCAGCTGTGGACGAGAAAATAATGTTCTGAATCTTATGACGGGTCATCATTTCCAAGAGATTAAGAGTGCTAACTACGTTGTTTTGATAGTATCGGCCGGGATGTTGCATCGACTCACTGACAAGGCTTAACGCTCCAAAATGCATCACGGCGTCGACACAATGCGCACTAAATAGCCGTTGAAGCAACTCACGGTCACCCAAATCGCCAACCACTATCTCGCCGTACCGCGCAATTTTCAAACAACCAGTGGAAAAATTGTCCAGAACCACCGGTAAATGACCAGCGCGGATAAGCCACTTCGCCACGTGGCTACCGATGTAGCCGGCACCCCCGAGCACAAGAACCTTCATCCGCTTAGCGTCCATTTGTTCAACCGCATTCGCGGCTTTTGGCAGTTTGGATCATATCGCTGAGGCGCCTTTATGAGGCTGAATTTTATTAGGCTTAATAGCAAACGGGATTTATCGGAGAGATATAATACTTCGAATGTCTGCTGACGGGTTCCAACCAAAAGGGTTAGCATCGATCAGCGCATTAAGGTCAAGCTTAATTTTCCGTCCATCGAACGAGACAGCCGATACGATATCGGCGCTCGTCAAGTCAGCAGCCCCCATATCAAAGCGAACAGGATGCTTGACCTTATCCACGGATATTAGATAGTCCCAGTACTTAAACGTACCCCCCCAAGGCGACTCAGATTCCAGCCAAGCATTTGGAATGCCATAGGCGTCTGCCAAAATAAGCCCATGCAACGAGGAAGATACTATTCGTTTGCATGAGCAAATATCTTTCACAGTATCTTCAATAGCATCTGTGTTAAGATCTATAACTTTTATGTTTGTTTTTGATAAAGACTTACGCCACTTTTGCTCAGAGTGCCTTATGATCACTCCCACATCGTGTTTTTTCTCTATTTCCGGTTGGTAAAACAAGGGAACAAGTAGTCCTGGATCTCCGTAAATGTCGGGACAATGGCCTCCGGCAGTCAGAATCTTATTACGAGTTAATGGCCCACGTACAGCTAAGTACTTAGCTCTCTTTTCCACACGTTCTTTCTGCTCAGTGCCAAACGAACCTACACCCCAAACAATGGAAGTAGATCTCACGTGACCTAAGATTGACCCCACTACTACATAATGGACGCATGAACGGTTCTCCTTTATAAACGTAACTGGCCTACCCGTCATCCGTTCTACGAGCCACGGGGCTAAAAGATCGCCAAAATTAACGCGCAGGTCCCAATAATGAAGTGGAACACACTCAATCGTTTTAATCATCCAGTCACCACTCTTTCATGGTTTATTTGATGCCCTTGCAGTAGGCAAACACACATCTAGCGGCGCTAAACGAACTAAACGATACGCCGTTCTTAACGAACTAAGGCCTTAAAAGTCGGAAGATCGTCAAGATAGGTGGTTACATAGTCCACCCCATACTCGACCATTTTTTGTAATTGTTGTTCTGGACCATCAAGATCATAATTTGTTCCGCCTTTTAGAATAAACAATAAACATCGAAGATTGTTTTGTTTCAATTTACGCATTGCTTCCGCGTACTTCGCATCCACACTTGGGACTCGCAACATCACCCCGTCCAGCCCCATCTCACTGACTTCATTTAGCAGTTCGTCAGAAACCTCATTGACAGCCACATGGCTTTTCCAGAGGAGCACGCTTCTTGGAAAAAGCTGCACCAAGACCTCTGCAGCTTTTAAGCTGTATACGCAGAACAGAAACCTACTTTCATCTATTCCTGCTCTCTCGATACACCCCTTCAGGTGAATTAACTTTTCAGGCGAAATACGCGGATCAATCAGTACATCCATATGCTCAATAAACGAAAGGGCTTTTTCAAATGTTGAACCAAATATTGCCTCCCCGTCATACAGACCAACTTGAAACTTCTCAATTTCCTCAGCCTTGGACCGAGAAACCACAATTTCACCGCCGGCGCCGCGCAAACGTGCGTCATGTGATAACACGGGAATGTTGTCGGCCGACATTCTAACGTCCAATTCCACAGCATCAAAGCCGCATTCAGCCGCCCGCACTATCATCGGTACAGAGTTTTTCGGAGGTTGATTGTGCTGTCTACCAACACGCTGCCCCCAACCCACAAAGCAGATGCGCTTCAATTGCTTACGCCACTCATTATTTCTTTGGCCAAACGCGGCCCGAGTTTGCGGCAATGGCGACTTAACTCGTACGATAGGCCAATGCCATTCATGGTACGGATCTGGGTACTTCCAGTTGTCTCCGTAACGTTCAGCCAGAAATGCCTCTGGATCGGCTGGCGCCGGAACCTCACAGCCCAGAAGGTGAACATTGCTTCGGGGTAACATAATGCTTAAAGGAATGGAGCGAAACTTGCCCTTTTCCATCATCAAATGCAAATAATCTCCCTCTCTCCAACTTGGAAAAAGGTCGAGAGAAACATGTCCAATCTTCGGATGGAAATTCCATTGTGGTCGTGTGCTAGAGTATATGCCCTGTTCTTCGAGGCACTTAATGATACCTACTTTTCTCTCTAAAGCTTCCACTTTACTCGATGAACCATCAAAATATAAAATATCTACGTCATCATCATGATTAAGAAACTCTTGATTTCGCACAGCGCCAAGCAGCGTGCCGTAACAAATCATCGGGTTAATGTTAAGTTTATCAAGTATAGGCAACAGCTTTCTTAATCCATCCAAATAGTGCGCGCTATTACTTTTCAATTTTGACATGTGCACTTGATGTTTCGAAATGACCCATTTCGGCCTACCTACTTCAGCATTGCCCACATTGCGATTCAGGGTATCTTCAAGTCGCAAAATACGGCTATCACTCTGCAAAATACTACTAAGATCCTTCAATCGTTTCGTCGAAAGCGTTGTAGAACTTCCCCGCAATTTTCGAACTATCTCCGCGCATATAATGAGGTCGTAATCGCTTGGGCACCGTTCCGGCTCGAACATGGGCAATAGCTGAACAAGACGCCTGACACTCCACTCACACGCGCCCGATTCCACTGCTTTAGCCACTCGCACTTTTATATCCAAAAGTGGCAATAATTCAATATCCCCAATATTCAAACCCGCGAACTTCATAAGTTCATTGAGCATGCTAATCAGTCGTGAATCGGTCACATTCCTATACTGGTACACAGATTCGGATCTGCGGTCGCAAACCATGTGCAGATGCCGCGCTCGAACCGCCAATGGACCCTGCCGGTTAAGAATTTCTATCCGTGCTATGTTCTCGGGCGACTTCAATTGAATATCAAGGGCAGGTCTAATAGAACGTGCTGAATGCAGCATTTTCCCGCTGATAAATCTTTCGAACTGCGCGTTGTTTGTTTCATGCCCATACGCGGGGTAAATAGAAAAAGAACTTATTTGATCGCGAGGGCACTCTTTCCCATCCTCACGGTATATAACAATTCGCCCAATATTTAAAAATTCCGGCTGATTGGAATCGATGCGTATCCTAATTCGATCTATACTATCATTTATATTACATACTAAAGAAAAATCCTCACTGCTTCCAAAATAACCAAAACCCGGCAGAAAACTCCTCTGCCATTTCTCTGCTAACGCCCTAATAGATTCTTTTTTCAATGCTATTAATCCTTTTTCAACCCAGACTACTAATAGCTTTCTGCTAACGATTTACTGCGTTGTTGTTATTACCTAAGCAGCGCTTTATCTCTGTAGATGATACCCCCTCGGTACGAGAAAGGTAGATCACCTTGCAGAACTTGTTTAAGTGATTGAACTTTCCGATCCAGTCGTCTCCCATTACAAATATGTCTGCTTCGTACTTTCTTACGTCATCTACCTTCTGGTCCCATGCGCTTTCGGGAAAAACATGGGTGACGCATCTTAAAGCTTTCACAATCTCTGCGCGATCTTCAAAGGGCATTATACTTGTTTTGCCTTTAAGGGCGTTAAACGCATCCGTAGAGATTCCAACATACAACTGATCCCCCAACCTCGAAGCTCTTTCTAGTAAACGTACGTGCCCCACATGAAATAAATCAAATGTGCCATATGTAATTACAGTTCGCATTGTACCACCCCTAGTGATTTATTGTCATCCTTTTCAGGATGCGGTTGCTATTTTTAATCTCTGGTTATATGTTAGAAATTTAGCGCATTTTTCTTGCATTAAGATACTTCGATCGGGGCACTAGAGTCACATTATGAATATAACGCAGCTCGTTTTATATTATGCATTATTCTACTCCACGTACCCCCACTTTTCCATCTCACCACCGCATATACTGTATATTCTTTCTATATCCTTATCACCTAAAGTCGTATACTGTTGTGTTGAGCGCTCGGGGGAGTGTTCATTAAAGTATCTTTCCAGATTACCTGCTATTTTTTCGCCTAGGAACGCAGCGAGAGCGTCGGAAACACGCGAGGGATTGTTAGTTATATCATTTTGATCTACTTCAATGTAACAATTTTCCTCGATTTTTTCTTTAATTCTCCCCCATATTTCCATAACCTCTACCCACTGCTGCGCGTGTTCTTCTAAACTAAGATGCGGAAACTTTGCCAGTCTAGATACTATATTTTTATATGGAGATCTTTTGCAGAAGATAAACTTTGCTTCGGGCCATATCATCCTTATTGTCGGTACCGATAACAACATATTTCGTCCAGGCGTTTTATCTACAAAGTAAGCGCCGGGTTGCCAACTGGCATATAGATCTTTAACTTGCTGCCCTAACTTAATAATCAAAAGCGCAGGGCTTATATCATATATGAATGTGCCGTAATCTTTGCGCGTATGATACGTGGAGAAGAATTTATTTACTGTGTCTTCAATTTGCTTAACTAAAAAAAGAAAGTGATGCTCACCGTAATTCTTGGCACCTAGTGTTGTGCGCAAGGCATTTCCCACTGCGGTTGTTCCAGCCCTCGGCGACCCAACAACGAATAAAGGTTTTGTACGAACTTCATCTTTTAATAAAGCTATATCCCATAAACGTTCTGGCAATTTATTATCCAAAATTAAGACTAGGCGCAAAACATATTCAGTACTTTTCAGAAACGTTAAACGAACAGAGATCGCGTAGCGGGCATTCTCCGCTTGCTCGATAGTGGTAAATCGATCGGATACATCTGGACTTGAGGTAAACGTTATCGGAATACGCTGAAGGATCCTTCCGCCTTGTATGACTTGCAGTTGAAGGTCAATTTTCTGGAATTCTGCACTCGAATCCGGAACAACCCACCCGGACACCTTTAATGTGCTATCAAAAAAGAAATAATCTGCTACTGGTCCCCGGTAAAAATGCTTTCCCGGGAAATCATGTGCATAGTTGAACATGTAAGACCGATAACGAGCGGGCGTATTACTATCAGGACGCGGGCCTTCACTACCTTTAACCATCTAATGCCCCTCGTAAGTTCTTGTATATTGCAGTGTGTCTCTCTGTAATTTGTTCTACACTCGAATATAATGGTATGGTCTGGTAAAGTTCGTTGAATTTATTTGCTGAAGACAAAGCGTTCGTTAAAAGTGCTGCCAGCGACACACTATCGTGATTTCTGTAGTTAAGCCCCCCCTTCCCTGGCTTCACCTTCTCCGCCATTCCACCTATATCGGGCACGATAATCGGCCTCCCAAACTTGAATGCCTCCTGAATCACCAGAGGCGAGTTCTCCCACCAGATCGAGCCCATCACCACCCAGTCCACCTCTGCCATCAGCCGACCCATTTCGTGCGGCTCGTAGGGCCCGTGCAGGTGGACCGTGCCCTTGAGTTTGCTCAAGAGGCCGTAAACCTTCTCCTGGAACTCCGGTGTCTGCTGGTCCAGCGCTGAACCGAAGATATCCAATGTCACCTGCTTGCGCAGCTTCTTGGGCAGGCGGGCGAAGGCCTCGAGGATGATGTCTACGCCCTTGTAGGGATTGATCTGACCGAAATAGGCGAAGCGTGTCCGTTGCTCGCCTTCGGCCAGCTCACGGGGCGGCACCGGCTCGCCCTCGGGCAGGCCATTCTCGATCACGGTGATGCGGTCGGGCTCGATGCCCCAGGCGACGTAGCGCTCCCGCAGGAAGTGGCTGGGCGAGATGAAGAGGTCGACCAAGCCGAAGAAGCTCTTGATCCAGCGCTCGCGCAGGAAGAAGTCCTCCTGGCTCATGTGCGGGAAACAGAGGTGGCACTCCCGCGGGCTGGATTGGTAGCAGAGGCGCCCGTCGGTCTTCACCATCTGGCCGTTGTTCATGCAGATGGCGATGTACTCGTGCAGGGTCACCACGATCCGCGCCCCGGGGCAGACCCGCTTGACCAGCCGGATGGTTTCGATGCCGATGTGCACATAGTGATGAAAGTGTACCACATCCGGCTGAACCCGTTCCAGGAACTGGGCGAGGTCGTTGTCGGGCCCAAGGTCGTTGCTGGACATCAGGTCGGGAATGCCGGCGTTACCGGCCATGAGGTAGTCGCGCTCCCCGATGGCGGCGAGGCTGGAGAACTTGTGCATCACCCGCTGATCGGCACGGCCGATGAACCAGGCCTCGTGCTCCGGGTGCTCGTTGATGCCCTGCCAGAGGTAATAGGCGGCCAGCTCGCCGCCGCCCTTGCTGAAGGTGGGGTGCGCGTGGGCGAAGATGACGACCTTCATGCCGCCGCCTCCCGGCCGACCCGAACCGTCATGGGATCGACGCGTTCGCCGCGGGCGATCTTCTGCTGATAGCGCCAGCCGTTGAAGAGCGTGATCAGCTGGCGCACGCCCGCGACGCTGTTCAGCGTCTGCGACTGCCGCTCCAGATGCCAGAGCCGCGCTTCGGGCACGACGTAGAGCCTGAGGCCGTGGCTGCGCAGACCGAGGCAGAGGTCGGAATCCTCGAAGTCGCCGATCACATAGCCCTCATCAAGGCCGCCAAGCGCCTCGTAGTCGGCCTTTCGCAGCATGAGGCAGGCGGCGGTGAGCAGTGGCTGCTCGTAAGAATCGTTGGGTCCCTCCCAGCGCTGCCCCATGCCCGGGTGGGAATTGAGCAGGAAGCCGGGCAGTTGCGGGTCGCGGCGCGGCTGCATGCCGGCGTGCTGGATGCTGCCGTCGCCGAACTGCAGCAGCGGCCCGACGGCGCCTGCGTCCGTGAGGGTTTCCAGAGCGGTTTCCAGGGTGGAGAGCCAGCCGGCCTGCTGCGGGATCACGTCGGAGTTCAGCAGCAACAGCCGCTCGCCGCGCGCGACACTGGCGCCGGCATTGTTCGCACCGGCGAAGCCCAGATTGCGGCCGTACCACACCACGCGGAAGGGCACGTTGAAGAGCCACTGATAGCGCGCGGCGAGACTGAGCGTCTGCTCCACCAGCGCCGGATCATCCACAACATAGATCAGGTCGCACTGCTGGAAATCGGGATCGTCGGCAAAGTGCGCCAACTGGTGGCGCATGAAGTCGCAGCGGCCGTAGAGCGGCACGATGACGGAGGTGGTGGGCGCCTCGGGTGGCTCTCCGAACTGGCGGCTGTCCAGCGTGTCCTCCACCGGCGCCGCCTCGGCCAGGCGCTGCTGGTTCACCGCTTCCAACGCGGCGCCCAGGCCGCCGTCGAACATTTCATAGAGGTAGTGATTAAGCTGCTCGGGATGCGGGATCATGCCCAGCATCTCCTTGATCAGCGGAATCCCCTGGGTGTCGCGCTGATCGACGGGCAGGCGCAGCCAGAGGTCGCCGCGTTCCGCATAGTGGAAGCAGATGGCCCGGGCATCGCCCGCTTCGGTGGCGAGCGGCACGTGCAGGATGAAGCCGCAGCGCCGCGGCACGCTGGGAAAGCGCTCGCGGTAGGCACTGGCCACGTCCTCGCGCACCAGGGACAGGAAGCTGCGCTTGACCGAGACCTGCTTGCCCCACTCGTCATGCGCGGTGATATCCAGCGGCTCGTGGTGCGGCGCCAGCTTCCAGCCGTAGATCAGCATTCCGGCCTCGCCGAGCGCAAAGACTCGGTCGATCGCCACGATGGACCGTTCCGGGTGCTCGACCTTGGTCGGCAAGGTGCGGCTCACGAAGGGGAAGACCGTCTCCCGCAGCTTGCTGAGACGGGTTGCGAAGACGGCATCCTGCCTCGGGTGACGGCAGGCCCGCCCTAACTGATGCATGCTGCTTGGAAACAGGTTTGGCTGGCGCTGAAGGTAACCATACAATTCCGGCCAGCCGATGCGCGTCACTGCCACTCGACTGCTTTCCCGCTCCCCATTGTGCCAAACGACCCGCAACTCGATTTGCTCGAGCGTTTGGCTGCTGTGGGGTGTGGCAACGATATAGCCCAGGGCCTCGTCGGAAGCTCTGGGAAAGGCCTCCCTAAGGTCCGGTCGCGGGTAGCGTGACAGCTGGCGCGTCAGGTTCGTCGACTGCCCTTCCGCTACCAGCCTGACGCGCTTGATCTCACGCGCCTTTGAACCGATCCAGCCGTTGAGCAGCAACACCTTGCCATCGATCAATAGCGCCTCATCGCAGCTGGCGAGCTGACGGACCTGCTGCACATCCTGGATCAACAGATCACCCACGGTGCGCGTAAGCTCGTGGGTATCGCCCAGCGCACCTTGGAGGCCTGCGTAGAGCAATGGCCCGGCACTCGATATGCATTGCTCCAGGGCGTCTTCAACCTCTAGCTGGGCAGTGACCACATCGCATGGCAGCAAGGCGTAACGCCGATCATCGAGCAGCAGCGCAACCTGATGATCGCTGGGAAACCTTGGTGCAATCAGAACGAATCCGTGCCGGTGGCTTTGATCTGCATCGCCGTGTGCCGCCGTCACGTCGGGGCGCTCTACGGGTAGCCACTGCACTCCGTCGGCGTCGACCGCGTCTGTTGGAAAGTGTCGCGCCGTGCACCCCTTCTCTAGGAGCTCGCCCAATTTCGGCAGAGCAGCAAAACCCTTTACATTACCTTCGGGATCGTAAATCCAACCCGCAACCACGAGGGCGCCGTCCTCGGTCTGCACCGCGGCATCAACATGCGCCTTGAGCGATGCAGCCTCCAACGACAGCACATCGCTGACTACAATACCGTCGTAGGGGACGCCGGAAGGCTCACCGGCTTCAGTCACTTGTAATACCACTTCCGTCATTCCCGCACTCTATGCCTTGGCGCTCTTGTTTATGCGCTTTAACCGCTTGGTTGCTAAAACCATTCAAATAAGGCGCAAGTTATCGTGCCATCCACGAGCGAATCACCTAGCCCATCCTTCGCCGACAGTGCAAGCCGCGCAGGATGGCGAGAGCAGAACTATGTCGGGAATGTAGAGGGTGAAAGTCCAAAGCGAATCAGCTCCCAGTCACCCGCAGCAGATAGCGCCCATAGCCCGTCTTCTTCAAGGCCCCGGCGCAGGCTTTCACCTGCTCGGCCGTGATCCACCCCTGCTGCCAGGCGATCTCCTCCAGGCAGGCGATCTTGAGGCCCTGGCGGTGCTCGATGGTCTGGACGTACTGCGCGGCCTCCAGGAGGCTGTCGTGGGTGCCGGTGTCGAGCCAGGCGAAGCCGCGGCCCAGGCGCTCCACGCGCAGGTCGCCGCGCTCCAGGTAGGCCTGATTGACGCTGGTGATCTCCAGCTCGCCGCGGTGGCTGGGTTCGACCCGCTTGGCGATCTCCACCACGTCGTTGTCGTAGAAATAGAGCCCGGTGACGGCATAGGGGGATTTCGGCGCCTTGGGCTTCTCCTCGATGGAAATCGCCCGGCCGGCGGCGTCGAACTCCACCACGCCGAAACGCTCCGGGTCCTTCACCAGATAGCCGAAGACCGTGGCGCCGCGCGGCTGCGCGCAGGCGCGCCGGAGCTGCTCGCTGAAGTGCTGGCCGTGGAAGATGTTGTCGCCCAGCACGAGGCAGACCGGGTCGTCGCCGATGAAGTCCTCCCCGATGAGGAAGGCCTGGGCCAGGCCGTCGGGGCTGGGCTGCTCGGCATAGGCAAAGCGCACCCCGAAATCCTCCCCGGAGCCCAGCAGGCTGCGGTAGGCCGGCAGGTCCTCGGGCGTGGAGATCACCAGGATGTCGCGGATCCCGGCCAGCATGAGCACCGAGATGGGGTAGTAGATCATCGGCTTGTCGTAGACCGGCAGGAGCTGCTTGGAAACGCCGCGGGTCACGGGGTGCAGCCGGGTGCCGGAGCCGCCGGCGAGGATGATGCCCTTACGGCGTACCTCTGGCCTGGCCTCGGCTGCCTTTTCGGTGAGGGGGCGGGTGGCGAGGCTCATGGCTGGCAGAGCTCCTGCAGGGTCAAGGCCAGCTGCGCCCGCCAGTCCGGCAGGGTGATGCCCAGTGCCTGCTCCAGCTTGGCGCAGGCAAGGCGCGAGTTCAGCGGCCTTTGCGCCGGCGTGGGATAGTCGGCGGTGGGAATGGGCGCGACGCCCTCGGGCGCGATGGCGAGGCCCTGCCCTGCCGCGGCGGCCTGGCGGAAGATCTCGCGCGCGAAGCCGCACCAGCTCGTCTCGCCGCGCGGCGCCAGGTGATAGAGGCCGGGGGCGAGCGCGGCCTCGCTGCCCTGTGGCCCCAGCAGGCGGTGCAGCGCCAGGGCGGAGACCTGGGCGATGAGCCGCGCCGGGGTCGGCGCGCCGACCTGATCGTCCACCACCGTGAGGCTGTCGCGCTCTTGCCCCAGGCGCAGCATGGTGCGCAGGAAGTTGTGGCCGCGGGCGCTGTAGACCCAGCTGGTGCGGAAGATCAGTTGCGGGCAGCCGCTCTGCTCCACCGCGAGGTCGCCGGCCAGCTTGCTCTCGCCATAGACACCGAGCGGGCCGGCGGCGTCCCCCTCCTGCCACGGCCGCTCGCCGCTGCCGGGATAGACGTAGTCGCTGGAATAGTGCAGCAGCCACTGGCCGCGCGCCGCGCTGTAGGCTGCGAGCTGCGCCGGCAACTCGGCATTCAGGCGATGGGCCAGCTCCGGCTCCGCCTCGGCCTTGTCCACCGCGGTGTAGGCGGCGGCGTTGACGATGAGATCCGGCTGATGCCGGGCCAGCCAGCCCTCCACCGCCTGCGGGTTCGACAGGTCCAGCTCGGCGCGCGACGGCGCCAGCACCTCGCCGAACAGGCAAAGCTGCCGCCGCAGCTCGAAGCCGACCTGACCACTGCCTCCCGAAAGAAAAAGCTTCATCACCTAACCGAAAAACTCCTGGAGCAAGACGCCGGAACAGCGAGCCTGCCCCAACCTGCGACCGAAGGCCCCCTGCGCTTGGAGGGGGCGCTCGGCCGGAAGGCACCCCTTGCCACAGACGTCATTGCGAGGAGGCCGGCAGGCCGACGCGGCAATCCAGGGCGGTTCGCCCGTGGCCCTGGATTGCCGCGCTCCCGCTGGTCGCTCGCAATGACGGGGGAGAGGGCGGGGTCGCTCGCAATGACGGTGGGCGGCTGGACGCTCGCAATGACCGTGGAGAGACTGTTGGTCACCATGTACCTCGGAAACCCCTCAGGCAGCGCGCCGCCCGGTGAGCCCCAGCCGCTCGCCCCGATAGCTGCCGTCGCGCACCCGCTGCCACCAGTCGCGGTTCTCGAGATACCAGGCGACCGTCTTGCGCAGACCGCTCTCGAAGCTCTCCTGCGGCCGCCAGCCCAGCTCGCGCTCGATCTTGCCGGCGTCGATGGCATAGCGCCGGTCATGCCCCGGCCGGTCGGCAACGAACTTGATGAGGTCCCGGCGGGACATCGGGGTCGTCATCTCATCCACGAGGTCGCAGATCGTATGCACGACCTCAAGGTTCGCCTTCTCGTTGTGGCCGCCGATATTGTAGGTCTCCCCCACCCGGCCTTCGCTGGCGACCTTGATCAGGGCGCGCGCATGGTCCTCCACGAAGAGCCAGTCGCGCACCTGCTGCCCGTCGCCATAGACCGGCAGCTTCTCGCCCTCCAGTGCGTTGAGGATCATCAGCGGGATCAGCTTCTCGGGGAAGTGATAGGGGCCGTAGTTGTTCGAGCAGTTGGTCACCAGCGTCGGCAGCCCGAAGGTGCGCCGCCAGGCACGCACCAGGTGGTCGGAGCCCGCCTTGCTGGCGGAATAGGGCGAACTGGGGTCGTAGGGCGTGATCTCGGTGAAGAGCCCCTCCGGCCCGTCGAGGTCGCCGTACACCTCGTCGGTTGAGATGTGATGGAAACGGAAGCCCTCGGCTTTCTGCGGCGCGCTCTCCTTGAGCGCCTGCCAGTAGCCCCGCGCCGCCTCGAGCAGGACCGAGGTGCCGACAATGTTGGTCTGGATGAAGTCGGCCGGCCCGTCGATCGAGCGATCCACATGGCTCTCGGCCGCCAGATGCATCACCACGTCGGGCCTGTGCTCGGCAAAGGCCCTTTGCATGGCCCGCACGTCGCACACATCTGCCTGCAGGAAGGTGTAGCGGGCATTGCCGGCCACGCTGTCCACAGAGTCCAGGTTTCCTGCGTAAGTCAGCTTGTCGATATTGACCACGCGGTGGCCGGTCTGGCCGATCAGTTCGCGCACCACGGCCGAGCCGATGAACCCGGCGCCGCCGGTAATCAGAAAGGTTTTCGACATTGTCCCCACGCTGCGAAGTTTGGCGACTGGGCAGTGCGTCCAGCCTCGGCTGTTCGCACTCACGCTGCATAGCAAGCCCTGAGCCTACCGCATTCAGTGTCGGCGTCTAGTCCAAAAGTGGTAGCCGATACAACTTTTGCGCACGCGTAAAGCCAGTGGTGCGCCTGCCGGCACCACTGATGGTATGAAGCGAAATAAAAGCGAAGAACCGGACCTCACGCTCCCTCCACCCAAGCGGGCAGATCGCTGAGCACCTGCTGCTGCGCTCTTCGCGCTGCATTCGCGGCCATTGCCCTGGCTTCACCTGGATGGTCGAGCAACCATTCCAGAGCGCGCTGCCAGCAGGCGGGATCGTCATCGACCAGCAGTCCGTTCACGCCGTCCTGAACGATGCCCTCATAGGGAGACTGCCTCGAGTACACCCCGACACCGCCCATCGCGGCGATGTCGAGAAACTTGATGGTCGATTTGCTGCGATTGAAGGGCGTATCCAAATGCGGCACCAAGCCGATATGCACGCGGCGGTTTGCGCGATAGGCCCGGAACCTGTCCCAGCGCAGCGGCACCGGACACTTCACCCGCGGCAGTTCCGCCAAGCAGTGCGGCGCGCGCTCGCCCAGCATGACCTCCAGTTCGGTGTCCTGCCTGATTCCGTGGACCGCCTCCAATGCCGGAGCGATGTGGCAAAGGTCGGCCAGATGCGCGCGGCTACCATGAAAGCCGATGAGCCAAGGCGACTCAGGGGACGGCCCCCTGTCGAAATGCGAGATGTCGTGGAGCGGAGCGATCAACTGCGGGCCCATGACATGCAGGTTGCGATGCCGCTCAGCGAACTGATGGGCCAGCACGGCGCTGCAGGTCACAACCGTGTCGGCCAAGGCCAGTAGCTTGGGCTGCAACGCCGCCGCGCGCGCCATGCGCCGGCGGTAGCTCTGCGGCAGCCTGCTATCCTCCGCCGCTGCCGCGAGGTCGTCATCAATCAGATAGACGATCCGGCCGAAGCGCCCTGTCGCCTGTTCCAGCCAGCGCAGCACCCGTCGTGGCAAGGTGCGGCACAGCACCAGATTTGCCCCCTCCTGCTTCGCCAAGAAACGCTGGACGAGCGGCCAACGCCACCCGCGGACGTCAAGCCGGTCAACCTCGTGATTCTGCGCACGAAGCAAGGGCGCTACTGAGTCGAGAAAGTAGACATCCTCAGTCGGCCGTACCCCATCGCTCAGCAACAACCAGCGCCGACTACTCACCTTGCCTCACCGCTCTTCCGAACCTGTTCGAACCATTATCATCGCAGATGCGAACTTTTACTCACCGGCAGCGAACCACTCCTCACCCGTCAGCAGTGCCGGAATGCATTGAGAACAAGCATTCGCAACAACCCCTTTTATTTTGTAAAACCGTCTAAAAATGTGTTATTACTTTAGCAGCTCTTGGGCGGGCACTTCACTGCTGTTTTAGTACTTACAATCACAAGAAACCGCCTTTCCCGCCCGAAAGAGGTAAATGATGGATCAAGGGCTGCAACCTGTCCACCGCCCTCCCACTGTCCCTACCGTGTGAAGACCCAAGCGGCCCCGTTCGTTTGGAGGGGGGCGCACCCATTCTCCTGTCATCGTCCTGGCGATTGCACCGGCTGTCATAGGGTCGCCCAGTGGCCGCTTGAGTCTCTCGGACACATTGTTGACACAGCCGTATGGTGCGATCGTGCGCCTTGTCAACACTTTGTTCCTTTTCTGGTTGCACTGCGACCGCAGCGTGTTCCATATTACCACCCGCATTGGACGCGAAGCGCAACATAGGCGCGCGCTTTACGATGCAAGAAGAGCCCTATCGATACATGATCTCTTCAGGGGGGTTGGCATGAGGGATGGAAACGGAGGGCCGCGCGACGGCTGCGATGCAGAGCGGGTGAGCCGCGCCGAAGCGGAAGCGGGCCTGCGCGAGCTCGGCTTCACCGCACAGGAAGCCGCCGACCTGGTGCACGCGCTGCAAGAGATCGAAGCCAGCAGCGACGACGCCGCCGAGCCGGATTAGCAAGGCGGGCGCCATTGGGGGCTGCCAGGCTCACTGGGCAACACCTCATAGCGCAGCGCTCGCCCGGCGAAGACAGGGCGTGCCAGGCCCACTCTGCCCGACGGCGGCCTATCCGCCGTGCCTCGCCCAGGGCGCGGCGAAAGCTGCCCCCCCCCTACCCCAACCACCCACCACCGCCGACACCACACCCGCGTCCCACAGCCCCTCACCATTCCCCACTCACCGCGCCCTGCAGGTCGTCGAGAAACTCCGATCCGGGTTCCACGCCGCTGACCAGTAGGCGGTCGCGGGCGCGGGTGCAGGCGACGTAGAGCAGGTGGCGTTCGGTTTCCTGCAGCGCCTCCAGGTCGGCGAGGTCGCCCACGGCTTGCAGGCGGTCCGGGTCCGGCAGCACGTCTTCGTCCACGGCCATCACCGCGCAGGCGCGGTATTCCAGGCCCTTGGCGTCGTGCATCAGGATGAGCGGGATGTCGCGGCTGGCCAGCTTTGCAGCCGCTCGAGCCCGTGGGATCTGGCCCGGGGCGCGCACGATCACCGCCAGTTCCGCCGGGGCCACGCCCTCGGCCAGGCGGGCGTTCAGCCAGGCGCCGACGGCGGCTGTCTCGGCCTCCGGGTCCTCGTGCAGCACCAGTTTCGGCTCCGGCCCCTCGAAGACCGAGACGGTGCCGCGGCGGCTTTCCACGGTGCCGTCCTGGTCGGCGATCTCGGGCGCGAGCAGGCGGTCGGCGGCGCTGCGGATCTGGTGCGAGGTGCGGTAGCAGACCTTGAGCACCGGGGCGCGGCCGCGGATGTCCAGCCCCAGCTTCAGCCAGGAAAACGGCAGATGGAAGATGCGCTGACCCAGGTCGCCGGTGAAGAACAGCGCCTCCTCCCGCTTCCCGCCGGCGGCGGCGAGAAAGCGGGCCTGGGCAACCGAGAGGTCCTGCGCCTCGTCGACGACGAAGTGGGTGTAGGGCAGCGCCAGGCCCGCTTTGACGGCGGTGGTCAGGCGGCCATAGAGGTCGGCGCGGGTGATCAGCTTGCGCGCGGCCAGCCAGTCGCGCAGGAACGCGAAGACCGCCCAGGCCGAGGCGCGCTGTTTCGGCCCCAGCCGCAGGTTGCGGCCGATGCGGGGCACGCCGGCATAGGCCTTTTCCTCTTGCAGGCCCCAGGCGTCGACCACCTCCTCCCACTCCTCGAAGAGGAATTCGGCCGAGTGCTCGCCGCCCAGTCCCTCCTTCTTGGCAGCGGCGATTGCCGCGCGGAGCTGCGCCGACTTGGCCAGGTTCGGCTGGCCGAACTGCGCGGCATAGAGCTCATAGGCGGCCTGATCAATGGCGCGCACCTGAAGGCGTGCGTGCAGATCCGGGTGGGCGGCCGTCAGCAGTTCGGCCTTGGCGCCCATGTTTTCGGCCAGGCGCTTGGAAAAGGTGGTGAGCAGCACCCGCGCCGCCTCATCCTCGGCCAGGCGCACCGCGCGGTGCAGGGCGACGATGGTCTTGCCGGTGCCGGCGCAGCCGGAGATGCGCGCCGGCCCGCGCCAGGCCCGCTCGACCGAGGCCCGCTCGACCGAGGCGCGCTGCACCGGGTGGAGGAAGACCGCCCACTTCTCGAAGGGGGCGTCGAGCGCGGCCTTCAACTCCTCCACGCCCTCCACGACACGGAAGCGGCGCTGGGCGTCGGGATGGGCGAAAGGGTCGCTGCCCGGCGCCGCCGGCTGCACGATGTGGTTTTCCAGCCGGCCGCCGGTGGCGAAGTCCAGCAGCGCCTCCGCCGCCTCGGCCGGCAGCTGCTCGCAGAGGGCGTCGATCTCGCTCATCGCGGTCTCGCGCACCGTCTCCAGCCAGGCGCTCGGCACACCGACATCGAGCAGCTGGTCGTCGGTGAGTGCGCGGAAGGGATGATGCCCCACTTCAGCCGGCGCTGGCGGCTGCGCCGTTTCGGCCGTGGCCCTCTCGGCGGGCGTTACCGGCACCTCGACGAACTGCATCGCGCCGGTCCGCTCATGCGGGATCAGGCGCTTGCGCTCGGCCCAGCGGTAGGCGGCGTCGTGGTGGTCCACATAGGCGAGCAGGATGCGCTCGCCCGCCTTGTGCAGGATGATGCGCAGGTCGAGGTTCACGCGGATCGACCAGAAGCCCTCGGCCTTGTCGATCCGGTGCATCTGCAGCGCCTTGCTCGTCGGATCGAGCTGCAGGTCGAAGGCGGTCAGCTTGACTTGCTTCTGCTCCTGGTTCGAAAGCCGGGCCAGCGCGTCGGTGAAGGTGGAGGCGTAGAGCAGCATTACGGACGCAACCTCATCTTACCCAGGCCGTCATTACGAGGAGGCCGCACGCCCCCCTCCCGCGCCATTGCGGGGAGGTCGCAAGCCCCCTCCCTCGTCATTGCGAGGAGGCGAAGCCGACGCGGCAATCCAGGGCCACAGGCAAACTGCCCTGGATTGCCGCGCTCCCGTCGGTCGCTCGCAATGACGAGGGAGGAAGGTTGGTCGCTCAAAGTGACGAGAGTGGAGCGTTGGCCGCTTGCAACGACGAAGGCCTGGGCTTTGCCGGCGCTGCATTGGGGCCACCCCCTCCCTCGTTTCATTACGAGGAGGCCGCAACCCCCTTCCCTCGTCATTGCGAGGAGGCGAAGCCGACGCGGCAATCCAGGGCCACAGGCAAACGGCCCTGGATTGCCGCGCTCCCGTTGGTCGCTCGCAATGACGAGGGCGGAGGGTTGGTCGCTCACAGTGATGCTGGTTGAGGCATTGCCGACGCTGCCTGGAAGACGGCAAAGCGCGGCGCATTGGCCCAGCGTTCTCACGCTCCGCCACCCTCACACCTCCATCACCTTCATCACTCCATCCCCCTGGTGGTTGATCACCTTCACCGCCACGCGCCCACTTTCGGCGTGTAGGAAGGGCGCGAGCGGCTGCTACACCCGCTCGATATTCCGCTCCAGACTGATCTTGAGCCGCGAGCCCGTCGCGGCGGCGTAGCGCTGCAAGGCCTTCATGGAGGGGCTGACCTGGCCGCCTTCCAGCTTGGCAACATAGGATTGCGAGGTGCGCATCTTGTCGGCCACTTCGCTCTGCGTCATGTGGGCTTCGGTGCGGGCGCGGATCAGCGCCTCCATGATCGAGAATTCGTCGGCGAGGGCTTCGTACCCGGCGCGCACGTCGGCGCACTGCATCAGGTCTTGCTTCAGCTCGTCCAGCTTCATCTCACATCCTCCACCACCCTCACACCTCGATCACCTTCATCACTTCATCCCCCAGGTGGTTGATCACCTTCACCGCCACGCGGCCGCTTACCGGCCGCGGGAAGGGGCGCGAGCGGGTGCGGTTGAGGCTGGACCAGGATTCCTCGTCGATCTCGGCTTTCAGCGTGGCCTTCAGCGCCTTGTAGGGGTCGTTGGCGCCGGGGAAGTAGGCGTGGCGCACCCGGAAATTTTCGTAGTCGTAGTCGGTGTCGAGGAACCAGACGGCGATGTCGTCGGCCTCGCCGCTTTCGATCTGCCCGCCCTTGTACATGTCCACGCCCAGCACCTCGAGCGAGAGGCAGTCGTCATCCTCCTCGTGCAGCGCGATGTCCGGCTCGCCGAAGACGGTGAAGAGGTTGCCCGCACCCGTGTTGGCGAGGTCGGACATGTGCAAGTCGGGGTTGATGCGCGCCTGCAGCACGGTCAACGGCCCCATGCGGTCGAACTCGCCGGCATGGGCATCGTAGTTGAAGGCGGCGGCGATCAGGAGGTCGAAGCCGGCCTCCGCCGCCTCGCGCGCCCCGGCGACGAGATCGGAGCGAGAGAGCGTGCCGTACTCGGGCCCGACCAGGATTGCTGCGCGGCGGGTGGGGCCAGAGCTCCAGGCTCTCGAAGACGAGGCGGTCCGCCTTGTGTGCCTGCTGCACGCCGGCCTTCTCGAGGTTTTCCAGGATCATCTGGACGAAGTCGGCGGTCTCGCCGCTGCCGTCCTTCTGCCGCCTGCCCTCTGCCGCCTCCAGCTCGTCGTAGAGGCTGTCGTCCACGTCCACTGCCGGCACGCGGTGGGGCGAGAGGCTCTCCACCGTGAAGGGCCCGGCCACGCGCACGCGCGTGTTGTCCTCGTAGGGCTGGTCGTAGAGGTATTCGTGATCGGCCTTGGCGGCGATCGATTTGTCGATCTCCAGCTGCCGCGCGATGCGCAGGCGCCACCACGCGGCGTGCAGTTCCTCGGTTTCCGGGTCGTCCCAGGGGTCGACGGCCTGCTCGGGCAGGGTCACAGATGGATCGAGTAGCTAGCCAAGAAAAACATTGTCTTGGTGCCACCGGATATTCTCAAGCGACGGCCTTAAAGACGATGATTTCGGAATTCGCAATTT
Organism: Aquibaculum sediminis; assembly: GCF_040712085.1. NCBI lineage: Bacteria > Pseudomonadati > Pseudomonadota > Alphaproteobacteria > Rhodospirillales > Rhodovibrionaceae > Aquibaculum > Aquibaculum sediminis. Next base: position 81,605 of record NZ_JBFCVK010000001.1, read on the forward strand.
GTGCCCCTTCAGTCGAAGGTATTCGTTTCCATTGTTGAACTCCGATTTAACGCGATCACTGACGACCATCCTCAGATCATCGTCGAATGTCGCATAGCCGGCGTCAAAAACACTGTGGATATCCTTCCGGAGCAGAATACCGTTGTTCAGCGCATGATTGCCCCCTTCTCCGAATGCCCTGATGTGCGCCGCATCAAGTGCAGGGAGCACCCGCCCTCCGGACAGGGCACATTCCCGACCATAGGCTTCAATAACTGCAACCCTAAAAGCACCTTGACCGAGCCTGGGGGCTATTCTCACCGGCGTCCCAAAATGAGATTCCCCAAAATTATAAGCCAGCGGTGCATCATCCATCTCCTTCTTCAGCGGATGCAGCGAAGCGGAAGCAGCTTGCAGCGCATCCCAGAGTTCTAAGCCATCGGGTTCGGAAGCATCAAAAATCTTGCCTACGACGATGGAATTCGACCAGGAACTTGGCTGCGGAATCCAGAGGTTCTCAGGAAAGAAAACAGGATTCACAACAATACGGCAGCCAATCGAATAATCTCGGCGTGGATCAGTGTCTTTGCGAAAGCGACCAATCCGCTGCCGCATTTCGCTATAGCTGGCGACACCATTCTTATATCCGAACGCTTCCCAAGCCAACGATACCGGTAGGATCGAAGCTTCGGCAAACACGCCGTAGCCCCCAATAGCGTTATGCGGACTTTTCAATTTGAACAAAAATAAATCCCCAGCCTCGACAGCGCGAAAATTAAACTTTCCGCTAGGCTGCCAGAAATTTACTTCATCTACATTGGGGAACTGATATAAGTAATCAAACCAATCAAAGTCCGTATTGGCTACCCAGAGTTTGAGCATCAACATTCCTCTTCCGGAGCAAACCGGTCGGCGCTCGCCACCTCGGTCAGCCAGATCACCGTCTCCACCGCCTCGATCTGGCAGAAGAAGGGCTTCTGGTTCGCGAAGGGATGGCTGCGCCAGTGACGCAGCAGCCGCGCGGTGGTGGGCGTGACCTGCCACTGGCTCTCCGGCAGTTCGCGCCAGCTTTCCACCGCAGAGCGGATGCCGTTGATGACCTCCGTGGGATTGTAGATCTCACCCGCCTCATCCGCGAGGAGGTCGGCCTGGGAGGATGTGCCGCCGCGCCGCGCCCGCGGCTTGGGAATGGGCGAGGTCAGCGCGCTGCGCCGGCGCCCCATCTCGACAATGCCCGTGGGCTGCCCCTGCTCATCGAGCTGCCAGTGCCGGGCGGGACGCTCGTAGGGCGAGTTCAAAATCGGCCCGGCAAAAAACTCGCTGCTCATCACGCCCCCCACCGCCGCCAGCCACAGCCAGGCGGTACTTTCTTATAGGACCTCTATACCCAATTCAGCAAAGACCATGCAACCAGATGCCGATGCAGCGCCCAATAACTCGCCCGGCGGATGCCCGGTGAAAGGGGGCTTGCAGGGAAGCCGGCAAGCGGCACCCTTGTGACACAACAAGCCCCATGCAATCAGAATTTGGCTGCGAACACGGGAGTTCGTGCCGTACAGTGATCAACTTTCAGGCGTAGGGCGCTGCCACAGAGCGAAAGCCAGTAAATGATCAAGATTCTCCACACGGCGGACGTCCACCTCGACTCGCCCCTGAAGTCGCTCGCATTGCGGGACGAGGAACTGCGCAGCCGGGTGCAGACGGCAACGCGCGCCGCTTTCTCGCGCATCGTGGATGCTGCGCTTGCCGAGGATGTTGCGGCGCTTCTGATCGCGGGCGACCTGTTCGACGGCGCCGAGCGCAGCGCGCGCACTGCAGCCTTCCTGACCGCTGAGCTTGATCGGCTGCGGGCACGCGGCATTCAGGTATTCTACGTCAAGGGAAACCACGACGCCGAGAACCCGATAACCGGGGAACTCAGCTTGCCCGACAACGTGCATGTCTTCGACGGGCGCGGGGGCAAGGTCCAGCTTGCGGATGATGTCTGGATACACGGCGTCAGCTTTGCCGGACGCCAGGCAATGGACAGCCTGCTGCCAAAGTATCCGGCGCCAGTCGCAGGTGCCGTGAATATCGGCGTGCTCCACACCTCACTGACAGGCGCGAAGGGTCACGACCCCTATGCGCCCTGCTCGGTGGGTGACCTGCGAGCTCACGGTTTCGACTACTGGGCGCTGGGCCATGTGCACCGCCGTCAGATCCATTCGGAAGCCCCCTGGATCGTTATGCCTGGAACGCCCCAAGGCCGGGATATCGGCGATGCTGGACCGAAATCCGCCACGCTCATAACCATCGATCAGCAGATAAGGATTGAGGAAGTCCCAACCTCTGTCATCGAATTCGTTGAAGTCGAGCTTTCGGCATCGGAAGCCGATGCCGATGACGCGCTCCGCGATCTGATGCGCGCGCGACTGCGCGAACTCAGCGAAAGCGTGACCTCTGATCTCGGCATAGTGCGCCTGGTGCTCACCGGAGACACGGAACGCCGTTGGCAGATATTGCGCGATCGGGATGTCTGGACCGAAACCGCCGCTCGGATCGCCCGCGAAACCGACCGGCTCTGGCTGGACAAGCTCGTGATCGACTTGTCTGACAGCAAAGCTCCAAGCCAGGGCGCAACCGACGAACTGGCCCGGATCATGGCAGCCATCCGGCAAGAGCCCGGATTTGCCCAGTGGTGCAGCGGAACCCTGGAAGAGGTGCTCGGAGAGCTCCCGCCACAGCAGCGCAAAGCGCTGGCGCCAGACGAACAGGCGCTGACGACGCTGAGCGAACGTCTTTCCGAGAACGGCGCGAAGCGGGTGCTGGCTCGCATGAAAGGCAGTGCCGACTGATGCGAATAAACGAGCTTTCTTTCGACCTCTTTGGACATTTCTCCGCCAAGTCCTTTGATTTCGGTAAAGGCGGACAATCGGATTTTCACATCATCCACGGCCCGAACGAGTCCGGCAAAACGACAACCATGGAGGGTTTTCTTCGGCTACTCTATGGTTTCCCGCTTCGCGAGCCATACGACTTCAAGCACCAACGCAAGAACCTTTGCGTAAGTGGCGTCCTGGAAATGGAGGGCCAGGCAACACGCTTCAAACGCCTGTCGACGCGCGCTGCCAATCTCTTGGATGCGTCGGGCAAGCCAGTTCCGGAGCAGGCGCTTGCTGCGCACCTCGGGGGCCTCTCTGAGGAGGATTACCGCAGTCTTCTCTGCCTTGACGACGACACCATCGAAAAGGGCGGCGAGGATATAGCCAATGCCCGCGGTGACATCGGGCGCTTGTTGTTCTCTGCAGCGGCCGGCATCTCCGATCTCAACGCGGTGCTCGAGCAGATTCGAGACGAGACCCAGGCCCTCTACCGCAAGCGAGCAAGCACCACCCGCCTCGCCGAACTGAAGCGGGAGCTGCGCGCGGTCGAGGAGCGGATTAGAGACACGGATGTGTCAGCCAGCGCCTTGCGCAAGCTGAAGCTCGCCTTTCAAGCGGCGGAACGTGACGAAGCGGCTGCGAGAAAGGAGCGCGACACGCTGCGCCGCCAGAGAGCGGAGGTCGCCGCCCTCAGCCGATCTCTGCCACTCCTTACAGAGCATGACCGCCTGGCGGAGGAAATCGCGGGCTACACCGATTATCCGGAACGGATCGACATCAATCCCGAGGATCTCATCACGCTGAAGACGGATCAGGTGAAACTCGAGGCAGAGATTGCCCGACTGAAGAGCGAGGTTCACGCAGCAGAGACGGAGTTCGCGGAGATCGAGGTGGACGCCGAACAACTGTCGCTCGGTGACGAGTTGGACCGGCTCGATGAACTGCGCAGCCGCATGACCACGGCGGGCCTGGATCTTCCGCGCCGCAGACGGACACTCGAAGAGGCCCAATCGGACATGATCCGGACCGCGCGGGAGCTGGGCACGAGCGATGACGCCTGCCTGAGCGGCCTTGTGCGAACCGCCGTCGATATCGAGACGCTTGAGGAAGCCCGGGACGCCATGCGCGACGCCGCCTCGGCACGCGAGGCGGAGCAGCGCGAAGTCGCCGCCTTGCAGCAGCAGGTCGAAGATGCGCGGAAAGCATGTGACGCGCTAACGTCCAAGGCACCGCGACAAACCGGTCTGATCGAGCTGCTCGCCCGATACGAAGTCGATAGCTTGGCGGCGGCCGTTGCGAAAGCACATGCCTCGCTGGCGGGCGCCGAAGAACAGCTCGAGGAAGCGCTGGCAGCGCTCTCCACTCCAGACGGGGCTTTCACACGAGTGCCTGCCTGCCCGATGGATCCGGCCACAGCGCAGGAGCTCGCCGAGGAGCATACCCGTCTGACGGAAGAAGCGAACCGGGCCAGCGATGCCCTGACGCGCTATCGCGAAGAGGAAAAGGTCAAATCCAGTCAGATCGCCGAACTCGAGGCGAGCATGGGCGTTGCCGGCGAGGAAGATGCCGAGGCGGCGCGGAATCTGCGCGACTCCCTGTGGCGAGCCCATCGCGAAACCCTCACCATCGAAAGTGCGGACGCCTTTGAACCGGCGATGGCAAGGGTCGACGACATCGCAGCGTCTCGGTTCGGGCATGCACGCGAGCTCGGCCAACTGCGGCAGTTGAAGCAGGCTCACATAGAGGCCGAAACGCGCGTTGCAAGCGCAGGTGAACATTTGAATGACCTCAAGGCACGCTTGGGTGGACTTGAGGAACGCGCAGCGGAGGTCGCCGAGCCCGTCGGCCTGCGGAACATGACGCCTTCCAACCTGGCGCTGTGGACCGAGAAGCACCGCACAGCGCAAGAAGCCCAGCGAAAGCTCGATCGCCTGACCCGACAACACCGGCCCGTGCTGGACAAGGCCGATGGGCTGCTGAAGGCACTGGGTCCTTTGCTCGAACTGGAGGCGCCCTCCTTCGACAGTGCCGTGGCCGCCGCGCGGCGTTTGGCGGAAGAGGAGCGCAAACATCGCGAGGACGTCCGATCGGCCTCGGACAAGTTGACCGGTCTGGAAAGCGATCTGGAGCGCCGCCAGGCCGCGCTTGCACGTCTGACTGCCGCTGCACGCCAGGCTGCCACGGCCTGGGCAGAGGCGGTCGAAAGCATGTTCGACGGCGCACTCAATCCCGACGTGCTGAGCAACGCGCTTGGAAAGCTGCGCGATCTGCGCGAGCAGGATGAGCGGCGACGGCAGGCGGAGCGGCAGGTGTCAGCCATGGAGGCCGATCAACGCCAGTTCACCGAAGCCATGGAGGAACTGGGCGGCAAGCACGGCATTGCGTGTGATGACCCGCTGGAGACCTTCGCCCAACTGCAAGGCATTGCGGCACGGGCCGCGAGCGACCGGGACCGCTCGGCCCAGCTTGCCGAGAAGTTCGCAACCGAGTCCAAGCGGCTGCAGCAAGCGCAACGTCAGCGAGAGGACATCGATCGGCACGTTCGCGAATACGGCGCGCTGTTTCCCGACAGCGTCCACACCAGCACGCTGGATGCCCTGCGCGTAGCTGTCGGAAAGGCGGTCGAGGTCATAGAGGCGCGCAAACACACGGCCAGCCTCGGCAATCAGATCCTGTCAGAGCTCTCCGTCGCCGACATGGATGCGGCCCGCGAACGCCTCCAGGACACGACCCTTGCGGAACTGAAGGGGCGGGCCGCTTCACTCGACACGGATCTGGAACGCGCAGAGACACACCTTTCCGAAACGACGGTGGCACGCGCGACCGCAGCGCATGAACTGGCAGCGGTCACCGGCGACGCGGACGTGGCCGCCCTCGTCGAGCGCAAAGCAACGCTGCAGCTGCAGATCGAAGAGACGGCCCTTGAGTATCTCGAGCTCGACCTCGGTCTTACCCTCGCGGAGGAGGCCATTCGCCGTTACCGCGACAAGCATCGCAGCAAAATGATGGAGGCAACCGAGCGTGCATTCTCCGAACTCACCAACGGCGCCTATGAGCGTCTGACGACGCAGCCCAAAGACGCTTCGGAAATCCTGCTCGCGATGGATGCAAGCGGCACGGCCAAACAGGTCGGCGACATGTCAAAGGGCACGCGGTTTCAGCTCTATCTCGCGCTGCGTGCCGCGGCCTACGAACAAATGGTGTCCCAGGGCACTCGCCTGCCCTTCTTCTGCGACGACGTGTTCGAAACCTTCGACGAGGACAGGACCCGCGCTGCTTGCATCTTGATGGAACGGATCGGCCGCTCCGGCCAGGCCATCTACCTGACCCACCATCGTCACGTCGTCGAAATTGCGCGGGAGGTTTGCACCGTCCAACCGACCGTGCACACGCTGTAGCTCTCAGCGAGCCTACAGGCAGCGCCCCGCACGCCCTTCACCCATGCCTCATATACTGCCACTCCGGCGGCGTGCGGTGATTGTGGAAGTGGTTGCCGAGCAGGTCCCACTCCCACTCCTAGCGGCAGCTTTTGGAGAAGGGAGGCGTGCCTTTCTTGTAGAAGATCGACAAGCGCTCGAGGTCGGTTCATCACCTCAAGGAAGCCAACGCGATGGCCGAGGCAGATGGACGCAATGCGCGCGACTTTCTCGAATGGCGCGACCTGCGCAATCTCAGCCTCGCGCTTCGCCTTGAGGGCAAACGGGCGAAGTGGCTGCTGCGCTACAAACGCCAACCGCAACACTCTCTCTGGCGCAACCCAGCTTTCGAGCAGGTCAATGACACCCACCTCATTGACCTGAAGCGGGCCGACATCGAGCGAGTGCGCGATCACATCCTGACGCACAGCGGTGGAACGCGCTCAAATCGTGCGGTGGCCTATATTCGCAGCGCCTTCAACTGGGCGTCGCGCCATCACTCGGCCCGGAGCGGGTTGAGGGACACGGCTCCATGGTGGACGATGGTTGGCGAGATTCACCACGAGCAGCCGCGAGAGACCTATCTGACGATCAAGCAGGTGGGGCGCCTGCTCGCGGTTGCGGAAGCCAATCCCAGACAGGGTCGTGCGCTTCAATGCGAAAGGGCCCGCGGGACTGCTGGACTGCAATGCGCCCGGCGCTGGTCGAGCGGCTCAATGATGAGCAGCGTCGCGCGCTGCCTCTACGAAAGGTTCGGTGTTGAGGTGGGCGAATCACCGTGAGACGCGAACTTGGAACCATGAGGTTCAACCGTTTGGAAACCGGGGCAGCCATCTGCTTATCTGGCTCTGACGCCTGCCCCGGTTCTTTGTATTCGTGCGCGGAGGTACTATCCGCTGTTGGCTCATGACTAGCTGAGTATTAGGCGAGCTTCGGAAGGAAACCTCTGTAAAGCTCGGCTATGCGGAAGCAAGAAGCCTTACAAACCGGCAGCTTCAGCGGCCTCGCCGAAGGATTCGTGCTTGTTCTGAAGCCAGTCGCCGAATTCCTCACCGAACAATGCATAGATTTCCGTGCCGGTTCTTTTCATGTGATCAATGAAATCGGGATCCTCGGTCGTTCTGCGGCAAGCATCCACCAGCACGTTCATCGCTTCCGCTGAGGTACCCTTAGGTGCTCCGATTCCACGGAACGAGCCGATATCAACCCTGTAGTCTTCGTCAGTGGCCAGTGGCACCCCGTCGAGTCCTGCTTTCGGATCGTCGGTAAAGACAGTCAGCACATCCAGGCGACCATCCTTGTGCCAGGGCGTGACCTCTGCCTTGTCGGCGATGGCGACGTCGATGTGTTTGCCGTAGGCGGCGGTCAGCGCCGGACCAGAACCTTTGTGCGGCATAAAGCGAATATCGATGTCCGCCTGAGTGGCGAAGGCAGCGCCAGTCAGATGAGTGTTGCTGCCAGGTCCGGCAGTGCCGAACACCAATTCACCTGGTTCGGCCTTTGCCTTTTCAACAAGAGCGGCCAGAGAGTCGATGCCACTTTCTGGATGAACTGCAAAAACCGCCGGCGGGGCGGAGAGCAGGCAGATCGGCTTGAAGTCTTCGTAGCTGACGGGATAGCCATCAATGGTATGCGGTCCGGCGGCCAGCGTCGTCACGATCATGGTAATGAAATGCCCGTCGGCGTCGGCGTTCGCACCGTAGGAGAAGCCTACGGCGCCGCTTCCCCCCGTACGATTGCTGACGAATATGTCGGCCCCCAAATGGGGTTCGGCATACTCCGCAAAGATTCGGCCGACTTGGTCGGTGCCACCGCCCTGTGCGAAGGGAATGACGAGTTCGACGGGCTTTGAAGGGAAACCTTCCGCATTGGCAGCTGTGGCAGCAAGGCTGCCGACAATACCAAAGCCGAGGGCCGCCAGCGCGGCTACGTAGTTGCTGTGCGTCTTGTACATGAATGTCATTGGATTCCTCCCTATTTTAAGACGTCTTGACGGATTTCAGGCGCCGAAGGCCCTTGATCGCCAGGGGGGCGACAAACGGCGCGATGGCCAACAGCCATATGACGCTGCTGATCGGGGTTAAGAGTGCCCACCAATCGTTGCCCACGATGATAAGTGAGCGGGCGAGCTCTCCCTCCACCATCGGGCCGAGGATGAGGCCGATGATGAGCGGGGCACGCGGGATTCCGGTCTTGACCATGATGTAGCCGACCATGCCCGCGGCGAACATAATCAGCACATCCACGGGGTTGTTGCGCATGGCATAGGCGCCCACCACACACAGCAGCAGTATCGTTGGCGTAAGGATGCTCTCGGGAACCTGCAAAACCCTGGCGAATAGCTTCGCCCCGGATAGGCCGAACGCCAACAGCAGGAGGTTAGCAATGAAGACCCCGGCAAAGATCTGGTAGACCAGCGGCGCGTTGCTGTGCAGCAGAAGAGGGCCGGGCTGCAGCCCGTGTGTCATGAACGTGCCCAGCATGATAGCCGTCACCGCGCCGCCCGGAATGCCCAGCGTCAGCAGCGGGATGAGCGAACCGCCAGTACCCGCATTGTTCGCCGATTCGGCGCAGGCAATGCCTTCTGCGGAGCCGGTGCCAAACCTCTTGGGGTTACGCGACATGTGTTTGCCTTGGCTGTAGCCGACGATGGCGGCAATATCGCTGCCAGCCCCCGGAACTGCGCCAACAATGGTGCCGATGACGCCAGAGCGGAGCTGCGCTGGCAGGATGCTGGCGAGTACGCTGCGCCCGGGAATGATCCGGTTGACGCGCAGAACCCGACGCGGCGCGCGACCAATGCGCTCGATGCTCAGCAAGGTCTCGGGAACTGCGAACAGCCCAATAGTAATGGGAATGAAGGAGATTCCCCCCATCAGCAGCACATAGCCGAAATGATAGCGCGAGACACCGTAGGTCTCGTCGATACCGATACTGGCCAGAAACAGGCCGATGAAGCCGGCGAAAAGTCCCTTCAGGAAAGATCCGCCTGACAGCGCTGCCATTGCCGTTAACGCGAACACCACCAGGGCCAGGTACTCGCGCGGCCCAAACGCCAGCGCGAACTCAGCGATTGGATAGGACAACAGCATGAGGGCAGTGGCGCTAAGCACACCACCAAGAAAGGAGGAGAGCGTCGCTATGCCAAGCGCAATGCCTGGTTTTCCTTGGCGTGACATAGCGTAGCCGTCAAGTGTCGTCGCCACTGCTCCTGGTGTGCCGGGGATGCCCAGGAGGATGGCTGACAGCGATCCGCCGTAGACTGCGCCACAATAAACGCCAATGAGACTGAGTATGCCGCTCAGAGGCTCCATCGTGAAGGTCAACGGGCTCAAAAGGGCCACGCCCATGGTGGCTGAAATTCCCGGCATCGCACCTGCGACAATACCGAGCGCCACAGCGCCCGACAGCAGCAGCAGTAGCCGAATCTCCAGGACGATGGAGAAACCTTCCATCAGCAGGCTCACGGCAGGAGTCCCCCCAGCAAGCTGGATGTTGGCAAGACGACGCTGAAAACCTTGCTGAACAGCAGATAGATTCCGATGCTGAGAAAGGCGGACACTGCGACAGAGAGTGCCGCCTTTGCCGGTGTAAGCTTTGGCCACAGCAGCAGTGTGAGCGTAGCTACATAGAGAATGGCAGACACGACAAAACCCAATTTCGACAGCGCGACGGGAAAGATCGCGAGCCCAGCGATTGCCATGACGAGGCCGACAAGCTTGCCGCCGGGCCGGCTGTCTCGGACGCCTGCCTTAAAGCCGATCTGTTGGAGACAGCTCTGTTGTGTCTCGACGATGCCCTTCATGTCTTCACGAGACAAGAAACACCAAGGGCGGGCTGACATGTCGGAGTGATCGGGGTGCAACAATGCGTCGCTCGCTTCCGCGAACGCCATGGCGAGGCGAGTTTTCTTCCCGCTGGCCATGTCGGCCGGAACCATTAACGCCGCCCAGTGACCGGACACGATCGGCCCGCCGCATTCGGAGACGGAAGAAAAATCAGAAGTGCCGGCCGGCTTCCACTGCGGTTCGGAGAAGATACCGATGCAACGCACCTGCCCGGTGGAAATCGCCTGTCGCACCCGCGAATAGCAGAGCACGGCGGCATCGATGTCCCCGCTCACCAACGCGGCGACCAGGGCCGAAACGTCAGCGCGGTAGCTTGGCTGGAACTCCAGCCCCTGGGCGTTGGCCAGCCAAGTATCAACGGAATGGTCGATATCCTGATGATGACCAAAGCCTAGCCTGACAGGCCGGTCCTCGTGCTGCATATCTCCCGGCTTCTGCCAGAGGCTACCGTGACGGACTACGAGAACATCGGGGTCAAAGAACAAGCCACCTACCGGCTCCATTCGCCCTTCGCAAAAGGCGGCGGCATGAAAGTTTGGCAGAGTGGTCATATCGGACGAGACCACAGTGAGCGCATCACCGCGTCGTCCGGCGCGCATCCCCTTCCAGAGCGCAGAGAAGCGCCCTTCCCCATCCTTTGTGACCACGCAGATCCGGATGCCCAGCTTGTGCGCCATAAAAGCAGCGACCTGGCGCAGCCGCAGGTCCTCCTGCAAACCGGGCTGGAAGGGCGCGTAAAGCGGAAGTTCCCGGACCGCCAGCGCCTTGACGATCAATACCGAAGCTATGGCCAGCAACCCGATGAGAGCGAAGACCGGATAGGCGCCGGGACCGATGGTGTCGCCCCGCCAAATATCCAGCGACAAGCCGTGCCATAGCAGCCCGGCTGTCACCACCCAGACCATTCCCAGGAAAATCAGCTCAAGCCCGATCCGGCCGCGCTCCAGCTCAAACGGGAAATCGTCATGCTCCCGCCGCACCGCGCCCTCCTCTTCCCCCTTCGTGACTGCATAGGTCGCGGGCATGCCCTGTTCCGTCAGCTCGACCTCCTCGAGGGTTCTGCAACGGCGTAGCTCTGCTTCCGGGGGACTGTTCTCTGTCATCTTAGTTCGTCCCGAAGGGCTCCTGTCGCCCTTTCCTGCCGGCGGTGCCTACTGCCCTGACGGATCATGGCTTCTCCGCATGGGCTGGTGGTGTCGCAGCCCGGAAGGGGACATTCTCCCATCTCAGTCAGGCGCATCCGCAAAAACGGCCACTGCAGCTGTGGCGAGATCCCCCCACTCACCACTTCAGGAGACAGCTGCAACCGCCCGATCCATCGCGGCTCGATCCCCACCAGTTTGCAGCCTCTCGAACGGACGTCCGGTCTCTTCCTCCCCTTCCAGGGAGCAGCGAAACATCACGCGAGGTTGGGTCTGGTCGAAATCGCCCAGCGCGACATGGCTTGTGCAGCGGTTGTCCCACATCACCACGTCGCCCAGGCGCCAGCGATGGCGAAAGACAAATTCTGGGCAGGTCGCGTGCTCGTTCAGCATGTCGATCAAATAGCGGCTCTCTTCGTCGCTCATGTCGACAAAGCCGCGCACCCGCTCGCCAACCAGGTAGGATTTTCGCTTCGTCTCCGGATGAATGCGGATGACCGGATGGATCATTGGCGGATTGCGGCGCTTCATCTCGGCGATGACGTCAGGTGAACGCTGTTCCAGCCCGCGGATCAGCGTCACGTCGTGAATTACTTCCAGTCCTTCCAGCAGTTGCTGGATACGCGGACTCAAAGTTTCGTAAGCGAGATAGAGGTTCGCCCACATGGTATCGCCACCCACCATAGGCTTTTCCTTGCAGTGCAAGATGGCGCCCTTCGCAGGACGTGGGGTATAGGTGAGGTCGGTGTGCCAGTTCCGGCCTGAATTATGAGTTCCGGATTTCTTGCCGCGCACCACCTTGTTCGACAGTACCAGGATCTCCCGGTGATCGGGATGCAGCGTAGCGGGCGCTTGCGATTCCTGCGGATCAAGCTTTCCGAAGTTTCGCGAGAAGGCGATCTGTTCCTCGGGTGACAGATCCTGGTCTGGAAACACCAGTACCAGATGCTTCAGCCAAGCCTCCTGCACGGTGGCCAGTTCGTCCGGATCCAGCGGCTTGCTGAGATCTAGACCACGCACTTCCGCGCCTGCGGCAAACCCGAGGGGAATGATCTCAATTAGGCTCATTTCCACCCTTCCATCCGTGTGCTGTTATGCTTGAAAAAAGGTAATCGATTGTCGTTTGTCTGACAATCGGAAACAGGTACCCTATCTGGGATGAGCGCTCTCTCTTGCGCTATCTCCCTGAAAAAAGTACATATTAGTTGAGTGACAGTGGTAACATCGATGAAAACCACTGCAGTAACGGACTAAGCCTCCAGTGAAGCGAATCCGAAACTGAACGTAGTGCTGGTGCAGGAAAACAGCCCCTGCGCCAAGCGAGGCACAACAGGCATGGACGAGACCGACATGGATCAAGCTGAGAGCATGCCGCTCGGAAAGCTGGCGAAATCGCTCCCCACTCAGCTTGCCGACCTCCTGCTGGCCGAGGTCATGACGGGGCGCCTCAAGCCCGGCGACCGGCTGAAGGAGGGAGCCCTCGCTCAGCAGCACGCCGTGAGCCGCGCCACCGTACGCGAAGCCTTGATTGCGCTGGAAGAGCAGGGCTATGTGGTGCGCATTCCGCGATCCGGAGCGCGCATCGCCGAGTATTCGCAGGAGGATGTCAGCTACATCTTCGAGATTCGAGCTGCCCTCCTGGCTGTAGCGGCCAGACGTTTCGCGGAGTTGAAGGATATGACGCTCACGGCCAAGCTGCTGGAGATGGTCGACGGGCTGGAAAGAATCGCTGCCGACGATTCCGCCACCCCGCAAGCCTTCGCTAAAGAGTCGGTGCGCGCGCAGCTATTCCTGGTCCAGAACTCGGGAAACCAGCGCTTACCAGAATTCTACGAACGGTTGGCTGGCATGGGTACGTGGCAGCTGATCCGTGGCCGTTCCATGAGCTTCCTTACACCAGAGGACAGGAAGCAGTCGGCCGCCGACTGGCGCCAGTTGGCAACGGTCATCGCACTCGGCAGGCCAGCAGTTGCCGAGCGTGCCGCTCGGCAACTGCTAGAGCATTCTGCCTTGCGCGTCCGTTCGAACCTCGCAAGCATTGGCCCCGCCAAACAACTTAGCTGACCTGAGGACTGCCATGCCCCTGACCGTAACCAACGCTGCACTCAGTGCTCAATCAGCTATCGTGTTAAAGCTCCCCGCACGACCGCGGACGCAGTTACCCGTCACGCCGGGTCGGGGAGCGTCGTGACTGGCGGACCTCCGTTGCATCAAGGCTTGAGCAAGAGCTCCAACGTATGGACCGCCATCATGTGCCGCTCCGCCATGTGCGTGATTTGGCATGGCGCCGCAATGAATCGCCGGAGTGAAGCGCTAATGCATCACAATCCCCCCACAGTGGTGTCCTCACTCGCCGCCAACTATCGCTTTCGGCAATGTGATCCAGTCTGATCACGGTCGGCCCCGCACCGTTATTATCGCTTTTTAGCTGAGGTACATATGCCAAAGAACTCTTTCAAGACAGCACTTCGCAAAGGCCGAACCCAGTTCGGTCTGTGGAGTACGCTGTCCTCTCCCTTCGCGACCGAGGTGGTCGCCGGTTCCGGCTATGATTGGCTGCTGCTCGACACGGAACATTCACCTGGCGATCCGCTCACAGTCCTACCGCAGCTACAGGTCTTGGCAGGCTACCCCACGGTGTCCCCCGTCGTCAGGCCAGCGGCCAACGATACCGTCTTGATCAAGCGCTTTCTCGACGCCGGAGCCCAAACATTACTCATCCCGTATGTGCAGACTAAGACGGAAGCGGAAGCCGCCGTGCGCGCCACGCGCTATCCGCCCGACGGGGTGCGCGGCGTCTCGGCGCTGACCCGCGCGACCCGCTTCGGGCGCGAGGAGGAGTACTTCGCGAGAGCCGCCGAGGATATCTGCGTGATCGTGCAGATAGAAACGCAGGCCGCACTGGACGGCCTCGAGGCGATTGCGGCGGTTCCGGGCATCGATGCGCTCTTCGTCGGCCCGGCCGATCTTGCCGCGAGCCTCGGGTACGGCGCCAACCAGGCCCATCCCGACATGCGCGCCACGGTGATCGAAACGATCAACCGCATCCGGGCCGCAGGCAAGCCGGCGGGACTGCTCACGGCCGATCCTGTGCTGCAGAAGGCCGCGCTTGAGGCAGGTGTGGATTTCCTCGCCATCGGCGTCGACGCCGGCATTCTTGCCCGCTCCACCGAGACGCTGCTGGCGAACTGCAAGGACGCGCAGTAGACCCACAGCAGGTGCTGTGGGGGTTCGGGCGGTGATCGACAATGCCAAGGTGGGCCGAGATTACTCGACCAACCGGCCCAAGTCGCAACGCGGCTGCTGAACGACTAACACTACTTTGGCATACTTTTGCGAACGCGGATTTTCTGCGAATCCCATGACGGGCTTTCGATGATTCAGAGGAGCTCTGCTTTTCAAGGGGCCGGCCATGGACTGGAATTGGCTAGCAGATCTGGAGCGCTGGCTGACGCCGTTTTCCGCAGCGCTGAGACACAAGATGCGAGCGCGGATGTGCGCCGCCTATGGTGCGGGGCTTATCGGCCTTGGGATCGCAAGAGCATCCAGCCGATGGCGGCACGCACCGATACCGTGAGCTATGACCAGTTGAATCATTTCATCGGCAGCGGCGTTCGGGATGCAGCCCGCTCGGACCGGTGATGGTGGGACTGCGATTGTTCCTGCCGGAGACCTGGGCAGACGATCCCGAACGCATGGTCCAGGCCCGGCGTGCCGAAGGATCGGCAGATCGCCCTGACAAAGCCAGAAATCCCCATCGAGGAGATCGACCGCATCATCGCCCCTAGCGTGCGTGCGATACTTTCTAGTCTAACCAACGTTAGCGAGAAAATCGCGCAATCTTTCGCTCTCGGGAGCTCCGAGAACGCGCTTGGGAGCACCAGTCTCAACAACTAAGCCGCCATCCATAAAGACGATCCTATTAGCCACGTCGCGGGCGAAATTCATTTCGTGTGTAACCACCACCATCGTCATGCCGTTTCGCGCCAGGTCGCGCATAACCTCCAGAACCTCGCCGACCAGCTCTGGATCCAAAGCCGAGGTGGGTTCATCGAACAGCAGCAGCTTCGGTTCCATGGCCATGGCACGTGCGATCGCCACTCGCTGTTGCTGTCCACCGGAAAGCTGGCTGGGATAGGCATTCGCTTTCTCCTTAAGCCCAACCTTTTCGAGCAGCATTTCCGCAAGTTCCCGTGCGGCAAACTTGGTCATCCCGCGAACTGCGACCGGCCCTTCCATTACGTTCCTTATGGCCGTCTTGTGGGCGAAGAGGTTGAAGTGCTGGAAGACCATCCCGATCTGAGCGCGCCTGGACGCGACTTCGCGTTCACGCAGTTCGATCAGGTGGTTGCCTTCCTGTCTATAGCCCACCAGCTCGCCATCTACGGAAAGCCATCCAGAAGTTATGGTTTCTAGGTTGTTTATGCAGCGAAGGAAGGTGGACTTCCCCGAGCCCGAGGGGCCGATAAGGCAAACCACTTCTCCTCGGCCAACCTGCAGATCGATGCCCTTGAGGACCTCGAGCTTACCGAAGCTCTTGGTCACGCCTTCGGCTAGCACCATCGTTTCCCCGCTCACCTAGAACCCCCTTCCAAGTCTACGCTCTAGAAAGTACTGCAGGATGGACAGGACCGAGCACATGAGCAGGTACCAGAGGCTCGCAACGATCAGCAGCGGGATCACCTCAAATGTTCTGGCGTAGATGTTCTGCACGGAATAGAGCAGTTCCGGCAGCGCGATGACGCTTACCAGGGACGTCGTCTTCAGCATCAGGATCACTTGATTGCCGGTCGCCGGTACGATCAGACGTAGCGCCTGCGGCAGGGTAATGCGCCAGAACGCCTTGAGCTTGGTCATACCCAGCGAAACTGCGGCCTCGCTCTGCCCCCGACCCACAGCCAGAATGCCGCCTCGGACAATCTCCGCCATATAGGCGCCTTCGTGCAAAGCGAGACCGAGAAACGCAGCCATAAATGGGGTTATCGCATTGCCGGAAAAGGAGAAGAGGTAGGGCCCGCCGGGAAGGCCGATTGCTATCTGCGGATAGAGTGCGGAGATATTAAACCAGAAAATCAGCTGCACCAGCAGGGGGGTTCCGCGGAAAAGCCATATGTAAGCCGCTGCGAATGCCGACAGCAGCTTGCCGTTCGCCAGCAAGAACAGGGACACGATGACGCCGATCATGCTGCCTGCGATCATGGCAAGGACGGTCAGCATCAGGGTCGTCTTCAATCCTGAAAGTACGGCCGGATGGAAGAAGTACTTCCCTACCACATCCCACTGAAAGTTCGGGTTCATGACGCTCAGCCAAGCCAGAGCGCCGACGAAAAGCACAATTGCCGCGTCTACCGTCCACCGGCCGTAGTTCGGCCGGCGGACGATCTTCCACTCTGCTTTGCCCGGTCGCCCCGCCGCATCGTGCGGCGGGGCATTCCTCTGGCTCGACAACCTCATGGCTCCCCGTTAAGCAGCGGCGCATCCAGCGCCGTTTCAGCCATGTTCCAATCTTCCAGAATTTGCATGTAGCTACCGTCTTCCATCAATGCACCAAGAGCTTCCTTGAACGCTAGGGCCATAGGGTCACCCTTTTTAAAGGCAAAGCCAGAGTAGCCGGTGAGATAGGGCGTTGGAGTTGTTGCGAAGACACCGTCGGTCTGCTTGATGATGTAGCCGACAGAGGGGGCATCGCCCAGCCACGCCTGGGCCCGCCCAGTACGAACAGCAAGGCTGCCCTCATTCAGACCGGAGAAGGCCAACTCTTCAATGGGAGGCTGATCTTGCTCTGCGCATTCCTCCTGCAGCATCGGCATCAACTCAAGTTGCTGGTGAGCGCCGGCAGTGACTCCAACGACATGACCGCAAAGTTCGTGAAGGTCGATATCATCCGGGTTGCCAGCCTGAACCATCACCACAGTTCCAGTCTGGTGAACATCGACGAAGTCCATCCTCTCGCGACGTTCCGGCGTGTCATGAAAATAGGAGGTGTGGTACCGGCCACCCAGAATTCCCGGGATAATGCCGGCGAACTTGGCCTGTTCCGCGCGGCTTTCAACACCCAGCTTGGCTGCCATCTGTTCTTGGAAGTCAAGCACATAGCCAACCATCTTGCCATCTTCGTCGATGAAGTAGCTCGGCGGGTACTGGGGATCGTAGACGCTAACAAGTCCATCCTTATACTCATCCGGCACCATCACCGCGAGGTCTTGAACAACATCATCATTGGCAGATGCAGCGGCCCCATAAGTGAAAAGGGGAAAAAGCAAAGAAGTTGCAGCCAGGGCGCGACAGCTACGCTGCAAGAAGATACAGGGCATGGTGGGTTTCCTCCATTTGAAAGTTACCACTGATCCCTCGTGTCAGTTTGTTGCAAACGACACTTCGGACCGGTGAGT
Source organism: Aquibaculum sediminis (assembly GCF_040712085.1). Classification (NCBI taxonomy): domain Bacteria; kingdom Pseudomonadati; phylum Pseudomonadota; class Alphaproteobacteria; order Rhodospirillales; family Rhodovibrionaceae; genus Aquibaculum; species Aquibaculum sediminis. The sequence continues at coordinate 99,243 of NZ_JBFCVK010000001.1, forward strand.
GCGAGGGCAATGGTCGGTAAGGTTGAGGAGGTACCTCAACCGGCTCTATTCAGATCCTTGAGAATTTCGCCGTAGCTCAGCTCAAACTCTGCCCGAATCTTTTCGGCGCCGAGAACTTCAAGCGGGCCTAGTTCGAACAAAGGATCCATGTTCGGCACTCCGCCAAGCGCCACCTGTGCGGTGCCACTGACCGTTTCGAGCAGGCTCCAACTGCTAAGCTTGTTCTGAATGACCTGATGGACGTCGTATCCATTACCGTCCGCGCTCGGGATGCGCTTGATTTGCAGTCGAGGCTGCAGAACCGGCTTGTCGTAGGTGCAGGACCCCTGGGTGAACTCGAGGTCAATTAGTGAACTACCACGGCGAAGGGTTCTGGACGAGATGGTGTTACCTTCGTGCTTCCAATCAACTTCAGCCATCTTCTTTGGGTAGCCCCAGATCTCGCGTCCAGGCGCCATGGCGTCGTCGGTGGTGACATACTCATACGCCACGTGACCGCCTTGTGCGCTTTCAAAGGCAGCCTGGAGCGCGATGCCGCTTTCGATGTAGCTGCGCGGCCCCGCCTCAGGCGCCGAAAGGTCGTGCACCTCCGGGCATCTGTAGACGAACACCTCGATGATATCCGAGACGTAGGCCAGAGGATGGGGCAAGGCGCGCTTGACCCCTTCTTCGGGGGCGCGGCAGATGACACTAATCTTCTCAAACTTAGCGTAAAGCCTCGGAAGGGGCTTATACAAGGGACTGCGGTGCGGGATTGTCTCTAGAACCGGTTGGGACATGGAACGCTACTTTCACAATGAATCTGCGCAAGCAATTCGTGCGGGAACGGCGGTGAACTTCTCGATCGCGCGATCAGAAGAACGGATTGATCGCCGCCATTTCGATTGGATTAGACCAGGGAATCGATGACTCGGGCGCGACCATTCTCGCGAGTGGAGGCGAAGTTTCCCACGGCGTACTCTCCGCCCAATACTTCTACGATCGTCAAATTTTGGCCACCGATTCCGATGGCGCCGGAGAACTCTACGGAGGCCCTACCAATCCTTGTCTCCAGGAGTTCGTAATCCTTGCTGGTGTCGCGGCTTATTATGTCGAACTGACTGAACGACGGCCCGTAGATTTCCGAGATAGCGCGGGCTTGCAGATGCGGGTAGGTCTTGTAGCCCTGCCAGGCGCCCTTGTCTGTCTGCTCGTCAAAGTCGACTGCGACCCGGAAGATCGTTTCGCCGCCCAGCGTAACACTCCCCCGTGCGCCACCGGCATCGTCATCCAGGCTGATATGAGCGAACTGTTTGGGGTAGCCCCACTTTTCGCGCCCAGACGCAACGGTCTGATGGTCGTCTTCGTACTCGAAGTAGTAAGTGCTGCCTTCCACCTCGCCGAAGCGCACGGGTAGGAGAACGGCCGCATCGAAGAAGGAAAAATGCGACTGGTTTCGGAAGTCGGCAATCGAAACCACGAAGCGGTCGTCATTCAAGACGAACGGTGTAGGTTCAAGCAGCTGGTCGAGCTGCTTTCGATCACCGCGAACATAAACCGTCAGAGTTCTCATGTTCTTACATATCGGAGTGTAGTCCGACGGGTAATACCCAAGGAACTTGAAATACTCGTTTATGTTGTAATTTTTCTTCACGCTTCCTCCCGCTGAATGCAGCTTATATCTGGGGTTGATTCCTTATGCGCTCCGTCCGACGGCTACCCCTTATTTTACCATCGCACTAACATTTCAGCACAATGTAATCGCAATTGGCCCTTGCCTGTCAAGAGCTCCTGGCGGAAAGAGATGAAGTGGAGGAAGGTGGTTCGGCAGCAGTCGTTTCACGAATGGTACCGGATCGCCACTCCAGGATGTTACAGGGAGGCGAGGAGTGAGCTGGGCGCACTCTCGGCTTCTGTCTCGAATAGGATGTATGAATGAACGAAACAACAATAGGAACGAGTGGGCGGCGGTTGAGCGATCAAGCCTATATCCGGCTGCGTGATGCGTTGGTGACGCTGGAGTTCGAGCCCATGCAGCCCCTCAACGAACGCATACTCAGTGCACAACTCGGCATGGGGCTCGCCCCAATCCGTGAGGCGCTACGACGGCTTGAGCACGAACGCTTAGTAACGATCTACCCTCGCCGGGGAATCTTCGCGGCAGAGATCGTCATCACCGATCAACAGGCAATTAAGGAAGTAAGATACGAGTTGGAGGGACTTGCTGCTGCGCTAGCGGCTGAACGCGCGACGAAGGAAGAAAGCGACGCCCTAATTCAGATAGCGGATAGGCTTGTCCTTGAAACTACATCACATGGGAAAATCACGGGCGATGCGGAGTTCCGGATGCTGGTTTACAATATGGCGAGGAACTCCTTCCTGCAGCCCATTCTGGAAACCCATCTCAATCTTGCTCGGCGCCTCTGGTATTTCTGTCGCCGCCAGAAGAGCCGAACCGCCATCGGGCCAATTGATCTCCGGCCGGTGGCTGAGGCAATTGCTGCGGGAGATGCATTGGAAGCTCGGCAGCTCTTGAGCAGCGCGGTTGCCGAGCATTCCGATATGCTTCGCGAAATGCTGTCATAACTGTTCATTAAGAGTGCCCATATCGTATCGCTGTGCGGCTGTCCATTTGCGAGCAATGTTGGGCTCCAGCCAATCGCACACCACCGGCAACTCCAAAAAACCGAAGCCTTCTGCGTGCGCTGCTGCCTGTGGGCATGATACAGTCACGCGCCTGACCTGCCCGAGTTTTCGCCGATGGTACTCTTGCAACCAGTGCACCTTCACACCCGCAGCGGAATGGGCAAGCTTTTCCATGACCATTGACGCGCCGCCTCCCCGGCCCCAACGCCGTTCACTTTCAGAAAGGGCCTACCAGGAGCTCCGCCGCCGCATCTTGGACAATGAAATGCCGGTCGGAACCGTCTTGCTGGAGCAGGAACTCGCTCGGATGCTCGGCATGAGTCGGACGCCAATCCATTCGGCCCTGATCCGCCTCTCAAAGGAAGGCATCGTGGAGGTCCGCCCGCGTCATGGCATGCGGGTATTGCCCATATCTGCCGATGACATGGAAGAGATCTACGAGATACTCACTGCGCTAGAATCGTCCACTGCCGCACGAATTGCGCGGGAGGGCTTGTCCGAGAAAACCCTCAGATCTCTGCGAAAATCTGTTGCAGACATGGACCAGGCTCTTGGCGATGATGACCTGATGGCTTGGGCCCGAGCTGATGAGCGTTTTCACGAGACGCTGCTAAATGCTTCGTCGAACAAGCGTCTGCGTGATTTGGTTCTGAGATACTGGGATCAAACCTATCGGGTGCGCATGCAAACGCTACATCTTCGCCCCAAGCCGGTGGACTCTAATAGAGACCATCTTGCGCTCGTTGAGGCGATCGAGGAGGGCAAGCCTGAAGAGGCTGCACGCATTCATACCGAGCACCGCATCAGGGCCGGCCGGATGCTCGTCTCTCTGCTGCGCGGCGGGCCGCAGCCTTTCTAACTCGCCGCGTTGGCGGGCCGGCACGCGCCACTCTGAGCCACAGGGCGTCAAAATTAACGCGTGAATCCGATCCGGATCAACCTGCCGTTCTTGTTAACAGGGAGCGGCGCTGACCTGCTTTATGCGGAGCCCGCCTCAGTCGATCGCGGCATGAGGCGGGTTGAGTGGGCGCAACTCGACTACCCTTTTGTCTGTGACGATGGACTTCACGGCCTGATCGAACTTGGCAAAGTGAGGGGAGGCCTTGTGGCTCTCGAAAGCTGCCTTGTCCTTGTAGACCTCGTAGAGCATGAAGGCGTACTCGCTTCCTTCGTTGTGCAGCACATCGAATACGAGACAGCCAGGCTCGTCCCTTTTTGACGATTCGGCATTCTCGACTACATACTTCTCGAAAGCCTCGTCTTGGCCGGTCTGAACGGAAAACTCCACAAGTATGACAAAGCAGGTAATCAGGTCTTTCCCCCAACTCATATTCTTTATTGTTTGCGCTCGATTTCGTCGATTACGGCGCGCACGATTGCCTCTGTGCCGTCGGGACCGCCGAACTCGGCCGGCAGCACGGCGTTTGCATAGGCGGCGTCGACAGATTCCTCAAGCACCACCGCTGCTTCACAGAGCCTTTCCTCGGAATGGCGCTCGCCCAGCCAGTCGAGCATCATGGCGGTTGAGAGCAGCATCGCGGTCGGGTTGGCTTTGCCCCTGCCGACGATGTCCGGCGCACTTCCATGTGCCGGCTGAAACAGTGCATGGTCCGAGCCGATCTCGGCACATGGCGCCAAGCCCATACCGCCCACGATACCACCGGCTAGATCCGAGATAATGTCACCGAACATATTCTCCATGACGAGAACATCGAACTCCCAAGGCTTGCGGATCAGATCGAGGGCCGTGGCATCCACATAATGGCAATCGACCGCTACGTCTGGAAAGTGCCGGGCCCGTTCCTGAAAGATCTTCCGGAAGAAAGCCATGGCAACAAAGACGTTCGACTTATCGACGCAGGTGACCCGCGGGGCACGCTGGCGCCGCGCCTGGCGGCGCTCAGCCAGCTTGAAGGCGAAATCGAACAATTTCTCGGAGGTGGCGCGAGAAATCATCAGGGTTTCATAGGCCCGCTGATCCTCTTCCACGTATCCTTTTCCGCGAGAGTAGAAGAGCCCCTCGGTCGATTCACGAATCACAACGAAGTCGACGTTCGCGGAGCGCTCGTCTGCCAGCACCGTCGGGGTCCGTGGCAGGCGGCGAACAGGACGCACACCGGCGTAGAGTCCGAATTCTCGCCGCATATCGAGGTGCGGCGCAATCTCGGTGCCATCCTCGTAGCGCACATCCGGTAACCCCATGGCACCGAACAGAATCGTGCCGTTTTCTCGGCATGCCTCAAACGCGCCTTCCTCAAGCACCTGTCCGGTCTCTCGGTAGTAGGCGGCGCCCCCATTGTACTGGTGCCGAACGGTCTTGAAGCCAAATCGCCGCTCTACTGCATCGAGCACCGTGAGAGCGCCCTTCATCACCTCGATTCCGATGCCATCGCCCGGCAACACAACCACTTCCAAATCGTTCATACTCACCTCTCAGCACCTCACTGCTCATGCCTGCGTTACGTATGCATTGACGCATGCATAGACAGCATTCTCAAGCTAAAATGCCGCTACTCTGGAGGCCATACGATTGACATTGATGAACTCTTGTGCGCGCATTAATGCATACAAAGTTTCCCAAGGGAGGACAGCTGTGAGACACCTAACCAAGACCGCAGCGCTGATTGGCGCCATCGGCATGCTGGCAACGCCTGCGCTCGCCATCGAAGCCAAGCTCGGGCATCTGGCGCCGCCTGAAGACCCTCGTCATGAGTCGCTCGAACTCTTCGCCGAGCGGGTTGCCGAAGGCACCGACGGCGAGATATCCGTTTCCATCTACCCGAACTCTACCCTCGGGGGTGAGCGAGAACTCGTTGAGCAGGCACAAGCAGGCATTACGGAACTGGCGCTGGTTGGATCCATCGTAGCAAACTTCTACCCTGCATGGTCGATCATCGACATGCCGTTTCTCTGGAATGACGAAGAGCACTTGTCAGCTTTCATCGAGAGCGATCGTGCTCAAGGATGGGCAGCGGAAATGGCGGAGGAACTCGGCTTCGAAATGCTCGGCTTCTTTCAGCGCAACCCGCGGATTTTGACCACCCGAAACCAGCCCGTGAATAGCATCGAAGATTTGAGCGGCTTGAAGGTGCGTGTGCCAGATATTCAGGTCTACACCGATACGTGGCGCGCCTATAACGTTGAACCGGCGCCGATGCCTGCCGCTGACTTCTACATGGCATTGCGGCTGGGCATGATCGACGGGATGGAGAACCCAGTTGAGGTCATGTACCACTGGAAGATTCACGAAGTTGCTGACTACTTGTCTTTGACCAATCATATGCGCTCGGGCTTCTTCTTTGTTGCATCAAAGAACTTTATGGACTCGCTGACGGACGAGCAGCGAGCGGTGGTGCAGGAAGCCGCCAAGGAAGCGCAAGACTATCTAGCCCAGAAGAATGCCGAAGGCGCCGCGGAACTCCTCGATAAGCTGCGCGCGGAAGGTATGGAAATCATCGAGAACCCAGACATTTCGGGCTTCGTGGAAGCCTCTCGCGGGGTACATGAGCAGTACATGGATGTCTTCGGCCGCGACGCCTATGACGAGGCGGTTGCGCTCGGATCACGTTGACCTCAGCCACGCGCGGGATAAAGCGCATGCGCGCGCCTTATCCCGCGCCAGCCCGCCCTCAATCAGTTCCATTATTCAACGTCAGGTGATCGATGCTGCTGATTGCTCGGTATTTTGAGACCTTCTCTCGATGGATCGTGATTGGGGCCGCTGTCATTATGGTCGTTGCGGCCATTGCTCAGGTCCTGTTTCGATACTTTTTTAACTACCCTCTTGGCTGGACCGAAGAACTCGCGCGCATAATGATGGTTTGGTGGGCATTCCTGGCTGTCGGAATCCTCGCCTCTCAGCGCAAACTTCTATCGGTGGACGCTTTGCTTTTGATTCTTCCAAGCAGGGGCGTCCATATGCTTTCTGGCTTAGCAAATTTCCTTTCCGGAGTAATGCTAGTGTGGCTGGCAAAGCTTGGCATTGACCTCGTCTTGCTAGCTGGAACCCAAACATCTTCGGCGCTACAGATTCCATATGCTTTGATCTATCTCAGTCTTCCAGTTGGCACTGCACTCGCTGGTGCATCAATGATTATGAATTCCTTAATTGATTTCGACCGCTTCAAGCGAAATGAGCCTGCCAACACCTCAGTGATCAGCGAGGACGCAGCGTGACTTACTTTGCCGCATTACTGGCCATGATCTCGCTGACGATTCCTATTGGCGTTGCGATGGTGGCGGTTGGGCTGATCTATCTGGCAGTGACCGGTCGCGTCGACCAGATCATCGCGGCTCAGCGCGTTGCAACCGGCATCGACAACTTTGCCTTGATGGCCATCCCGTTCTTCCTCCTCGCCGCGGAACTCATGAACCGCACGGGCATCACGGACAGAATCTTCCGACTTGCCAACTGTCTCGTCGGCCACCTGACCGGCGGCCTGGGTCACGTGAACGTTGTCTCGAGCATGCTTTTTGCCTCAATGTCCGGTTCAGCCGTGGCAGACGCCGTGGGGCTTGGTCGCATTGAAATAAGGGCGATGAAGCAGGCGGGATACGACGTGCCCTTCTCTGCTGCAGTGACGGCTGCTTCGACCACGGTGGCTCCCATACTGCCCCCGTCGATCTCGTTGGTAATTTTCGGCGTCACGTCCGGCGCGTCCATCGGCGCCCTGTTTGTCGCCGGAGTGCTGCCGGGGGTCATCATGGGACTTGCCATGATGATCGTGGTCTATGTGATCTCGAAGCGACGCGGATACGGTGGGGGAGATAGAGCCCAGCTGCGAGCGACCCTTCGAGCGGCAGCCGATGCGTTTCTACCGCTTCTAACGCCCATCATCATTGTGGGCGGCATCTGGGGAGGTATTTTCACACCCACGGAGGCTGGTGCCTTCGCTGTGCTATATGCACTGGTCCTGGGTCTCGTGGTGTATCGTTCGATAAAGTTGAAGGATGTCGCGCAGGTACTCTATGAGAGCATGCTTGGGGCTGCCAATATTCTTTTTATCATTGCCGTTTCCGCGTTCATCGGCTGGCTGCTGACTATGGAGCAGGTTCCGATGCACCTGGCCGCAATGATCATTGATTGGACGCCGAGCCCCATCGCTTTCTTGCTGGCACTGAACGTTGTGCTGCTCATCCTCGGCTGCTTCATGGCAGCACCGGCAGTCATCATCATGCTGACGCCGATCCTGATGCCGATCACCATGGCAATGGGGATCGATCCGGTTCACCTAGGGATCGTTATGGTGCTCAATCTGATGCTGGGGTTGATCACGCCACCGGTCGGTCTTTGCCTATTTGCGGTCAGTGAAGTGGCGAGGATATCGCCGATCGTCTTGATGCGGGCCCTGGTGCCCTTCTTCATGGTGCTGGTGACAGTGCTGCTGCTCATTACTGTGGTGCCGGAGGTCTCGCTCTTCCTCCCGAAAGCCTTTGGGTTCATGGGCTAAGAGGCGCAGCTGCGACCACGTGAGCGAAGGGGAAAGCCTTCGCAAAGTAGTGCCCTACGCTGACGATCGGCATTTGAGTGGACACCACCACGCATCCAGCCCGCACCGCACAGGCGTTCACCTCCAGCAGGCAGGGACTGCCAGTTTTGATGTTTACCACGCGGCTATGCTCAAAGATGCGCACATTGTCGGCCAGAGTGCGATCCGCAGGCCGGCATTCTTAAGGGCCCAAGCACAATGCAAGCAAGCACAATGCAAGCAAGCCATTCCCGCGCTGACAATGGCAACGTCCACTGATATGGTGTCTGTCAAGACGGCGTGACTGCGGGACGCAACGCTGTTCAGCCAAAAGACATTGGCGTTCTGCACTTGCGCTTGCTCCATCGTCCGTCTTGCTCCTGCTTGATCTCAGGTGCTCGGGCAACAAGCACATTGAATGCACGTTCAATGCCCGTGCCACCTCACTCCCTGGCTAACCAGTCCGAAACCCGTTATGCAGCCAGACTGTTCATGGTTGACGGTGGCTACACAAAAGGCTTCGACCGATAGACTGACGCCAGCTTCGAAGGCTTTGCACCATCCGCCTATCAACGCCTGTCGACTTCACGCGCGGCAAATCCGCCAGCCGCCAGTCCGGCTCCCATCGCAAGAATTGCGATCGCCACATGCCGTGCCTCGAGCGACAATTCCCACCCGGGCCGAAGGCGCTTAGGCACGAATAGATAGTCCACGCCTCCTGCAATCGACGATGTGATCAAAGCGGAACCAACAATCTCGGCTCCGCTGGGTTTTGACCGGTTCAACGTGCCGAGCGCACATATTGCGCCCCAAAAGTAACCAGATCCTACGTTGATCAGGAGGCCAGCGAGAGTGTGCCTCTTATCACGCCAACTGCGTGCCGCGGCTTGCGGGCCCCAGAGAACATGGCTGGTGGCATTGATAGGTTGCAGGGGATCGCGACCTTCGTAGCGCGCCAGTAAGGCAATGGTACAAAGCGACGCAAACGCCGCACCCGTGCCGCAGTATGCCGCCTTCTTCAGGTAGCTCATGAAGAAATTTCCGCTTCGCCTGTAAATGCTTCCAACTCCTCCTCCCCCGCTTCCGATTGGTGCAGTTGAAAGGCCCTGATTCGTCTCGTCTCAGCCAAACTCTTGCTGGATGAAGGGGTTCCGGATTGGTATCGACCGAAGCCGCCTGCCGGCCAGCTTTCCGCTTACCAACCGACACTTGGTTGCAGAGCACAAGCTCCCTAGCCGCTGCCCGCACTAGAATGCACTGGGCTGTGGCTGCGCTGTTGGCACAACTAAAGCCGTCCTAGTGGCGCAAGGATGAACCTCCTCTGCGACTTGAATACATCGATCCAGAAGCGCTTTTCGAAGCAATCAATACGCCCTTCGGTAGAATGAGGGCGTTATCTTCACCGTCGTGTCAGATCGGCTATCTGGACCAAACCGACCCCAAGCATGCACTCGCCGTTGATGCTCACCCTCATTGGCTCGGAACAAAGTGGACGAGCCTCTGATTACCATGACCGAGCAGCGTCATATTTGAAGGGAGATCAGCATGACCTTCAATCCCTTGCAAGAGCGCGGCATTCCACTGGAGAAGCAGCTGCGCAACTGGTCCGAGCTCAACGTCAAGCCCTACGACAAGGAGGCCGTTCATCCCTATAGCCGCTGTCGCGGCATCGTCATGAACGGCATCGAGGTCGAAGCCGTCATGTTCTCGCACATGATGGCACGCAACATATTGGATCCACAGATCAAGCAGAAACTCGCGCTCGTGCGGCGGGCCGAAGCACAGCAGCAGAAAGCCATCAACTGGCTCATCCCGGGCGAGGAAAGCACGCTGGAGGTGACGCTGGGCTATGAGCAGGTGGCGGTCGACCTGACGGCCTGGATCGCCCAGCACGAACCAGATCCCCACCTGCGCCAGGTCTACGAGTTCGGCGTGCTGGAGGACTTCGATCACCTCTACCGCTACGCCAATCTCTACGACCTCTACGACAGCAAGAAGGCGGAAAGGATCGTCGGTGGCCTGACCGAAATCACGCCGGGCAGGCCCACCATCTTCGAGCACCGCCACCCCTTTGACGAGATCCGCCGGCCGATGACGGCTCTGGCCGCCGACCCGCAGTCGATCCTGAACGCGCTGACGGTCATGTCGGCCGAGCAGCAGACGATGAACTTCTACATGACCATCGGCAACCGCTTCATGGAGCCGCTGGCTCGCGCCACCTATCTGGAAATTGCACAGATCGAGGAGCAGCACGTCACCCACTACGAAAGCATCCTCGACCCCACGGTGAGCTGGTTCGAAAACCTGCTGTTCCACGAGTACAACGAGTGCTGGCTCTACTATTCCTTCATGGAGGAAGAGCCGGACCCGCGGGTCAAGGCGCTCTACGAGCTCCACCTGAACATGGAAATCGAGCACCTGCGCGTTGCCTGCGAGCTCATGCGTGAGGTGGAGAAGCGCGATCCGGAGGCGCTGCTGCCCAAGGCCATAGAGCAGCCCATGAGCTTCCGTGAGAACAAGACCTGGGTGCGCCAGATCCTTGAGCAGCAGGTCGAACTCACCGCGAAGGATTCCGAGTTCGTGCCGATTGGCGATCTGCCCGACGACGACCGCTACTTCGCCTATCAGCGCGCCGTCAACGGCGACTGGAGCCCCACCGAGGCCGCGATTGCCGAAACGATCTCAAAGAAGGGCCAGGAGTACAGGCTGGAGACAGAAGGCCCCAATCCGGTGGAAGGGCTGCGCCCAGCGGCGGATCGCGGTGATAAGAGCACCGAGTACGCGCAACGCGTTGCCTGATGGAGGACAACCATGAGAACCGCTCCCTGGATGGCTGCCGATCGAGGCATGGGCGAACCTATCTCTTTGGGCGCAATGCTGATTGCCGGAAAGAAGCCACCACCTGATGCAACGAACTTCCTCATGCAGGATCATGAGGCGGCCTTCGGGTTCTCCGACTGGTACGAAGCCAGCACTGATCCAGCCGTAAAGGCTGCCGTGGCTCGACGCCTTTGCGCCGCACTGCGGGCGCATCAGCAGATCGAGGAAGAAATCCTTTATCCCGCCGCGCGAGATGCAACAGGCGAAGAAGATCTGGTCGATCAGGCAGAAAAAGAGCATGCGCAGGCACGCAAGCTGGTGAGTGAAATCGAACAGATGCTCGCGCGCAACGAACCGCCCGACAAAGCCATGCTCAAGCTTCGGACCATGCTCCAGGAGCATGTCGAAGAGGAAGAGGGAAGCCTCTTTCCTGCGTTGCGCGCAAGCAGTTGCGATCTCTATGCCCTGGGCGCGCAGATGTTGGCCCGTCGCCTCGATCTGCTGTGGACATTCACCGGGCGCGCCGAAGCGGGCCCGAACCTGAAGGAGAGCGGCAAGATGGCTATAGACCGGGATGAAGCAAGAGACCTTTTCATAGCGGGCTTGAAGGACATGCACGCAACTGCAGGTCAGGGCCGAGAAATGTTGGAGAAACAAATTGATCGGCTAGAGAACTATCCTCAGGTGGAGCAGCGACTGCGAGATCATCTCGCAGACAAAAACAGCGAAATAGCCACGGTCGAGCGCCTGCTTGACGGTCTCGGCGAAAGCGCATCTGGGCTGAAAGCCTTTGCTATGAAAACGGCAGGCAATATCTCAGCCATGATGAGCGGCGGCGCCAGTGACGAAATTCACAAGAACAGCTTGGCTTTATCGGGCCTGACCCAGTTCAGCATCGCCTCTCTTGAATCCCTCATCACCTTGGGAACCGCTGCAGATGAGCCAGGAGCTGTGAAAGAATTGCAAAAGTGCCTCGCATCCGAGCGCAGCATGGCTGCCTGGCTGTCGGCCAACCTGCGCGGCCTCGTGATCCTTCACCTGCAGCGCCGCAGCGAAGGCCAGCGCGCTGATCGCTGACGTTCCAAGCAAGATGGGCAACTGCAATCACCGCAAGTACGTGCCGCAATTGATCACCCTGATACGTAGCGGCGTGATCGAGCCACTGGGCGGCCTCACGCAGCGGGAGCCTGCGGGCAGTGCCATAGGGCTTTCGATCAGCGCCAGCGTGGCTGGGTTATCGTCGTGCTGATACGGCAGTTGTCATGAGCGACCAGCAACTGCAGGGATCTGTAGAGGCACTTGCCCCGCCCGAGATGGCCGACGCGGCTGTCGCTCAGGGCGTGCAAAAGGCCAGCTTGGGTACAGGCAGCCTGCTGATCCTGGGCATGCTGGCCGGCCTCTATGTCGCCTTGGGCGGCCTGTTCGCGCTGGTCGTTCTGGCCGGCATGGCCGAGGTCGCGCACGGAGCAGCACAAGTTCTGGCCGGCGTCGTCTTCACCCTGGGCCTGATACTGGTGATACTGGGGGGCGCCGAGCTCTTCACTGGCAATATGCTTCTCTCGATCGCTTGGGCGCAGCGTGAGGTGCCGGGCGACCGCCTGCTGCGGGCCTGGGGGGTGGCCTATCTCGCGAACTTCCTGGGCTCGCTGCTGCTGGCCTTCCTCGCTTTCTTCGCCGGCGTCCACCAAGGAGGCGAAGGCGCCGTGGGCGTCGCGGCTCTGGAGTTGGCCGAAGAGAAGGCCGCCCTGCCCTTCTGGACTGCACTGTTCAGCGGCATCCTCGGAAACCTGCTGGTCTGCCTCGCTGTCTGGCTGACATTCGCGGCGCGCAGTTTTACGGACAAGTTTCTGGCCATTGTCCCGCCGATTGCCGCCTTCGTCGCCGCTGGCTTAGAGCATTCGGTGGCGAACATGTTTCTCATCCCCTTCGGGCTCGTCATCAAGGCACTCGCGCCGGCCGCCTTCTGGGCGGAGGTTGATTTGCAGGCAACAGCCTTCCCGGCACTGACCCTGGGCGGATTTCTTGCGAACCTGGTTCCAGTCACGCTCGGCAACATGATCGGCGGCCTGCTGGTAGCTGCATCTTACTGGACGGTCTACCTGCGCGGACGGTGAGGCCCCTCGGCCTCCGGAGAAACTTCGGATAGCAGTTGCCTCAGTTCGTCCCTGACCATGCAGACGCGCTCCCAGCGCAGACCGACCAGGGGATATTCGGCGCTGGCGGCCAGGCTGAGGAGGGAATTGACCTGCGCCAGGCATTCGGAATCCGACCCCCCTCGACGCTCTTCAGCGATGAGTTGGTCGCGCAGCCGGATCACACAGCGCACCGCCTCGGCGATCCGATCGTATGCCTCCTCCGGATCGTGCTCCTGCAGCAGAGCCTCGACTGCTTCCAGGGCGGCAGCGGCCAGGCACTCCTTCTCCGCGCATTTCACGGTTGGACTAGCCATGCTCTCGTTCCGACCGGGCGAAGCGGAAGTAGTCGCGCGGGCGCCGCGTCGAATCGGCGCCGCCCTGCAGCAGCGCCTCACGCGTCAGGTAGCCGCCCACCAGGATCGAGAGGCCGCCGACCACCGAAAGGGTCTCCGAGTGACGGCTGCTCAGTCGCTGCGCAGCATAGCAGGCCAGAGGGACGACGTGCCCCAGGACCAGGGCGCCTCGCTCGAGTTGCGCCGCCTGGCCACTTTCCACCGCGCTGGCAACGCCTCGTTGGCGCCAGCGGCGCTCTAGCAACAGCGAAAGCCCCAGCCCGACGCCGCTTGCCAGGCAAGCGATGCGGTCCAGTCCGCGGCGGCGCAGCCTCCCCTCTTCCCCCGCGCATTGTTCGCCGAGCGATAGCGCCGCCGCACCGGCGGCGATCGAAGAGGCCGCCAGACGCGCTGCCAGCAGGCGGGGGGCGGCGGCCCAGAGCGGCGTGCTGGTGGACGAGAGCAACGCCCCGGTGTAGCAACTCATGCCGGCCCCGAAGGCCGCCGCCGGCCACTGCAGGAGCGCGGCGAGACGACCGCCCAAGGCCAGACCGCGCGCGCCCAGAAACTGGCCGAAGGCGGTAAGGCCGCTGAAGAGGCCGAAACCGGTCAGGATGTAGCTGCCAAAGGACATCGGCGAGCTGGCTCGGAAGATCCGCAGCATGTTGTAGAAGCGCTTTGGCGTCTTCAGGTCCCAGATCAGCAGCGGTGCGCAGACCAGCGAGCCCAGGAAGCCAAGGTAGCGCCCGTTGCGCCGCACGCTGCCCGCCTCGCCGGCCATGGTGGCAAGCATCTGGGCGCCGCCCGCGAGCCCGGCCACGAAGATGTAGGAGGAAACGCGCCAGTCCCAGTGCGCCGCCTTCAGCGCCGGCTGGTCGTAGTAGGTTGCCGGCTCGCTGCGCCAGCGGCGCTTCTCGTCCGCCATCGACGCCTCCTAACGCCGGCCGTAGAGCAAGAAGGCAGCCGCCATGAGACCGGCCGCGGCCGCGAGTCCGGCTCCCAGCGAGGGGGCCGCCCGCTCCGCCGGCCGGCTGGGCGCGCGCGGCAGGTTGTAGACCTCCGGCTCGTCGGTCAGCAGGAAGAAGGCATTGAGCCGCTGGAGGCCGCCAGTGGCTCCAGGCGAGTCTGGTGCGCCGTAGAGGTAGGCGCCATCGACGCCGCGGTCGTGAAGGTCGTCAACCCGCGCCCGCGCCCGCCGGTCCAGTTCCTCCAGTTCCCCGAACTGAATTGAGTCGGTGGGACAGGCCTTGGCGCATGCGGGCTCCAGCCCACCCTTGAGCCGGTCGTAGCAGAGCGTGCACTTGTGTGCCTTGCCGTCGTCCGGGCTCACCTCCACAACACCAAAGGGGCAGGCCGGCACGCAGTAGCCGCAGCCGTTGCAGATGTCCTGCTGCACCACCACTGTGTCGAACTCGGTGCGGAAAATCGCACCAGTCGGGCAGGCCTCGAGACAGGGGGCGGGGCTGCAGTGCTTGCAGACGTCGCTCATCATCAGCCAGTTGCTCTGGAAGGCGTCCAGTTCGTGAGCGCGCACGCCGCCCGGGCCCTCCTTCTCGACAAAGGCGACATGGCGCCAGGTGCTGGCACCCAGGCTGCCGGTGTTGTCGTAGCTGTGGCCGCTCAGCTCTCCGGGCTCGCTGGGCAGTGCGTTCCACTCCTTGCAGGCAACCTCGCAGGCCTTGCAGCCGATGCACAGCGTGGTGTCGGTGAAGAAGCCGTAGCGCCGGCCTGGGTTGATCCGCGCCCCCGCGGTCAGCTCCGCTTCCTGGTCGATGGGGGCTGCCAGCCGCGAATTCGGATAATCGCGGGCGCGAGGATGGACGCTCATGCCGTTGCCTCCGTACGCAGCC
Organism: Aquibaculum sediminis; assembly: GCF_040712085.1. Lineage (NCBI taxonomy): Bacteria > Pseudomonadati > Pseudomonadota > Alphaproteobacteria > Rhodospirillales > Rhodovibrionaceae > Aquibaculum > Aquibaculum sediminis. The sequence goes on from NZ_JBFCVK010000001.1 coordinate 114,473, forward strand.
GGCCCTTCTGCAGACCGCAGGTCAGGGCCTTGTTCTCGTGCATGCTGGTGTTGGCGTCGCCCACGACGGCCGTCAGCACGTTGGCGACGTCGCCCGTGGCATAGCCAGACCAGCCGTAGTGCCAGGGCAGCCCGATCTGGTAGATGCGCCGACCATCGTACTCGAAGGGGCGCAGTCGCGCCGTCACCAGGGCGCGGGCCTCAACTGCTCCGCGCGCGGTCGTCAGCACCACCCAGTCGCGCGTTGACACATCCAGTTCCTTCGCCAGTTCCGGCGGGATCTCGACGAAGCCCTCCGGCTGCAGCTCGGCGGTACTCGGCACGCCGCGGGTGGGGGTGCCGCCGGTGTGGTGCTCGGTCAGGCGGTAGGTCGTTAGTACGTGCGGGTAGCGCGGATCTGCAACCCTGTGCAGCGGGTTGTCGCGTCGCGACCACTTCTTGGCGACCGGACTGTCCTGTTGCCGATACAGCGCGTTGACCAGCGGCGATTCCACCGGCTCGTAGTGGGTCGGCAGCGGCCCGTCCTTCAGTCCCGAGGAGACGAAGAGGGCGCAGCGCCCGTCCGGCAACATGATAAAGGGTTCGGCACCGGAATGAGCGTCCATGCCTTCCGGCTTCTGCGACCAATCGGGGCGGTAGTCGGGTGGCTTGTCCGGTTCAAAATCGATCTCGTCGGGGCTCGTCCAGCGCTTCTCGGCCGCATCCCACCAGACCAGCTTCTTGCGCTCCGACCAGGGGCGGCCCTCGGGGTCGGCGGAGGCACGATTGTAGAGCATGCGGCGATTGGCCGGCCAGGCGAAGGCCCAGCCGAGGTGCGTGCCGGGGCCATCAGGACCGTCAGCAACTCGCGATCGAGCTTGGTTGTGATCTTCCTCCGGAAAAACGCCGCTGTAGAGCCAACTGCCGCAAGCGGTGGAGCCGTCATCCTTCAGCTCCTTGAAGCTGGACACCTGCTGGCGGTCCGGCCAGGTGTAGCCATTGATCTCCTTTAGCACCGCCTCTGCCGAGGGTTCGCCGCGCCCGTCCATCTCCGGGTAGTCCAGGGTCAGGTTCCGGATCGCCTCGTCGCGGGGCAGTTTGCTGTCGGCGTAGAGCTGCTGCAGCCGCCTGCCGAGATGATAGAGGAACCAGAGTTCCGAGCGGCTGTCGCCGGGGGCGTCGACCACCTGGTCATGCCACTGCACCAGACGATGGGTGTTGGTGAAGGTGCCGTCCTTCTCTCCTGCCAGCGACGCCGGCATCAAGAAGATCTCGGTGCCGATCTCGTCCGGGCGAACCTCCCGATCGCGTATTCGGCGCCCCTGGTACCAGAAGGAGGCCGCCTCATTCTCTGAGGTGTCGCGCACAACCAGCCACTCCAGATTGGCCAGCCCCGCCTCGATGAGCCGGGAGTTGCTGCCCCCCATGGTGACATTCTGGCCGAGCAGGAAGAGGCCGCGGACCAGGCCGTCCTTCATCGCCAGGGTCATGGGAAGCTGCGAGTGATCGCCGACGATCTTCGGAATGCGGTTATAGCCCCAGTCGTTGTGCGGGCCCACGCTGTCGCCGTACCAGGCGCGCAGCAGGCTGATCACGTACTTCGGGAAGTTGTGCCACCAGCCGGTGGGCATCGTCTCGGCGTCGAGATAGTCCTTCAGCGTCGCCTGCGGCATGAAGGCATGCGGCTGCGGCATGTAGCTCATCAGCATGTTGTAGAGGGTCGGGATGTCGGTCGAGCCCTGGATGCTGCAGTGGCCGCGCAGCGCAATGATGCCGCCGCCCGGTCGCCCGACGTTGCCCAGCAGGCCCTGGATGATGGCGGCGGCGCGGATCATCTGCACGCCGACGCTGTGATGGTTCCAGCCCACCGCATAGCAGATGGCGGTCGTGCGCTCGCGGCCCGAGTTGCGGGTCATCGCCTCCGCCACCTTCAAAAACACCTCCTTGGGGCAGCCGGTGACCCGCTCCACCATCTCGGGCGTATAGGCCGCGTAGTGGCGCCTCAGTATCTGGTAGACGCAATTGGGATGTTTCAGCGTCGGATCCTGCTGCGGCGGCTCCTCATGTAACTGCTGCGTTTGCTTGCCGAAGGATTCCGAGGTGTCGAGGTAGTGCTCCGCCAGCGCTGAGGGGATAGTGAATCCGTGATACTGCCAGGAGGCCGGGTCGTAGGAACGCGAGTCGGCGTCCCATCCGGAGAAGAAGCCGTCACCCTCGCTGGTGTCGGCGTAGCGCTCGTCGATGATGGTTGCGAGATTGGTGTAGGCGAGCGCGTAGTCACGGAACCAGAGGTCGTGCTCCAGGATGTAATTTATGATGCCACCCAGAAAGGCGATGTCGCTGCCCGCCCGCAACGGCGCGTGGATGTCGGAGAGGGCCGAGGTCCGCGTGAAGCGGGGATCGGCGTGAATCACCGTGGCGCCCTTCTGCTTCGCCTGCAGTACGAAGCGGAAGGCGATCGGGTGGTTCTCCGCCATGTTGGAGCCCATCACCAGGACGCAGTCGGAGTTGGCGAGGTCCCACTGCGGCATCGTCGCTGCGCCGCGGCCATAGCTGGCACCCAGGCTCGGCACCGAGTTGGCGTGGCAGATACGCGCCTGGTTTTCGATCCAGACCATGCCCAGGCCGCCGCCGAAGATCTTTTTGATGAGATAGTTCTCTTCGTTGTCGAGAGTGGCGCCCCCTAGCGAGGCAATGGCCAGGGTGTGGTTGACCGTCTCGCCATCGGGAAGCTGCTCGACGAAGGTCTCGTCGCGGGTCTGCTTGACGCGCTGCGCGATCCGCTCCATCGCCCACTCAAGCGGCTTCTCCTCCCACTCGGTGCTGTAGGGGGCGCGGTAGCGGACCGTCGTGAGGCGTTCCGGATTGGCGAGCAGGCTGGCGGTGGCGGCGCCCTTGGGGCAGAGCGTGCCCTGGTTGATCGGGCTGCGCGGATCCCCCTCCACATGCAGCACCTGATTGTCCCTGGCATAGACAAGCTGTGCGCAGCCGACGGCGCAGTAGGGGCAGATGCTGGTGCCGATGCGGTCGGCGTCCTCCAACCGTGGGCGCAAGCGCTTCGAGCCTTCGCTCTGCGCTGCCTCGGAGGTGCCGCTTTCACCGGCGAACTGGCGGGGCAGCGACCAGTTGCGCAGGAACTCGTCGAGCCGCTTTGAAAGCGTTCGGCTCTGGGGCTTCATGGCGCAACCTTCGCGACATCATGTGCAATTCCCGCAATCAAGCCGGGGCGCTGATGAAAATGCACAGTAACTGGTCCGTCCTCCTGCAGCAGCGGCACCAGATCCTGCGGCTCCAGCGAGGCCTGCGGCGAGAGCAGGAAAAGCATCACTCGCCCCTGAGCACTTACCAGACGAAATCGCCCCTCCTGCACGAGGGTTATCCGGCCCACGAGTTCAGGCATGAGCTCTCCAATGTTCGTATCAATCGAGAATACAATCAGCCCGCAGGGTTGATGTTCCGAGTCCGATTGTTTCGGCGCAGAAACCGCGAATCGGTCGATTGGGTCTTCACCGCCCGTCCGATCCTTTCAGCGTGAGGGATGTTGAGTTGCGCTGCAGTTGTTGGAACCATCGATTGGGGGCTGCATTTTGCTGCAGAGAATTCCCCGGGCATCAGGGGCGCCTGTTCAAGGGCTTGAGGTGTATCGATGGTTTCCACTGCCTCACGGGTTCCCAGTCATACAGCCAGCGAAGTCAATTGCCGGATCAAGAAGGATGTCGAGGCGCGCATAGCTTATTTCGCAGAGCACCCCGATGAAATCCCCGTACGTCTAGGCGAGCTTGACCGGGAATGGGACATTGAGCGCGCCATAGAAGCCAACGCATCCACACTTGCCTTTGCGGGTGTGATCCTCGGCGCAACTCTCGACCGACGCTGGCTCGCACTGCCCGCCGTGGTCACCGCCTTTCTGTTTCAACATTCGATTCAAGGTTGGTGCCCTCCCGTTCCGATCCTTCGGCGCTTGGGATTTCGCACCGCTGACGAAATCAACCGAGAGCGCTACGCACTCAAGGGCCTGCGTGGCGATTTCGAAACCGTTGGTTCCGCACATGACAAAGTAGCGGCTGTACTCAGGGCCACCGGCATTCACGGAAAGTAGGTCGCGGTTTGCGGTTGATTTGAGGTTGGCAGCTGAAACGGCACGAGCTTCCGAGTGAGTTTTCATTTTTTGCATTGATCGAGAACACGCTGACCGCCCTAACAGTCGCGCGTCGTCGCCACGAGCGACATTGGATTTTCCGCTGGAACCGTTGCTTCGCTGCCCTGGTTAACCAAGGTCACGACATCATCAGCATTGCTCCGCTCAAGAGGACTTTAAGCGGGAAATTTAGATTATGAATATACTACCACATCGAATAATAAGAACCGCACGCCTTAATGAAATAATGATCCGTGATCACGAAAACCAGCGGATGGGCATGGTCCATGACGTGGTTCTGGCTATGCCTAGTGGACGAATTCGTTTCCTATTATTAGATCGGACCCGCCAGACTGATTCAAATCATGAGGACCTAACTTTCGCCTGGGACCAGCTCAATTATGATCCGAACAGCGGTCATTTTCAGAGTTTTTCTGAACGAGCACACACGGGAAAATTCGAAGAGGAGTGCAAGGAACAGGAAGGCACAAGCCTGATCCGCGGCCGTAACCTCTCCGGCAGACAGATCCAGGCTGTCGATGGACAGGTATTCGGCGAACTGCGCGAAGTGATCCTCGACGTCGAACGCGGCAAGGCGATCTACGCACTGTTCGCCGACACCAGTGGGAAGCACTACCCTCTACCGTGGGCTGTACTCTCTTACGATGGAGACAAGAGTACCTTCCATCTGCAAGCCCGACAACATCAATTGCGCAGCGCCCCACACTTCGGAAAAATAGGGGGACCACAGGCACCCTTTGACTGGAGCGAACGCGTATGGGCTGAGAGAATCCATGAACACTACGGTGTTCAGCCTTACTGGACGGTCCGTCGTCCTGGATAGCAACTGTGATTTGAGGAAATCAGAGCTCGCAATATAAGTATATCTATAAGTACATCTACTTTTCAGTGAATGCATTGGCCATCGGCACGATCTCCAGTGGAGGCATGGCAAGCGCGAGCAATACGCAGGCGAGCCCAACAATGCGCGGGAAGGGCTTTCGGACCAGACGCGGTAGTCTTGGATGCACAACCTTATCGACGGTTTGAGCCAAGGGTTCGAGATAGCGCATTGTGCGGACGAGCTTCTGGCCGCTTACTTTTCGTTCCAACTGCATAAGATGGAAGCCACTGCTGTTGCCGGCCCAGCAGCATCTGCAAGCCGATCAAAGCAATGATGACGGCACCGAGAGTTGGTGCGCCTGGCACAGCGCCCACCGGCGTCACCAGCAGAACACTGACGACTAGCAACAGCGGCGCAAAGCTTCGCTCACCCACCGAGTGCAGAATGCTACCGATCGTAACCTCCTGGCTCTCGCCAGTGGCCTCGACCCGCTCGACGAGGCGCCGCAAACTCCGCTGCCGTCCTTGCTCATTGGTCACCACTTCACCATTCATCATGGCCAACTAACGGAGCCCCCCATTCGTGGTTCCCGCCTGAAGGGAGCCGATGTTGGAACCATTCCTCATCCAGCAGGTTCGGCTGCAGATGCTGCTACGACGAAGGCATGACCCTCGCATGCAGCTCCTCCAGTTGGCGCTTTAGGGAAAACGAGCCATGGGATTGTTCCTGATCGCAGGCGGCGCCGGCTTTATCGGGAGGCATCTGTGCCGAGAGTTGCTGCAGCACCGGCACGAGGTGCGCGTGCTGGACTGTCTCGTGGAGCAGGTACATGGCTCGACGGACGGTATGGAGGCCTGTCCGGAGGTTGAATTCCTCCAGGCCGACCTACGCGATGCCGCAGCAGTGCGACAGGCACTGACCAAGGTTGACGGCGTTTTCAATCTGGCCGCTGAGGTGGGGGTTGGCCAGAGCATGTACGAAGTCGAACGCTACGTCGCGGCCAACGACCTTGGAACCGCGGTGCTGATGCAGGAGGTGATCGCCCAGCCGGTGAAACGGGTGGTGGTCGCCTCTTCAATGAGCCTCTATGGCGAAGGACTCTACCAGACAGAAGCGGCCGAGCGGATAGAGGTAGGTGCCCGTCCTTCCACGGCCCTTCGCGAAGGCCGTTGGGAGCCGGAATGGGAAGGCGCTCCCTTGCGCCCGATACCAACCGACGAAAGCAAGCGCCCCGATCTATCATCCGTATACGCCTTATCGAAGTACGTTCAGGAACGCCTGACCTTGATGCTCTGTGCAGCCTACGGCATCGAGGGAGTGGCACTGCGGCTGTTCAACGTCTTCGGTTCCGGACAACAACTCTCAAATCCTTACACCGGCGTGCTGGCAATCTTCTCGTCACGCCTCCTCAACGGGGCTGCTCCGCTTGTGTTCGAGGACGGCCAGCAGCGCCGGGACTTCGTCCACGTGTCCGATGTTGCGCGTGCATTCCGACTGGCGATGGAAACCCCCGCAGCCGCCGGTCAGGCGATCAACATTGGCAGTGGCCGCAACCACTCGGTGGCAGAGGTGGCGAGGCTGCTTGCCGCCGAAATGGGGCGCCCGGACATTGCCCCGGAGATCCTCAATAGCGCCCGCAGCGGCGATGTCCGCCACTGTTTCGCCGACATAAGTCGGGCGCGGACCTTGCTCGGCTTCGAGCCGACGCTGGAGCTGGAGGACGGTCTCCCGGAACTGGTCGATTGGCTCTCCGGTCAGCATGCCTTGGACCGTGTCGGCGAGGCCCGGCGCGAACTGGAACAACGAGGGCTGGTGGTATGATCAGCCGCTGCGCCGGAGGCTGATCGTCGTGCGCTTCCTGCTTTTCACGCACTCCCTCGTGAGCGATTGGAACCATGGAAACGCGCACTTCCAGCGCGGGATCCTGCGCGAGCTGTCCGCCAGGGGTCACGAAACGCTGGCCTTCGAACCTGCTGAAGGGTGGAGCCGCCACAACTTGTTGGCGGAGTGCGGCCCCAGGGCGCTCCAGGAATTCGAACGTCGTTTCCCCGAGTTGCAGGTTCAAACCTACAGCGCCTGCCCCGACCTCGATCGACTGCTCGAGGGGGCCGACGTGGTTCTCGTGCACGAATGGACTGACCCGGCGCTCATCGAGGCTTTGGGCCGTCGGCGCGTCGATGGTGGGCGTTTCCTGCTGTTGTTCCACGACACACACCATCGCGGCGTCTCGGCGCAGCGCGACATGGCCGCATTGAGACTCGATGGCTACGACGCTGTGTTGGCGTTTGGCGAGGTGCTGGCCGACCTCTACAGACAGTTCGGCTGGGGGTGCAGAGCGTTCTGCTGGCACGAAGCGGCCGACCTGCGCCTGTTCAGACCCCTCCCGGCTGTGCCGCGCAGGCAGGACCTCGTGTGGATTGGCAATTGGGGAGACGGCGAGCGCGACGCCGAACTGCAGGAGTACCTGCTCGAACCCGCAAACCACATGGGCCTAACCGGCATGGTGCACGGTGTGCGCTATCCAGAGGAGGCGCGAGAATCCCTTCGCATCGCCGGTCTGGACTACTGCGGGTGGCTGCCCAACGCCGAAGTGCCGGTCGTTTACGCCAGCCACCGTATGACCTTGCACGTGCCGCGACGGCCCTATGTGGAGCAACTCCCCGGCATCCCCACCATTCGCGTTTTCGAAGCACTGGCATGCGGCATTCCCCTGATCTGCGCCCCTTGGCGTGACGAGGAATGTCTCTTTCGCGCAGGTCAGGATTTCTTGCTCGCTGCAAATGGTCAGGAAATGAAAAAGCAAATGGCTCAGCTGCTCGCAGAACCGGAGATGGCAAAGGAGATCGCAGAAGCCGGACTTGAGACAATTCGCTCTCGCCACAGCTGCGCCCACCGCGTCGACGAACTCTTCGCCATTCTCCGCAAACTTGAGCTTGAATCGTCCCCGAGCGCCAGGGAGGCAGCGGCAGGATGAGGCCGAAGAAGCTATCGCTCGTCTTTATCGGCCTATCGCTGTCCTCCTCCTGGGGCAATGGACACGCCACCAACTATCGCGCACTCCTTCGCGCGCTCCACGCCCGCGGCCACGATCTGACCTTTCTCGAGCGCGACCAGCCCTGGTACGCCGCCAATCGCGATCTGCCGCAACCGGATTTCTGCCGCCTGGCCTTTTACCGCGATCTGCGCGAGCTGAAGCGCGAGCACGCCCGTGTTATCGCACAGGCGGACGCCGTGGTTCTGGGCTCGTACCTGGCTGACGGCCCAGAGGTGGCGCGCATTGTGCTCGAGACCGCCAGCGGACTGGTGGGATTCTACGATATCGACACCCCGATCACGCTGGCCAAGCTTGCTTCGCAGGATGCGGAGTACTTGACCGCCGAGCTGGTGCCCTGTTTCGACTTCTACCTTTCCTTCACCGGCGGACCCTTGCTCAAGCGCCTGGAAGCGGAATACGCCGCGCGGCTTGCGACAGCTTTCTATTGTCTGGTCGATAGCGATTTCTATTACCCGGTGAGGGAAACGCACCGTTGGGATCTGGGCTATCTCGGCACTTTTGCCTCCGATCGCCAAGCGTCCCTTGAGCGTCTGCTGCTGGAGCCGGCACGCCGGCTCCCGTCGCAGCGTTTTGTCGTCGCCGGCTCACTCTACCCGGATGACATCGACTGGCCCGCTAATGTCGAGCGGATTACGCACCTACCGCCGGGAGAGCATCCGCACTTCTTTGGCCGCCTGCGTTTTACCCTCAACCTGACTCGCGCCGCCATGCTCGACGCAGGATGGTCGCCCAGTGTCCGGCTTTTTGAGGCGGCCGCTTGCGGGTGCCCCATCATTACCGACCGCTGGCCCGGGCTCGAAGACATCTTGCCTCCTGATCGCGCGCTGCTGACAGCGGAGCGCAGTGAAGACGTCGTAACTATCCTGAACCAAGTCCCGGTAAACAGAGCACAGGCTATGGCGCAGAACGCACGACGGATCGTGCTGACCAAGCATACGGGCCCAAAGCGGGCAGATGCGTTCGAAGAGGTTTTGGCAACTGCGGGCATCGCAGTTCGATCGCGAAACAGCGGAGTAGCCAAACATGCCCTCGTCACGCCGAACTGAGGTGCTTACAGTCCTGGTTGCCGGCGGTGCCGGTTTCCTCGGATCCCATCTCTGTGAGCGGCTAGTCGCGGAAGGACGGCGCGTTTACTGCCTGGACAGCCTGCACACAGGCGTGATCGAGAACCTCAGAACCTTCGAGCGGGAAGCACGATTTCAGTTCATCGAAGGCGATGTTCGCAGACCGAGAATTCCACCCGTCGACCAGATTTTCAATCTTGCCAGCCCCGCATCGCCTGTGCACTACCAGCGCGACCCGGTGTACACGCTTACCACCAACGTAACGGGAACCGCGGCTTTACTGCAGGCAGCGCAGGATGTTGGTGCACGCTACCTGCAAGCCTCGACCAGCGAAGTGTACGGCGATCCGCAGGAGCACCCCCAGCGGGAAAGCTACAACGGCAATGTAAATCCTACCGGCCCGCGCGCTTGCTACGATGAGGGCAAGCGCGCCGCAGAAGCTTTATGTTTTGACTTTCTGCGCCACGGTCGGGTCGACGTCAGGGTGGCGCGGATATTCAACACCTATGGCCCGCGCATGCGCGCCGACGACGGCCGCATCGTCTGCAACCTCATTGCCCAGGCGCTGCGGGGCGAGCCTCTGACCATCTATGGCGACGGCACCCAGACCCGCTCTTTCTGCTATGTGTCCGATCTAATCGAAGGTCTCATTCGCCTGATGCAGTTTCCGCAAGTGCCGAAGAGCGCGGTCAACCTTGGCAACCCGGGTGAGTTCTCCATTCTGGAACTGGCTGGAGAGGTTGTCCGGCTCGTGGGGTACCAAGGTTGCTATCTCCACCGCCCACTCCCACAGGACGATCCCCGTCGGCGCCGACCCGATATCTCGCTCGCGGTGCGCCTCCTCAAGTGGCACCCGCAGGTGACGCTACGCGATGGGCTGTCTCCGACGGTGGCATGGTTTCGACGTTCGCCGTCTGCGACGACTGCACAGCCCGCCGCTGTCAGTGGTGCCTGAGGCTGGAACCCTGCTGCTGCCGTCCAGTTTGCCATAGGCAGCCTTCACAGGAACATCGCCCATGCCGGAGACTGGAGAACAGAACTCAAGGCGACCGACGAAGCCAGCCCGGCTCGGCAACGACGGCTTCGGCATTACCGAGTGGTTCCGCCCCTTCGAGTACGAGCGGGTCGAAGATTGTCTGATTCATCTGTCGAACCTCGGGGCTTCCCACCTGCGTACGCATCTCTCGTGGGCGGACTTCCACGTCGGAGGCGTTCCGGAGTGGTACGATTGGCTGATCCCCCGGCTCGCCGAGCATGTCGACCTTCTGCCCTGTATCCATTACACGCCTCCCTCCCTCTCTCGTACCGGCACGACGGCCGGTCCACCGCGGCGCCTGCGCGATCTCGCGGATTTCGTAGACCAGGTTCTGGACCGCTATGGCAATCACTTCACCTATCTCGAACTCTGGAACGAGCCCAACAATCTGCTGGATTGGGATTGGCGCGCGGATCGCGGATGGCACCACTTCTGCGAAATGATCGTGGCTGCAGCTCACTGGACGGAGCACCGCGGCTGGAAAGCGGTCCTGGGCGGGCCCAGCCCTTTCGACATCGAGTGGCTGAAAATGATCGGGCGCCAGGGGGTGCTAGAGCAGGTGTCAGCCGTTGGCATTCATGGTTTTCCCGGGACCTGGGACAGTGAGAATGGCATCTGGACAGGCTGGGAAACGCAGATCGCGCAGCTGCGCCAGGTGCTTTCGGAATACCAGCCTCACGCCGAGATATGGATCACGGAGGCCGGCTACTCCACATGGCGCCACGACGAACTTGAACAGGTGCGGCGTTTCCTTCAGGCGGTCGACGCACCGGCTGAACGGCTCTACTGGTACTCGCTGTGCGACCTACCACTCGATACCGATATCCAGGAAGGACGCCAGTTCGACATCAGGCACTACCATGTCGGCCTGCTCGATCGACGCGGCCGCGACAAGCTACTGGCACAGCTGCTGCGCAAGGGCGGCATAGCCAGTGCGCGTCGCAAACTGTCCATGGTCGGTAGCGGAATCGAGGCGCCGTGCCTCAAATCGTCGGGTAAGCGGCCAGTACTCATCACAGGCGGATCCGGTTTCATCGGCAGCAACCTTGCTCATGCACTCCTGTCTGAGGGCCAGGAAGTAATCCTTTTCGATAATCTCAGTCGGCCGGGAGTGGCATCCAATCTGGAATGGCTGCGGACCCGCCATGGTGAGCGCGCGATCATCCAAACCGCAGATCTGCGCGACACGACAGCCGTGGCCGATTCCGTGGCCGCCTGCAGTGCTGTTGTTCATCTCGCAGCCCAGGTGGCTGTTACTGAAAGCATAATCAGCCCGTTTGAGGATTTCGCCATCAATGCGGGCGGAACCCTTACTCTTCTGGAGGCGCTGCGCCGTCGAAACGAGAAGGTTCCGCTCGTTTTTGCCAGCACCAACAAGGTGTACGGCTGCCTTCAAGACATGGGCGTGCGGCGGTCGAAAGATGGCTATCTGCCCTACGACCCGCACCTTCGAGCCTGCGGCCTTGGCGAGAACCAGCCGTTGCAGTTTGCCACGCCATACGGTTGCTCCAAGGGCGCGGCGGATCAGTACGTTCTCGACTATGCCGCCTCTTTCGACCTGCCTGCAGTCGTGCTGCGCATGAGTTGCATCTATGGCCAACGGCAGTTTGGAACCGAGGATCAGGGTTGGGTGGCACACTTCCTGATCAAGGCGCTCAACAACGAGCCCATCACGCTTTTCGGAGATGGTTTTCAGGTCCGCGACATCCTGCATGTGGACGACGCGGTACGGGCCTATCGACTGCTGCTCAACGACGCGCAAAGCCTCGCTGGCCAAGCCTTCAACCTCGGCGGCGGACCCCAGAACGCCGTCAGTCTGCTCACCATGCTGTCCGAGATCGAAGCCTTGCTCGGCCGGACTGTCGAGCGGCAGCACGCTCTCGCGCGAGCGGGAGATCAGCGCTACTTTGTCGCCGACACGCGCCGGCTGGAAGCGGCCACCGGCTGGCGCGCGAACGTGCCGTGGCGGGACGGGCTGCAGCGGCTTTGCCAATGGCTGCAGCAGCAGTCGCCCGTTGAAGGCCTTCCCAATCACAAGAAAGAACAATCCTGGAGCGTTTCCGCATGAGACTGGCGCTGGTCAATCCGCCTTGGCGCTTCGAGGGCAGCATCTACTTTGGGTGCCGCGAACCGCATCTGCCGCTGGAGTTCGGCTATACCGCCGCGAAGTTGCGCGCCAGCGGACACGAAGTCCTGGTTCTGGACGGCCACCTCACAGCTACACCGGCCGAGCGCCTCGCCGAAGAGATTGCCGCCTTCGCCCCGGACTATACTGTCGTCACCACCGCACCGAGCTATCTTTTCTGGCGCTGCCCGCCTCCTGAGCTACGAGTGCCAGCGGAGTTCATCCGGCTGCTCGAGGGGCGCGGCGGTGGGATCGTTGCCGTGGGCCCCCATGGTTCGACAACGCCCCGTGCTGCACTGACTAAGCTGGGGGCAGACATTGTGGTGCGCGGCGAGTGCGAGGAGGTCGTGGCCAACCTTGCCACGGCGGAGAATTATCGACGGGTTCCCTCGATCGCCTACCTTGAGAAAGGGGAATTGCAGGTCACCGGGGCACCCAATGTCAGTCCCTTCGTGGAGCAGCCACCTTTGGCCTGGCCGGACGAATGGATTGCCAGACACAGCCATCACCATCACCGTTTCGATGCCCGCCCCCCTGGCCCCGGTGCCGAAGTTGAGGCCTCGCGCGGCTGTCCTTTCGCCTGTAGTTTCTGCGCGAAGCTCGACTACAGAGATGGATATCGAAAGCGGGCGCTGAAGCATCTGCTGCCCGAGATCGACGCCCTGATCGACCAGGGGGTCACCTACCTCTACTTCATCGACGAAATCTTCCTGCCGCAGGCGGACCTGCTTCAGGCGCTGGCCGAGCGGCCCGTGCAGTTCGGCGTTCAGACCCGCATCGACCTGTGGAAGCCGGAGATGATCGAACTCTTGGGACGTGCCGGATGCGTCTCGGTGGAGGCCGGGGTGGAAAGCCTCAGCGTCGAGGGACGAGCTGCCTTGAACAAGCGCTGTCGTCTGGGCAACGAAGAACTGGCGGAGCGCCTCCTGCTGGCGCGCCGCTATATCCCCTTCGTGCAGGCGAACCTGTTGGGCACAGAGGAAGACGACCCGCTGGTCATCGCGCAGTGGCGGCAGCGGCTGCAGCAAGCCGACGTCTGGTCAAACGACCCGGTCCCGCTCTTTCCCTATCCAGCTTCGCCGCAGTACCGCATGTTGTGGGGCGAGCCGGACGACCAGGCCTGGGAGCGGGCCCACGAACACTACCTGGCCGCTTTCGCGCGCTTCAGCGACATCCAGGAAGCGCGCCCCGCGGACCTCGGCCAACTGGAGGCCGCGTGTTGCCGCTGAAACTGCCAGGGCACCTCATGATGACCGTCGACAGCGTCGGCGGCGTTTGGCGCTATGGCTTGGACGTCAGTGCAGAACTGGTGCGCCGCGGCGCAACGGTGACGCTGGCGGGCCTGGGTCCGCCGCCTTCGCGGGGGCAGGCGCAGGAAGCCGATGCGGCAGGCGTTGATCTGGTCTGGCTGGACGTGCCGCTGGATTGGGCCGACCCGCACGGAGAAGCATTAGCGCACGGCGCAGCTGCCCTGAATGATCTGCTTTCGGAGCGCCGGGCCGACCTGCTGCATCTGAACACGCCCAGTCTCGCTCCCTTGCTGAAGAGGCGGCCGCCATGCCTCGCTGCGGCGCACTCGTGTCTGGCCACCTGGTGGCGCGCCATGCGCAGCGAGCCGCTCCCGGCCGAATGGCGCCGGCATGCAAAGGACACGGCCTCCGGTCTTGCGGCCGCCGACATCGTGACGGCGCCAACCGCAGGCTTTGCCGCTCAACTTCGCGCGGCCTATGCCAAGCTGCCCCCGGTGCAGGTGGTGCCGAACGGCTGTCGCCCTATTGAGGCGCAAGAGAAGGGGCAGTTTGTCCTCGCGGTCGGGAGGTGGTGGGACGAGTCCAAGAACCTGTGGGCGCTGGAGGCCGCGGCGCGACAGGTCGTATGGCCGGTTCATGCCGCCGGTCCGCTGGCTGGGCCGGGAACCGCCGCCGCTGTTCCGGATCATGCTCACAGCCTTGGCTCACTGGATCACCGCGAACTCACCCGCTGGTTCGCAATGGCACCGATCTTTGTCTCGCCTACCCGCTACGAGCCTTTCGGCTTGGCCGTGCTGGAGGCCGCGAGCGCCGGTGCGGCCCTGGTCCTCTCGGACATAACGCCCTTTCACGAGCTGTGGGACGGCTGCGCCGTCTTTGTCGATCCCCTGCAGCCCGAGGCGATGGCGCGCAGCATCAACGCGCTCATTGAAGACGAGAAGGTACGGGCCCTGCTCGGTGCCCGCGCCCAACGCCGCGCTATGCATTTCACTGTCCCCCGGCAGGTCGACGCCTTGATCGCTGCCTATCATCGTGCGGCAGAGGCGCGCGTCCTGACTGTCTGAGGATCACGGCTGCAAGGAGAGCCTGCGGATGAGGATCGCCTTCTATGGTTCCAGCCTTTTGTCGAGTTACTGGAACGGCGCAGCCACCTATTACCGCGGCTTGATCAAGGCGCTGGCGGCACTGGGCCATGAGGTAACCTTTTTCGAGCCCGATGCCTTCGAGCGCCAGGCCCATGCCGACATCGCGCCACCCGCGTGGTGCCGCGTGGTGGTCTATCCCCCTGACATCACCGGTGTCAGAAGTGTTGCCGCGCGGGCTGCCGATGCAGATGTGGTGATCAAGGCCAGTGGCGTCGGCGTCCTGGATGACGAACTGCTCGTCGCCGTCATGGCGGGCGCCGCGCCGGGTGCCTTGCGCCTCTGGTGGGATGTCGACGCGCCGGCGACGCTGGCGGAGCTTGAACTGCGTCCGAATGCGCCGCTGCTGCGCCTCCTGCCCCAACTTGACGGCGTACTGACCTACGGCGGCGGAGCGGGAGTGGTCGGTGCCTATCGGGCGTTGGGAGCACGGCACTGTCAGCCCGTTTACAACGCGCTTGATCCCGACAGCCACCATCCGGTGGCGCCGGAGCCGCGCTATACCGCCGACATCTCGTTTCTCGGCAACCGCCTGCCCGACCGCGAAGCCCGGGTGGAGAGCTTTCTGCTGGAGCCGGCGCGGCAGGCTCCTCATCTGCGATTCCTGCTCGGGGGCGCTGGCTGGGAAAACAAGAAGTTGCCCGAGAATGTTCGCGCCCTGGGGCATGTGCCGACCGGGGAGCACAACGCCTTCAACGCCAGCCCGCGGGCTGTGCTGAACATAAACCGTGACAGCATGGCCGCTCGCGGCTTCTCGCCGCCAACGCGGATATTCGAGGCTGCGGGTGCCGGCGCGTGTGTCGTGACGGATGCCTGGCCGGGCATCGAGGACTTCCTGCAGCCGGGCAAGGAAGTGCTGGTGGTGCGCAACGGCCAGGATCTGCTCGAGTGCCTCAGTACCCTCACACCGGATCGGGCGGCTGCAATCGGGCAAGCGGCCCTGCGGCGCCTGCTGCGCTCACACACCTACGTACAGCGGGCGCGGCAGGTCGATGAACTGTTGGCGACCTTGGCCGACCGAGCAGCCAGCGCGCCCGTTGCCTGAGGAAGGAGGACGCAAGACGCGCCATGAGCAGTCCCCAGAGGCGCCGGGCTCTGCGTGCTACAGGCTTACGCCTGGCGAAGGTGGAAGGGCTGACCATCCGGCGCCAGCGTTGCGGCCGGGGGTTTACTTACCAGGACGAAGCCGGGCAGCGCATCGACGACGCAGAAACTCTCCAGCGCATCCGCAGTCTCGCGATTCCGCCCGCCTATAAAGAGGTTTGCATTTCCCCCGATCCGCGAGGCCACCTTCAGGCGGTGGGTCGCGATGCCGCCGGTCGGCTTCAGTACCGCTATCATCCGGGCTGGGAGGAAGTCCGCGAGGCCGAGAAGGTGGAGCGCCTTTCCCAATTCTGCGCCAGTCTTCCGCGACTGCGCCGCAGAGTGCGCCGCGATCTGCGGAAGGAAGGCCTTACCCGCGAACGGGTGCTGGCCGGCATCGTGCTGATCATCGACCGCACTCACATTCGCATTGGCTGTGAAGACTATGTCCACTCCGGACGCACGCGCGGCGCAGCAACCCTGCTGAAGCGCAACGTTCACTGTGACGGCAAGCAGCTCAGTCTCACTTTCCGCGGAAAGGGCGGGCGGGAGATCCGCTGTGAACTGGCACACCCCTCCCTCACTGCCCTGGCACGCGAACTGCACGCCCTGCCGGGCAGGCGATTCTTCCAGTATCGCGATGCGCACGGCAAGCGGCACAAGGTCACGGCCGGCGAGGTCAACGCCTATCTGCGTGAAGCTGCGGGGGCGCCGGTGACCGCCAAGGATTTCCGCTCGCTCACGGCCACCGCCGCGGCCGGCCAGAGACTGGCGCGCCTGCAGCCCGAACCGCGGGAACGGGCGCGCAACCGGCAGATTGCCACGGTCATGCACGAAGTGGCGGAGATGCTAAGCAATACGCCGGCGGTTGTGAGACGCAGCTATGTCCACCGCTGTGTGGTGCAGGCGTTCACCGGCGGCACGCTTGCGGGACGCTTCGCGAAGTGCCGCCCAGCCGACAGCCTCTCCCGAGCGGAAACGCTGGTCGCGCAATTGGTCTGGAAGCGATGAGGAATGCAGTGCCGACAACGTCGACCGGGAGGAACGTCGACCGGGAGGTGAGCCATGAACAGAGATGAGATCTCGGCGAAGCAAGACACAGAACGTCGCATACGCGCGCTGGGCGAGTGGTTCCACAACATGGAGTTGGGCGGCGTGTCCACCGCTCCGGAACACTTCCTGGGCGACTATCCCGGATGGATCTGGCGACGGCTACAACCGGCTTTGCCAAGCGATCTTAGCGGCCGCACGGTTCTCGACGTCGGCTGCAACGGAGGTTTCTTCTCGATCGAGATGAAGCGTCTCGGTGCCGAACGGGTGGTGGGAATAGACCCCGATGAACGGTATCTGGCGCAAGCACGCTTCGCAGCGGAGATACTCGATGTGGAGATCGAACTGCACCGCATGTCGGTCTACGAGATCGAAGCGCTGAAAGAGCGGTTTGACGTGGTGCTCTTCATGGGCGTGCTGTACCACCTGCGCCATCCTCTGCTGGCCCTGGACCTGCTGCACGAGCACGCAACCAAGGACCTCTTCATCTGCCAGTCGCTTCAGCGTGGTAGCCGGGATGTCGCGCCACTGGCACCTGACCACCCCTTCGCCGAGGAAGAGGTGTTCAACGACCCGGCCTACCCGCGCCTCCACTTTGTGGAGCAGTCTTTCGCCGGCGATCCAACAAACTGGTGGATTCCGAACCGAGCGTGCTGCGAGGCCATGCTTCGGAGCGCGGGATACAAAGTTGTTCGAAAACCTTCCGACGAATTATATCTATGCCTCCATAAACAATAACTATTCCTCTTCATTTTTAACGCAAGAGCAGCAGCAACACGTTAAGCACCATGACGATGAATCTCACTTTCACCTGCTGCTACTGCACAAACTAACCGCTTATACTTGACACTGATACGGTTGCTGTTGGAATGTTGCGCATCGGCTTGCATTCCGACATTTCTTGAGAGGTTCTTTTTAATGGTGCGTCAGAGCAGTTCTTTCACCGTGACGCGAATCTTGGGTCTGTCACGGAGCGGCAATCACGCCATAATTGACTGGATTCTGGCGCAATTGTCCGGTCGCTGGTTGTTTCTGAATTGCGTTGTTCCGGAACAAGACCCCTTTGCCGGCGCTCGCCCCACCGACCATGGCGCGTGCCACAAGAGCAACATCGCCGGCTTTGGTCCCGAGGCGGCTGAGCCCGGACAGATGGACCATCTGCTTTTTAGTCAAGAAGACTGTTTTCTGCGTTCTGCCTGGGGCGAGCGGGCAACCGAGATTCAGGAAAGCGGGATAAAGCAACGTCTTGGTGGCATTGGAACGCAGATCGACCTCCTCATCCTGCGAGATCCCTACAATCTCTTTGCCAGCCGGCGCCGATTCAATGGCACGTTGCTACCGGAAGCGACGGCTTTGCGGGTCTGGAAGCAACACGCGCGTGCCTTTCTGGGATTGCGCACCTGTCTCAACCGATCCCTCCTGGCGATAAGCTACAACCGGTGGTGCCACGATCCCGGCTACCGTCGACGACTGGCGGAGCAACTGGCTTTGAATTTCACCGATGCCCGAGTTGACGCCGTGCCGGCCGTCGGCGGAGGCAGTTCGTTCGATGGGCACGACTATCACGGCCGGGCTTCCCGGATGGCGGTACACAAACGTTGGCGGCACTTCGCGGACGATCCGGATTTCCGACAGCTTTTCGACGACCAGACCAAGGAACTGGCATACCGTACGCACGGGCCACCGCCGTGGGAGGAGCCAGCCCTTCGCCTCCCACTCCAGGAGGCGCTGCCAGCATAAGGCAATTCGAAACGATGATTGCTAACGCCCCGTAGTACCTTCTCGGCAGCGTCAGGACGATGAAGTCGCACCACCAGTTGATTGTCCGGCACCGTCGTTTCCGGTGCCGCTTTCCTTCATCGGTTCGTTCGAGGCGCGGTTGGAAGAACCGGTCTTGCCCATCTCCGCTTCCGCTGCCTGTTTGAAGCGGTTCACGTCGCTGGCCAGTCGGCTCTCTGCGTTGCCGCCGAACAGACGGGCCGCAAGTCGCCCAAGTGCACCGCTCGGTGGCAGGTAGCGCAAACGCACCTCAATACGCGTCCTGGCCTCGCCCTCAGATTGGAACTCGACGGAACCCTCGTTCTGGACGTCTGCATCCTCGCTGGAGCGCCAGGTTATGCGCCGGTTCGGCTCATCCTGTTCAATGCGTGAGGTAAACTGCAATCGTGCTCCACCGGGACCGGAAACGGTCCAACGAGAGTTGCGTCCATCGAGCGGTTCGACCTTCTCCACGTGGGAGAAGATCTGGGGCAGAGTAGAAACATTTCGCCAACGCGCATAGAGCTCGCTGGCCGGGCGCTCTATCACGGCGCTGGCCTGGGCCTCCTGCCACCCCTGCCCTTGCTCGGCCCCAGCGCCGCCTCCGCGGGAGTTGATGCTCAAGGCCTCATAGAGATGGCAGTGGCCACTGAGGCCGCGGAAAGCGAGAGCTCCACCGAGGATCAGTTTCGCACAGCCTCCGATCCCGTTGTCTCGCCACCCGGACCGGACAAGACAAGCGCCCACCCCGAGCGACAAGAGTCGCTCCAGTGGGTGGACATTGAGCCCTTCAGACGTCAGACGACCTTCGCTGCTGCTCATGATCCAAGCTCCTGGTGGTCAACTGGTTTACTCCAGCGGCAGTCCATCCGGCGCTTCGGCCCGGCAACTGCCGCGCTCAAACTGGGGCGCTCAAACATCGGCGAGCGTCAGCCATTGATGACGCTGCCTCCATTGGGGTGCAGCACCTGACCCGTCATGTACGAAGCCTCTTCGCTTGCCAGGAAGACATAGCAGGGCGCCACTTCATTGGGTTGCCCTACCCGTCCCATTGGGGAACTTTCCCCATGTTGGGAAACCTTGGACTCATCGAAGCTTGCCGGAATGAGAGGAGTCCAGATCGGGCCGGGTGCAACCGCATTCACCCGAATACCGCGCTCCAGCAGCGTCTGGGACAGCGAGCGGGTCAGGGCAACAATGGCACCGCGGGTCGCACTGTAGTCGATCAGCAGAGGGTGGCCCTTATAGGCCGTGATCGATGTGGTGTTGATAATGCAGGCGCCCTCGCCAAGGTGCGGCAAAGTCGCGCGTGTAAGATGGAAGTAGCCGAAGACATTGCTGCCAAAGGTGCGCGCCAGGTCGTCGGCCTCGATCTCCTCAAAAGTGCGGCGGATATGCTGCTCGGCGGCATTGTTGACCAGAATGTCAATCCGCCCGAACTTCGCGATCGTCTGTTCCACGGCCTGCTGGCAAAAGGCTTGCGAAGCAATGTCACCCTTGATGGCAAGGCCTTCGGAACCTTCTTCCTTCAATAGTTCGAGCGTGTCTTGCGCGTCGGCGTCTTCATCCAGGTAGATCAAGGCAACGCGGGCACCTTCCCGCGCCATGGCCAGGGAAACGGCGCGACCGATGCCACTGTCGCCGCCGGAGATCAGCACGACGCGCCCCTTAAGCTTGTCGACCCCGGGATAGCGCGGCCGGAAATCCGGCGTCGGCTCCATCTCGCGCTCGACGCCCGGCTGTTGTTCCTGCTCTTGCGGTGGTGGAGACTTAAGCGACATCGGCTAATCCTCGACAAAAGCGGCCTGGGTTCACAGTCAATGGCCCCCGCCCTGCTTTGTTCCGAGGACACGGGGCGGTGCATTTCCTCGAACCGGTTTGCCTGTTGAGCGGATGCCAGAAGCACCACCAGTTGGGCCGTACTTTGTACGAAAAAGCGGTTCAGTGGGTTGCACTTGATCGCCAGGGCTTGAGATTTCGGATCAAGCTCCTCGGGTCCCGAGCGCTCGACCAACTATCGCGGCCCAAAGCCTGCCCCGAAAGCATTCTAATCGTCGGATTCCACCTCCGCTTCCGCAGCCCCCATAAGCTCAGCGCAGGGGGCATCCTCGGCCAGACCGAGCTCCAGGAAGGGCAGCAGCGCCGCCAGCGGCGTCAGCAGCGTTCCCAGAGCGGCTGCCAGCCCACCGCGGATGGCCAGCTCCGTCGGATCGACGCCGAATGTCGGTTCGACAAAGGTACCACCGAGGGTCACGGCGAGGCGCGAACTGGCGAAGCCCGGATCCTTGGCCTCGCCGGCGATCTTCAGGTCGAGCGCTTCCTCGCCGAGGTCGATCCTTCCCTCCGCCTGGATGGCGCTGTCTACGGTATCGAGCAGCACCGGGCTGCTGGTCAGGACGCCCTCCTTGATGTCGAAAGCACCGATGAAACAGCGGATGTTCATGTCGGCCGGCACCTCATCGGTCAGGACGACGGCAATGGCTTCCAGAAAGCCCGCATCGAGAAGTTGGAGGATGGACCCGGACACCAGGCCGCCATTCATCATGAAGGCCGCGTCCCCCTCCGCGGTGGCAAAGGCGCGCCGGACCGTGTTGCCCAGCGTGGAAAAGCGGGCGCGGCCTTCGATGACCCCCTGGGCCTCGCCCTCCAGCCCCGCCTGATTGAAAATCCTCTGTAGCTGGATGCCAGACAACTGCAGGTCGTAGTCTGTCTCAACGGGATCGACCGTCGCATAAAGCGAGAGGAAGAGGTTGAGCTGTCCTCCGGCGAAGTCGAAAACCACCGGCTGGAGCTGCAGTACACCCTCGTCGATCACAAGATCGAGCGCGACATTGTCCAGCGGCAGCCCCGGCGCGACCACCTGCTCCCCCCGAAAGACGACCTGCGCATCGCTGCTGCGCACCTGCTCGATCTGCAACGGCGCATCGGGCAGCAGGCGGACCTGGCCTTCGGCGTCGCTCTGCTCAGTGACCTGCTCGGCCTGGGGCGGCAGGCCGACGAGCGTGCCCAGGTCTGCGAAGGCCAGTCGCTCCGAAACCAGGTCGGCGACGATCAGCGGTCGCTCCCGATCCACCTCAACGCGCATGTCACCCGCAAGGTCACTCTCTCCGACGGTCCCATTGAAGCCTTCAAAGTACCAGGCCTTATCGTCCCTACGCAGCCGTCCCCTCAGCTCGTAAGGCGGTGTGGAGGGGAGCGGAATGCTCAAGATCGGCGCCAGCTCATCCGGGGTCGGGCCGCTGATCCAGAGTTCCCCATCCATCCCGGCGAGCTGCAGGGGCGCCGTCAGCGTCCCTTCGGCCCGGGCGCGCGTCTGTCCGACGGCGATTTCGATCTCGATCGGATAGGGCTCCTCTTCCTGGCGCAGCAAAGCCAGGGAGCCGCCGCTGGCAGCGATGGAGAAAGGATGGCCTTGGACGCGCCCCTCGCCTTCCAGGCTGACGGGCAGGCTGCCCTCCTCCGGGCTCACAACCTGTGCCGAGGCCACCTGTGCCTCCAGTTGAATATCCCGGGAGGCGTCTTCGAGGGTGAGCCGACTGTCTTCCACCACCAGCTTTTCCAACAGCGGAACCTCGCTGCGCTGCGTGTCCCCATCACCGGCGTCGTCACCTGCGTCGTCACTGGCGTCGCCTGGCATCTCCCAGTTGGCGCGCCCCTCCTCATCGATCTCCAGATGGATGTCCGCGCCGAGGATGCGCGTGTCCATGATCACCAGTTGGCCACGCAAGAGTTCCCGAGCGTCGATCCTCAGCGCGAGTTCTTCGACGTGAACAAGCTCCCCCGCCTGAGCCCAGTCCGCATTCGCCAAGCGGATGTCCCGCGCGCGCATCCAGGGCTGCCAGGAGAACTCGCCCTGCAGATCGCCTTCGATGGCAAAGTCACGGCCGGTTGCCGCTTCCACACGCGCCTCGATCGGCCCGCGCAACATGTTCCACTCGAAAAGAAGAATGGCCGCCGCAACAGCCAAGGCCAGCAAGCCAAAAACGGCGGCAATCCATTTCAGACTTCGTGGCATCCTTTGCTTCTGTCGCCCCCTCGACGCGTCGATATCCACAGCGACAACGCCGAAAGCGTGCAGAAAGCTCCACGCGCCTGCCTCCGCAGGACCGCGACGGTCTGTTTTCGACGCGGCTGTTAGAGCGTTACCAACGCTCCGAGAAGGCCTTGGTGGGAGCTCCGGCGGAGATGTACCCTATCTCTACCTGATCCTGGACGCCCGCTACGAGTGGGTGCGCGACGCCGGCGCAACAAGGAAAAGGGCACGCCGCTTTCCGACGTCACCCAGCCCAACCAGTTCTGGTGCGTCGACTTCAAGGGCGAGTTCAAACTCGGCAACGGGAGCTACTGCTATCCCCTGACCGTGAGCGACCAGGCCTCACTCTACCTCTTGCTGTGCGAAGCCCTGGAAAGCACCCAGGAGCCCCCGGTCATGAAAGCCTTTCGACGACTGTTCAGCGAGCGCGGCCTGCCGGACGCCATCCGCAGCGACAACGGGCTGCCCTTCGCCTCACCCAAAGGCCTGTACAACCTCTCGAGGCTCTCCGTCTGGTGGCTGCGACAGAGCAGCACGATCTATCTGTTGCCCTGTCGAGGCCTTTACGCAAGTCTCTTCCAAGGGCCGATGCTGGGGGACCGAAGGGATGCCAACCAACATTCAGCAGACTTTCCGAGAGCTTGGTGGCGCGGCAACGTTCGGCCGCGAACTTGGTTCCGAATTGGACATTGCGCAGGCCGTGAGCGATGGCCTGCCTCTCACTGCCCTGCGCGCCCTTACGCTCGCTGGTTTCAGTAAATGCGAAATCGCACGTTATGTGATCCGGCCACAAACGCGCTCTCGCCGCGCTGCGCATGACTGTTCTCTAACACCCGCGGAATCGGATCGCGTGATGCGCCTGTTGCGTATGCAGGAGCTGGCGCTCGACACCTTTGGAGACTTAGACAAGGCCTTTTCCTGGCTGCGGCGCCCTCTGATGGCACCTGACGGCGAGATCCCCCTGGGCCTTTCACGCACCGAAGTCGGAGCGAGAGTCATCGAAACCATTCTCGGCAAGATTGCCATGGGTGCCGCCGCCTGAGTCTGACACAGCGACAGGGCGTCCCACTCCTCCAGGGCAAGTCTCCTGAGGCCGCGATCAGCTCCCGGCGGCGCGGGCGCTGTGCGAGCACTTGTGTCAATCCGCGCCCCCGTGAGGGGGCGACCTTCCGCTTCTGCCGCAGGTGCGCGCAGGGCGATGTTTCAATCCGCGCCCCCGTGAGGGGGCGACCTTCCTAATGGACGAGGGGCTGGCCCGGGCGGTGGTTTCAATCCGCGCCCCCGTGAGGGGGCGACGCACCACGTTCTCGGCGTTGCCGATCTGCGCGGTGTTTCAATCCGCGCCCCCGTGAGGGGGCGACAGGAGATTCGGGGCAGGCGCGAATGGAACGCCCGGTTTCAATCCGCGCCCCCGTGAGGGGGCGACCCTCTTCGCTGTCATCGGTGATGGCGTTGGACAGGTTTCAATCCGCGCCCCCGTGAGGGGGCGACTGCCTGCCTTGACGGCGTTTCGTGCCTCTTCAATGGTTTCAATCCGCGCCCCCGTGAGGGGGCGACCATCCCGGTCTGCAAAATCACTTTCATGGGATAAGTTTCAATCCGCGCCCCCGTGAGGGGGCGACTAGGGACAAGCAATCATCAAGGTGCTGGCGTAATGTTTCAATCCGCGCCCCCGTGAGGGGGCGACTGATCTCGCCTTCGGGGATTGAGCCGGTCTGCATGTTTCAATCCGCGCCCCCGTGAGGGGGCGACTTTCGCGCGGCAGGGCGGTGCTTTGTCCTTCGACGTTTCAATCCGCGCCCCCGTGAGGGGGCGACCTACGAGCGCGCCTGAAAGGGAGGGGTAGGGAATGTTTCAATCCGCGCCCCCGTGAGGGGCGACGCTCACTGTGACGGGCAGGCCCTGCGCCTTGATGTTTCAATCCGCGCCCCCGTGAGGGGGCGACCGCCGAGCGGATAGCCCCATTCGAAGATGTAGGTGTTTCAATCCGCGCCCCCGTGAGGGGGCGACCACGAAGCTGCCGTGTGGCGCAGATCATGCCAGCGGTTTCAATCCGCGCCCCCGTGAGGGGGCGACGGATAACCCGCGTCGGGATCGTGTTTTCGTCCAGTTTCAATCCGCGCCCCCGTGAGGGGGCGACCGCACCTTGTCTGCCAGGACAAATGCCATGCCTCGAACGTTTCAATCCGCGCCCCCGTGAGGGGGCGACATCCGCGCCACCGGCGCAACGTCGGCCAGGGGCAGTTTCAATCCGCGCCCCCGTGAGGGGGCGACAGCGGCTGGAGGAGCAGCGTCTGGCCCTGCGCGAGTTTCAATCCGCGCCCCCGTGAGGGGGCGACCACTGAGCAGTTCCTGAAACCGGAGCAGCGCAAGGTTTCAATCCGCGCCCCCGTGAGGGGGCGACCCGCGGTGCCCTCTCCGATGCGGTAGGGGACAGTGTTTCAATCCGCGCCCCCGTGAGGGGGCGACAGGAATCGATCAGGCGCTGTAGCTTCTCGCGGTTGTTTCAATCCGCGCCCCCGTGAGGGGGCGACACCTCACCCCCAGACGCCGGGCGAGCTCGGCGCGCGTTTCAATCCGCGCCCCCGTGAGGGGGCGACAGCCGCGACAACCCGCAGCGGCGCAAGGCCTTCATGTTTCAATCCGCGCCCCCGTGAGGGGGCGACGGTCGATCCGGTCAAGGAAGCCGTGGCCGCAAAAGTTTCAATCCGCGCCCCCGTGAGGGGGCGACGATTTCGGTACTGTCGCGGCGGGATAGCAGAGGAGTTTCAATCCGCGCCCCCGTGAGGGGGCGACCGCCTGCTTGCCGGCACCGGACGATCGGGTGGTGTTTCAATCCGCGCCCCCGTGAGGGGGCGACCCACCGCGGCCGTAGCTCGAACGCCCGCTCGATGTTTCAATCCGCGCCCCCGTGAGGGGGCGACCGCTACGTCAAGCGGATCGAACGCCTGCGCGCACTGTTTCAATCCGCGCCCCCGTGAGGGGGCGACCCGGGCAGCTGTTCGACGAGCAGCAGGCCGAGCAAGTTTCAATCCGCGCCCCCGTGAGGGGGCGACTGTCGATGCCTAGCACACTGATAACTCGGGACAAATGACCCCGACACTGCGAACTGGGCGATCCGGCGGCTTGCAGCTGCTTCGGCTTGTAGGCAGCCAACAGTTCTTCTTGCAAGATCAGACGGTTGGGGAATTTGCGAAACCTACCGAGAAATCGTGTCCGCTGGTGGTTCGCACAAAAAACTAGAATATCAGCGGCCCATCGAAATCGAGTGCCGGCTTGGCGCCGACATGTTCGATCCGCCGGCGCCAGTTTGCACCCAGTGTGTAAAAGCGCAGGCTGTCCTGCTCAGGATCAATGAGCGATATCAAACGATGGCGCAGGGAGGTCCATTGCGCCGGAGCCACGTCGCATTCGAATACCGAATACTGCACGCGTTGACCATAGTCCTGGCAAGCCTTGCCAACTTGCCGCAGGCGCCTTCTCCCGGCGGGACTGTCCGTGCGCACATCATAGGTAATCAGGATTAAAATCGTTACCTCCAAAAATAAGCGGGGTAGCCATCAATCTCTCCGTGCAAATGCCGGGCGAGCAACTGCGCTTGCAGGTGTGGCATCAATCCCAAGGGTACGGTTTCATCGAAAAAGGTATGCCGCAGGGCAACGCGTTTGCGCTCCTGCCAGGATTTCAGAACCGTTGTGCGCCCCTCATCTGTCAGCAATACCGCACCGGTTTCCTCATGCCGGAAATCAGCCGGAGTCAGCTGTCGCCGGTTGAACAGGTTCAAACAGACCCGGTCGGCCATTGGGGCGCGAAACTCTTCCATCAGGTCGAGGGCGAGGCTCATTCGGCCAGGGCGATCACGGTGTAAGAAGCCCATTTGCGGATCGAGACCGACGGTCTCACAAGCCGCTCGGCAATCCTGAGTAAGCAGCACGTACAGAAACGATAGGACTGCATTTACCGGATCGCGCGGCGGCCTGCGGGTTCGACCGGAAAAGCCTAAACTGGAATCGCGGTGGCGCAGGAGTTGGCCAAAAACTTCGAAATAGGCATGACTGGCTTCGCCTTCTCGCCCGCGTAGGCTGTCAGCATCGGGAGCAGAAAGCGCGAGCCGAGCGGCATCGCCAAGTCGCCGCTGAGCCATCTCCAGCCCATCTCGCGCCGCCGATTCCATACTCGCGCCGTAATCTCGGAGATGCCGCCGGATGACACCTCGCTGATTGGCTGCCTTGGCGGCGACCATGGCACAGGCCACTGGCAGCGCTGTTTCGGCATCGGCTGTCTGTCGGTGCTGAGCGCGACGCAACAGTACGTTGCCTGATTGTGCCCCTTCAACGCGAGCGAGATAGCGGCCATAAGGATTGAGCCATGCAATGGAGATTGCTCCTTCGGCACAGAAAACCATCAAGGCCGGCGATACCGCCACCTGTCCGAAGCAAACAATCTGAGCCAGCAAATGCGCCGGCGCCCGCCCGCGCACGGCGCCATCGACCTCCACCACCACGTTCTGGCCGTCCTTGCGCAGCCAAGCGCCTTCGGAGGTGACGTAAAGCGTATTGAGCAGCTTCTTCATATGCGTCACTCCGGAACGGTCTCGGTCGCGACGCCACGCGCCAGCCAGGTGGCGATTCGCGGCGGGGCCTGTAGGCGCGCGGGACGGCAGTGGTACTGCAGCGAGCAGGCATTGCAGCGGCGTGGGTCGTGTATCGGTGCCGGGACGTGCCCGCCGGTGATCGCGGAACGCGCCTCCTGGGCTACCTTTGCAGTAATTGCTCGCAACGCCGCATCAAAGACCACTACCTTGCGGCGCCGGCTCTGCCCATAGAAGAGCGCCCCCTCCGGCACAGAGGAGCCGAGCATCTCTTCGAGGCAGATCGCCTGGGCGCAAAGCTGCACTTCGTCGGCGCGGTGGGGCTTGGGGCGGCCGCGTTTGTACTCTACTGGATAAGGCGCAGGTGGGCGGCCTATCAGTTCCACCACATCAGCCACGCCGTGCACGCCGAGGCTTTCGCTGGCAAGCTGCACCCTGCGCAAGATGCGCCTTGTGCCACGGCTCTCAATAAATCCGCCGTCGGTGCGCTGGTGAAGCACGCGCCCCTCTGCAGTCAGCTGGTTCTCGACCCATAGCCTTTCGACATGGATCAGCGCGCATTGGCGAGGACAAAACAGCCAATGCTGTAAGGCCGAGATAGGCAGGCTGTCATCAGAAGGGCTCAACGATGCTCACACCGGTGGGCAGGCCCTCGGCTTCCAAGGCGATGCTGTAGTCGGAAAATCGACGCGCAGGCGGCCAATTGTGGCTGCGTGGGTCGCCTGCTGGCACGGCCTCGCCACTATGGAGCCGATGGACGGTAACACGCTCAAACAGCTTGTGCGCCTGTGCGTTACCAAGGGCGCTGTCGTGACGAAAGGCGATCAGCCGGCGGCCGGCCATCACCCCGCGAGCGGCCGAGCGGTCGTGATCGAACATGTCGCGGAATGCATCCCACAACAGGTTTAGATCGTCTTCGCCGAACCCGGTGCGCTCGGCTAGCTTGGCGTTGACGAAACCATGCGCGCAATAGAGGCCGTAAGGCACAATGTGCTTACGCCCCATGGTTCTTTCTGTGCCTTTATCCCAATCTTTTTCGTTCGTCACCGAAGAGCGGGTAATCGAAATTTCCAGCGGCATGATCGGCTCGACCGAACGGGCGAAGGAAAGCTGCACCGGTCCACGTACTTGCCCCGCGTTGACTTCGGTGGTCATCACTGCGCCGAAAGTGCGAATATCGAAAAAATTGGCGCACATCCACTTCGTCAAGCCCTGCGCCTCTTCTACCTTCTTTGGTAGCTTCTTGGCTTCGGATTTAATGCCTAGGGCTTCATAGGCCCGGCTATGCTGGCGGTTAAGAACCTCGCGCTCTGCCATATATATCTCATAGCCCGGCTGCCCCCCTCGGGCTTCGGTAACATAGTTCCGCACCTTCCGCTTAAGGCTGACATCCGAAACAAGGCCCTGGTTGGTCTCGGGATCCATGCGCGGCAGATTGCCGGCATCGGGGTCGCCGTTGGGGTTGCCGTTCTCGACATCGAAGAAGAAGACGAAATCGTATCGGTTGGAAAGGGTGGTCATCCTGAAGCTCCCTGATCTTCACTGACTTCTTCGGCATTGGCTTCATGCGTCTGCTTTTTCGCCCAGCGCTGGTGGTAATATCCGGCGACAAAGCGTCCCTGGTCCTCGAGATTCAACGAGCGTGGCAGATCTGCGCCCAGCCCCGCCCAAATACGGCCCATTTCGGCATCCATCCAATGTGCCAATCCACCGCCCTCGCCCTTGCGGAGCAGTGCCAGATGGTGGGTGGCGTTCTTAACTAATACCGGGAACATCCGCGCGGGCGTGGCCGATGCTGCGGCAAAATAACGGTCCTTGATGTTTGCGTTGAGGCCGGGCCGGGCCGCCTGCTGAATGCGCTCCAGCACAGCGAACAGCCGCCCCAGCCGATAGGCCGGATTGACACTGTCAGGATCGAGAGCCACGGGAATCTCCTCTTTGCCGATGTTTCGACGGATGAACGCCTTGCAGATGGCGGCGCGCCGTCCGGATATCTCGCCATCGGCGCGAATGCGGCCGATCACCGCCGACAGCAGCGAGCGTGGGTAGGAGCTGCCGGTGAGCACGGCACGCATCAACTCACCTCCGAGGAGCGGCGGGATGTTCTCGGCCTTGCGCTGAAGCGCAGTCTCGTAAAGCAACGACCAAGCTGTTGGAGACGTTTTCCAGGGCGCGGGTGCGATTTCGAGGTCTTTCCAGAAGCGCGAGACGTTGCGCGCGAAATCGCCAACGGTGCCAGGGTACCAGAATCGCACGGACACGCGCGCTGCATTGGGCGCGAGACCGAGAATATAGACGCGCGTTGTAGGATCGAACTCAGGCGTTTCCGAAGTACTACCCTGCGCCACCGCCTCCAGCCGCGCGCGCAGCTTCGCCGTGGCGCTGTCCTCGTCCTCAACTGGCGGGTCGAAGGACTCGGCCATTAACGCCTCTATCTCTTCCGCTTCGCTCGCTTCGGGAGCCTCGGCCCAGAACACGACCGTGGAATCACCGATGCGCAAATGTCGGCGTTCGCCTTTCGCCAGCAGCGCATTGAGAGCCGTCCCATAGGCAAAGGCAGCCCGTTCTGAGACGGGGGCATTATCGCCCTGGCTCTTGCCATGCGATTCATAGGCCTCACTGTTGAATGCCACCAGCGAGGCGCCGGAGCTTTGCCCTCCGGCCACGCCCTTGATTGAGGGGTGCAGCCGCGCGACTGGCGCCCGCTCACCAGTTACCAGGCACAGCATCCCACCTTCAGTCGCTCCTGGCCGCTGGATCAACTCAATGGCAGCGGGCCGGTCATGCACGAACCGCGGACGGCCCATGTCGTCGCAATCACCATCGAGCCGGAAAACGATGTTCTGGTTGAGCACGGCTATGGGTTGATCGGTGCCTGCGAAATCTTCGGGTTGCCAGCGCTCCAAAAAGCGCCGCAATGCAAGGAGTCCCGGATCATCGGTTTCGGCCAGAAGCTCAGCATGCAGCGTCTTGAACGCAGCATGCTCCTCGGCCGTGCGGCGACCCTGGCCGGGGCGAATTCCGCCATCGTCCCCCGCTTCCGCGATTAGGCCAAGGGTGTAGGCGGTCTTGTCCCATAGCCGGTTCGCAGCAATGCCGGATGCTCGCTTCACCGCTGCCGGTACCGCAAGTGAGCGCGGCAACATGTTTCGGCCCTTTTCATCGGGCACCAACATCGAGGCAATCTTTAAAACCCGCCCGTCGGCATCGATCACCACCTCACCACCGATCCTCTCAATCGAGAATCCGAGGCGCGGCGCCTCTCCCTGGCCGGCCATGCGCTCGTAGAGTGTGGCAAGCGCCGTGAGGATGGTCATTGCACCAGACCTTCCGCCCGGGCCTTTGCCACGTCGACCACCCCACCCACCATCTGCGCGCGGAAGAACAGCGGCTCGCGTCTGGTGGCATAGTCGATGTCATAAAGCATCCAGCCTAGATCACGGTCGTACATTTCGGCCGGCAGCTTGCTCTCGGGAATCTCCTCGGTCAGCTCGAAATGAGCCGGAAATTCGCGTACCCCCAGACAAGGCCGATGGAAGCACTGCCCCGCTGCGGCACGCCGACGAAACATGTCAAGATGCTTGCCTTCGGTATCGTCCGCATCCGCGCGCGGTGTAAGTTCGAAATGCGCTTCGATGCAATAGGCAACGTCCCGTAGCGCCAACATGGCGCGCTGCTGACGATCATTTTCTACCACCTTGCGCAACCCAGCGGTCGTGCCTGCCTTCATTGCCGCGGCGGCAACACGCGCGGATATCTTTGAGCCTACCTCGTTGCGGCGGATGTTCTGAAAGCGGATCGGACGCAACACATGGATACGATCAATCACCCAGCGAATGGCGGGCTTCCAGTGTACCGCCTCAAGAATGCCGCGGGCGGCAGACGGAGTCATTACATCATAGGAGACACGCTCGACCTTCATCTCGGGCCGGGTGAAACAAGCGTGATCGCCCCAGACGTGCAGCTTAATGCCATAGGCCAAGGATACTCTCCTCATGTCTCAAGAAATCCGAGGTCCGTGAAATTGTCCCAACGCAGCCCTGCGCGCGCATCATAGAGCGAGTTGTTCGCCAAAAGTGCGAACTGCGGCCCGAATTCTTGTTCGTGCCAGAACTCAACCGCGCCCTTTGCCAGCATTCTCGCTCGCACCTTGCGCGGCACCTGCACCTGATAAGCCTGCAAGGCGCGAGCGATCACACCAGTGGTACGGAAGCGCAGTCGCTCCAGCTCGTCCGGTGCTATGCCCCAGTCACCCCCGACAATGATCACCGGCAACCCGCCCTCATTGATCAGTTGAAACTTCAACGCGATGTCGGCGAAGGGGTACTGCATTGCATTGCCGGCTTTCGCGATTGCAGTGAGGATGCCGCGGGTATCCCCTATCTCGATGGCGTCCAGACCCTGATCGAGAGACCAGTACACATCGCGGAAATAGGCATTGACCGCTTCTAGAGAGAGAGGGTCATCGAAGCGCTCCAGAACATGCCCGGCCTCTTCGGCGAATTTGGCCAGATCGCGTGGCAGCTTGTGCTCCGCCGGACGAAACACAAACACCTCTCCCATCCCCTCTAGCATCCCCTCGCGGTTGCATCGACCGGCGGCCTGGGCGATGGAGTCGATACCTGCCAGCGCCCGCCAGACCTGTGGAAAATCGACATCCACCCCAGCCTCGATCAGCGATGTCGCCACCAGCCGCACGGGTGCATTGCGCTTAAGCCGGCCCCGGATATCACCCAACACAGCGCGGCGATGCGCGGCGGTCATCGACGTAGTCAGATGCGCCGCGCCGGGCATATCGTGGATCGCCTCGAATAAGCTCCGGGCATGGGCGCGGGTGTTGACAATCATTAGAGTCTGCTCGGCTGCCCGCAGCCGTTCGGCGAGCGCCACGTCATCCATCACGCCCACATCTTGCACCCGCACCCGTCGCAGCGTGGCATGTAAAGATGGAGGGTCGGGGGCTAGCTCGCGCACGTCTTCCAGCGCTGCCTCGCCGAAGCCATCCTCACTCCGAAACGCCGGCTGCGTGGCTGTGCACAGCACCACCGAAGCCCCATAGCCGCGCGCCAACTCGCTCACCGCCCTGAGAGACGGGCGCAGCAGCCGCAGCGGCAAGGTCTGCGCCTCGTCCAGAACCACCACAGATTGCGCGATATTGTGCAGCTTTCGGCAGTGGGAGGGGCGGTTAGCATAAAGGCTTTCGAGAAACTGGACCGCCGTTGTCACGATGACGGGCCGGTTCCAGTTCTGTGTCGCTAAGCGCAGACGCTCTGACTCGCTGTGATCGGTCAAGCCATCCCAATCGAAAGAGGAATGGTGTTCAAGGATCGCGTCATCGTCGCCCAGCGCCTCGCGAAAAACGGCAGCAGTTTGCTCTACGATGGACGTGTACGGGATCACATAGATCACCCGCCGCAGACCGTGAATAAGAGCATGGTCCAATGCGAAGGCTAGCGAAGCCAGAGTCTTGCCCCCGCCTGTCGGCACGTTGAGCGAGAACAATCCCGGTGCCATTGGAGCGTGATCGCGCACATGCTTGAGGATTGCCCGGCGCTGTTCGTTCACGGCGCCCGGCCTGCCCTCCAGCGCACTGAAACGCCCATCCAGACTTTCCCGCAGATCCTCCAATCGTCCGCGCCAGTCGCGCTCGCGTTCATTCCGCCCCTCGGCTTTGTCGTAGAAGGCTTCCGTGGCGATGAAGTCGCCATCCACGAGCGCCGAGAACAGCATTCGGATGAGAAACTGCAGTCGGAAGTGGATATCGGCCTTTTCGCGCGCGCCGCGCAACTGGTCGGGTGGCCACGGTGGCGGAGATGGCGTCGGGATACCTTCCGGCAGTTCGAGGCGACTGGCTGTCTGCAATCGCTCTTCCAGCGGCAGGCCCGGCGCTTCGCCACTCAATCCATTGGGCAAGCCGGTGTGATGCCCCGCGATACAGTAGGCCAACAGCCAGCCCCATTTTCCCAGCTTATCAGAAGCGTATAGCGCGCCCTCGGCACTGTGAGGCTCACCGTTCTTCTCGCCATAAAGTTTTGCCTGAAAGGCCGGTTTGGCTTTGCCCAGGTCATGCAGTAAGCCCGCAGCCCACGCAGAATCCCGAGCATCGAATGTCGCTGCGCGTACGGCAGCAAACTCGGCAACCTCCTTGAGGTGGTCTTCAAGGCGCTCCCAGTGCTGACAATCGGCACCAGCGAGTGAATGCGCAAACAGTGTTTGTGCTGAGGATAACATCCTAAAGTAATGCGTTCACACCAGCATGCGTGTCAATCGATTCCGCACCACACCTCAGGTAGCATGGTGCTCACCCGCCCTGCTCACCAACTCTTCATAGAGCTAAGTTTGGTCCGTTCGTTAGGGACCGAAGGCGGTGACGCTAAAGTGACTGAACGGTCAAATCCTCGGAGGCGCCTTCAGGCGCAATGACTTGCCACCCAGGGCACGCCGCGCCTCCGCCTGCACATATGCTGGTGTTCCTGGCTGGAGGCATTGACCGAGGCTTCTTGCAGGGCTGGCGCGAGAAACGGGGCCAAAGGCAGTCCGACTGACGCGCAAGGGCAATGCGCAGACCAAAGCTTCCGCCCCAAAAATTCCAAGCCCCTGTTCCCATTTCTAACGCAAAACCAATCTTTTGTGCGTACTGGCTGGAAGCTCAACGCCAGGGAGTCCGCTTCGCGATCCAGAACCAGCCCGACTAGCCGCCCGCTCACATCGAAGCGCAGTGGCAGCAGGAACAGGGGGCATTCCAACAGCCACCGGGGGGGATCCACCCCAGTCCGCATTGGACCAGCCTAAGTCGGGCCTTTGACCCCGATTGCGTAGACGTCACCAACGCCTCCGAAAAGGGCGCCCGTCAACAAATTATACTTTGTAGAAGGTTTGTAGAAATGCGAAACGGCGGCCAAATCGCCGCCGTTACGATTCTCTAAGTTCTTGATTTTC
Organism: Aquibaculum sediminis; assembly: GCF_040712085.1. Classification (NCBI taxonomy): domain Bacteria; kingdom Pseudomonadati; phylum Pseudomonadota; class Alphaproteobacteria; order Rhodospirillales; family Rhodovibrionaceae; genus Aquibaculum; species Aquibaculum sediminis. Next base: position 148,559 of record NZ_JBFCVK010000001.1, read on the forward strand.
TGAGGGTTTTTGGCGCGCCCGGGAAGATTCGAACTCCCAACCTTCTGATCCGTAGTCAGATGCTCTATCCAGTTGAGCTACGGGCGCCGCCGCGGTCGGTGGTGGCCCGTGGTGGGGCGTTTCCGGCCGGCTGCGAGTGTCTAACAAAAGGCCTCGCGCCTTGCAAGCGCACTTCTCGCGCTTTTGCCTTTTGCGCCGAAGCCCCCGATCGGGGTAAATCAGACCCGGTCGCGCAGGCCGGACGCGCCGCTCTTCTCGGCGCAGTGGGCACAGCAATAGATGCTCTCGCCCGCCTCGACACCGTGGCCGATGATGCGGCAGTCGCAGTGGGCGCAGCGCGGGGCGGCCGTGGCGATGGCGCACTCGAAGCTGTCGAAGGTCCAGGTCTGCCCGCCCCGGCTCAGTTGAAAGGCCTTGTCGTAGTCGTTGCCGCAGTGATCGCAAACCGCCATGGTCAGCTCCTCTTGCTGGGGTTCTGGTTGGCACAACGGCCTCGAGCGCATCGCGGTTCCAGGCTGCAAGCCGGCGATTTCCGGCCGCGGGAAGCGTTGCTCTGTGTGGCGCCTTCGGTTTCAATGGCGCCGACCAAGACCTGCAATGACATGAAGGAGCGGCCGCCCGTGGACTCCAGCGCCCCCGACAAGACCTTTCCCGTTTCCTGGTGGGAACTCCACCGCGATGCCAAGGCGCTGGCCTGGCGCCTGATGGCGGCACAGCCCTTCAAGGGCATCATCGCGATCACCCGCGGCGGCCTGGTGCCGGCGGCCATCATCGCCCGCGAACTCGAGGTGCGCCTCATCGACACGCTCTGCATCGCCAGCTACGACGACCGCAGCCAGGGCGATGCCCAGGTGCTCAAGCGTATCTCCGGCGACGGCACCGGCTGGCTTATCGTCGACGATCTGGTGGACACGGGCTCCACCGCGCGGGTGGTGCGCGAGATGCTGCCCAAAGCGCATTTCGCCACCGTCTACGCCAAACCGGCGGGCCGGCCGCTGGTGGACACCTTCGTGACCGAGGTCAGCCAGGACACCTGGATCCTCTTCCCCTGGGACACCGACATGCAGGCGGTGCCGCCACTCATCAAGCGCTGAGTCCTATCCGCCGCCAGGCGGCGCAAGCCGGAGGCCTTCCCATGCTCCTTCCCCGTCGCCGAGCCCTTTCCGCCCTGCTGCTGTTCCTCTCGTTCTGGGTGGTTTCGCCCAGTGCTCAAGCCGAGGAGCACACCGCCGAGGCCATGGTGGCGGCCGCCAATCCCCTCGCCGTGGAGGCCGGCGTCGAGATGCTGCGCGCCGGCGGCTCGGCGGTCGATGCCGCGATTGTGGTGCAACTGGTGCTGGGCCTGGTGGAGCCGCAGTCTTCGGGCATCGGCGGCGGCGCCTTTCTGCTGCACTACGGGGCGCAGGGCGGCGCAATCCAGGCCTATGACGGCCGCGAAACCACGCCCATGGCGGCGGGGCCGGATCTGTTCCTCGATGAGCAGGGCCGAGCGATGGACTTCTGGGAGGCGGTGGTGGGCGGCCGCTCGGTGGGCACGCCCGGCCTGCTGCGCATGCTGGAACTGGCGCATGAGTCCCACGGCACGCTGCCCTGGCGCGCGCTCTTCGACCCGGCTATCCGTCTGGCCGAAGAGGGCTTCGCCATCTCACCGCGGCTGGCCGGGCAGATCGCCGCCGACGAGTACCTGCAGACCGATCCGACGGCGCGCGCCTACTTCTACACCTCCGAGGGCGCGCCCAAGCCGGCCGGCACGTGGCTGCGCAATCCCGACTATGCCGAGAGCCTGCGCCGCATCGCCCGCGAGGGCGCCGACGGCTTCTACCGCGGGGCGATTGCCGCCGACATCGTCGCCAAAGTACAGGGGGCGGAGAACCCCGGCCTGTTGAGCGAAGCGGATCTGGCCGCCTACGAGGCCAAGGAGCGCGCCGCGCTCTGCGGCAGCTACCGCGCCTACAAGGTCTGCGGCATGCCGCCGCCCACCTCCGGCGGGGTGGCCGTGCTCCAGATCCTGGGAATGCTGGAGAACTTCGATCTCTCGGGTTTGGCGCCCGACGGGGCGGAGGCCGTGCATCTGCTCGCGGAGGCGTCCCGCCTCGCCTTTACCGACCGCAACGCCTATCTGGCCGACAGCGACTACGTGGCCGTGCCGCTGGATCGCCTTCTCGACCCCTCCTACCTGAGGCAGCGCGCGGCGCTGATCCAGCGCGACGCGGTGATGCCCGAGGCGGAGCCGGGCCGCCTGCCCCAGCGCGGGGCGCTGGCCCCGGAAGTCGACACGCCCAGCACCTCGCACCTGGTCGTGGTCGATGCCGCGGGCAATTCGGTTTCCATGACCAGTTCCGTGGAATCCGCCTTCGGATCGCGGCTTATGGTGCGCGGCTTTCTGCTGAACAACCAGCTGACCGATTTCTCCTTCCTGCCTGAGATCGAAGGCGAGGAGGTGGCCAATCGCGTTGCGCCGGGCAAGCGACCGCGCAGTTCCATGTCACCCACTCTGGTGTTCGACGAGGACGGCGCGTTCCACCTTGCCGCCGGTTCGCCGGGCGGCGCACGCATCATCGGCTATACCGTCAATGCGCTGCTGGCTATGCTCGAGTGGGACCTGGACCCGCAAACTGCGGTTGCGGGCGCCCATGCCGCCAACCTGAACGGTCCAACCCTGCTGGAAGCCGGCAGCGCGCTGGAGACGCTGGAAGAGGGACTCCAGACGCTCGGCCACGAAACCCGGGTGACGGAGATGACCAGCGGCCTGCACGTCATCCGGCGTGGCGTCGATGGCCTCGAGGGTGGCGCCGACCCGCGCCGGGAAGGCATTGTCGCCCAGCCCTGACCCCCGCTCCTGCCTCTGACCTTGCGGCCAGGGCGCCGCAGGTCAGACGTTGAAGCGGAAGTGGAAGACGTCGCCGTCGACCACCGGGTACTCCTTGCCCTCGGCGCGCATCTTGCCGGCGTCCTTCGCTCCCTGCTCGCCGCCCAGGGCGATGTAGTCGTCGAAGGCGATGGTCTCGGCACGGATGAAGCCGCGCTCGAAATCGCTGTGGATGACACCGGCGGCCTGCGGCGCCCGGGCTCCGCGCTTCACCGTCCAGGCGCGCGCTTCCTTCGGGCCGACCGTGAAGAAGGTGATGAGGTCCAGCAGCGCATAGCCGGCGCGAATCAGCCTGGCGAGCCCGCTTTCCGCCAGGCCCAGCTCCTCAAGGAAGGCCTGCTTCTCCTCACCGTCGAGCGCAGCGATCTCCGCCTCGATGGCGGCCGAGATGACCACAAAGCCGGCGCCTTCCGCCTCGGCCTTCTCGCGCACCTTCTCGGAGAGCGCGTTGCCCTCGGCCACTTCGTGCTCGGCAACGTTCGCTGCGTAGAGCACCGGCTTGGCGGTCAGCAGGTTGAGCGAGCGGAAGAGCGGCTTCTGCTCCTCTGAAATCTCGACGGTGCGCGCGGGGCGGCCATCGCGTAGCGCGGCGAGTACCGGCTCCAACACGGCCATGCGCAGGCGCGCCTCCTTGTCACCTATCTTTGCGCGCTTGGCCGTGGTGTCGGCCTGCCTCTCCAGGCTGTCGAGGTCGGCCATCATCAGTTCGGTCTCGACCGTCTCCGCATCACGTAAGGGATCGACCGAGCCCTCGACGTGGGTCACGTCGCCTTCGAAGCAGCGCAGCACATGCACGATAGCGTCGACTTCGCGGATGTTCGCCAGGAACTGGTTGCCCAGCCCCTCCCCCTTGGAAGCGCCCCGGACCAGACCGGCAATGTCGACGAACTCGAGCTGGGTCGGAATGACCTTGGCCGATTTCGAGATTGTGGCCAGGCGTTCCAGACGTGGGTCGGGCACGGCCACGCGGCCGACATTGGGCTCGATGGTGCAGAAGGGATAATTGGCCGCTTCCGCCGCGGCGGTCTCGGTCAGAGCGTTGAAAAGCGTCGACTTGCCGACGTTCGGCAGGCCGACGATGCCGCATTTGAAACCCATGTCACTCGTCTCTTTGTTTGTCGCCGCTCAGGCGGTGAAGCGCGCCCTTGAGCGCGCGAGCCAGCGCACCCTGCTCTTCCCGTGGAGCGGGGGTGGGCTCTGGAGGTGCGTCGGCAGAAGGCGCCTTGGCTGGCCCTTCGTTGGGAGCCGAGGCCTTCGGCTTGGGTGGTGCCAGGTCCTGCATGACCTTGGAGGTGTAGGCGTTGTCCGCCTGTTCGCTGTTCTCGCCCAGCAGCGCGGCATGGCGGGCCATGGCATCGAAGAGCTGTTCGAACAGGGGCTGCTCGCCCTTGGACAGATCGCCGAGGACGTGACCCAGCACACGCTCCTTGTCGCCGGGGTGGCCGATGCCGATGCGCAGACGCCGGAACTCCGGGCCGATGTGCTGGGCAATGGAGCGCAGACCATTGTGCCCGGCATGCCCGCCACCGCGCTTCAACTTGATCTTGCCCGGCGCTAGGTCGAGTTCGTCGTGCAGCACCAGCACGTCCTCGGGGCCCAACTTGAAGAACCGCAGCGCCTCGCCCACGGCCCGGCCGGACTCGTTCATGTAGGTCATGGGCTTCAGCACCAGGACCTTGTCCGCGCCGAATTGCCCCTCAGCCGCGTCGCTTTGGAAGCGCTGACGCCAGGGAGAAAAGGCGCGACGCCGGGCCATCGCCTCCACGGCCATGAAGCCGACGTTGTGGCGATTCCCGGCGTACTTGGGTCCCGGATTACCGAGCCCGACAAGCAACAGCATCTGTTCCTCTCGTGCCCAGAGCAAAAGCAGGTGTCCGGGCAGCAGCCCTGAAGCCCGCTCCGGACGCACTAGAGCAGACCGCATTCAATCTGAGCCTGTGGTTCAGCTTGAATGCGATCCGGTCTAAGCGCCCTGCAGCCCCGATCTACAGCGGGGCCGCAGGGCACCCAAGGCTCACTCTTCAGCGGCTTCTGTCGACTCCGCTTCCTCTTCGGCTTCCTCTTCCTCGGCAGCCTCGGCCTTCACGGCACTCGGCGCGACGATGGTGGCGATGGTAAAGTCGCGGTCGCTGATCGTCGGCGTCACACCCTTGGCCAGCTTCACGCCGCTGATGTGCAGGCTGTCACCGATATCGGCTTCGGCCAGATCCACGTCGATGTGCTCGGGCATCGTCGTCGGCGAGCATTCCACCTCGACATCGTGGCGCACGATGTTGAGCACGCCGCCACGCTTCAGACCCGGAGAGGTCTCCTCGTTCAGGAAGCGCACCGGAACGGCCACGGTGAACGTCGAACCCTTCGCCACACGCAGAAAGTCGAAGTGCAGCGGCTCCTCCTTGATCGGATGCATCTGCAAATCGCGCGGCAGCACCTGCTCCTTCTTGCCGCCCACCTCGATGGTGAACAGGCGGGCGAAGAAACCCGGGCGATTGAGCTCGCGCTTCATCAGGCGCGTCTCGATGGTCACGGACACCGGATCCTTGCCGGCGCCATAGATCACGGCCGGAACACGGCCGGCGCGGCGAGCGGCACGGGCGGTCCCCTTTCCGGCCCGGTCCCGCAACTCCGCAGGAAGATTGACAGTCTCGCTCATTCTCTCAACTCCTAGTCAGGGTCATTTTCATAGGTCGACGGACCACGCGCCCGCCGCGGGCAAACGAGCCCGGCCTCCAGGGGTGCCGGACCCGAGCGCCGGCCGCCTCAGTTCGAGGACGGCATATCGAACAGGCTGGAAACGGAATGCTCGTCGCTGATCCGGCGAATCGCCTCGCCCAGCAGCGGGGCGATGGAGAGCTGCCGGATGTTCTGCGCCACGCGCATGGCTTCCGTTGCCTGAATGGAATCGGTGGTGACCAGTTCGGTCAGCGGCGAGGAACTGACGCGCGCCACGGCACCGCCGGACAGCACGCCGTGCGTCACATAGGCCGAGACCGACACCGCACCGGCGTTGGTCAGCGCCACGGCGGCGTTGCACAGGGTGCCAGCGCTGTCGACGATGTCGTCCACCAGGATGCAGGTCCGCCCAGCCACGTCACCGATGATGTGCATCACCTCGGAGACTCCGGCCCGCTCGCGCCGCTTATCGATGATGGCCAGTTCTGCATCCAGCCGCTTGGCGATGGCGCGGGCACGCACCACGCCCCCGACGTCGGGGCTGACGATGGTCAGGTCCGCACCGTTGAAACGATCGACGATGTCCTTCACGAAGACCGGCGCGCTGTAGAGGTTGTCGGTCGGAATATCGAAGAAGCCCTGGATCTGCCCCGCGTGCAGATCAAGGGTCAGGACGCGGTCCGCGCCGGCCTTGGTGATCAGGTTGGCCACCAGCTTCGCCGAGATGGGCGTGCGCGGTCCCGATTTACGGTCCTGGCGCGCATAGCCATAATAGGGAAGCACCGCTGTGATGCGCCGGGCCGAGCCGCGCTTGAGCGCGTCGATGGCCACCAGCAGCTCCATCAGATTATCGTTTGCGGGATAGGAGGTTGATTGCACGACGAAAACGTCCTCGCCGCGCACGTTCTCGTGAATTTCGACAAAGACCTCCATGTCGGAGAAGCGCCGCATGGCCGCCTTCGTCAAAGGCAGATTGAGATAGGCCGAAATCGCTTCGGCCAGGGGCCGATTCGAGTTGCCTGTGAGAATTTTCATGTCAGCCGGACCGCCCAGATGGCTTGGAGCGTGGGATGCGCGGGACGCGCGACCGCAGCCGCCGCAGCCCTGCGGCGACGGGCGCGCGGACAATATCAACGCCTCCCACCCCTGTAAACGACGAACACCGACGCGCAAAATGGCGTGCGGAAGGGCCATAGGAAGTGCCGTCTATTTCACTCCGGCCACACGCCTGTGCGTTGACACCCGGCCCGCCGGTGCCTATAAGCCGCGCTCGTTCAGGAAATTACCGGGCTGTACGCCCCATTTGATTTTGGGAAGAGACCGATGAAGATCGTTAACTCGCTCAAGACCGCGAAGCTGCGCGAAAAGGGCTGCCAGATCGTGCGCCGCCGCGGCCGCGTTTACGTCATCAACAAGAAGCAGCCGCGCTTCAAGGCGCGCCAGGGCTGACTCCGGGGCGCTTCACGGCGCCCCATCGCCACAGGCGATACTTGGAAGGCCGTGCCGCTTTTGGCGCGGCCTTTCGCATGCGCGCATTTTGCCTCGATCCAGCGCCTTCAAGCCGCCGGGCATCAGGAGCAGAATCCAGACGCCGGAATCGTAACGCGATTCCCCGCTCTCGCGATTTGCGCTATGCATGCTTCCATGACGGCGAGAACGACACGACGCACCCTCCTGCTGTCCGCGCTGGCCAGTGCCATTGCCGCTGCCGGCGCCAGTGGCTTTCCGGCCCGGCTCTACGCCCAGGCCGAGATCAGCGAATCGCAGTTTCTTGAGCTCTCACAGGCCCTGACCGGGGCCTCACACCTGGATCCAGGCGTTGCGCAAACGCTGCTCGGCGGCTTCCTGTCCATGGGCAAGGGAGCGGAGCTCGAGGCTCTTGCCGCGGACATGCCGACCCCCGATGCGACCGGCAAAGTGGCAGAAGCCCTGATCGCCGCATGGTACTCCGGCATCTTCGTCGGTCCCGACGGACCGGTTGCAGCCGACTACACCGGCGCACTCTTTTGGAACGCACTGGCCTTCACCAAACCCGCCGGCTTTTGCGGAGGGGCGACGAACTACTGGTCGGAACCGCCGGAGTCGCAGCCGTGAACGACGTTGTCGCGGACGTGGTGGTGGTCGGCTCGGGCGTGGCCGGCGCACTCGCCGCAGCTCAACTCGCTGCCAAAGGCGTCGAGGTCGCCATTCTCGAAGCCGGCGCCAGGGTGGATCGCCAGGAGGGCGTGGAGCGCTTCTGGAACGCCGCGATCAAGGTGCCCGAAAGCCCCTACCCGCCCGCGCCCGAGGCGATGCATCCTGTCTCGAATGAACTCGACGGCTGGTACCGGCAGGCGGGCCCGGAGACCTTCGGCAGCACCTATCTGAAGGTCGTCGGTGGCACCACCTGGCACTGGCTCGGCACCACCTTGCGCTACCTGCCAAGCGATTTTCAGCTCGAGACGCACTATGGCCGGGGCGTTGACTGGCCCATCACCTACGATGAACTGGAGCCCTTCTACGCGCGTGCCGAGGAGGAACTGGGGGTCGCCGGCGATGACCGGGACGATCTCGGCTCGCCGCGCAGCAACGGCTATCCCATGCCGCCGGTCGGGCAGACCTATCTGGATCGCCAGGTCGCCGAGGCACTGGCGGGCAGCGAGTATCAATTGCGTGCTACTCCCCAGGCGCGCAACGTGGTCGAGCGGGATGGACGGCCGCCCTGCTGCGGCAGTGCCAGCTGCATTCCCATCTGCCCGGTCCAGGCGAAGTACGATGCGACGGTCCATCTGGACAAGGCCGTTGCGGCGGGTGCCCGCCTCTATGACCGAACCACCGCCATCTTCATCGAGGCGTCGGCCGAAGGGCAGATCACGGCGATTCGCTTTCGGCGCTGGGACGGCAGCAAGGGCATCGCGCGCGCCAAGGTCTTTCTGCTCGCCGCCCATGCCATCGAATCGCCGCGGCTGCTGCTCGCTTCAAAGGGCGAAGCCACACCGCAAGGCGTTGCCAATGCCTCCGACCAGGTCGGGCGGCACCTGATGGATCATCCCGTGCAGCTCTCCTGGGCCCTGACGAAGGAGCCCGTCTGGCCCTATCGTGGTCCCATCTCCACGTCCGGCATCGAGAACCTGCGCGATGGCGCGTTCCGCCGCGAGCGGGGCGCCTTCCGCGTCGAGATCGGCAACGACGGCTGGCTCTGGCCCACGGGCGGCCCAGTCATGGAAGCAGCCGCTCTGGTGCAGCAAGGGCTCCGCGGCGAGGAGCTGGACGCCGCCCTCGCCCATCAGGCTGCACGGCACATCCGCATCGGCTCCCTGGTTGAGCAGCTGCCGGATGCCGACAACCGCGTGACCCTCGATCCTGAGGAGAAGGACGTCTATGGCGTGCCGCTGCCGCGGCTGAGCTACGACGTGGACGCCTACACGCGCAGCGGCATGGCGGTCGCCAGGCAGGCGCACGACGAAATCTTCCAGAGACTCGGCACCACGCTGGTCCAGCACGCGCCCAGTTTCTTCGGTGCCGGCCATATCATCGGCACCACGCGCATGGGCGACAATCCGAAGACCTCGGTGGTTGACCGGGACCTGCGCAGCCACGACCACCCCAACCTCTTTATCCTGGGCTCATCCGTGTTCCCCACCTCAGCGACGGCCAACCCCACTCTGACCATAGCCGCCCTCACCCTTCGGGCCGTGGAGCCGGTGCTGGCCAGCCTTCGGAGCTGATCCCAACGGTCACCGGGTCGCGTTGACCCTCCATGGGCAAGTCCCCATACTCGCGCCCACCGGCGCAGGCAGGGTTCTGCCCGGCCAGGGAGAGATCGCCATGCACATGCCCGAACCGGATGCCGGCACCATTGGCCGCAAAAGCGAGATCGTCGCCGCGCTTCAGGCTCTGGTGCCCGGCGAGGGTGTCATTTTCGACGCCGAGGAACTGGCGGCTTACGAAAGCGATGGGCTGACCGCCTATCGCCAGCCGCCCCTGATCGTCGTCCTGCCCGAAACGGTGGAGCAGGTTTCAGCCGTCCTGCGCTACTGCAATGAGCAGAAGGTCAAGGTGGTGCCGCGCGGTGCCGGTACCTCGCTGTCCGGGGGCTCCTTGCCCCTGGCCGATGGCATTATCCTCGGTCTCGGCAAGTTCAACCGCATACTCGACATCGACTACGACAACCGCTGTGCCGTGGTGCAGCCGGGGGTAACCAACCTGGGCATCACCAAGGCCGTCGAGCATCGCGGCTTCTACTACGCCCCGGACCCCTCCAGCCAGATCGCCTGCTCCATCGGCGGCAACATCGCCGAGAATTCCGGCGGCGTGCACTGCCTCAAGTACGGACTGACCACCAACAACGTGCTGGGCATCGAACTGGTGCTGATGGACGGCACGGTGATGCGCCTGGGCGGCAAGCACATGGAGTCCGAAGGTTACGATCTGCTGGGCCTGCTCACCGGCTCCGAAGGCCTGTTGGGCGTCGTCACAGAGGTCACGGTACGCCTGTTGCGCCAGCCCGCCACTGCACGCGCCCTGCTACTGGGCTTCGAGACCAGCGAGGCAGGCGGCGACTGTGTGGCAGCGGTGATTGCCGCCGGGATCATCCCGGGCGGCATGGAGATGATGGACCGCCCCGCGATCCACGCCGCCGAAGACTTCGTGCAGGCCGGCTATCCCCGCGACGTGGAAGCGCTGCTGATCGTCGAACTGGATGGTCCCGAGGCCGAGGTCGACTACCTGATCGCCCGCTGTTCCGAGATCGCCAAGGCGAAGGGCGCCGTCTATGAACGCGTCTCTCAGAACGAAGAGGAGCGCGCCGTCTTCTGGGCCGGGCGCAAGGCGGCCTTCCCGGCTGTCGGCCGCATCTCTCCCGACTACTACTGCATGGACGGGACCATTCCCCGCCACCGCCTGCCCGAGGTCCTGCGCCGCATGCGCGAGCTGTCCGAGCATTACGGCCTGCGCGTGGCCAATGTCTTTCATGCCGGGGACGGCAACCTCCACCCCCTCATCCTCTATGATGCCAACGTGCCGGGCGAACTGGAGCGCTGCGAGGAGTTCGGCGCCGAGATACTCACGCTTTGCGTCGAGGTTGGCGGCGTCTTGACCGGAGAGCATGGGGTGGGCGTGGAGAAGCGCGATCTCATGCCCACCATGTTCTCCGAGATCGATCTGAAGCAGCAGCAACGCGTCAAGTGCGCCTTCGACCCGGACCATCTGCTCAATCCCGGCAAGGTCTTTCCGCAACTGCACCGCTGCGCCGAACTGGGGCGCATGCACGTGCACCGCGGCAAGATGCCCTTCCCCGACATCCCCCGGTTCTGATCCATGTCCCTTGTGAGCGAAACCCTCAGGCCCGAAACAGCGGAACAGCTGCAGGACGCACTGGTCTGGGCGCTTGCCGAACAATCGCCTTTGGAGATCCTGGGCCAGGGGACCAAGCGGGGCTGGGGCCGCCCGGTCGAAAGCCGCCATCGGCTGGACATGAGCGCGCTGAGCGGCATCACGCTCTACGAGCCAGAGGAACTGGTGCTGTCCGCGCGCGCCGGCACACCGCTGGCCGAGATCCGGGCTGCACTGGCCGAGCGAAACCAGGAACTGGCCTTCGAGCCCGGCGATTGGGCGCCGCTCTGGGGCGGCGCGGCAGGCGCCGGCACCGTGGGCGGCATGATCGGCTGCAATCTGGCGGGCCCGCGCCGCATCCGGCAGGGCGCTGCGCGAGACCATTTCCTGGGCTTCACCGCCGTCACCGGTCGGGGCGAGACGGTCAAGTCCGGCGGCCGCGTGGTGAAGAACGTCACGGGCTATGATCTCTCCAAGCTGCTCTGCGGCTCCTTCGGGACCCTGGCTGCCATGAGCGATGTCACGCTCAAAGTCCTACCGCGAGCGGAGAAGACGCGGACCGTGCTGCTGCTCGGCCTGGACGACCGGCGTGGAGTGCAGGCGCTCAGTGCGGCGCTGGGATCGCCGCACGAGGTTTCCGGCGCGGCACACCTGCCTGAAGAGGCCGCCGCAGGCTCGGCCGTTTCATACGTCAATCAGGCCGGAAGCAGCGTGACCGCGATCCGCGTCGAGGGTCCCGGCCCATCGGTGGACGCTCGTTGTGCTGCCTTGCGGCAGGAACTGGCCGGTTTCGGCGAAAGCGAAGAACTGCACAGCCACAACTCGCTCCAGTTCTGGCGGGAACTTTCAGACCTCGCCCCACTGGCAGCCCGCTCCGAACTGGCCATCTGGCGAGTCTCGGTCAAGCCAACTGATGGCCCCAATGTGGCGGCCGCGGTGCTGGCCAAGCAGAACGCCCTGCACTTCTTCGATTGGGGCGGCGGATTGGTCTGGTTCGGCATGCCGGCCGAAGGCGATGCCGGAGAGGCAGCTGTACGAGGCGCGCTTGCCGAACGCGGCGGCCACGCCACGCTGCTGCGCGCGCCGGAACCCTTGCGCGCCACGCTGCCGGTGTTCCAGCCTCAGGCCCCGGCGCTGGCAGCCCTCAGTCGGCGGGTGAAGGAGGCCTTCGATCCAAAGGCCGTGCTCAACCCGGGCCGGATGTACGCGGAGTTCTAGGCCATGCAGACCAATTTCACCCTGGCCCAGCTCGCCGACCCGGACGTTGCCGAGTCCGAGAAGATTCTGCGCACCTGCGTACACTGCGGTTTCTGCACCGCCACCTGCCCCACCTATGTCCTGCTGGGCGACGAGCTCGATAGCCCGCGTGGGCGCATCTACCTGATCAAGGAGATGCTGGAGCAGGATCGGCCGGCCACGGCACAGACCGTCAAGCACATCGACCGTTGCCTTTCCTGTCTCTCTTGCATGACCACCTGCCCTTCCGGCGTGCACTACATGCATCTTGTGGATCATGCGCGTACCCGCATCGAAGAGACTTACGTGCGGCCCTGGCCCGAGCGCCTGCTGCGCGGCCTCCTGGCCGAGGTGCTGCCCCATCCCGGACGTTTTCGCCTGGCCCTGCTTGGCGCGCAGATCGGGCGCCCCTTCGCTGCCCTCCTGCCCGGGCAGCTGCGCACACTGCTGGACATGGCGCCCAAGCACCTGCCCTCGCCATCGCCCGTCGACAAGCCCCAGACCTTTGCGGCGCAGGGGCCGCGCCGAGCGCGGGTGGCTCTGCTCAACGGCTGCGCGCAGCAGGTGCTGTCTCCGGAAATCAACGAAGCCACCATCCGCCTGCTCACTCGCCATGGCGTGGAGGTGGTGGTCAGCGAGGGAGCGGGCTGTTGCGGCGCGCTGGTCCACCACATGGGCAAGGAGGAGCCCGCGCACGCCGCGGCCAAGGCCAACATCGCCGCCTGGGACCGCACGCGCCGTGACGGTGGGCTGGATGCGGTGATCATCAACGCGTCCGGCTGCGGCACGACCGTGAAGGACTACGGCTTCATGCTGCGCGAGGATTCGGACTGGGCAGACAAGGCGGCCGAAATTTCCGCGATGACCAAGGATATCAGCGAGTTCATGGTCGAACTCGGCCTGAGGGAGCCGACGCGCCCCACGGGACAGATCATCGCCTATCATTCGGCCTGTTCGCTGCAGCATGGACAGAAGGTGCGAAGCCAGCCCAAGGCCTTGCTGCAGGCAGCCGGCTTCGTCGTGCGAGAGCCCTTCAATGCCCACCTCTGCTGCGGTTCGGCGGGCACCTATAACTTGCTGCAGCCGGAACTGGCGGGGCAGCTGCGTGAGCGCAAGCTGGAGACCCTGATGGATACAGGGGCGGTGGCAGTTGCGAGCGGAAACATCGGCTGCCTGACGCAGCTTGCGGACGACGCGGGTCTGCCGACGGTCCACACCGTATCGCTGCTTGATTGGGCTACAGGCGGGCCTTTGCCCCAAGCCTTGCAGGAACACCCGGCCTTCACCGAGGGCGCGCCGGCCATCCAGGCTGCGGCGGAATAACGCCCGTCGCTATTCCTCCGGCTGCTCCAAGCGGTGGCGCATCAGGAAGGGCACCTGGGACAGCACGAAAGCGAAAGTGATCACCATCTGGCCGATGGTGTCGAAGGCCACCCAGAAATCAGTGGACTGCGTGCGCCAGACCACCTCGTTGGCCGCCGCCATCACCAGGAAGAAGATGGCGAAGCGGTGCGTCAGTCCGGCCCAGGCACTGTGCCGCAGTGGGAAGGCCTTGCCGAGAATGAGCCGCAGCACCGGCCGCTGCATCCAGAGCGATATCCACAGCGCCGCGGCGAAGAGCACCTGCATCACCGTCGGCTTGATCTTGATGAAGAGGTCGTCCTGGAAGACCAGGGTCAGCACCCCGAACACGCTGACCACCGCTGCCGCGATCAGGGCCAGGACCGGCAGCTTGCGCGCGACGGCGAGTGACAGCGCCGTGGCGGCGAGGGTCGCCACTACGAGCACGGCCGTTGCCGTCAGGATGTCGCTCAGCAGGTAGGCAGCGAGAAAGAGGCCAAGGGGAACGTAGTCGCAGACCGGCTGCAGCCAGGGTGGCGCGCGTCGGACGTCTTCGCCGCTCATGCCGTGCCGTCGGCGTAGCGCTGCAGCTCGGCGGTTACAGAACTGCTCGCAGGCGTCTCGACGCCGAGTTCAGCGCCAAGTCGCGCGACGGCTCCGGTCAACCAGTGAAGCTCCAGTGGCCGACCGGCCTCCAGATCGTGCAGCATTGAGGCCTTCATGCCATCGGGTAGGCCTCGGGTGAAGGTCAGGACCTGATCAGCGGCGTCCTCCGGCAGGTTCACCTTCCGGGCACGTGCAACTGCGACTGCCTCGCGCACCAGATTTCCGTAGAAGGCCCAGGCGTTGGGTTTCTCCCTCAACGGCCCGATCGCCTGCCGCCACGAGGCCGTTAAACCTGCGAAGGGCGCGAGGAAGACAAACTTGCGCCAGATCGCGGCCTCGATATCCGCAGCAACTTCTGCCTCGATTCCGGCCCGTCGGCAGGCTGCCATCAAGCTGTCGAGGACGGGATGGCTGCCGCCACCGGGCAGCCCGACCACCAGCCGTGCCATCTCCCCAGTATGGCGCACCACTCCCGGCCGCTCCAGCGCTGCCGCGATATAGGCGACTGCCCCCAGCACCCGCTTCGCCCCCAGCCGGTTTTTCAAACGATCTTCGGATTCGACACCATTCTGCATGGCCGCAACCAGACCCTCGGACGCCAGATGCTCCTCAGCGATGTCGATGCCGCCTTCGAGGTCGCGAAGCTTCGTGCAGATCAGGACCAGATCGAAAGGCGCATCACTCTCCCTGTCGAGCAGACGCGGCTCTTGCAGGTGAAGGTCGCCAAGTGGCGAATGCACCCGCAGTCCAGACTCCCGCAGAACCGCCTCGGTCCCTGAACGCACCGCGAAAGTCACGTCCGCACCACCTGCTACCAAGCGTGCCCCGAAATAACCGCCGACAGCGCCCGCTCCCACCACCAGTATTCGCATCGTCAAGGGCCTCAGCTCAACGCCTCACAGGCACGGCGGATGCGCGTGCAGGCTTCTTCCAAGGCTTCCGTGGCGGTAGCGTAGGAGATGCGGAAATAGGGAGCCAGGCCAAAGGCGGAGCCCTGAACCACGGCCACACCCTCGGCTTCCAGCAGGTAGGTGACGAAGTCCTCATCGGTTTCGATCACCTTGCCATCGGGCGTGCGCTTGCCGATCACCCCGGCACAGGAGGGATAGACGTAGAAGGCGCCTTCCGGCTTGTGGCAGGAGAGGCCCGGACAGGCATTCAACGCCTCCACCACCAGGTCGCGGCGGGCCTTGAAGGCCTTGTTGTGTTCGGCAATGAAGTCCTGCGGCCCCTCGAGCGCCGCAACTGCTGCAGCCTGGCTCACCGAGGAGGGATTGGAGGTCGACTGCGACTGGACCTTGGCCATGGCCTTGATCAACTCGGCCGGTCCGCCGGCAAAACCAATCCGCCAGCCGGTCATGCAGTAGGCCTTGGACACGCCATTGACCGTCAGTGTCCGCTCCAAGAGCTCCGGCTCCACCTCAGCCGGCGTGCAGAAGGTGAAGTCGTCGTAGACAAGCTTCTCGTACATGTCGTCGGTCATGACCCAGACATGCGGATGGCGCTTGAGCACGTCGGTCAGCGCCTTCATGTCCTCGCGGGTGTAGCCTGCGCCCGTGGGGTTCGACGGGCTGTTGAGGATCACCCACTTCGTGCGCGGCGTGATCGCCTGCTCCAGGTCTTCGGCGCGGAGCTTGAAGCCATTGTTCTGCGGGCAGGGCACGATCACCGGCTCGCCTTCGGCCAGCAGCACCATGTCGGGGTAGCTCACCCAGTAGGGCGCTGGGATGATGACCTCGTCGCCCGGATTCAGCGTGGCCATCAGCGCGTTGTAGAGCACCTGCTTGCCGCCGGTGCCCACGGTGATCTGTGCCGGGGAGTAGTCCAGGCCGCTGTCCCGCTTGAACTTGGCCGCGATCGCCTGCTTGAGCGCGGGGGTCCCGTCAACGGCAGTATACTTCGTATCGCCGGACTGGATGGCCTCGATGGCCGCCTGCTTGATGTGGTCCGGGGTGTCGAAGTCCGGCTCGCCGGCACCCAGCCCGATAACGTCCCGCCCTGCGGCCTTAAGCTCACGCGCCTTGGCGGTGACGGCAATGGTGGGCGATGGCTTGATGCGCGAAAGGCGTGATGCCAGCACGGACATGATGGTTCCCCGAGAAGGTCGAATGAATGCTTAGAGGCTTCTGTTGAAGGCCGGCGGGAAGCCTAGCCCGCCAACCGGCCCCCTTCAACGGTAAGAGGGCTGCCCGCATGCGCAAACAGCCCTCTTTTGCTCGTCAGGCCGGACGCCCCGGCGGTTCCTCCGGCTCAGGCGCATCAGGAACTTCGCTGGGAATCTCCTGTTGTCCCTCGACCACCGGATGCTCGGGCGGCGGTGGCGCCGCCTTGCGCGGCCGCAACTGGGCACGGGCGATACGCATGGGCGGGGCTTCCCCCTCGCGATCCTCGCCAAAGTAGAGTGTGTGATGCGGGAAGGGAATCTCGATACCGTACTTGTCGAAGGCCATCTTGATGCGCCGGTTGTACTCGCGGCGCACCGCCCACTGCATCAGCGGTACGGTCTTGAAGCGCGCGCGCACCACAACGGCGGAGTCTTCGAAGCGATCCAAGCCGAGGATCTCGAACTCCCCGGTGATATTCGGCCCATAGACCTCATCCGCGATGAGTTCGTCCGCCACTTCGCGCATCACTGCGATGACCTGATCCACGTCCTCACGATAGGCCACCTGCATCTCGATGAGAGAGTAGGAGTAATCCTTCGAGTAGTTCTGGATTGTGTCGACCACGCTGAACGGCAGCGTATGCACATTGCCCTCCAGGTCGCGCAGGAAAATGGACCGGATGGTCAGGCGTTCGACAGTGCCTGAATGTCCGGCAATGAGCACAACATCGCCAACCGAAAGCGCGTCCTCAATCAGGATGAAGACTCCGGTTATGATGTCCTTGACCAGGGTTTGCGCTCCAAAACCGATGGCCAGCCCAACCACGCCGGCACCGGCCAGCAAGGGCGCGATATTGACGCCGATCTCCGAGAGCACGATCAGACCGACGAGCACCACCAGAAGAATCCGCAGTGCATTCTGAGCCAGAGGCAGAAGCGTCCTGATACGCTGGCTGCCGACACCATCGGCGGCCCGGCGCTGGATGGTCGACTCTACATAGGCCGCGAACACTTCCCAGCAAATCAACGCGCCCAGGAGCACGAATCCGATCAGGAAGACAGTGGACAGCAGCCCACGCCCTTCCGGTCCGGCCAGCCACGCGATGGGATGTAGCCCCCAGACTTCCAGCAACGCCAATGCGGCGAAGACCCCAAGCGCTGTGTTGAGGATTCGATGAAAGGCAGGCAGGTATCGATTGGTCCGGGTTTCCAGCAGAGGGTAGCGTTGCTGCAAGTCGATATTGAGGCGGAAAAGCCGCTCGACCAACTGGCCGATTACGTGTGCCAGCAATCGCCAGACCAGCACCACGACCAGCGAGAGCACCGTGGCACGCAGCAGGAACTCGAAGCCGCCTTGGACGTCCAGCATCCAGACAATATAGCAGCCGAGAATGTAGGCGATCGCGAGTACGTGCCACACCTCCGCCAGGCGCAGGCGCAGATTGACGAGCGTCGAGCCGCCCGTCTGTGACCCGCGAAGGGCCTTCGACACCGTTTGCCGCTGCTGGAGTACCAGGACCACCAGCATGGCCGTCAGCACGAGACCCAGTAGCGCCAGCAGCACGGTGTAGGCCGAATAGGCAAGGCCCAGCAACAAGGCGGCGTCGAGGAGGAAATAGCCGTAGACACCGATCACGGTAAAGCGGCGCAGCCAGACCTGGAAGTACGACGCGGTTTCGTCGTTCATGGGCAGGAAGCGCAGGCCCGGGTAGCCAGGCACCAGGAGCATCCCCCCGATCACGCCAATGATTCGAGAGAGGAGATTCGCATTGATCAGGGCTATTGCGACCAGACTGGTGGTGGGCCGGGGTTCCACCAAGGGCAGGATGCTATAGGCCACGAGCGCGAATGCGACGATCGGCAGCGCGTCAAGCAGGGTGCGCAGCAGCAGATACGCCAGACGCAGGACAATGGTGTCGCTGCGCCGGTCACTCAGATTGCGCCGTGGCCGCGCCAGGAGCCGTTTGAGCAGGAACTCGGCAACAAAGCCCCCCAGCAACACCAGGATGACCTTGCCGACCACCTCCATCGTAGTTGTTCGGGTGACTGGATCCTGAAGGCTTTCGATGCCGCGCCAAAGCGCGAGAGGCAGTTCGCTCAATTCGACCGCCGCATCGGTCAGCTCATCGGAAAGATCCCCGACGGCTTCGGAAACCTGACCCATGACGCGTGTGCCAAGGCCATCTGTTTCTTCTGAAGCTTGCGCACGCTCGGCTTCCACCAGTGTTCGCAGATTGTCGATGAAGCGCTGCCGCTCGCCCTCGTCCTCCAGCGTCTGCAGGAGGTTATCCAACTCCGTTTGTGCTGGCAGTGATTCTGAGTTTGTCCCTGTTTCCTGGGCTGCGAGGGGCGCAGAAAGGAGCCCGAGGAAGATCAAGGGGAGGGCGAAAAGCAGCGGCCGCAGACCGCGCACAGCTTTTGACATGATCATGCGAGGATTGTTTACCAATCGCCGCAGATAGGTCAACGTCGCGCCGGCTCCACACCTTTGCGCCCTCGCCTCTCACGCGGCCGACGCGCATTGGGGCAATGGCACGGCCGGGAAATCAAAGGACGGGAAGCGAAGGGTGCAAGCATGCTTGAACTGATCGGCCGGTCTTTATCGGTCGATGTCTTTCCCGTCCTGGTTCTCGTGACGGCGCTTGCTGGCCTGGTGCGTGGCTTCTCCGGCTTTGGATCCGCCATGATCCTGGTACCGGTGGCGAGCGCCCTCACCTCGCCGCAGACGGCCGTGGTGTTGCTGCTGCTCACCGATACGCTGCTCACCATGCCAATGGTGGTGCCCGCTGTGAAACGCTGTGTCTGGCGCGAGGTTCTGCCCCTGGCCGCAGGCGCCATGCTGACGGTCCCGCTGGGCGTTCACCTGCTGATGGTGCTCGACCCGATCGTCATGCGCTGGATCATTTCCACCCTGATCCTGGTCCTGGTGGCCCTGCTGCTCAGCGGGTGGCGCTGGAGTCGCCCGCCCAGCCTGGCGCGTACCGCAGTGGTGGGCGGCGCCTCCGGCCTTACGGGCGGCATGGCGGGCATCGCCGGACCACCAGTCATCCTCTTCTGGATGGCGGGGCATGGCGGCCCGGCAACGATCCGCGCGAACATCATCGTCTTCTTTGCCATGACCGGCCTGTTCAACCTGGTCGCCTACATCCTGAACGGCTTGCTGACCAGCGAGCGGGTGGCGCTTGGGATCGCCTTGATCCCCGTCTACGCACTGGCGCTGCTTATCGGAGCGCGCCTGTTTCGCTTCGCCAGTGAGCGCTTCTTCCGCCTGCTCGCTTTCACGCTCTGCGCCTTTGCAGCACTCAGCGGCCTGCCCCTGCTCGATTGACCACTGGGTGAAGCACGCTTTTGGCGATGACTTTTCCTGCCAGGTGCGAACGGCCGGCTCTGGCACAGGGGCGGCCAAGCGTTCTATAACTGCGCCCCGACGCACAACGGGCCCGAGCAGGAGACCCCCAAATGTCCAGCGAAATTCAGCACCCCTATTTGATGTTTCTCGGCGATGCTCCCGACCAGCTCGCGGCCAAGACCGCGGCCGGTGTCGCCCACTGGCGCCGGGAATGGTGCCTGGGGCAGTTCAGGCTGGACGGCTGCAACGCCGATCTCGGCCTGACGGACATGGACCTGGAGGCGGGACGCGAAGCCGGGTGCAAGACCCTGATCGTCGGTGTCGCCAATCGTGGCGGGCGCTTCTCTCCTGCCTGGATCGATACCTTTCACCGGGCAATCGACCTCGGCTACGACATCGCTTCCGGTCTGCACAACCGCCTCACGTCGGTGCCCGGTCTGGCCGAGAAGGCCATGGACGCCGGCAAGCGTCTCATCGATGTGCGCCACCCCACCCAGGACTTTGAGGTAGCCAATGGCGTAAAGCGCAGCGGCAAGCGGCTGCTGCCCGTTGGCACCGACTGTTCGGTGGGCAAGATGTACACTGCGCTGGCGCTGGAGCAGGAAATGCGCGCCCGCGGCATGAAGGCCGATTTCCGGGCCACCGGCCAGACGGGCATCTTCATTGCCGGCGACGGCGTCTCCGTCGATGCCGTGATTGCGGACTTCATTTCCGGCTCAGTCGAGTGGCTGACCCCGGAGAACGATCCGGACCACTGGGATGTGGTCGAGGGTCAGGGCTCGCTGTTCCACGCCTCCTTCGCCGGTGTGACCACTGGGCTCATCCACGGCGCGCAGCCGGATGCCCTGTTGTTGTGCCACGAGCCAACTCGGCGGCACATGCGCGGTCTGCCCACCTACCCGCTCCCCGACCTTGGGCTCTGCATGGAACGGAACCTGCAGATGGCGCAGCTCACCAATCCCGATGCCCGCTTCGTCGGCATCTCGGTAAACACGCAAGCGCTGGACGCCTCGGCGGCCCGCAAGCTGCTCACTGACCTGGAGCGGCAGTATAAGCTGCCGGCAGTTGATCCCGTGCGCGACGGCGTGTCTTCCATTGTCGATGCGCTGAACTAAAGCCATGCCAGAACTGTCCCTCACTCGCGAATCCTGGCCAATCCGCGGCACCTTCCGCATTTCCCGCGGCGCACGCACAACGGCGGAGGTGCTTTGCGTCACACTCAGCGACGGCACGTTCACCGGGCGCGGCGAGTGCGTGCCCTATGCCCGCTACGGCGAAAGCCTGGACAGTGTGGCGGCCGAAATCGAATCCCAGCGCGGCGTACTCGAAGCCGACCGACTGGATCGACAAGGCCTCCAGCAGGCCCTGCCGGCGGGTGCTGCGCGCAACGCGCTCGATTGCGCCTTCTGGGACCTGGAAGCCAAAGCCAGCGGCCGACGCGTTTGGGAGCTTGCGGGCCTGGAGGCACCGCAACAGGTCACGAGCGCCTTCACCCTCTCGCTCGACAGCGTGGAAGCGATGGCAGCCAACGCCGCGGCCAACGCACAGCGCCCGCTGCTGAAGCTCAAGCTGGCCGGACCGGAGGATCTTGACCGTGTCCGCGCCGTACGGGCCGCGGCGCCGCAAGCGAAGCTGATCGTCGACGCCAATGAAGGCTGGAGCATCGAGGAGTATCGCCGGCTCGCCCCTGCGCTGGCGGAGCTTGCGGTCGCCATGATCGAGCAGCCACTACACGCCGACAAGGATGCCGACCTGCAAGGCGAGGAACGCCCTGTCGCCCTTTGTGCCGACGAATCCTGCCATGATCGCAGTTCCCTGCCAGGGCTGGTCGGTCGCTACGACATGGTCAACATCAAGCTGGACAAGACCGGGGGCCTGACCGAGGCCCTGGCGCTCAAGGCCGAGGCGGAGCGGCTCGGGTTCCAGGTCATGGTCGGCTGCATGCTGGGCACGTCACTCGCCATGGCGCCCGCCATCCTTCCGGCCCAGGGTGCGGAGATCGTCGATCTGGACGGTCCGCTGCTGCTGGCTGAAGACCGTGATACGCCACTGCGCTTCGAAGGCAGCCTGCTCCACCCGCCCCCGGCTGCCCTATGGGGTTGAGGGCAATTGGGGGGCCGCAAGGCTACTGCATCTGACGGCGGTTGTACTCGACTTCCGCCTCGTCCAGCACCAAGCCCACGAAAATGGTGAAGTCATCGCCCCTTTGGTCGGAGCGGGTTGGAATGCGAAGGGTAAGTTCGTCGTTCAGGAGAATGGACGTCTGATTGCCCTGGAACTCAGCGGTGGCCTGGTAGCCCTCACGCAGCAGGACCTCCGGCGGCCCCTGCTCCTGCTGTTCTCCCACGGCGATAAAATAGGCGACATTGGCGCGGTTGTCCTGATTGGCCGGACCGCGTGCGGCGGAAATCTGCACCAGAAGTTCAGTCAGGATCGTTCCCTCATCCTCCTCGTAGATGCAGCCGTAGCGCACATCCTCGATGCGGGCGGTGAAGTCCACGTCGGTCAGATCACGCCCGTCACCCAGGAAATGGGTCTGCTCCATGGCATCATCGAGGCCCACCAGTCCCGGGCAAGAACGCACAACGTCGGGTCCGTCATTGCTGCTGCAGGCCGCAAGCAGGAAGGGCAGCGCCAAAAGGGCAAGACGGGTCGGGGCCTTGGAGATCGCATGCATGGGTCAGCTTCTTTCCGCTCGCAGCTTGGTATGGGTTCCATCGCAAAAAGGTCGATCGGCCGTGGACTTGCAGCCGCAGAGCCAGACCTCCCCTTCCCTATCGCACTTCCAGGCGAGCGGCTCCAGCCCCGTATCCCGGTGCGAGCCATCGCAAAGGGGTTGCTTCCTGGAGCGTCCACAGACGCACCAGTAGTAGGTGCGCCCCGCCTTGGCAGCGAGGCGATAGGGACCAAATTGTGCTGGAACGGGCTTGCCCATCCGCTCCTTCCTTTCCGCTGCGGCCTGTATTAGGGTCGCACGCGACCCGATGGGCACTCTAGGCAAGCCCGTTGTGCGGCGCAATGCGCCTCCATGCGCGACCGCTCGCATGGATGGTCGTTGCGGATAGTCGGAGAATAATTCTGCATGGTTGTCACGCCACTCACCCTGGTTCTCGCCAACCCGCGCGGCTTTTGCGCCGGGGTGGAACGGGCGATCGAGATCGTCGAGCGCGCCCTCGACAAGTACGGGTCGCCGGTATACGTGCGACATGAGATTGTGCACAACCGGTTCGTTGTCGACCGCCTGCGGGCCAAGGGCGCCGTGTTCGTCGACGAGCTGGAGGCAGTGCCTGACGATCGCCCGGTGATCTTCTCGGCGCATGGCGTTCCGAAACAGGTGCCGGCCGAGGCCCAGCGCCGCGATCTCTTCTTTCTCGACGCCACTTGCCCCCTTGTGAGCAAGGTGCACCGCGAGGCCGAGCGCCACCACCGGGAAGGACGGGAAATCCTGCTGATCGGCCACCGCGGCCATCCGGAGGTGATCGGGACCATGGGACAGCTGCCCCAGGGCGCCATTCGCCTGGTGGAAACGACGAGTGATGCTGAAGCGCTCGCGGTCGCCGACCCCGATCGCCTTGCCTATGTGACGCAGACAACCCTCTCCGTCGATGATACGGCTTCGATCGTCGCAACCCTGCAGCGGCGCTTTCCCGCCATTGTCGGGCCGGCAAAGCAGGACATCTGCTACGCCACCACCAATCGCCAGGATGCGGTCAAACGCATCGCCGCGCGCTGCCAGGTGGTGCTTGTCGTGGGTGCACCGAATTCCTCCAACTCCAAGCGCCTGGTCGAGGTGGCTGAGCGGGCCGGCTGCCGTTTCGCGGCCCTGGTTGAACGCGCTGCCGACATCCCGTGGGACGCAATCCGCGCCGACGACACGGTGGGGCTGACAGCCGGTGCCTCCGCACCGGAGGCCCTGGTCGAGGAGGTCATCGACGCCTTCCGCGCGCGCTACGACGTCTCTCTCGTTGACGGCGTGGGCCCGCGCGAGGATATCCACTTCAAGCTCCCGCGTGCGCTCACCGATTCGGACGCCGCCTGAACACGCCTCTCGGATCAGTCAGACCCCCTTCATGGCCGTATACACGGAAGTCCCCCCCGAGGAGCTGGAAGAGTTCCTCACCTGCTACGGCCTCGGCCCGGCACTAACCTTCAAGGGCATCGCGGAGGGGGTCGAGAACTCCAATTTCCTCCTGGAGACGCCGCAAGGCCGCTACATTCTCACGCTTTACGAGAAGCGCGTGGCACGGGACGACCTGCCGTTCTTCCTCGGCTTGATGGAGCATCTGGCCTCGCGCGGCATCGCCTGCCCCACCCCGCTTCACGCCAAGGATGGCGCGATTCTGCACCAACTGGCAGGGCGGCCGGCCGCGATGGTGACCTTCCTCGAGGGTCTCTGGCCCCGGCGCATTCATCCCTTTCATTGCCAGGAGCTCGGGACTCACGTCGCCCGGCTCCATCTGGCCGGTCGCGATTTTGCGCTGTCGCGCCCCAACAACCTGTCGGTGGCCGGCTGGCGCCCACTTTACGACGCCTGCCGCGAGCGTGCGGACGAGGTGGCGCCCGGCCTCGCCAAGGAACTGGGCGATGAACTGGCGTTCCTGGAAGCGCACTGGCCACGCGACCTGCCAGCCGGTGTCATTCACGCCGACCTCTTCCCGGACAATGTCTTCTTTCGCGAAGAGAAGCTGACGGGCCTGATCGACTTCTATTTCGCCTGCAACGATTTCTACGCCTACGATCTGGCGATCTGCCTGAATGCCTGGTGCTTCGAGCCTGATGGCGCGTTCAACGTAACCAAGGCGCGCCTGCTGCTGGCCGCCTACCGGGCTGTACGCCCCTACTCCACTGCAGAACTGGACGCGCTGCCGTTGCTGGCCCGCGGGGCCTCGCTGCGCTTTCACCTGACCCGCCTCTACGACTGGCTGAACCACCCGGAAGGCGCCTTCGTGCAGCCCAAGGATCCGCGCGAATACCTGGATAAGCTGCGCTTTCATCAGCAGGTGCGCGGCCCCGGCGCCTACGGTCTGGATTGATGGCCGAGACGGACCTGATCGAAGCCTTCACCGATGGCGCCTGCAGCGGCAACCCCGGTCCCGGCGGCTGGGGGGCCGTGCTGCGCTGGCGCGGGAATGAGAAAGAACTCTCTGGTGGCGAGGCCGATACGACCAACAATCGCATGGAGATGATGGCCGCGATTGCCGCACTGGAAGCCCTGAAGCGGCCCAGCCGGATCGCCATCACCACCGACAGCGTCTACCTGCGCGACGGCATCATGAAATGGGTTGCGGGTTGGCAGCGCAATGGCTGGAAAACGGCCGCAAAGAAGCCGGTCAAGAATCGCGATCTCTGGGAGCGGCTTGTCACTGCCGCTGAACCCCACCAAGTGGAATGGCATTGGGTCAAAGGCCATGCCGGCCACCCCGAAAACGAAAGGGCCGACGCACTGGCCCGCTCAGCCATGCCCGAGAGGGAATAGGTCGCCAGTCTTGTTTCGTTGGTCGGTCGGTGCCTGCCTTACCATCAGGAGGGAATCGCGTGCGCAACAGCGTAATGGAAGCGAAACCAGAGTCCGGTGCCGACGAGACACCGCTCTTCGTCGATCTTGCACTCTTTGACGGCATAGTGCTGAGGCGGGTGATCGCCTACGCCATCGACGTCCTGCTGCTCGCCGTGCTGGGCGGCGTCGCAGCCCTGCTCCTGGGATTCCTCGGACTCCTTACCTTCGGGCTGATCTCGCCTCTCAGCGTCTTTCTTCTGGCGCTCCTGCCGGTGCTTTATCACGCAGGGCTGATGACGGCCTATGGCGGCACGCCGGGCATGTCGATCTGCGACCTGACAGTGCGCAGCGTACTCGACGGTCGGCCACCGGAAGCCTTGCAGGCCACGATAATGACGGTACTCTTTTTCCTCAGCGTCGCGGCCACCGGGTGGCTCATCCTGATCGTGGCGCTCTTCAATCAACGGCGGCGGACCATGCACGACTACTTCTCCGGCACCATTGTCCTGCGCCGAAGCCGGCTCGACACGGAAGCGGGCCTTTAGGGCTTAGCGAGGGGTTCATGCCGCACGATCCCTCCACTCCCCCCAGCCATCCGCCTTCTGGGTCGGGGCTCGTCCCTCCAGGGCAGAGCATCGACCGGCCGCAGTTCTTTCTGCTGACCACGGAAGGGCCTTGCCCCTATCTCCCGGACCGGACCGAGCGCAAGCTGATCACCGAACTGCACGGTCCGAAAGCCGGCAGTCAGCACGGTCGACTGTCACGTGCCGGATTCCGGCGCAGTCATCGTTTCGCCTACCGCCCGGCCTGCCGCGGCTGCGATGCCTGCGTTGCGGTGCGCATCGCAGCGGACCGTTTCACACCCTCGAGGTCGCAACAGCGCATACTCCGCCGCAACCGGGATCTCTCGGTGCATATCGCACCGGCCCAGGCCACGCCGGAGCAGTACCGCCTTTTCGAGCTGTACCTGCTGTCCCGCCACTCCGACGGCGAGATGGCCGGCATGTCAGCCGAAGATTATCGGGCAATGGTCGAGGACAGTGCTGTGGCCAGCAGCCTCGTCAGCTTCCGCGATTCCCAGGGAGTCCTGGTGGCGGTCTGTCTCGTGGACTGGCTGGATGACGGCGCCTCTGCGGTCTACAGCTTCTTCGAACCCGCACAGCATCGCCGCAGCCTGGGGAGTCACTGCATCCTCTGGCTGGTGGAGGCGTGCCGGGAGCGCAATCTGCCCTACCTCTATCTCGGCTATTGGATCGCCGGCGCGCCCAAGATGGATTACAAGGCCCGCTTCGACGCCCTGGAAGGCCTCACCCCACGCGGCTGGGAGCGATTCGACACGCCTGGTTGAAGGCAAATTCGCTTTCGTCGCAAAGTCGCATTCGCTATCAATACCTTCGTCTTCGCCAAGACCCTGATCATCGAAGGGTCGGAATCGGCCTGATCTTGCCGATGGCAGTTCGCAGCAACAGGCTCGACCCCGGCACCGGGTCGAGGGGGAAGGGCGAGTGCATCTATTACGGCTTCTGGTGAGCGGCATCGACTGGATCAACGAGTGGGTTGGCCGGGGCACTGCCTGGTTGATGCTGGCCCTGGTTCTCGTGGCCTTTGTTGTCGTGGTGCTTCGCTATGTCTTCGCCCTTGGCTGGGTCTGGATGCAGGAATCCTTCGTCTGGCTGCATGGCGCGGTCTTCATGCTGGGCGCCGGCTACACCCTGCTCCACAATGGGCATGTTCGGGTCGACATCTTCTATCGCACGGCATCCCAGCGCTTCAAAGCCTGGGTGGACATTTTCGGTGCGCTCTTCCTGCTCGCGCCCATGATGCTTGTGGTGCTCTACTACAGTGAAGGTTTCGTCATGCGCTCCTGGGGTCGGCTCGAAGGCTCCAGCGAAGCCGGTGGCCTGCCCGGTCTCTTCCTGCTCAAAACCATCATTCCGATTTTCTGCATCCTGATGCTTCTGCAAGGTCTCTCCCTGCTCGGTCGCTCCATTCTCGTGCTCTGCGGCGACCAGCGCTACGCCCCGCCAGAAGAAAACAGCGAGGCTCTCTGACCCATGGATCCTGCCCTGCTCGGTGAGGTCCTGAGCCTCCTGATGTTTGCGACCGCCTGCGTTCTGCTGCTTCTGGGTTTCCCGGTTGCCTTCACGCTCGGCGGGACCGCCCTGCTCTTCTTCGGCATTGGCTACGGGGTCGATCTCGTCCGTCTCGCCGATCTGGGAGCCCTGCCGAACCGCTACTTCGGCGTGATGACCAACTACGTCCTGGTCGCCGTGCCTCTGTTCGTCTTCATGGGGGTGATGCTGGAGCGCTCGCGTATCGCTGAAGCGCTGCTAGAAACCATGGGCATGCTCTTCGGTCGTTTGCGCGGGGGCCTTGGTGTTTCAGTGGTCCTGGTGGGCATGCTGCTCGCCGCCTCCACCGGCATTGTCGGTGCGACGGTCATCACCATGGGGCTGCTCAGCCTGCCGGTGATGATCAACAACGGCTATGACAAGCGTCTCGCCACGGGCGCAATCTGCGCCTCCGGCACGCTGGGCCAGATCATCCCGCCCTCTATCGTACTCGTGTTGCTCGGCGACATCCTGCAGGGTGCGGCGCAGCAGGCGCGCAACACCCTGATGGCCCAGGGCGTCTATGACGTCGTCGTCCCACCGGTGAATGTCCTGGACCTCTTTGCCGGCGCGCTGCTGCCCGGCCTGATGCTGGTCGGCCTCTACATCACCTGGATCCTGATCAAGGCGGCGATCCACCCGCAAAGTGCGCCGCCCATCGAGATAGACGTGGATCGGCGCGAACTGCGCCGGCGTCTGCTGCGTGTCTTGATGCCACCTGCAGTGCTGATCCTGGCCGTTCTCGGCTCCATCCTGGTCGGCGCTGCGCCGCCGACCGAAGCCGCTGCCGTCGGCGCCATCGGCGCCACGCTCCTGGCCGGGCTTGCCATTGCGGAAAAGGAAGGCCGCTCGCCCAAGCCGATCTATTGGACCGGCATCGCCATCATCGTCATCGTGTTGGCCCGCATCTTCCTCAATCTGAACTTCCAGCGCAGCGAAGTGTCAATCACCACCTACATCAGCGTCGCCGTGGTCACGGTCGCGGTGGCGGTTCTGGCGTACGGCGTCGGCTTCGCGCTGCTTCGCACCTGGCGCAACGGCATTCTGCGCGAAGTCATGCGCTCGTCGATGCAGATTTCCGTGATGGTCTTCGTCATTCTGCTCGGCGCGTCGATCTTCAGCCTGGTGTTCCGTTCGCTCGGCGGCGAAAAGATCGTCCACGATGTGCTTTCGTCCCTGCCCGGCGGTGCATTCGGCGCCATGCTGGCCGTGATGGCGCTGATGTTCTTCCTGGGCTTCTTCCTCGACTACATCGAGATCATCTTCGTCGTGGTCCCCATCGTGGGGCCAATCCTGTTGATCATGGGCATCGACCCCATCTGGCTCGGCGTCATGATGTCGATCAATCTGCAGATGAGCTTTCTTACCCCGCCCTTTGGCTTCGCGCTGTTCTATCTGCGAGGCGTGGCGCCGCCCAGCGTCAGTACGATGGACATCTACCGGGGCATCATCCCCTTCGTCTTCATCCAGCTTCTGGGCCTTACCCTGCTCTGGCAGTTTCCGGAAATCGCCACCTGGCTGCCCTCGGTGGTGCGATAAAGCAGCACCAACGCACGCCCGTAGGCGAATGCAAGCGATCCAGGTCCGATAACCACCAAGAAGAAACCCCTCTCCCAGCAAGGGAGAGGGGCTTTTCCTGTTGAACAGCTGCAACAAGCAGCTGCATCGGTGGTGCTGAGGTTCAGCCTTCGGACGGCTGCGAGAACTGGTAGTCCAGGGCGCGGGCCTGCATGAAGGCGCTCTCGGCGACATTGGCCCAGGGCATGGCCTTGGCGCGGAAGGTCAGCATGGAGTCATAGACCCGGCGGGACAGCGGATCGGCGTCGGCCAACCCGTCCAGCACGTCGCGGCTCAACTCCGCCAGACCGATGAGCGTCTCGTCGCTGAAGCGACGCAATTGCACGTCGTGCTCATTGACCATCTCGGCCAGGGCGTCGTTGTTGTTCGCCTGGAACTCCGAATAGACGTAGAGGTTGGCGTGGCCGTTCGCCGCCTCGAAGATTGCCTTCTCGGTATCCGTGAAGCTGTTCCAGACATCCAGGTTGATGAAGTTGTCGAGGATCGGCCCCGGCTCCTGCCAGCCCGGATAGTAGTAGAGCCAGCCGCTGCGGTGCATACCGAGCGCAAGGTCATTGTAGGGCGACACCCAGTCGGCAGCGTCCAGTGAACCGGAGGCCATGGCTGGCCCGATTTCGCCGCCCGGCAAGTTCACCACAGCCGCACCGGCCGCGGCCGCGACCTCGCCACCCAGGCCCGGCAGGCGGAAACGCAGACCCCGATAGTCCTCGAGGCTGTTCATCTCCTTGCTGTACCAGCCCGCCATCTGGGTACCGGTGCTGCCGGAGAGGAAGAACTTGCAGTTCATCTGGGAATAGGCCTCGTCGGCGAGTGCCTGTCCGCCGCCGAACTTCATCCAGGCCGTCATCTCCACTGCAGTGAGACCGAAAGGCACACCGGCAATGAACTCGGTGGAAGGCACCTTGCCCTTCCAGTAGTAGGGCGCGCCATGCCCCATATCGATGGTGCCGGACTCGACCGCATCGATGGTCTCGAACGGCGGCACGATCTCACCGCCACCGAAGACCTCGATCTCGATCGCACCGTCGGAGAGCTTGTTCACCGTCTCCGCGAGGAAGTTGGCGCCGGTGCCCAGACCCGGAAAGTTCTTCGGCCAGGTGGTCTGCATGCGAAGCCGCTTCACGCCCTGCGCGATCGCCGGCTTCGGCAGGCTGGACGCGGCGACAAGACCCGTGGCAGCGCCGCCCAGAGCCGCCCCGGTCAGAAACTTACGTCGGTTCATTTGCACTCCCTTTCATTGCTTATGCTCCTCGCGGGCTGCGCGCGATTCGCTGACCGCACGCGGTCCGTTCGACCCTACTATACGCAAAAGTAGCATGCTGCAATTTTCCCAGCGCCGCGGGCTCAGGCCGCTGCCTCCTCACCGTAGCTTGGCGCGTCGGCTCGGCCTAAGGCCGCCTCAATCGCCAGCGACATCGCCAGCAACTTCATCTCGTCACCGGCGGGGCACATGAGTTGGAAGCCGATCGGCAGTTGGTCCGCGCGCCGCGGCAGCGGGATTGTCGTGGCGCAGAGCTGCAGGTAGTTCCCGGGCTGCGTGTTGCGTGTCATGCTGAGCGCGAAAGCCAGCCCGGTGGCCGGATCTGCGAGGTCCGCAACCGGCAAGGCCGCCGAAGCCGTTGTGGGGCTGACCCAGCCATCAAGCCCATTGAATCGTGTGGCGGCCCTTCTGATGCTCTGCGCGCGCCGGTTCTCCAGCGCAAGAAGATCCACCGCATTCGCTTCCATAGCGCTTTCGATACGCAGCGCGATCACCGGATCGATAAGATGCCTGTTGGCCTGAAAACGCTCACGCCCAAGGCTGGCAAGCAGGCTGACCGGCAGGGAAACAGGAAAATACTGTTCCCGCTCCGGCGCCTCCGGGATCTCCACGCCTTCAAAGACCGCACCGCGTTCGCCGAGCTTGCTCAGAGCCGTCTCCGTGGCCTCGGCAACCTCAGGGGCCAGTTCGTCAAAGAAGTAGTTCGCCGGCCGTCCAAGCTTCAGTGCTCCCAGACGTGCCGGCTCGGGAAGCCGACAAAGCGACTCCGGCAGAGCGAGGGCACAGTTGATGGCGGCAAAGGCTACCGCCGCATCCTGTGCCGAGCGGGTGAGTAAACCCAGGGTGTCCAGATGCGGCGCCAGCGCCAGGCACCCTTCGTTCGGCCAGGTGCCGAATGTCGTTTTCAGTCCGAAGACCCCGTTGAGAGCCGCCGGCACCCTCACTGAACCGCCGGTGTCGGACCCGATCGCAAAGGCACAGAGACCGGCAGCAGCTGCGACGCCCGAGCCCGAACTGGATCCGCCCGGCAGGCGGTGAGTCTCCCTGTCCCAGGCGTTCCAAGGCGTGCCCCGGCCGTCGGAAACCCCGGTGATGCCCAAGGCGAACTCGACCATCACGGTCTTGCCCAGAATGACACAGCCGGCCCGCTTCAGTGCGCGCACGAAAGGACCTTCCTTCTGGCCGGTCAGGTCCTGCAGTTCCATCCGCGAGCCGCCCGTGGTCGGCATCCCATCCACCACCATCAGATCCTTGACGGCGATTGGCACGCCCATGAGCGGCCCTAGGTCCACACCCGCTTCCCGCAAGTGATCCATGGCCCGCGCCGTCTTCAACGCCTGGTTTTCAGCCACATACTCATAGGCGCCCAGTTTTCGATCGAGGACAGCGATACGCCCGAGGTAAGCGCGCGTCACCTCCTCCGAGGTAATCTCGCCGCGGCGAAAGGTCTCGGCAAAGCCCGTAAGTCCAAGTGGCAGAATGGGATCCGTTGGCAGCCCCTTCATAGAACACCCTTTCAAATGACTTTAGTTGCAGTAGCTTGACAGACTGTGACGGCTCTGTTTGTCTTTTTTTCACTCCTAATCTTCTGAAGAACAAGGATAGACTGACCCTAGGAAAAACTGGTTGCAACATCAGCACTCGAATGGTCACGCAGGGAGGTAATCCGGTGAAAAAAATGATATTTGCAGCGCTTGCTGCTCCTCTGGCGGGTCTTGCCCTACCGGCAGCCGCGCAGGTCGAGATCGGTGTAGTGAATAGCCTTTCCGGAAACTTCTCCACTTTTGGAGAGCGTTATCGCACCGGCATGGAGGTGGCGCTCGAGGAGATCAATGCCAACGGCGGCATCAACGGCGAGGAATTGCAGCTAATCGTGCAGGATGACCGCTCCGAGGCGCAGAGCGCGTTGGCCGCGGTCGAGGGCCTCGAGAACCGGGATGTTCCACTGATAATCGGGTCCTACGCCTCCTCGATCACCGGTCCGATGGCTCAACTGATGAGTCGCCAAGAAATCCCCCTGATCGTACTGGGCAGCGCCGATAACTCGATCACCAAGCCCGGCTCGCCTTGGGTTTTCCGCGCCAAGCACAACTCCACCATCGTGGCCCAAACCTATTTTGATTACTTCGACTATCTACGTGACCAGCATGGCGAGGACGAGCTACAGACTGTCGCCATGCTCTACGGCAATGCTGCCTGGCCGGTTTCGCTCGCCGAAACCGGGGTTGAGTTGGCGGAAGAGCGCGGATACGAGGTGCTGGACGAGCAATCCTACGACCAGGGTACCAGCGATTTCCGTCCGATCCTGAACAATTTCCGTTCCATGGAGCCGGATATCCTCTACGTGGTCGCCTACGCTGAGGACGGCGTGGCCATTACACGGCAGATGCGTGAAGTCGGACTCAACGCCAAGGTGATCGCGATAGACACCGCCGCGGCGCTGCCCAACTTTGTCGAACAAGTGGACGATTCCGCAGACTACGTGGCCACGGTAGTGAGCTGGAGCAAGGACGTTCAGTATCCGGGTGTGGAGGACCTAACCGACCGACTGCGCGAGGCTGCTGGTTCGGAACCTTCCTTCTATGAGGCTGAGGGTTATCTCGCTCTAATGGTCGCGGCCGATGCGCTGCGCCGCGCCGAGTCCCTGGATCGTGAAGCAGTCCGCGAGGCTCTGAAGGCCACCGATTTCGAGACGGCGGTAACAACGGTCACCTTCGATGATTTTGACGGTTTCCAGAACCAGAACCCCATCCGCAGTCTGATACTGCAGATTCAGGAAGGCGAACACGTTACCGTCTTCCCCGAAGACCTAGCCGCCGAAAGCCCGCTCTACCCGGCCCCGTCCTGGGACGAACGGTAAGGGTGACGTTTTTCCCCCCTTAGGCGAGGCTCTTGCCGCGCCAGGGGGGGAAACGTGTCTAGAAAAGCGGAGCGATGGCTGATCTGGTATCACTTCTGCAGAACCTATCGAACGGCGTCCTGATCGGCGGCGTCTACGCCATGATCGGCGTTGGCCTGACGCTGATCTTCGGCGTCATGCGGACCATCAACTTCGCCCACGGCGATTTCGTGGTCCTGGGCATGTACATCGCCTTCGCCTTCAACATGATGTTGGGCTGGGACCCCTACCTGTCGCTGCT
Source organism: Aquibaculum sediminis (assembly GCF_040712085.1). NCBI lineage: Bacteria > Pseudomonadati > Pseudomonadota > Alphaproteobacteria > Rhodospirillales > Rhodovibrionaceae > Aquibaculum > Aquibaculum sediminis. The sequence goes on from NZ_JBFCVK010000001.1 coordinate 181,637, forward strand.
GGTGGCAATGCCTGCCGGCTTCCTGTTCGGGCTGCTGATCGAAAGAGTGATCCTGGCGCCGATCGTGGACCAGCCCCACGAAACTTCTCTCCTGGCAACACTGGGCATCTCACTGATCATCGGCAACACGCTGCTACTCACATTCGGCGGCGAGTCCAAGTCGGTGCATGTCAGCTACGCTTCGATGACTCTCCCCCTCGGCAGCGTCCGCCTCTCGCTCATTCTGCTGCTGGCCGGCGTGGTGACGGGGATCGTAATCGGCACGCTCTATTATCTACTGCACCGAACGGAGTTCGGGCGCGCCATTCGCGCAACTGCTGAGAATCGCTTGGGGGCGGAACTGGTCGGTATCAACACGCGCCGGATCCAGGGAGCTGTCTTTGGGCTGGGGACAATGCTGGCCGTAACGGCGGGCGTCGCCCTCATTCCGCTGTTGTTTGCGACGCCTACCGCGACCGGTCCCATCCTCACGCTCAAGGCTTTCGTGGTCATCGTTCTGGGCGGTCTCGGGCGGGTTGGCGCCGCGGTCGCCGGAGGGCTGCTGCTGGGCGTGGTTGAGGTAATGGGTGCCGCCTACATCTCCTCCTCCTACCGTGATGCTTACGGCCTGCTCGTGTTCCTGATCATTCTGCTGTTCAAGCCAGAAGGGCTGTTTGGACGCTCGGTGAAACGCGTATGATTCGACACCTGATCGGACTGCTGGTGCTATTGGGAGCCGGCCTGGTTTATCCCTCGGTCCTGCCCGGCGCGCTGACCGTGGGGATCACCATCCTGCTCTTCGCCGGCTGGGCCACGGCTTGGGACCTCCTGGGTGGATGGGCCGGGCAAGTAAGCCTTGGGCACGCTGCCTTCGTCGGGATCGGCGCATACTTCGTCGCCATCGGTGCCACCGACTACGCGCTTGCGCCCTGGTGGTCAGTCCTGCTCGCAATCGGCGCAGCCATGGCGTTGGCCTTCATCTGGGGCGGCCTGACCTTTCGCCTGCACGGCCCCTACTTCACCCTGTCTACCATTGCGATTGCCGAGGTTCTGCGACTGATCGCGATCAATGAGAAGTGGCTGACGGGCGGTGCGACCGGCGTCTTCATCGCCACCCTGCCCTCACCCTTCGGCATCGACCTCTTCGCGCGCGAAACGCAGTACTACCTTGCGCTCGCCTTTGCGTTGGGTGTGCTGGCAACGGTCATCGGGATCTCCCGCAGCCGCTTCGGTTACCAGCTCCGAGCCGTGCGTGAGGACGAAAGCGCCGCCATGGCGGCGGGGATCGACCCGACGCGGACAAAACTGAAGGCGTTCATTCTCTCCAGCGGTCTGACGGCGATCGGCGGTGGCATCTACGGCATGATGCTGTCCTTCCTGGAGCCGCACATCCTTTTCTTCCTGCTGCTGTCCGTGCAGATCGCCCTCACCGCCATCATCGGCGGTCGCGGCACGATCTGGGGGCCGCTCGTGGGCGCCGTTCTGATCGTCAGTGCCGGCGAGATCTTCCGCACGACCTTTGCCGAAGCCAACCTCTTGATTTACGGCGTGCTCATCCTCCTGGTGATCCTCTTCCTGCCCAGCGGCATCATCGGTGAGGTCAACCGCCGCCTCGTACGGAGTCGCTATGCCAGACGCGCTCAAGGCTGAGGGAATAACGGTCCGCTTCGGTGGCGTGGTGGCGGTCGACGACGTCTCCCTGTCCCTCAAGCCGAAGGAAATCCTGGGCCTGATCGGCCCGAACGGGGCGGGCAAGACAACGCTGTTCAATGCCGTTACCGGCTTTGTACCCATGGAAGCCGGTCGCATCACCTTCTTCGGCGAGGATGTCACCGCCGATCCCCCCTTCCGTCGTGCGGCGCGCGGCATGGGACGCACTTTTCAGACGGAACGGCCTTTCGAAGAGCTGACGGTGCTGGAGAACGTGCTGGTTGCGGCCTTCCTGAAGCAGCCGCGCCGGCGCGAGGCCGAGGCGCACGCCATGGCCATGCTGGAGCGCGTCGGCCTGGCCGACCGCAGCGAGCAGCCTGCCCTGGACCTGAACCTTGCGCGGCGCCGCCGCCTCGAACTGGCGAAGGCGCTGGCACTGCAGCCGCGGGTCCTGTTTCTCGACGAGGTGATGGCGGGGCTCAACCCGCCTGCCCTGCGGGAAATGATCGGACTGGTCCGGACCTTGAGCGACGAGGGCTTGGCGATCTTGATGGTGGAGCACATCATGGAGGCGATCATCGAGCTGTCCCACCACGTCATCGTACTGGCGAACGGCCGGAAGATCTCCGAGGGTACGCCCCAGGAGGTCACCAGCGACCCGCAGGTCATCGAAGCCTATCTGGGGACCGATTGATGCCGCAGCCGATCCTGAGCGTCGAGAAGGTCGACTTGGGCTATGGCAACCTCACGGTCGTCTTCGACTTGTCCCTGCATGTCGATCAAGGGGAGCTGGTGGGGCTGGTCGGCGGCAATGGCAGCGGCAAATCGACCGTGCTACGTGCCATCTCCGGCATGATCCGGCCCAGGAGCGGACGCATTCTCTTCGATGGGGAAGAGGTCTCGGGGGCCAAGCCGCACCAGATGGCGGAGCGCGGCCTCGCTCACGTTCCCATGGGCCGCCAACTCTTTCCCAACATGAGCGTGCTCGAGAACCTGATGCTGGGCGCCTACCTGCCCAAAGCCAGGGCCAAGCGCGATGCCCAACTGGAGCATGTCTACAGCCTCTTCCCGGACTTGGCTGCGCATGCGAAGGCGCCGGCGGGCGCACTGTCCGGCGGTCAGCAGCAGATGGTGGCCATCGGCCGGGCCCTGATGCTAGGCCCCAAGATGCTGATCATGGACGAGCCCAGTCTCGGGCTGTCGCCGATCCTCGTGAAGGAGGTCATGGGATCCATCCGACGCGTGGCGCAGACCGGCCTGCCGATCCTGCTCGTGGAACAGAACGTAAAGCAGGTCCTGGCGGTCAGCGACCGAGCCTACGTGCTGGAGAATGGCCGACAGGTGCTCGACGGCCCCGCCGCGGAGCTGCAGGGCCACCCGATGATCAAGAAGGCTTACCTGGGGCTGTAGCGGAAGGCGGAGGCAGGGTTGCGCCCTGCTGCGGAGATGGGCGTTTTCTTTATGCGCTCGATGGTGACGCACTCGACTGCGATCTTTCTGATCACGCCGCAGACCCAGGTGGCTGCCCTCTCCGAAGGACCGTGGCGCGACCAAGCACGCGGCGGCCTTCTCGGTCTGCGTCATGGCCACCCTGATCGGCGCGCTGGTGCTGGTGCCGCTGGGGATACGGCCGGCGGGCCGAGGGATGAGGCTGCTGCGGTAGAGGGGACTGCATGCTAAGCGCAGCGGCTGATTTGCGCCCCAAGTCGGTCGTTCCGAATCAAACTTCAGCGCACTAAAAGCCGCCATTGTTTGTTTTTAATGCTGGTGATGTGCACTATTCAAAGCAGACCGTATCGACCAGTGTTGGGATTGCCCGTGAACACTGTCAGAGCCACCTGCTCTTTGATGCGCTCGGGCGGATGCTGGTTCTCAATGATGATGACTTGGCTCTCCTGACCGTGGTGCTCGATGAGGTAGTCGTAAAAGCGCTCTTTCAGGTCAGTACCTCTTAGAGCGATTTCTTCGTCACCTTCAGGTTTGAAGTAGGCGAGCAATGGGGAGTCGAGAACAACGAAACCAGGATGGGATAGCCCGTTCAACTGGCAGTATTCCAGTAAAGCGATACTAACTGCAGCATGAGTAATCGCTCGAAGGCCTTTACCGCGGCTCGATCTTGGTTTTCCATCGATAACGAAATCGGACGATTCCTTGTCGTAATGCACATGGCATTGGCCGGGGAAATGCCACTCCTTCAATATCCCGGAGACCTTTGAGGAGAACGCGTGTGCAACGGACTCTGGTATACCGGTCGTCACTTCCGAACTTGGGGACCCAAGATCGTCGTCTTCTTCCAGAACGCCAGTCCTTCTGGCGACGAGCTTGTCGTATCTCGCAAACAGATCAGCAGCCTTCTGGCTACTTGAGCGCTCCTCTATGAGCGCCGAGAAGGAAGCCCGAGCTTCGGTAACGTCAGGCCCAACGGAGTACTGGATTTCTTCATTCAGCGCATCGTACTCGGCTTCAACGCTCTTCAAAAACTCCCCGAGTTCTTCGGATTCGGCCTTCAAATCCGAGACAGTCGAGCCAAGTTCCGCCTGAAGGCGCTCAATCTTTTCGATTTCGGCTTTTGACGCCGCGACGACGGCCTCGGCATCACCGTCGCATGTCTCGTCGAGGTGCTGCGCGTCAGGGTCTGCGCCGCAAAGAGGACAAGCCACCTGCTCGACGTGGGCAAACATCGAGCCGCTCTCTTGAATGGCCGTCAGTCTCTTGAGATCGACATCATAGTGGTCGGCAAGCAACCTGAAGCGGGCGAGAAGATCGCTGATTTCATCCAGCCTGTCCAAAGTTTCCTGATTTTTCTCGAATAGTTCTCGGCGTTTACCTACAAGCTCGTCGAGGGCTTTCTGTGAAGCAGAAAGCTCTTTGCGTCGGGATTCAATTGAGCGTTCCAGCCTTTCGAGTTGCTCTTCCAGCTCTTCCCTATCTTCGCCGAGGTCTTCGATCTCTGTCTGTAGGTCAGAGAGAAGGTCCTCAATAAGTGCGATTTGGCGGGTATTGTCGCGAGACTGACCGGGGTCAGGCACAACTGAAGAGTCGTCGATACCAGTCAAAAGCAGTTTGATCGTGGCGATCTCGGAGGTCTTGGTCGTGTACTGACCGCTCCAGAAGGGCGAGCCGGTCTGCTGGATTTCGCCTTCTTGGACGATGACGAGCCGCGCAAGGTTCCTGAAGCTCAGGCTCTGGGTTGTACCTTTGGCCTTGCTCTTGAGGATACGCTTTCCGAGGAGCCCAATCTTGTCGAGGAGATACCCTGACAGGTTGTCTTTTTTATCGTGCGCGTGGTTCTGTTTGAGCGTTGTGGGCTTGGCCTCATCGCCTTCGCTCAGATCAAACAGCTGAAAACTACCGCCTGACGTCGAGCGCTGCAATTTGAACTCTTCGTCTCCGATTACCGCCAGGCAAAGTCTGAGTTGATCATACTTTGCTCGTTCCGGAATCTCCTCCAGAAAAGAACCGCCCAACATGAAGTCGATCGAGTCGGCCAGAAACGATTTTCCTGTATCGGAAGCACCGCAAATCACATTGACGCCCGACTCGAAATCCAGCTTCGCCGCGGCCGTCGGACCGCGGAAGCGGATGCTTCGAAGTTGGAGATAGCTATCGCTCATGCGCCATCTCCAAGCTGCTGGACGGACTGGAACTGGCTAGCCCAGCGCGCGAAGAACTGATGTGTGAATCGGCGCACCTCATCCGTCGGCATGTCGGCGAAGCAATGCACGGCCCATACAGCGCGCTCTTTCAGGTTTACAGAATATTCGTCGCTCAAGGAGGCGATGAAGGGAGCGGCGGTCTCACCGGCTATGTAGGTGAACCCTTCTTGTGCAGGTAATCTTCGAACGAGGGCACGGCTCATCATCAAAATCAGGCCCTTTTCAATCAGGCCACGGCGAACAAGCAGCTCCCCGGCACGAAGGGGCAATGGGGCATGTAGGCTTTCCGGGCCTCCAGCGTCACCTGAGTGCACCACCAGATAGTCCATCTCAACCAAACGCTGAAGATCGAACGCCGCGGGAAAGGCGGCATGCAAGATCGCCAGCGACCGGACGCCGGTCTCCAGCGGGCTGTTGAATGGTGTAGGTCTGTGATCGCTATCCATCGTCCGGCACCCACGTCAATCGATCTTCGTTGGCTAACTGATGACAGATTCCCTGGCAGTCCTGCTTCTTGGTCACAGACGAGAGTGGGTTTGCCATGAGTGAGAGCGCTGCTGCCTGCGTAAGCGTTGCGCGCATCCTTTCCAGCCCGTCCTGATGATGTGACTCGCAGATATCGATGACCCCATGGCAAACCTCATCTTGTAGCGCCGCGAATGTTCCCTCTGGCACGGTGTCACGCGCGAAATTGCGCAGCGACTCGGCATGGTAGAAGCGCTCTCGTTGTCTAAGGAAGTCGCGCTTTATCGGAAAATGGGCGTCGAGTGCAACCGGGTCGTTCATGGGTATCCCCAACTGATCACCATAGGCGTCAAGGAGCTGTCTAATGTAACGGCTTTCTGTTTCCGCAGGGGTCGCTGGCGGCTTGTCTGGGTCCGGACGTGGCGGCAATCCTCCACCGAACCGGATGGCGTGATAGCCAGTCGTGCTATGGCCCTCGATGAGTTCGACATGAGACTTTGAGGTAAAGGTGCTGAAGTCAAAAGCCTCGAAGTAAGTTTCGAGAGCGCCAGTAAGGGGAATCTCTTGGGTCGAAGTGATCCCCTTCTCGCAGTGCTTTGCCCAGTGTTCACGCGCCTTGGCCTTCAGCGTATCTGGTTTGTTGAGAAGTTGTTCGAGGGACGTACCGATACCCTGCGAGGCCACGAAAAAGTGCTGCCTTGACGGGCGATACTCCCTTTTGAACGAGTAGTAGACGACCTTCCCTATCTCCGCCCAGACGTCGCTAGGACGCAGGGGATGATCATAGCGCTTGCATTGGTAGTTGTCCCAAACGCCCTGAAAACCACCCTCGGACGTAAACCCCGCAATATCGACACCAAGATCGCCCGATGCACCGAAACGCCTGACTTTGGCGTATGCACCCGACAGGCTCGTCGACCACTCTTCGATGAAGTCTTCCCAGTCGTCGGGACTGAAGGTGCGGATGCGCATGACCTTGGGGATCGGCACACCGCTGCTCACATGCTCCGGCGATGCCGAGCATGTTGCAGGTTTGGGCTTAATCTCCTTGAGTTCGTCGTCCCTAATCAAGCGCTTTGCTCTTTGATTTTAGATGGACCACTGTCTTCGGCCCCGCGAGTAGATTGAACATCAATTTCTTTGGCCATAATCTTCTCGAATACCGCGTTCTTGGTGGCGGAAAGGAGTCTTAGTCCTTCTGTCGCGGCGGGCAGAAGCAACCTCTTTGCATTTCCCAGAGGTCTCTACCACAAGTGCAGCCTGTAGACCGCCCCAGCCTGCTGGCACTTTTTTTCAAACAACAATTGAGGCCAGAGACGAAATCGCGATAGTATGAGCGAAGGTCAGCTTCTCGCCTTCCGCCTCGGAAAGCTGCCATTCCCCTTCCAGCCCCCGTGCCACCTAACGCTGGTGCTGTGCCGATCCTGGCCTCGACTAGGCGAAACCACTGGCGCCCGCGCCCGCCGTCGAGCAGAATCAGCCCGTCCGGGCGGCAGCCGTCCTCGGCGCCACCGTTCCGGCAGAAGACGACCTCGGTGTAGCAGTCGAGAGCGGCGCGGCTGCCGATCCGCTGGCCGAGCTGGCCCAGCATCAGCTTCGCGAATGGCGGCACGGCGAGCAGCGTCGCCAGCAGGATCGAGGCGGCACGCGCCTCACGGTTGCTGTCGGCCGCGACCGGGATCAGCCGTGCCTGCTCGCCCCCTTCCAAGAACGACGGCCTGTCCATGTTCCTTCCTCCCCTTGCGGCCAGTCTCGCGGCGCGGGTGGAGGATCGCAACCATAAAAGGATATAACTCGCGGTGACGGTCCGTTCAGCGGGTTGGCCTTGCCTCCTTGCCTGCAAAGCACCTTAACCGCCAGCACGACTGCCCGTCCGTTTGGAGGCCGGCAGCCTGCGCTGCCAGGCACAGGCTGCCAGGAAGTCGCTCTACCCCCCGAAGCGGTTCCCGGCCGGAAAGCCGCGGGGCGCCATGCGGCCGGCGCTGGCCCGTCGGCCCAGCCATTCGCTGAGATCGCTTTCCGTGCGAGTCCGTCCGCCCGCTGCGGCCCATGACAAGCCGTCCGCCAGGCGCAGGCCTCGTGCATCGGACAGGCCACCGTCCTTGTAGCGCTGCAGCATCACGCCGCGTCCGCGCGCCATTTCCGGCAGCTCGGTCATGGGGAACACCAGCAGCTTGCGGTTCTCACCCACCACGGCCACGTGATCGTCCTCGGGCGTCAGGCGGCGGCAGACGGCCGCCTCGCCGCCCTTGCCGGGATTGAGCACCTGCTTGCCGTTCTTGGTCTGGGCCAGCACATCGTCCTCGGCGACCACGAAGCCCCGGCCATCGCTGGAGGCCAGCAGCAGCCGGGCGCCAGGGCTGTGCACCAGCAGCGCGACCACATCCTGATCGTTGGGCAGATCGACCATCAAGCGCACGGGCTCGCCGAAACCGCGCCCGCCGGGCAGCTTGTCGGCCGGCAGCGTGTAGAAGCGCCCGTTGGTGGCAAAGAGCAGGATCTTGTCGGTGGTCTGGGCCTTCAGAGCGAAGCGGCCGCGGTCCCCGTCCTTGTGCTTGGCGTCGGAAACGTCGTCGTGGTGGCCCTTCAGCGCCCGAATCCAGCCCTTCTCGGACAGCAACACCGTGATGGGTTCGCGCTCGATCACGGCCTCCAGGGGCACGACGACCTCGGCCGGCGGCTCTGAGAGCTGCGTGCGGCGACGGCCCAAGGCGGTCTCGGGGCCGAACTCCTCGCGCAGCGTTTCCATCTCCTGGCGCAACACCCGAAGGCGGCGCGGCTCATCGGCCAGCAGGGCTTTCAGATCCTCCTGCTCCTCGCTGAGACGGGTGTGCTCCCGGCGCAGCTCCATCTCCTCCAGCTTGCGCAACGAGCGCAGACGCATGTTGAGGATAGCCTCGGCCTGCGCATCGTTGAGCTCGAAGGCCTGCATCAACTCGGCCTTGGGCTCGTCCTCCTCCCGGATGATGCGAATGACCTCGTCGAGATTGAGAAAGGCGACGATGTAGCCTTCGAGCACTTCCAGCCGGCGACCAATCTGCTCCAGGCGATTGCGGGTGCGCCGCAGCAAGACCTCGTGACGGTGATCGAGATAGGCACGCAGGACCGTCGGCAGGCTCATGACGCGGGGGGTGTTGTCCGCGTCCAGCACGTTCATGTTGAGCGGAATCCGCACTTCCAGATCGCTCTGCCGGAAGAGGGACTCCATCAGCACGGCGGGATCGACATTGCGGCTGCGCGGCTCCAGCACCAGGCGCACCTCATCGGTCGACTCGTCACGCACGTCGCCCAGAAGCACGAGCTTGCGGGCAAGCAGCAGATCAGCAATCCGTTCCACCAGGCGCGACTTTGCCACCTGATAGGGAACCTCGGTGACGATGATCTGGTACTGCCCACCCTTCAGCTGTTCGACCTCCCAGCGCGCGCGCAGCCGGAACGAACCGCGGCCGGTGCTGTAGGCCTCCAGCATCGAGGCCCGGGGTTCGACCAGTTCCCCGCCGGTGGGGAAATCGGGGCCCGGCATGTGCTGCAGCAGGGTGGCCGTTTCGCTCTCCGGGTGGTCAATCAGATGGATCAGCGCGTTGCTAATCTCCGCGACATTGTGCGGGGGAATGGCCGTGGCCATGCCCACGGCAATACCTTGCGAGCCGTTGGCCAGCAGATTCGGGAAGGCGGCCGGCAACACAACCGGTTCTTCCGCCTCGCCGTCATAGGTCGACCGGAAGTCGATGGTGTCCTCGTCGATGCCTTGCAGCAACCGGGACGCAACGGCGGTCAGGCGCGCCTCCGTGTAACGCATGGCAGCCGCGTTATCGCCATCGATGTTGCCGAAGTTGCCCTGGCCGTCGATCAGGGGGTAGCGAAGCGAAAAGTCCTGCGCCAGGCGCACCAGCGCATCGTAGATCGACTGGTCCCCGTGCGGATGGAACTTACCGATTACGTCACCGACGACGCGGGCGGCCTTCTTGTACGGACCGCCCGGATCGAGTCGGAGTTGGCGCATCGCAAAGAGCAGCCGCCGATGAACCGGCTTCAAGCCGTCCCGTACATCCGGCAGGGAACGGGACATGATGGTGGAAAGGGCATAGGCGAGATAACGATCCGAGAGCGCCTCGACGAGACGCACTTCCCGCACACTTCCGGTTTCCGAGGGCGCTTGCGAACTCATGGATTCCCCTTCGCTGTTCGCGAGATACAGTAGGAGTCGGGCCCGGCCTTCACAAGCCGTTGTGCTCGGAACCCTCGGGTGGTTGCTGCTCGAAACGCCTTGCCAGGCGCTCTCTGGCCGCGGGCAAGGGCCGATCCTGAGGATGAAAGACGTGCTTCTCCAGGAAATGCGCCGTGAGGTGCAGGCCCTGGGCCACCTCCAGCGGCCCACCGCCTCCACGCCCGATGAGGAATCCGGGCAGCGGCAACAGCCGCTCCTTGTAAGGCTCCCCGGCGGCCAGGGAGACTGCCCTGCCCGTGCGCGGTGAAACGTAGGCCAATTGGTTATTGTCGCCGCCCGCGGCACACTGCGCGAGGTCAAGACCGAAACCCAGCGCCCGCAGCATCAGCACTTCCCACTGCACATAGCTCTCGGCCCAAGCACTGTCGCGCAAGGCCGCGAGCAGCGCGGCAAAGCCGTCAAAGGCGCCCGGCTGGGCTTCGCGTTCCGGCAAGGCCGCTTCCGCTATGGCTGCAGCGGAGGAGAGCGCATCCAGGCGCGACGCGTCGGCGAGAAAGTGCGCAGCATGCGCCTCGGTGAGTTCCAGCGTCAGCGTGCCAAGGTGATCGGCGAGGCGCGCCCGCCAGGAAGCTGCCACGCCATTACCCGGCTGCAGTACGGGGCGTTGGCGCCTGCCCTGCCCTCCCGGCAACAGCCCAGCGTGGCGCCCGTGCTCACGGGTGAGAAGCTGTACCACGGCGGCCGTTTCGCCATGCGGCCGGGCAGCCAGCACAAAGGCTTCATCGCGCCATTCAATCACGTTGATCGCCCATCACACATCCGGTCTAGGAGCGATAGTCGAGGCCCCAGTCGCGGTAGCGTTCCGGATCCTCCACCCAGCGCTCGCGCACCTTCACGAACAGGAAGAGGTGCACCCGGGTTTCCAGCATCTCCTCCAGCTCCTTCTGAGCCAGTTCGCGGATCTTCCGGATAGTGGCGCCTTTCGCACCGATGGCCATGCGCTTGTGCGCTTCGCGCTGCACGTAGATCGTCTGGGTGATCTTCACCGAGCCATCGCGGAAACTCTCCCAGGCTTCGGTCTCCACCGTGAGCGAATAGGGCAGTTCGTCGTGAAGATGGAGGAAGAGCTTTTCCCGGGTGATCTCGGCAGCAAGCAGGCGCTGCGGCAGATCGGAGATCTCGTCTTCCGGATAGAGCCAGGGACCTTCCGGCGCCTGGGCGGCCAGCCAGTTTAGAAGGTCATCAACCCCGTCGCCGGTGAGTGCCGAGATCATGAACACACGCTCAAAGGGATAGGCTGCGTTCAGGTTCTGTGCGAGAGCGAGCAGCGACTCCCGGCGCACATCATCGACCTTGTTGATCGCCAGCACCACGCGCTTGCATTTGCGCTTGGCCAGTCCCTCCAGAATCAACGAAACCTGTTCGTCGTCGGCGGGCTTGCGCGCATCGTGCAGCACCACCACGAGGTCGGCATCCTCCGTGGCATCCCAGGCAGCCGCCACCATCGCCCGCTCCAGGCGCCGCTTCGGCGAGACGAAGATGCCGGGCGTATCGACAAAGACGAGTTGCGTGTCCCCTTGCAGCGCAATGCCGCGGACCCGCGTGCGCGTCGTCTGAACTTTGTGCGTGACGATGGAAACCTTCGCGCCCACGGCCTGGTTTATCAGCGTGGACTTCCCGGCGTTGGGCGGCCCGGCCAGGGCCACCACGGCGCAGCGCGTGGTCATGCTTCCGGCTCCTCCGACCCGCGCAAGCCCTCGAGCATTTCACCCGCTGCAGCCTGCTCGGCGGCCCGCTTGGAACGGCCGCTGCCTTCGGCCGTCTCCTGCCCGTCAATAGAAACTCGCACGGAAAAGACGGGCTCATGGGCCGATCCGCTCCGTCCCACCTCACGATAGTTCGGCAAGGGCAGGCCGCGGCCCTGGGCCCATTCCTGCAGCGCCGTCTTGTTGTCCTGAGGGGGCTTGAGATCAGCCTCCAGCAATGGCTGCCAGAACCGCTCCACAAGTGGGCGTACGGGGGCCAGTCCACCGTCCAGATAAAGCGCACCCAGCAAGGCTTCACAGCTGTCGGCCAGGATCGCTGGATTGTCGCGACCACCGCTGTCAGCGACGCTGGATGAAAGTCGCAAATGGGACCCCAGGTTCAGCGAATGAGCCACTTGCGCCAACGTATCCTCGCGAACCAGCGCAGCATAGCGCTTGGCAAGCGCCCCCTCGGGTTCAGCAACAAAGCGGCGATAGAGCATGTCAGCCACCAGCAATCCCAGCACCCGGTCCCCCAGGAACTCAAGGCGCTCGTAGGAGCGATCACCGTCAGTACTGGCGTGAGTCAAGGCCTCCACCAGCAAGTCCGGCTCCCGAAAGTGGTGACCAAGCCCCTGGGAGAAGGTCAGCAGATCCTCGGGCAGCGGCTCGGCCGCGCGCTTGCGTCTGCTTCCGGCGGGGCGTGGCTTATTCAATGCGATCGAAGATCCGACTGAAACGAATGGAGGTCGGCCAGTTCCAGACTTCCCAGAACCGTGCACTGCCGTCATGGGAGAAGAAGACCACTTCGGCCCGACCGATCAAGTTCTCGAAGGGAACGAAGCCCACCTGCGAGGAACGACTGTCCTGACTGCTGTCGCGATTGTCGCCCATGGCGAAGTAGTGACCGGACGGCACCTCGAACACGCGCGTGTTGTCAAAGGGCATCGAATCACCACGTTCCCAGATACGGTGGCTGACGCCGTTGGGCAGCGTTTCGATGTACTCCGTCACACGCACGGGAAAGCCCCCCGTGGCGGAAATGACCGTTTCCCCGACACGCTGACGGTCCACCGCGGAGCCGTTAATGTGCAGGAGGCCGTCCACCACCTGGATGCGGTCGCCGGGCAGCCCGACGATACGCTTGATATAGTCCGTGGAGTTGTCAGTCGGCAGCTTGAAGACCGCGACATCGCCACGCTCCGGTGCATCGCCCAGGAAACGGCCATTTATGATCGGCAAGTTCCAGGGCAGAGAGTAGCGGCTGTAGCCGTAGGAATACTTGGAGACGAAGAGATAATCGCCCACGAGCAGGGTGGGCAGCATGGATCCAGAGGGGATGGAGAAGGGCTCATAGGCAAAGGTGCGCAGCACAATGGCAATGAGGACCGCATAGACCACCGTGCGGATGGTCTCGCCAATCCCGCCGCCTTCACTCTTCTTTTCCGACATAGTGGAATCCATGATGTCCTCATTCGGCCGCGCGCCTTCAGGGCCACGGCGGGTATAGCCCCTGCAAGGGGAATTTGAAACCGCAGAGTGTCGAACTCACGTGCAGCAGTCTAAGTTCGCGGTTCGCCCCGTCGCCGGAAGCGCGAGACCTTCGCGCGCCGCTTGCTGCGCAACAGGCGCAACCGACGCGCGCGCTGATAGCCGCTGACAAGTCTTTGCACGGCAAAGAACACACCGAACCACACCACAATGGCCGTCGGCAACGAACCGACGAGCATGGGAAAGAAGACCTCGTTCGGATTGTCGAAGATGTAGCGCATCGAAAGATGCTGCGGCAGGGTCTCGATCTCCCGGGCATGACCGACCAGCCAGCGCCCGAAGGCAAAGGTCCAGGCCCAGATGAAAGGGAAGGTCCAGGGATTGCCGATCGCGGTTCCCAAGGCCGAGGCCAGGACGTTGCCCCGGACCAGCATCGCCAAAAGCGCACCGCCGAAGAAATGCATGCCGATGAGCGGCGTGAAGGAGATGGCCGCGCCGCAGGCAAACCCGGCCGCGATGCGATAGGGCGTGGCCGGCAGACGGCTGAGACGATGCGCGGCGTAGCGCGCGCTGCGCCGCCAGCCCGGCCTCGGCCAGACGGCGGCCTTCAGTCGGTGCAGGAGCGGCTGCTTGTTCCGACGCTTGAATAGCATGACATTCGCAGGTGCAGGGACAAGGGGACCAGGATCGTACAGACGGTGACGCTACAGCACTGACCTGAATGAACTGACACGCCGGTGCTCAACCTCTTGCCCGCTCGACCGATGAGATCACCGGCATGGCCCGAAGCGCGGCCATCACGTTGGTGAGGTGACGCACGTCGGCAATCTCGAGATCGATGAGCATCTCGAAGAAGTCGAGCGAGCGGTGCGTGATCTTCAAGTTGGTGATATTGCCTGAGTTCTTGCCGATCACCGTCGACAGAGCACCAAGACTGCCTGGTTCGTTGGAAACCACGAGGTGCAGGCGGCCGGTGAAGGGTTCGTCGCTGTGGCTGCGTTCCCAGCCGAGATCGACCCAGCGCTCCGGCGTGTCCTGGAAGGACTGCAGGGTTTCGCAGTCGATGGTGTGGACTGTCACGCCTTTGCCCGTGGTCACGATCCCGACGATCCGGTCGCCCGGCAGGGGATGGCAGCAGTGCGCGAAGTGCACGGCCATGCCCGGGATCAGGCCCTTGATCGGCACAGCGTGATTGCCGCCCTTGGCCCGGCGCGCCTTGGCGATCGGGACAATCTTGTTGGAGGCCTTGTCCTGATCCTTGACCCCAGGGAACACCGAGACCAGCACTTCGCGGGCCGTGACGTTGCCCTGCCCCACCCCGACGTAGACGTCAGCGACACTGTCGGCCTTCAACTTCTTCAGGACGCCGGCGACGCCCTTGTCGGTCAGGTCATAGCCTTCCTGGCGAAATGCGCGGTCCACGAGCTGGCGACCGAGATCGTGAAACTGTTCGCGCTGTTCCTGTCGGATAAACCGCCGGATCGCCGCCTTCGCCTTTCCGGTGACGACGAAGTTTTCCCAATCCGGCGACGGGCGCTGTGCCTTGGAACTTACGACCTCCACCTGATCACCGTTCTGCAGCATCGTGCGCACAGGCACCATGCGGCCGTTGACCCGGCAGCCCACGCAGGCGTTGCCGACCTCAGAGTGAACGGCATAGGCGAAGTCGATGGGCGTGGCCCCACGGGGCAGCGCGATCAGGTCACCCTTCGGCGTGAAGCAGAAGACCTGATCCTGATACATCTCAAGCTTGGTGTGCTCGAGGAACTCATCGGGATTGGAGGCATGCTCAAGAATATCCAGGAGGGCCCGGATCCAGCGGAACTGCCGACCCTCCATCGGCTGCTCATGGTCTGCGGGACCCTGCTTGTAACGCCAATGGGCCGCCACGCCGAACTCGGCGATCTCGTGCATCGCCTGGGTACGGATCTGCACCTCAATGCGCTGCTTCAGGGGGCCGATAAGCCCGGTGTGGAGTGATTGGTATGCGTTCAGCTTGGGGGTGGAGAGATAGTCCTTGAAGCGGCCGGGCACCACGGGATAGCGCGAGTGCAGCACGCCCAGCGCCTGGTAGCAGTTCGTCAGATCGCGCACGACGATGCGAAAGGCCATGATATCCGCCAACTGCTCGAAGCCGACGTTGCGGTGCTGCATCTTGCGCCAGATCGAGTAGGGCGACTTGATGCGGCCGGACACCCAACCCTCGATCCCCTCCTCGGCCAGGGCGCGGGTTAGTTCGTCGATAACCTTCTGGGTGACGTCGCCGCCACGATTGCTGAGAAAATCCAGGCGCGCGACGATGGAGTTTCGGGCATCCGGGTTGAGCTCGGCGAACGCGAGGTCCTCGAGTTCATTCTTGAAGCGCTCCAGGCCGATGCGCGCGGCCAAGGGCGCATAGATCTCCATGGTCTCGCGGGCGATGCGCTTGCGTTTGTCCTCGGACTTGACGAAGTGCAGCGTGCGCATGTTGTGCAGCCGGTCGGCAAGCTTGACCAGCAGAACACGGATGTCTTCCGACATCGCCAGGACGAGCTTGCGGAAGTTCTCCGCCTGCTTGCTGCGCTCCGATTGCAGCTCCAGACGGCCCAACTTGGTGACGCCATCCACAAGGCGCGCAATCTCGCCGCCGAACAGTCTCTCGATGTCTTCCAGGGTGCCATCGGTGTCTTCAACGACATCATGCAACAGCGCAGTGATGATCGATTCACCATCGAGCTTCAGCTCGGTGAGAATGCCAGCCACTTCGATGGGGTGGGAAAAGTAGGGGTCGCCCGATGCGCGCTTCTGGCTGCCGTGCATCTTCATCGCGTAGACATACGCGCGGTTCAGCCCGTCTTCGTCCGCTCCGGGATCGTATGACTTGACGCGCTCAACCAGTTCGAATTGCCGCAGCATTCACCACTTAGTCCCGGATCAACCATTCACCTTTACGGGTCAGCAAGGACACCGACCGATACGGCCGCAATTGAGGATTTAAGCATGCGCCCACTGTCTGCCAAGCGGCAAGCCAGCAAGACACCATGCTCGGAAAGAAAAAACGGCGCCGGGAGGCGCCGTTTTGAATTACTCTTCTGTTTCGCCGGCCTGAACGGCACGCTCGTACTCGGCTTCGATGCTTTTGCCTGTCGCACCACCAAGCACGCCCTCCTCGGCGAGGCCCGCGCTGAGCAGAGCCGTTTCCGAGAGATCGTCCTCTTCCGGCTCGTCGACCTCAACGTGGCGCTGCAGGCCGGAAATGAGGGACTGTTCGAGCGCCTCGCGATCGATCGTCTCTTCAGCGATCTCGCGCAGGGCCACGACGGGGTTCTTGTCGTTGTCCCGATCCAGCGTCAGAGGAGCACCTGAGGAGATCTCACGCGCACGCTGGGCTGCGAGCATGACGAGGTCAAAACGATTGGGAACCTGAAGAATGCAGTCTTCGACCGTGACGCGCGCCATGGTGTCTACTCCGGTACCGGGCTGAAAATTTGGGGCGATCGCTTGCGCTAGTTATAGGCGCGCTGCGCGGCCCATTCAAGGGCAGCAGCAAGCACCTCTGCGGCCGTCCACTGTCGTCTACCCGGGCTGCGCTGCGCGGCGTACCACGATCTTGCCCAGGATCATACGCCGGCTGGTGACGGCATCCCTGTCCATGTAACCCTGCCGCATATGGCGGTGCCCGCTTCCGGGCCGATAAGCCGAGCGGCCATGCAGCAGGCGATAGTTGTCCATCACCAGCATGTCCCCCGGCTGCAGCTTGAAGCGCAGCTGGAAGGCCGCGTCGTTGACGATGTCGGTAAAAGCGCGCCGCGCCCGGTAATAATGTTCCAGCACCTCCGGCGCCAAGGCGTCGATACAGTCCGTGCGATTGGACAGGCGCACCTGCTTGAGCCGCCCTGCAGCATCCAGTTCGATCAGGGGGCCTTCGCTTTCCAGCACGGTGTCTTCGTCGACATAGCGGAACTTCGGGCGGGTGCGGGTCAGGGTGTCAAAACCCTCCGGATCACGCTCGCGCAAGGCCAAGGCAGCGGCGAAGCCGTCCGTGATGGTGGAGTCACCTCCCTCGGCGTTGTTTACCAGACAGTGAAGCAAGACGTAGCCTGGCACCGGCTCGCGATAGGGATTGTCTGCATGGGCCTCGAGCGCGCGCGGCGTCATGGTGAGATCAAAGGCCTGCGGCAGTGCTTTGACATCGGCAAGTCGCCCCCAGTTGGTCTCGCGCAAAGGGCCGATGAGCCTGGCAAAGCCTTCGATCCCCTCCATCTCGACCGGAAGGCCGCGCACCAATAGAAAGCCGAAACGATGCAGGGACTGCAACGCTTCGAGCAGTGCCGCCGGATTCTGCTCGAGCACCGCAAGCTCGGCTTCCGAGCGGGGGTCATCGGCGACGCGCCAGTCCTGTTGCCCCGGCGCAAGCAAGGCGCCCTCGGCGTTGTCCCCCAGAAGCGCTGCGCGTAGGTCTGCCGCCGCGTAGCGAGTTCGATGCCCATCGCTGAAGGTGAGATCCAAGGCATCCCCCTGGTCCACATGCACCGATGAGACAGTCAGGTCGAGTGGCAGAGTCCAGGCATCAAGCAGCCGTTGGCCGGTGATCGGATCGCGCGTGTCAGCGTCCGGAGCCTGTTCCCGCAGCCACATCGGATGGAGCCGCTGCTCCGCGCCATCGCTCCACGTCAGTGCAACCACGCCGTTGCTGTTCTCCGCACGCGCGATCCGGGTTTGCTGCGCAAGACTCATGCTTGGTGTCCTCCAGCTTGATGACGCGCGGACGCTATCCCAAGTCCGCGCGCCCTCTTAGCGAAAACAGACTGAATCCGGCTGTATCGGTCAAGACATCGCGGCGGTTCGGCAGAGGATGGGCCGCAATCCAACACACGCTCGGCCCAGCACAGGCTCGCAAAGGAGATCCTGCCATGAACCGCGATGTCATTGTGACCTGCGCCGTCACCGGCGCAGGCGATACCGTCGACAAGCATCCCTCCATTCCCGTCACTCCCAAGCAGATCGCCGAGGCCTGCCTGGAAGCCGCGGAAGCCGGCGCCGCCATCACTCACATCCATGTTCGAGACCCGCAGACCGGCAAGGGCAGTCGCGACACGGCCCTTTACGCCGAAGTGGTGGAGCGGGTGCGCGAACGCAACAGCGACGTCATCCTCAACCTGACTGCCGGCATGGGCGGCGATCTGGTGGTGGACGACGACAATCCTGCCGTCCCCGGTG
The DNA here is from genome assembly GCF_040712085.1 of Aquibaculum sediminis. NCBI lineage: Bacteria > Pseudomonadati > Pseudomonadota > Alphaproteobacteria > Rhodospirillales > Rhodovibrionaceae > Aquibaculum > Aquibaculum sediminis. The sequence goes on from NZ_JBFCVK010000001.1 coordinate 199,990, forward strand.
AAGGCAGTGATCTCGTTAACGCCAAGACCCGCCTGCTGCACATCGAGGCACTCAAGCCCGAAATCTGCACGCTGGACTGCGGCTCCATGAACTTCGGCGACGGCAATGCCGTGGTGCTCCAGACACCCAACGTGCTGCGCCACATGGCGCGGCGCGTGCAGGAATTGGGGGTCAAGCCGGAGATGGAGGTCTTCGACACCGGTCACCTCTGGTTCGCGAAGCAGTTGGTTGCCGAAGGCCAGATCGACGCGCCGCCGATGTTCCAGCTCTGCCTCGGCATTCCCTGGGGTGCGCCGGCGGATACTGCCAGCATGGCGCACATGGCGCAGCAGCTTCCTTCCGGCGCCGTCTGGGCCGGCTTCGGCATCAGCCGCATGCAGATGCCCATGGTGGCGCAGGCCGTCCTGCTCGGCGGTCATGTGCGCGTCGGACTCGAGGACAACCTCTACCTTGAGAGGGGCATGCATGCGAGCAATGGCACCTTGGTCGAGAAAGCCGTGCGCATCATCGGTGACCTGGGTGCGAAGGTCTGCACCCCGGCCGAGGCGCGGTCCAAACTCGGCCTGGCCGCCAAGTGACAGGGACCATCATGCAAGACCCGAAAAACATCTCCCGCGTCGCCTGTGTTGGCACCGGTGTCATCGGCGGCGGCTGGACTGCCCATTTTCTGGCCCGGGGCTACGACGTGCTGGCCTGGGACCCCGGGGCCCAGGCGGAAGCTGCGCTGAAGCGCCTGATCGAGACCGCTTGGCCCGCACTGGAAAGTCTTGGTCTGGCCGAGGGCGCATCGCCGGACCGGCTGCGCTTCACATCCAGCTTGCAGGAAGCCGTCAGCGATGTCGCCTTCGTCCAGGAAAGCGGCCCGGAACGCCTGGACCTGAAGCGCAAGCTCCTCGCCGACCTGGCAGCGGCCACGGGCGAGGAAACGGTCATTGCCTCCTCCACCTCCGGCTACTCCATGACCGACATGGCGGCGGAGGCCGAGGACGCTTCACGCCTTGTCGTCGGCCACCCCTTCAACCCGCCCTATCTCATTCCCCTGGTGGAAGTTGTGGGCGGCAAACGCACGGCCGGCTGGACCGTGGACCAGGCTTGCGCCTTCTATGAAGTGGCCAGCAAGTCGGTCATCCGCATGGAGCGCGAGCTTCCGGGCTTCATTGGCAACCGCCTGCAGGACGCCATCTGGCGTGAGGCGTTGCACATGGTGGCCGAGGGCGAAGCAACCGTGGAGCAGATCGACCAGGCGATCGTCGATGGCCCAGGATTGCGCTGGGCGCTCATGGGGCCCTGCCTCACCTTTCACCTCGCGGGCGGTGAAGGCGGCATGGCGCACATGCTCGACCACTTCGGACCCGCCCTCAAGGAACCCTGGACCCGCCTGGAGGCCCCGGACCTCACCAGGGAGCTGCGCGATGCCATGGTCGAGGGCTGCGAGCGCGAAGCCGGCGAGCGCAACATCGCCGATCTGGTCCGCGAACGTGATCGGGGCCTGATCGCCATCCTCAAGGCACTTCGCGAGAGCAACACCGGGGGCGCCAGGCGATGAGCGTACTGCGTCTGCATAGCGACGTCGTCCGGCCGCAGATGATCGACTACAACGGCCACCTGAACGAGGGGTGGTACGTCATCCTTTTCTGTGCGGCCACAGATGCGCTCTATGACCACGCCGGGGCTGACGCAACCTGGCGCGCCGAAAGCGGCTGTTCGCTCTACACCCTGGAAGCCCACGTTCGCTATCTGCGGGAGGTGCCGGTCGATACCGAGATCACCATCGCTACCCACGTCCTCGGTCTCGATCACAAGCGCATTCACTTTGCCCATGAGATGGAGCGCGACGGCGAGATCGTGGCCACGGAAGAGATCCTGGCCATGTGCGTCGATACGCATGTGGGGCGCAGCACGGTGATGAGCGACAGACTGCAGGCACGCTTCCGCGCGCTTTGCACGGCAGAGGCGCCAGACTATGTTGGCCGCCGAATCGCCCTGCCGGGAGCACGCGCACGCTGACGCCGCCACCCGCCAGGGGATCAGACCGGATCGCTTCGCGAAGCCGATCTGAGACGTGAATCGGCTCGAGGGTCGGGAGGACGACGGTGCTGACGGAACGCAACCGCGAAACGCCGCAGCGTGTCGGCTTCCTGCTTGTCCCTGGCTTTTCCATGCTTTGCCTCGTTTCGGCCATCGAGCCCCTACGGGTGGCCAATCAGCGTGGGGGCGGTCACCTCTATTCCTGGCACTTCTTCTCGGCAGATGGAGAGCCGGTCCAGGCCAGCAACGGCATGGCTATCGTGGCCGAAGCGCCAATTGCCGAAGTCGGTCCGCTGCCTGTGGTCATCACCGTGGCGGGATTCGATGTCGACGGCCATGCCGATCCGCGGATAGCCGCATGGCTGCGCCATGAATCAGTCCGCGGCGCGGACCTGGGCGCCCTGGACACCGGTCCCTTTCTCCTCGCACGCGCCGGACTGCTCGGCGGTTATCGGGTGACCCTGCATTGGGAGGCCCTGCCGGCCTTTCGCGAGGCCTTTCCCGACATCGACGCTCGCGAAACCCTGTTCGAGATCGATCGCAATCGTTTCACCTGTTCTGGTGGCACCGCGGCGCTCGACCTGATGCTCCATCTCATCTCGCTCGGCCACGGCGCGGAACTCGCACACCGAGTTAGCGAGCAGTTCATCCACGACCAGATCCGCGCGCCGGAGGAGCAGCAGCGCATGCCGGCCGACCGGCGGGTCGGGGCCCGCAGCGAGCGACTGGCAGACGTCCTGGAAACCATGGAAGACAACATGGAGGAGCCGCTGTCGCTGGACGACCTGGCCTCCCAGGCGGGCCTGTCCAAGCGCCAGCTCTCGCGCCTCTTTCGCAATCATGTCGGCGCCCCACCGCTGCGGCATTATCTCAACTTGAGGCTGGATCGCGCGCAGCAGCTCTTGCAGCAGACCCGCATGCCGGTCTTCGAGGTCGGCCTGGCCTGTGGCTTCAGCTCCGCACCTTATTTCAGCCGCGCCTACCATGCCCGCTTCGGGCACCCACCGGTGCAGGAGCGCCGCGACGACCGACCGCGCCAGACACCCTTCGGCCCGGCCTGAAGGCCAAAAACGCCGGTGGCGCGGAGCTGTGGCGCAGAGCTGAAGCCGCGAGGTGACGTGAGAGTCTGCTATCTGCTATTCTGAACGCATGGAAGACTTCAGCGACGCCCAGATCGACCGCTATGCACGCCACCTCGTGCTGCCGGAAATCGGCGAAGCCGGGCAGCGCCGCCTGATACAGGCCCGGGTGCTGGTGGTCGGCGCCGGCGGCCTAGGCTCGCCGCTGTTGCTCTATCTGGCCGCCGCAGGCGTGGGGTATCTGGGGATCATAGATCACGACACCGTCGATCTCTCCAACCTGCAACGACAGGTCCTGCACAGCACCGACGACGTGGGGCGCCTCAAGGTGGAAAGCGCACGCGCACATCTCCGCGCCCTCAACCCCGAGGTCGAGGTGGTGGTGCATCCGGAGCGCCTTACGCCGGACAATGCCTTGGACTTGATTGCTGACTACGACATCGTGGCCGACGGCAGCGACAACTTCGCCACCCGCTTTCTCGTTGCCGATGCCTGCCACCTGGCCCGCCGCACTCTGGTCTCTGCTGCCATGATGCGCTTTGAAGGCCAGCTTTCAGTCTACCGCTCTCATCTCGGCCACGGCGTCGACGGTACCGAGAATCCCTGCTGGCGCTGCGTCTATCCCGAGCAGCCAGACAGCAACTTCAAGGCCTCCTGCGCCGACGTGGGCGTCCTTGCCAGCCTGCCGGGCGTACTGGGCACCCTCCAGGCGACGGAGGTGGTGAAGGAGATCGTGGGGTTCGGTCGTTCCCTTGCCGGCCGCCTTCTGCTCTATGAGGGATTGGAGGGCCGCTTTTCCGAACTGCGGATCAAGGCAGACACCCATTGCCCGCTCTGCAGCGAGGAAGCACGAATCACTTCCATCCACGCCGATACCTACCGCGACACTGCGGCCTCTTACGCTGCGGAGTGACATGCCGGTCACAGGACGAGCAGCGCAGGTGTCCCGGGCGTCCCGATTGCGCAGGCGAAACGTCTCGACGCCCAATTGCCGGACCCGGCGGATCATGATCGCATGACCGCGTGGCTGCTCGCATCCGCCCTCGGCCTCGCTACGCTGTCCTTGGCGGCAGTGCTGCTGCGGACCAGGCGTCACGAACGCCAGGCCAATGCGCAGCGGGAGAGCCTGCAACGCGAGCTGAGCAGCCTGCGAGAAACTCTCGCGGTCGAGCGGGAAGCACAACAGCGCGCCAGCAAAGTCGGCGACCGGCTTGCGGCGCTGGTTGACCACGTGCCCCGCCCAGTCTGGACCCGGGATACCCAGGGCCGACTTACCTACTGCAACGCCGCCTACGCCGCCGCGCTCGAAGCGGAGCGTGAGCGCGTGATCGCCGACAACGTGCCTCTGGTGGAAACGCCCGATCGTGCAAGCGTTCAGGCCCTGATCGAGCAGGCGCTATCAGGCGAAGCTGCCCAGAGTGAACGCTTCCACATCGTCACCGACGGCCAACGTCGCTATTGGGAACTGACGGAGGTGCCGCTCGCGACCGGCGAGCTCATTGGCTATGTCCGAGACCTGACCGAGTGGGAGGAGACCGACAAGAACCTGCGCCGCCACCTGGAAGCGCAGCAGAGCATCCTGGAGAGCATCGGCATTGGCATCGCCATTCTCGACTCCGATATGCACCTGAGCTTCTTCAACCGCGCCTATGCCGCCATCTGGCAGTTCGATGAGGAGTTCCTGTCGGAGGGGCCACACGTCAACCAGATGCTCGAATGGCTGCGCGAACACCAGCGCCTGCCGGAACAGGTCAATTTCTCAGCCTGGCGACAGCAGCGCGTGCGCAAGCTGGAAATGCTGGTCGAGCCCGAAGAAGAGGCCCATCATTTGCCGAGTGGTCGCACGCTGCGCGCCACCTTGCACCCCCACCCCTTTGGCGGCGTGGTGCAGGTCTACGAGGATGTCACCGACCGACTGGAACTGGAGCGGACCTACAACACGCTCCTGGCTGTCCAGCGCGCGACACTGGACAGCCTCCACGAGGGCGTTGCCGTCTACGGTCCCGACGGGCGCCTGCGCTTGAGCAACCCCGCATTCGCCCGGATCTGGAACCTTCCCCTGCCCTGGCTGGACGAGCAGCCTCACGTTCGCGAGATGGTGGCTCGCTGCAGAGGCTTCTTCGATGTGTCGGACGAGGCCTGGCTGGATCTCATGGAGAAGATCGTCACTGTTACGACAGAGGCCCAAACCCGGGCCGGCCGGATGGAGCGAAGCGACGGCTCGGTCATCGAGTGGCGCCAGACTCCCTTGCCCGACGGCAATTGCGTACTGGGCTACGTGGACGTGACCGACAGTGTCCACGCCAAGCAGGCGCTGGTCGAACGCAACGAGGCCCTGGAGACGGCCGACAGGCTGAAGAGCGAGTTCATCGCCAACATCTCCTATGAGCTGCGCACACCGCTCAATGCCATCGTCGGCTTTGCCGAAATGCTGCAGCAGAACTACTTCGGCGAGCTGAACGAACGGCAACAGGAGTACGCCGGCGCCATCATCAACTCCTCGCAACAGCTGATGGCGCTGATTAACGACGTACTCGACCTTGCCTCCATCGAGGCCGGCTACATGGAAATCGAGACCAGCGAGGTGGATTTGTGCCAACTGGTCACCAGCGTGGAGAAGCTGTGGCGCGACAGGGCCCGGACCCGCAATCTGGCGCTGACGGTGTCCTGTCCCGACGAGATCGGCACGCTGCAAGGCGATGAGCGCCGTATCAGCCAAGTGCTGTTCAACCTGCTGTCCAATGCCTTCCGGTTCACGCCGGATCGCGGGGCCATCGAGGTCGCTGTTGAGCGCAAGCCCGACGAAGTGATCCTCACCGTCAAGGACAACGGAATTGGCATTCCCGAAGATGAGCGCGCGGGCATTCTGGGTCGGGAGGACTATGGGCGCTTTTCCCGCACGCAACGGCGTCGGACAGGTGCCGGCATGGGGCTGGTGCTGGCACGCTCTCTCATCGAACTGCATGGCGGCCACCTGGAGCTGGAGTCGGCGCCCAAGAAGGGAACGACAGCACGCTGTCACCTGCCTTCGACGCTGCCCGCAACCCACAGGTGACGCCCGGCAGGGCAGTCTTCCTGTCTCATCCTGGGCATTTTCAGGCCCAAAGCATGGAAATCACTGGAAAAAGGGCCCGTTCTCGGCCCGGCCAAGGTTGCAGTTCCCTGACAGGCCCATTACCTTCAAATCGCTAGCTGCATGGATTCGTTGAGAAACAAGGGCAACTTCCGATGCAACGCTATTGGGTGATCGGCGGTGAGTACAAGGACACCTCTTTCCAGGCCGTCGCCGCCGGTCGCGAGGAGTGGTTTGGTCCCTTCGACAGCTTCGAGCAGGCCAAGAAGGAATGGGCACGCCTTGCCTGGTCCACAGTCGACCACGCAACGACACGCTACCGCATCGAGGCGATGGATCCTGACGAATCGCCCCCCTGCACCGACTGATGCACTTCCCATGCTGAGTGTCAGCGTCACTCAATGAGTTGGCCACTGCCTGCCGAGCCGGCCGATCGCTTGGCTCTGGCATTCGGTTATCCCTACGCCGTTCCCGAGGAGAGCTACCTACTGCGCAACGGCCGCGCGGTTGCGCTCCCGGCCAACACCAATTTCGCCGGGCGCATAGCAGTGCTGGCGCACGGCTCCAACCGCTCTCCCGAACAACTGGCGCGAAAGTTCCCGAACGGCGAAATCCCCGTAACCCATGGCACGCTGCGCGATCATACGGTGGTCTATGCGGCCTGCCTGACACGCTACGGCGCCTGCCCGTCGCTGCTGCACCACCTGCCGGGCGCGAGCGCGCGGCTGTCGATCACCTGGCTGACCCCACAGCAACTGCAGTTCATGCATCGCACCGAGGGCGCCTATGGCTTTGGCCGCTTGCACGCGGATTTCGAGGTGGAGGCCGGTGTTCAACCGCAGGAACTTCACCTCTATCACGGGCGGCCAGGATGCCTGACCATCGGCGCCGACGCCGTGGCGCTGCACGCCATCACCCAGGATGCTGGCCACTTGCCAACGCTGTCGCAGCGCGACGCCTTGACACACATCCACGGGATCTGGGGTAGCGGTGACAGCCTGGAAAGTTTCGTGCTCGCGATGATAGATGCTACAGACGAACGCCATCGTTTGCGCGCCCGACTTGAGGGCAGCGCCGTAAGCAATCCGCTGCCAGGCTTTCAAGGGCTCGTGCCGGAAGCGCTGGATTGAGCATTACCATTGCCGGCTGCCTTTGGAGCCGGTTCAGACTGGGAGTCGTTTCATGCCCTTGAAGGTCGCGCGCCGGGGACAGGTCCCACCATTCATCGTCATGGATGTGCTGCGCGCCGCGAACGAGAAGGCCGCAGCCGGCGAACGCGTTCTCCACCTTGAGGTCGGCCAGCCCGGAACGCCGGCGCCCGCGGGTGTGCGTGCTGCGGCCGTGCGCGCTCTGGAGGGGCAGAACCTCGGCTACACCGACGCCTTTGGCATTACGCCCCTGCGCGAAGCCATCGCCCGCCACTGCGAAAGCAGCTATGGCGTCCAGGTCTCGCCCGCGCGCGTTGCCACGACCGTCGGCTCCTCCGGCGGCTTCCTGCTCTCGTTCCTCGCCGCCTTCGAAGCCGGGGACCGGGTGGCTCTGGCGGCGCCAGGCTACCCCGCCTATCGCAACATCCTCGAAGCCCTGGGTATCGAGGCTGTGCTCCTGGAAACCGAACTGGAGCACCGCTTCCAGCCGACACCCGAATTGCTCGATTCAGCCGGCCCACTGGATGGCCTGATCATTGCCAGCCCCTCGAACCCCACCGGCACCATGCTCGGCCGGGAGGAAATGGCGGCGCTGGTGCAGTGGTGCGAGACGCATGAGGTGCGCTTGATATCCGATGAGATCTACCACGGCATCACCTTCGGAGAGCGGGCGGTCTCGGCCCTGGAGTTCACCGACCAGGCCGTGGTGGTGAACTCCTTCTCCAAGTACTTCTCCATGACAGGCTGGCGGCTCGGCTGGCTGATTCTGCCCGAGGATCTGCTCCGCTCGGTTGAATGCCTGGCGCAGAACCTCTTCATTTCGCCCCCCAGCCTGTCGCAGGCTGCGGCGGTAGCCGCCTTCGAGTGCCACGCAGAGCTGCAGGAGCACCTAGCCGGCTATGCGCGCAAACGCGCACTCTTGCTGGAAGAACTGCCGAAAGCCGGCTTCGGCAAACTCGCGCCGGCCGATGGGGCCTTCTATCTCTACGCGGACGTTGGGCACCTGACCGGAGACTCGGAAGCCCTGTGCCGGCAACTGCTGGACGACACCGGCGTCGCGCTGACGCCCGGCACCGACTTCGATCCGATTCGCGGCAAGCACTACCTCCGCTTCTCCTTTGCGGCCGCTGAGGAGGACATCGCCGAGGCAGCGCGGCGATTGATTGCCTGGCACGAGCAGCGGCAGGGGTAGTCCTCTGGCGCCCGGACCTCAGGCCGGCCCGAACTCCAGCATCCGCGGTGGATGATTCACCGATTCCAGGAAACGCAGCAGGTCGCCCGGCGAGAGCGCGACCGTCATGTCGTTGGTCAGGGGATGCACGTTTACCGGATCGTGCGCCAGCAACGCCGAGTCTATGGCCAGTTCCACCTGCCCCGAAGTGTCGTTTATCACCGCCAGCGGCGTCACTGCACCCGGCAGCACACCGAGATAGCGCATCAGGCGTTCGGGCTTGCCGAAGGAGAGCCGGCCGGCACCCAGCTGCTCGCCCAGTGCCTTCAGATCGACTTCGCGATCCTCCAGGCAGGTGACCAGCCACATGGCGCCCTTCTTGTTGCGCAGGAAGAGGTTCTTGGTATGGCCGCCCGGCATCTCGCCACGGAGTTCCTTGGACTGCTCCACGGTGAAAAGCGGCGGATGCGTTACCGCGCGGTGGGCGATGCCCAGGCCGTCGAAACGGGCCAGGAGCGCTTGCGGGGAGCAGGGCGAAGAGCCGTCCTCCAGCCGCTGATTCATATCGGGAATGTCGTGCATGGTGCGCGAACGATAGCCAAGCGAGGAAATGCGATAAAGGGCCTTGCATCCTGCGGAAGGAAAAGCTATTCACCCTCCGCCCGCAGGGATGTGGGCCATACCCGACGCGGGCGTAGCTCAGGGGTAGAGCACAACCTTGCCAAGGTTGGGGTCGTGAGTTCGAATCTCATCGCCCGCTCCAATTTTAACAAGGGCTTGGCGTTACGGCGTCAGGCCCTTGTTGCTTTTTGGGGACATCCCCTCGGCGCCTGCCCGGACCTTTCCAGCGGACTTCTGTCGCGAGCACTGGAGTGCTACAAGGCAGCCACAGCGCCCTCCCCTTTCGCCTCGCGCTGACAGACAAGGACCTCCCCCGTGAACCGCCCCTGCGTTGCCATTCGCTCCCCCGGCATCTGGAAGCTGCGACGGGACGTGGAAACGCTGACCGGTTTGGAAGCGCGCCGTTACCGCTTGAACCCGCCGGCCGAGGCTGAATGCCTGGTCGGCTGGGGGCACCGGCCGAGCGCGGCTCCGGTGCGCCGTCATGCTAAGGCCAAGGGCCTGCCCTATCTGCGCCTGGAAGACGGTTTCCTGCGCTCGATCAGACCGGGCGCCGGCGTCGATCCCGCCCTTGGATTCGTTCTCGATCGCCAGGGAATCTATTATGACGCCCGCCAGCCAAGCGATCTGGAAGCGCTGCTGCAGGACGGTGGCTGGGAAGGTCCCGAGCTCCTCCGCCGAGCGCGCGACGGTATGGCGCTGCTGCGGCGCCTGCGGCTGTCGAAGTACAACGACGGCATCGAACGCAGCGCGGAGGAACTCGACCTCACCGACAAGCGCCGACGTGTGCTGGTGATCGATCAAACGGCCGGGGACATATCCATTCCCGGCGCCCTCGCCGAAGCCTCCGACTTCACCGCCATGCTGGAGGCTGCGCTGGCCGAGAATCCGGACGCCGAGGTGGTGGTAAAGGGGCACCCCGAGGTCGCGCGCGGCCTCAAGCGCGGCTATCTGCCGGACGCAGGCAGCCAATCCGGCGTGCGGCTCCTCAGCGAATCGATCAATCCCTGGTCCCTGCTCGACCGAGTGGATCGCGTCTACACCGTCAGCAGCGGGCTCGGCTTCGAGGCGCTTTGCGCCGGCCTGCCGGTCACCTGTTTCGGCATACCCTTCTATGCCGGCTGGGGGGCGACCGACGATCGCAAGCACTGTGCCCGGCGCACACGTCCCCGCAGCACCGAAGAGATCTTCGCTGCGGCCTACCTGCTGTATAGTCGCTATCTCGACCCCTGGGACCGCAAGCCGGTGCCCTTCGAGGAGGCAGCGGAAGCGCTGGCCTTCCTGCGCGACATCTACTGGGAGAACAAACGTCCTGCGGTGCTGGTCGGCTTCACCCGCTGGAAGCGCAAGACCGTGGCCGCCTTTCTGCGCGGTGACACAGCGCCCCGCTTCGAAAAGCAGCCTGCCACTGCGGTGCGAATGGCGCAGGAAAGGGACGCACGCCTTCTGGTCTGGAACACCCGCTGTCCGCCGGACCTGCGTGAGACAGCCGCACACGCGGGGGTCCCATTGATTAACGTGGAGGACGGCTTCCTGCGCTCCGTGGGGCTAGGCGCAGCCCTCAACCCCGCGGCCTCGCTCGTGTTCGATGATCAGGGCATCTACTACGATCCCACGCAACCGAGCCGTCTCGAGCAGCTCGCGGAAACGACGGACTTTTGCCCGGAATTGCGCGCCCGGGCCGAAGCCCTGCGCCAAACCATCGTGGAGCGCGCAGTCAGCAAGTACAACGTCGGCCGGCGCAGCGCCGAGCCGCTGTTTCCGCCGGATCGCAAGGCCGTTTTCGTTCCGGGTCAGGTCGAGGACGACCAGTCCGTCCAACTCGGCGCACCGGAGTGTGGTGGCAATCTCGGGCTCCTGCGTCGTGCGCGGGGACGCAACCCCGACGCCTTCATCCTCTACAAGCCGCATCCCGATGTGGAAGCCGGTTATCGTCAGGGCGCGCTGGAAGACCGCGAGGTTTGCGAGCACGCCGACAGCATCGTGCGCGACGTGGCCTTGCCGGAGGTGCTGGCGCAGTGCGATGCCGTGGAGACCATGACCTCGCTCGTGGGCTTCGAGGCTTTGCTGCGCGACAAGCAGGTGACGGTGCACGGCCGGCCCTTCTATGCTGGTTGGGGGCTCACGGAGGACCTGCTGGTCACGCCCCGGCGCCGCAGGCGGCTGACGCTCGACGAGCTCGTGGCGGTGGCCTTGATTCTCTACCCGCGCTACCTTGACCCGGTGTCCTCGCTGCCCTGCCCGCCCGAACTGGTCGTGACCCGTCTTGCGGAAGGCCGCGGCGGCAAGCCGCCCCGACGCATCATCTGGCCGATCAGGGAAGCCGTCTGGCACCTGATGGCCAGCGGCCGCCGGCTGTGGAACCGGCGCCTGCAGAGGGAAGGCTGATGGCCACCGCGCTCGTCGCGCTGCTCGTGCTCTACGCAGTGGGCCTCTACCTGGAGCGTGGCGTGGCCCCGCGCCCGGCCCGCTGGCGGCGTCCGCCGATCGCCTACCTCACCTTCCTCACCGTGGGCTTGGCTTGGTATGCCTTGCTGCTGGGAGCGACAGGGCGACCGCTGCTGGCGCTGCTGATCTCACTGGCCGGTGCTTACGCCTTGCAGGTCGTCAGCAACGCCAAGTATGCGCTGCTGCGCGAACCGCTTGTCTTTTCCGACTTCGCACTGATACCCCAGATCCTGCGCCACCCCCGACTCTACTATGTTGAGCTGCTGCAGCGATTGCGCACCTGGTTGCTGATCGCACCAGTGATTGCTCTCCTGCTGCTCTGGCTGTGGCTCGAGCCGGTTATACTGCCGGCCTGGGAGCGCCTTGGCCTGATCGCGGCGGCTCCTGCGCTTCTGGCGCTGCCGCCCTACCTGCCGGGGCTGGGGCCGGCATTGCGACGCGCCGCCGCCCGCCATCTGCCAATCCCGGAGCCCGAAGCGGCTGCGGAGCGTCTGGGCCTGGCCGCCTTCCTGCTGCTCTCGTTCCTGCGCTGGCTGGACACGCGTCCGCCGCAGGTCGCCGAACCCTTGCCGCTTCCGGCCATTGCCGGGCGGAACCCAGCGCCGCTGGTGGTGGCTGTGCAGAGCGAATCCTTTCTCGACCTGCGCCGCCTACGCGATGATGCACCCGCCTTGCCCAACCTCGCCCGGGCACAGCAGAGGGCCTTGGCATGGGGGCCCCTCGGTGTGCCGGCGATTGGCGCCTATACCATGCGCACCGAATACGCATTCCTCAGCGCGACGGCGAATCGGGCCATGGGTTTCGACGGTCTCGATCCCTATCTGCGCGCGGATCGCTACCCGCTGCCCTGCCTGCCCCGGCTGCTCTCACAGGCAGGTTGGGAGACGCTGTTCCTCCATCCCCACGCCGCGCACTTCTTTCGCCGCCACAAGGTCATGCCGGCCCTCGGGTTCCGCCGCATGGTGACCGAGGAGGCCTTCCCCGATGTGGAGCGCATCGGCCCCTATGTCTCCGATGCCGCGCTGACCACGGAGCTCTTGCGCCAGATGGAGGAAGCGACGGACCCGGCCTTCATCTTCACGGTCACCATGGAGAACCATGGTCCCTGGCGGCCCGGGCGACTGCCTGGGCTCGAACAGGAGGCAGAGATCTACGGGCAGCACCTGGTTCACGCCGACGCCATGCTGGGCCGTGTGCTCGATGCCCTGGATGGACTGGACCGCCCCTGGGCGCTCTGTTTCTTCGGCGACCATCCGCCGATCCTGCGCTCCATCGGCGACCCTGCGCCGGACCACCGCAGCGACTATGTGCTGCTGACCTCGGCGAATCCCCCGGCAGACGGCCCGCGAGAACTGGATGCCGCCGAGTTGGGCACCCTGCTGCGCCAGCGCATCGCCGCGATGACTTGAACCGCCTGCCGGGCGGTGCGGTGGATCAGCCACCGTGGAAGAAGTCGTGGATCTTCTTGGCCACGGTGCCCGAGATTCCCTCCACCGCTTCGAGATCGGCGCGACCGGCCCGCTCCACCGCCCTGGCGGAGCCGAAGTGCAGCAGCAAAGCCTTCTTGCGCGCCGGGCCGATGCCAGGAATCTCATCCAGACTGCTCTTGAGCCGCGCCTTGCTGCGACCGGCGCGATGGGTGCCGATGGCGAAGCGGTGGGCCTCGTCGCGCAGGCGCTGAATATAGTGCAGCAGGGGATCGGAGGGCTGTAGCAGGATCGGCGGCTGCTCCGGCAGAAATATCCGCTCGCGCCCCGCATCGCGTTCCGGCCCCTTGGCGACACCGGCCACCGCCAGATCCTCTATCCCGAGCTCGGCAAAGACCTCCAGCGCCGCATTGAGCTGCCCGCGCCCGCCGTCCACCAGCACCAAGTCCGGCCAGCCGCCTTCGCTGCGTTCCGGGTCCTCCTTCTGCGCCCGGGTAAAGCGCCGGCTCAGCACTTCGCGCATCATCGCGTAGTCATCGTTGCTCCCCGCTGGGGCCTGGTCGCTCGATGCCACATCGCTCGGGGTGTGACCGCGGATGGCAAAGCGGCGATAGGCATTCTTACGAAAGCCCTCCGGGCCGGCGACGATCATGGCACCATAGGGATTGCTGCCCTGGATGTGGCTGTTGTCGTAGACTTCGATCCGGCTCGGTGCTTGTTCCAGCCCCAGCAGATCGGCCAGTTCCTGGAGGCGCTTGGCCTGGGCGCTGGTCTCGGCAAGGCGACGCGCCAGCGCTTCCTCGGCATTGCGCTCGGCCACCTCGACCAGCTTGCGCTTGGCGCCGCGCTTGGGCACCGCCAGGTCCACGCGATGCTCGGCCGCCAGGGCCAACGCCTCGGCCACCAGCGCCTGCTCCTCGATCTCCCCGTTCAGCAGCACCAGCCGGGGCACGGGCTTGTTGTCGTAGAACTGCGCGACGAAAGCGGCGAGGACCTCCTCCTGGGTCATGGCCTTGTCGTGGCTGGGAAAGTACGCGCGATTGCCGTAGTTGCGGCCAGCACGGAAGAAGAAGACCTGCACGCAGGTTTGCCCGCCCATCTGCCGGGCGGCAATCACGTCGGCATCCTCGACACCCTCGATGTTGATGTCCTGGTGGGCCTGGACGTGGGTCAGGGCCCGGATACGGTCGCGGTAGCGCGCTGCCTGCTCGAAATCGAGCTGCTCGGCCGCCTCTTGCATGGCGGCCGCCAGTTCGCCCTGTATGCCCTGGCTACGGCCGGTCAGGAACGCCCGAGCCTCGACCACGAGCTTGTTGTAGTCGGCCTCCGAGATGCGCCCGACGCAGGGCGCCGAGCAGCGCTTGATCTGGTAGAGCAGGCACGGCCGGGTGCGGTTATTGAAGACGCTGTCGGAGCAGGAGCGCAGCAGGAAGGCCTTCTCCAGGGCGGTCAGGGTGCGGTTGACCGCGCCTGCGGACGCAAAGGGCCCGTAGTAGCTCCCGGGCTCGTTCTGACTGCCCCGGTGCTTGCGGATGCGCGGGAAGTCATGGTCGCTGCCGATCAGGATGTAGGGGAAGGACTTGTCGTCGCGCAGCAGCACATTGTAGCGCGGCATGAAGCGCTTGATGAGGTTGCTTTCCAGCAACAGCGCTTCCACCTCGCTGTTGGTGGCCACGACCTCCAGCGCGGTGGTTTCGGCCACCATACGCTGCAGGCGACGCGGCAGCTTGTTCACCTGGGTGTAGGAGGTGACGCGCTTCTTCAGGCTCTTGGCCTTGCCGACGTAGAGCACCTCGCCGCGACGGTCGAGCATGCGATAGACGCCGGGCCCGCCCGGCAGAGTCCGCACCGCCCGAGTCAGTACGGCCACCCCCTGAGCAAGGCCTTTGGCATCCCCCTCATCTGGAGATTCGGCTTCAAAGCGGGCCGGCTCCTCGCCCAGGGCGTGGAGTCGCATTTCGCCCGGAGTCTGAAAGGCCGCCAGCTCCTTGAGCGACTCCGGTGCGCGCTTGCCGCCCGCTGTCGGATCGGCTGCTTTATCGGATCGACGCTTGGTGGTCACACCCCGCCCCTATTGCACGCCCAGAATGGATAAAATGTGACGCATCCGTCGTAACCCCCCGTGATTCCGAAGAGATAACCCCCTTTCCACGATTCCTGTGGATAAGGTTGTGCATAGCGTGTTGCCTCCACGCTTTCCCCCTAGAGGAATCAAGCCTTTCGAAGGATTGCCTAAAAAACGGGCACATCTGTAACATACTGAAATCGTGCATGTTTTTATTCGTCAACTCTCTCTTTGCTCCCGCTCCCCAGAATCAGAGCGCCGGCGAGATTCGCTGAAGCGCGACTCTCGGCCATGTGCACAACTTTCGTCGACTCTCGCGCTGTCAAGGACTGTTCTGCCCGGCCAAAGGGGATTGCGCCCATCCGAGATGCTGGCCGCCGTCAAGCGCAATCATCTGTCCTGTAACCGAGGGTGCGACCAGGAAGTATCGCAGGGTCGCGCGCATCTCATCCAGCGACGGCGCCCTGCGCAGGGGCAGGGTTGCGACCTGCCTGGCAAACTGCTCCTCGCTCTGGTTCGGCGCCGGGAGAGTGAAGCCCGGACCGATCCCGTTCACCCGGATTCGCGGTGCCAGTGCCAGCGCCAATGTCCGGGTGAGGGTCCACAGTCCCGACTTGGCCAAGGTGTAGCTCATGAAATGCGGCGTAAGGCTCCACACTCGCTCATCGAGCAGGTTCACGATCAGACCCTGTCGCTCGGCGGGCAGCTGTCCTGCCAGGGCTTGAGCCAGCACGAAGGGCGCTCTCATGCCGATCTCCAGGTGGAGGTCCCAATTCTCCCGCGTCACACTGTTCCACTCGTCGCGCTCGAAGGCCGAGGCATTGTTGACCAGCACGCCGAGCGGCCCGACTTTGCGTCTCGCGGCTTCGGCCAAGCCAACCACCTCTTCCTCACGGGTCAGATCAGCCTGGAGCAGTGCGCCGCTGCCTCCGGCTTCCTCGATGAGCGCCAAGGTCTCCTCCGCGTCAGCACGCGAGTGGCCGTAGTGCACGCCGACGCGAAAGCCGGCGGCCGCAAGTTCCAGCGCCAAAGCCCGACCAATCCGCCGCCCAGCTCCCGTAACCAGCGCGCCGCCGGCATAGCCGCCTGCGACAGTATCAGTCATTGTCCGGCTCGAAGGACAGCGCCGCCGAGTTGATGCAGAAGCGCAGTCCCGTCGGCTGCGGGCCATCTTCGAAGACATGCCCCTGGTGCGCTCCGCATTCCGCGCAGTGCACCTCGGTGCGCACCATGCCGATGCTCTGGTCGGTCTTGCTCGCCACGGCATTCTCATCCAGGGGCTGCCAGAAGGACGGCCAGCCGCTGCCGCTGTCATACTTGTGTTCGCTGGAGTAGGCGGGCGCGCCGCAAACCACGCAATGGAAAGTGCCTTTGCGCTTTTCATCCACGAGGGCGCCGGTGAAGGGGCGCTCGGTCGCCTCCTGTTGCGTCACCCGGTACTGTTCGCGCGTCAGGTGGTCGGTGCCGTGAAAGCGACGGCCTTCGTTCTGGCTCATGATGCAGGTCTCCGTTTAAGGTTCAGGGTATCAATATCGGAACCCGGGGCGGCCACGTACACCCCCGGGGGGACCGAAGTGCCTCGAGGGCCACTCATACCGGGAGGGATCCAATGCGCCTGCTAGCCATACTCGCCACCCTATCGCTCACCAGCGTCGCCCAGGCGGCAGATCCGGAAGCCGGGCAGCAGTTGGCGCGCGATGCCTGTGCCTTCTGCCATGTGGTGGAGGATGGAGGCCGCGGCAGCGACGCAGTCCCGAGCTTTGCCGCCATCGCCCGCGAGGCCGGGGACGACATCGAGGCTCTACGCAGTTTCTCAGTGGCACCCCATCCACAGATGCCTCAGTTCGCCGACCTCAGCGAAGTGCAGGTGGACAACCTCATCGCCTACATGCGCAGTCTCGCCCAGTAGGGACAAGGACGCGGCCTGACGGATGTGCCGTCATGGGAACCCAGCCCTGTCACCATCCCGGCGCTTGGTGCAGAATGGCGCCATGACGAGCCTTCACACCAGCGGCAAATCCGCGCTGACAAGCCTGCCCAACCTACTCACCCTCGGACGCATAGCAGCGATTCCCCTGGTGGTGGCGCTGCTGTTTCTCGACGGCGCCTTTGCGCGATGGGCTGCCCTGGCGCTCTACGCGGTGGCCGGACTGACGGACTGGTTCGACGGCAAGCTGGCCCGCGATCGCGGCGAGGTCTCTCCCTTGGGCCGCTTTCTCGACCCGATCGCCGACAAGCTGCTGGTGGCTGCCATCATCATCATGCTCGTGGCCACGGGCGAGATCGCGGGACTGCATGTCATTGCCGTCCTGCTCATCTTGAGCCGCGAACTCCTTGTGTCCGGGCTGCGGGAGTTTCTCGCCGAACTGCAGGTCCCGCTCCCGGTCAGTCGGCTCGCGAAATGGAAGACCGGGATCCAGATGGTCGCTCTGGCGCTGCTGCTGATCGCACCGGCAGTGCCCGCGGCCATCGGCCTGCTGGGGCTTGCCCTGCTGTGGCTGGCAACGCTGCTGACTTTGATCACGGGCTGGGACTATCTCAGCCGGGGCCTGCAGCACATGCTGCCTCGCTGAGGTCGGAACAGGCTCGGTTGCGACGGGAAGTCAGTAAAGCCGTTCGACGGTGAAATCGACCGCCTGCAGCAAGGCATCACGTATCTTGTCGTCGGGAAAGAGGCTGAGCGCGCTGTGCGCTTCCGTGGCAAAGCGGCGGGCCCGCTCCTTGGATTGCTCCAGCGCCCCATGCCGGTGCAGCAGTGCGAGCGCCTGTTCCAGGTCGCCCTCGCCCTGCTCTCCCTCTTCCAGGCAGCAGCGCCAGAAGGCCTTCTCCGCCGCGTCGCCGGCCTCGAACGCCAGGATCACCGGAAGGGTCAGCTTGCCTTCGCGGAAGTCGTCGCCCAGTGCCTTGCCGCGCCCAGCCGCTTCCTGACTGTAGTCCAGCACGTCATCCACCACCTGAAAGGCCATGCCCAGTGCCTCGCCGTAGCGGCGCAAGGCTTCCACCTCATGCTCAGGCCGCTCGGCAATCAGGGCGCCCACCTGCGCGGAGGCGGCAAAGAGCACCGCAGTCTTGGCGCGGATCACGTCGAGGTAGGCCGCTTCGTCGGTCTCGGTGTCGTGCGCGGTCATCAACTGATGCACCTCGCCTTCCGCCAGCGTCGCGGAGGTGTCGGCCAGCAGCTTGAGGACCGGGAGCGAACCGTCGGCCACCATCAACTGGAAGGCCCGGCTGAACAGGAAATCGCCCACCAGGACGCTGGCCTGATTGCCGAACAGCGCCTTGGCCGTTTCCCGGCCGCGCCGCAGGTCACTTTCGTCCACGACATCATCGTGCAGCAGTGTTGCCGTGTGGATGAACTCGACAGCCGCTGCCAGGCCGAGGGGGCGATCATTCTCGACACCGACAAGGCGAGCGCTGGCCAGCACCAACAGCGGGCGCAATCGCTTGCCGCCGGCCGCGATGATGTGTTCCGCCACCTGGGGAATCAGCGGAACCGAGGACTGCATGTGTTCGAGGATCAGGGCGTTGACGCGCTTGAGATCCGCACCCGCCAAATCCTGCAGCGGCTGCAGACTGGCGGCCTGCCGCTTCCCGGAATCGAGCGTTCGTGCTGCGTCGACCATCCGCCACCTTCGTTGGTTGCCTTGCGGTGCAACATCCCGCAGATTGCCTTGCGCTGCGCACAATAGGTCGGAGGGACCATCGGTCAAGCGCAAGCCGCCGGAGCAAGACGTGAAAGAACTGTTGCGGACCAATGATCTCGTAAAGCTCTCCTGGCTGGAAGCGCTGCTGAATGATGCCGACATTCCCTGTCTCGTTCTCGACCAGCACGCATCGGTACTGGAAGGCTCCGCCGTCGCCATTTCTCGCCGCATGATGGTCGATGATGATGACTTCGAACGTGCCCGCCGGCTGATCGAAGAAGCGGAGTCCAGCCTGGGGCGCGAGGGCTGATGGCTGACTGTGCAACAGAGGCCGCCCGGGAAAGCCGTCTCCTCGGCGGGCGCTTGCGGCTGCTGCAGCCAGACGCCGGCTACCGTGTCGCCATCGACCCTGTGTTGCTCGCCGCTGCCGTACCGGCGCAGCCCGGTCAAAGCCTGCTCGAACTCGGCTGCGGCAGCGGCGCGGCCTCGCTTTGCCTGCTGGCGCGCGTGGGCGGGGCGCAAGTCACAGGCCTCGAGCTCAACAGTGAAATGGCGACCCTGGCGCGTCGCAGTGCCGAGATGAACGCGCTGCCGCTCTCAGTGGTGGAGGGCGATCTGCTGCGGCTGCCAGACCAGGTTGCCGGACGCTACGATCAGGTTTTCATGAATCCGCCCTACCTTGCCGCCGGTGCGGCTTCACCATCGAGCCAACCAACCCGTGCGGCTGCAAATCTTGAGGGCGCAGCCCGCCTCAGTCATTGGATTGATGCAGCACTGTCGCGCCTGCCCCGAGGCGGGCGCCTGACCCTCATTCACCGCGCCGACCGGATCGACGAGATTCTTGCGCTGCTCCATGGCCGCGCCGGTGACCTCGCCGTCCTGCCACTGCGGGCTTACGCCGATCGCCCGGCCAAGCGGGTGATCGTCACGGGACGCAAGGACAAGGGCAAGCCACTGACACTGCTGCCTGATTTCATCCTTCATGACGACGGCGGCTGCTACAGTCCCGCTGCACAGAAGGTACTTCGCCAGGGCGAAGCCATCGACCTCCTCACCCCGGCGCAACGATCAAGCCTCTGAAAAAGGCTTTGCCTGCGGCAAGACGACTTCCGATACTGCTGGCGAACGAGAGCAGAGAAATCAACCGAGTGGAGCCTTCATGGAGTCTGTCTCGGAGGCGGCAATCGAGGCCCGTCGCCTCACCAAGATTTTCGACGGCCCCGGCGGCGAAGTCCGTGCCCTGGACAACGTCGATCTCATCATCCGCAAGAACGAGTTCTTCACGCTGCTTGGCCCCTCTGGCTGCGGCAAAACCACCCTGTTGCGCCTGGTGGCCGGCTTCGAGCAGCCCAGTGGCGGAGAACTCCTCATGGACGGCGAAGCGATCGCGGAACGGCCACCGCACCGCCGGCCGGTGAACACCGTCTTCCAGTCCTACGCACTCTTCCCGCACATGACCGTGGCGGAGAATGTGGGGTTCGGGTTGGAGATGATGGGACGGCCGCGCGAGGAAATCGGCCAGCGCGTTGAGCGCATGCTGGCGCTGGTCAAGCTCGAAGGCATGGGCCTGCGCCGCCCGAATCAGCTTTCCGGCGGCCAGCAACAGCGTGTCGCCCTGGCCCGCGCCCTGGCCAATCAGCCGAAGGTGCTCCTGCTCGACGAGCCGCTGTCGGCGCTGGACTTCAAGCTGCGCAAGGAGATGCAGATCGAGCTCAAGCGCCTCCAGAGCGAAACCGGCATCACCTTCGTCTTCGTGACCCACGATCAGGAAGAAGCGCTCACCATGTCCGACCGGATCGCGGTGATGAGCGACGGCAATGTGCTCCAGATCGGCAGTCCAACGGAGATCTACGAGCACCCCACCAGCCGCTTCGTGGCCGATTTCATCGGCGAGACCAACCTGCTCACTGGCCGCTTGAGCGAACGCATGGCTTCGTCGCTGCGCTTCGAACTGGATTCCGGCGGCCTGCTCGAAGGGCAGGAGGACGGCGGCAATGAGACCGGCGCGCGGGTCACCCTGGCCGTTCGTCCCGAGCGAGCCGAGATCAGCCGCGAGGGTTCCGGCCTGCCGGCGCGCATCGAACAGATCGTCTACTTCGGCACCGACACGCACTACCACCTGCGCCTCGATGACCAGACCCCCTTCGTGGTCCGGCACCAGAACCGAGCCGGGGCGACGAGCCGCTACAGCCGGGGTGAGGAGGTACGGGTGACCATCTCCCCGGATGCCGTCAGGGTGCTGCAGGACTGATGCTGGAAGGATTGGGTCGAAACCGCTTTCTGCGCCGAGGCGTGCTGCTGGGCCCGGCGCTCTTCGTCATCGGCTTCTTCATGATCCTGCCGCTGTTCCTGATGGCATACGTGTCGATCCTGGAACGCGGTCTGGCCGGCGGGGTGCAATGGGGCCAGCACACCGTGGAAGCCTACGTGCGCTTCCTCTTCGAACGCGACCTGATGGACAACCTGGTGGTCAACATCGACTACCTGCGAATCTTCGGTCGTTCCTTCGCTCTGGCCTTTGGCACGATGATCGTGGCGCTGGCGATCGGCCTGCCCACTGCCTTCTACATGGCGCTGCAGCCGGCACGCTGGCGCAACCTCTTGATCTTTTTGGTCACGATCCCCTTCTGGACCAACCTGCTGGTGCGCAACTACGCCTGGATCCTGCTGCTTCGCGACAGCGGTCTGGTGAACAGCGGTCTCCTCTGGCTGGGGTTGACGGACGAGCCGGTGCGGCTGCTCTACACGCCCTTCGCCGTGGGCGTCGGCCTGACCTACTCCTTCCTGCCCTTCATGATCCTGCCGATCTACGCCAGCCTGGAGAAGCTGGACCTGCGCCTGGTCGAAGCCGCCTACGATCTCGGGGCCAACAAGTGGAAGGCTTTGACGCGCATCGTCCTGCCGCTTGCTCTGCCGGGCATTGCAGCGGGCAGCATCCTGGTCTTCATCCCTGCCCTGGGGGCCTATGTCACACCGGAACTTCTCGGCGGTTCGCGGCAGTTGATGATCGGCAACTTGATTCAAGGGCAGTTCGGCGCGGCGCGCAACTGGCCCTTCGGTGCGGCGCTGGCCTTCGTGCTCCTCGCCATCGTGCTCTGTTCGATGATGCTCTACCTGATGCGCTTCCGCCGCGCGCCGGGTCAGGGCTGAGGAGGGGGCATGCTCAAACGTGGTTCCAATCCGCTCTGGCGCTTCCCCGGCGTCGCGCCCACGGCGCTGATCGTCTTCGCGTACCTCTATCTGCCGATCTTCATTCTCATCGCCTACTCCTTCAACGAGAACCGACTGGCGACGATCTGGACCGGCTTCACCTTCGATTGGTACGGGGTGGTCCTGAACAATCCGGACATCATGCGCGCCGCGCGCAATTCCCTGATCGTCGCCAGCAGCGCCACCTTCATGGCGACACTGTCGGCTATCATTGCCGGGCTGTGCATGACCCGCGACAGTTTCCGCGGGCAGCAGGGTGTGACAGCCGTCATGGCACTCCCACTGATCGTGCCGGAGATCGTGACCGCCGTTGCCACGCTGCTGTTCTTCGTGATCATCGGCATGAAGCTGGGCCTGATGACTGTGATCATCGCCCATACGGTCTTCTGCATCCCCTTTGCCTACCTTCCGATCCGCGCAAGGCTACAGGGGATGGACCCACGCCTGGAGGAAGCAGCTGCTGACCTTTACGCTGACCCCTGGCGGACCTTCCGGCGGGTGACCCTGCCGCTGCTCTGGCCCGGTATCCTGTCGGGCGCGATGCTCGCCTTCATCATTTCGCTGGATACCTTCGTCATCACTTACTTCGTCGCCGGGGCCGGGGCGACGACGCTGCCGGTCTACATATTCGGCATGATCCGCATCGGCATCACGCCCGAGGTCAACGCGGTCTCCGCCTTGATGCTTCTGGTCTCGATTACCTTCGTGACGCTCTCGTTCCTGATCGGCCGCATCCAGCGTTGACGGCCGCCGAGGCTCGGGAAAAGATCGTCCCAAGCCCAACCACAAACACCCGCAACAGGGAGAAGGATGAAACACATGAACCGCAAAGCGATTCTTTCCGCCGGCATCGCCGCCGGCCTCTTCGCCGGCCTCGGCCAGTCTGCCGCGGCGGACGAGCTCTTCCTCTACAACTGGTCGAACTACTTCCCGCCGGAACTGCTGGAGAAGTTCGAAAGCGACACCGGCATCTCGGTCACTCTCGATGTCTATGACTCGAACGAGACCATGCTGGCTCGCCTGCAGGCCGGCGCCGCCGGCTACGATATCGTGGTGCCTTCGGACTACATGATGGAAATCATGATCGAGGAAGGCCTGGCCGAGCGCATCGACGCGGGCGAGATGGAAAACTTCGCCAATGTCATGGAACCGCACAACAGCCCGCGCCAGGATCCCGAGCGCGCCTACTCTGCGCCCTATCTCTGGGGCACCACCGGCTTCACCTATGACTCCGAGCGTGTCGGCGAGCTTGAGGAAAGCTGGAAGGAGTTCTTCGAGCCCCGCGAGGAGCTGAGCGGTCAGATCGCTGTCCTCAATGACGAGGTCGAGGCCTACAACGCCGCCGCCTACTACGCCGGCGTCTCCAAGTGCACGGAGGACCCGGCCGAGGCGCAGCAGATCCTCGACGTCCTCCAGGCCCAGGCCCCGCACGTGGCCATGTATCAATCCGACGGAACCATCGATCGCATGGCCTCGGGCGAGATGATCATGCACATGCAGTGGAACGGCGCGGCCCATCGTTCCAAGCAGGAACGCGACAGCCTGGTCTATGTCTACCCGGAGGAAGGTCTCTCCTTCTGGAACGACAACTTCATGGTCCCGGCCGGGGCGCCGAACCTCGATAACGCCAAGACTTTCATCAACTGGATGATGGCGCCGGAGAACATCGCCGTCGCATCCAACTACACCGGCTACATGAACGCCGTTCGTGGCTCGTCGGAGTACATGGACGAAGCGCTGGTGGCAGACCCGGCGGTGAACATGCCGGAAGAGTACGCCGACCGTCTCCGTCCCACCGAGGACTGCTCGGTGGACGCTCGGGAACTGCGCAACCGGGTGTGGACCCGCCTGCGCAGCTAAACCGGGATTGCGCGCTGAAGGCCGGGCGCCCCTTGCGCCCGGCCTTCTTATTGCCACCCTATTGTGGTGTGAGAGCGAACCCATGACTGGCCAGAGTGTGTGGGGCCAGCAAGCAAGGATCAGCCATGGTCGACGAACGCCCGGATAGATTTCGCATCGCCCTTTGGGCGACCAACATCGGCCGGCCGGTCAACGGAATCGACGGCTGGGCCGCTGGCGTGGAGGCGCGACTGGCCGAGGCAGCAGCGGCTGGCGCCGACATCCTGGTCATGCCGGAGTACGCCGCAGAGCAATGGCTCTCCTTCGCGCCGCCTGGCCTCGCTCCGTCACAGGAAATCCCCTGGATGGCCGAGCAGTCGGCCCAGGCGCTCAAGGCAATCAGGGACCTTCCGGCTCGATACGGAATGGCACTGCTGGCCGGCACGATGCCCGTTCCGGCCGAAGCCGCAGGAACGAACCCGCCCTGGCTCAACCGGGCCTGGCTGCTGTTGCCGGACGGTCGCTGCATCGCCCAGGACAAGCTCTGCCTCACCCCGGCCGAGAAGGATCCCGAGAGCTGGAACCTTTCCACCGGCACCCGCTTGCGTCTGGTGTCCTGGAAGGGCGTACGCATTGCCGTGGTCATTTGTCTCGACGTGGAACTGCCGGCCCTGGCGGCGCAGCTGGCGCCTTCCCGCCCCGACATCATTCTGGTGCCCTCTCAGACGGGACGCCTGGCGGGCTACCATCGGGTCTTCAGCTGTGCCAAGGCCCGGGCCGTCGAGTTACAGGCGGCCGTCGCGGTCTGTGGCACCATCGGCGCCGCCGCCTATGGCGAGGACCGCAGCGGCACCGTGTCGGGCTGCAGCCTTTTCCTGCCCTGCGAAGAGCGACTGGGCAGCCACGGACGCGCCGCCGAGATAGCGCCCATCGCCGATCATGACGGCCCCGGCCCGCTGCTGCTCGCCGACGTACCGCTCGCGGCGCTCGATGCGCTGCGCGGTGGCGACGCCGAGGTCTGGCCGGGTGCCTGGGACGCGTCCGGGATCACCATCGAGGAGGACGCCGCCTGATGCTCACCGTTTACAGCGACGATCACCGCTTGCAAGACGGCAAGGCCGAGTTAGTGGATGGCAAGCTTCAACCCTGTTTCGAGATGCCGCGACGCGCCGACATGGTGCTGGACCGGGTGAAGACCGTCGGCCTGGGCGAAGTGGTCGAGCCCAAAAATTTCGGCAAGGATCCGATCCTGCGCGTGCATGCCGAGAACTTCGTCACCTTCCTGGAAACCGCCTGGGATGATTGGGCGGCGCTGGGACGTTCCCATGACGCGCTGCCGCTCAACTGGTCGGTGCGCGGTATGCAGAATCGCGAACCGGAAGTGATCGACGGCAAGCTCTCCTACTTCTCCTTCGACGCCGGCACCCCTGTCACCGCCGGCACCTGGCGTGCGGCAACCGCCTCGGTCAATGTCGCGCTCACCGGACTGGAAGCGGTGCTGGGCGGTGCTAGAAGCGCCTTCTCACTGTGCCGGCCACCGGGCCACCATGCGGCTGCCGACTACTACGGCGGCTATTGCTTCCTGAACAACGCCGCCATCGCCGCCCAGGCCTGGCGCGACCGCGGCGCCGAGCGGGTCGCCATCCTTGATGTGGATTACCATCACGGGAACGGCACCCAGTCGATCTTCTACGAGCGTGACGACGTGTTCTTCACTTCGATCCACGGCGATCCCCGCCAGGAGTTTCCCTATTTTCTGGGCTATGCCGACGAAACTGGCAGTGGACCCGGCGAAGGCGCCAATGCCAACTTTCCCCTGCGATGGGGCAGCGGTTTCGATATCTGGTCCGAGGCGCTGGACCAGGC
Source organism: Aquibaculum sediminis (assembly GCF_040712085.1). Classification (NCBI taxonomy): domain Bacteria; kingdom Pseudomonadati; phylum Pseudomonadota; class Alphaproteobacteria; order Rhodospirillales; family Rhodovibrionaceae; genus Aquibaculum; species Aquibaculum sediminis. The sequence continues at coordinate 225,609 of NZ_JBFCVK010000001.1, forward strand.
CTGCAAGGCCATCACCGCGCAGGGTGCCGACGCCCTGGTCATCTCGCTTGGCGTCGATACCTTCAAGGAGGATCCCATTTCCCAGTTCCGGCTCGAAAGCGAAGACTACCTCCGCATCGGCGAGCGCATCGCGAAGCTCGGCCTGCCGACCCTATTTGTCATGGAAGGCGGCTATGCCGTTGAAGCCATCGGAATTAATGCCGTCAATGTGCTGACCGCCTTCGAGCAGGTGGCCTGAGCCCATGAGTCTTGGCCTCCGTAAGACACTGGGGATGGTTCTGCCCATCCCTGCCCTGCGCAACCCGCCGCCGGTTGTCTCGCTGGTCCGCTTGAGCGGTGTGATCGGCCATGCCGGCCCGCTGCGCACCGGACTGACCCTGGAAAGCCTGCGCGAGCCGCTGGATCGGGCCTTTGCTCCCAAGCGCCTGGATGCCGTGGCGCTGGCGATCAATTCCCCGGGCGGTTCGCCGGTGCAATCCGCGCTGATCGCCGAGCGCATCCGGGAACTGGCCGACGAGAAGAAGGTGCGGGTGCTGGCCTATATCGAGGATGTCGGCGCCTCCGGCGGATACTGGCTGGCCAGCGCCGCCGACGAGATTCTCGTCGACAGCAGCTCCGTGGTCGGATCCATCGGCGTCGTGTCGGCCGGTTTCGGTTTTCCGGCTCTGCTCGAGCGCCTGGGGGTCGAGCGGCGGGTGGAGACCGCTGGCGAGCGGAAAGCCATGCTGGACCCGTTCCAGCCGCGCGATGAAGCCGAGGTGGAACGCTTGCGCGGCCTCCTGGCCGAGTTGCACGAAAACTTCAAGGAGCAGGTTCGCAACCGCCGCAAGGGCCGGCTGAAGGCGGACGAGCAGGAACTGTTCAGCGGCGAGTTCTGGACCGGCCGCAAGGCGGTTGAACTCGGCCTCGCCGATGGTTTGGCGCATCTGCACAGCGACCTGCGCCAGCGCTATGGTAAGAAGATCGTGCTGCGACGGACCCAACGGCCCCGCCGCTGGTTCTCCTGGCGAACAGCTGCCACGGGCATACCAAATGACTGGGCCGATGCGCTCCTGTCGGCGGCGGAAGAACGGGCGCTGTGGGCCCGTTACGGACTTTGATTCACGCCACTGAAACTTGCGGGAGGTTAGCATGAAAGCGGTACGCTATATCGAGACCGGTCGGCCGCCGGAGATCGTGGACCTGCCGCAACCGACCCCGGGACCGGGTGAAGTTCTGCTGCGGGTCGCCGGCGCCGGCGTTTGCCACTCGGATCTGCACGTCCTCGACCACGGGATCGGCATTCCCGCCCCCTTCACGCTCGGGCACGAGAACACCGGGTGGGTTGTGGGACTGGGAGCCGGAGCCGCGAGCGTCAAGGAGGGTGATGCGGTCGCCGTCTACGGGCCCTGGGGCTGCGGCACCTGCCGTACCTGCCAGACCTCGGCAGAAAACTACTGCGAGCATCACGCCAGCATCCCGTACTACGGCGGCGGTCTCGGCAAGGATGGCGGCATGGCGGAGTACATGATCGTCCCCTCGCCCCGCCTTCTGGTTCCTCTCGCGGGACTCGATCCCATCAAGGCCGCGCCGCTGAGCGACGCTGCACTGACGCCCTATCACGCCATCAAGTCCAGCCTGCCGCTGCTCTCACCCGACGCAACGGTTCTGGTACTTGGCATCGGCGGGCTGGGGCACATGGCCGTTCAGATCCTGCAGGCGCTCAGCCCTGCACGCCTCATTGCCGGCGATATCGACGAGGCCAAGCTCGAGCACGCGCGCAAACTGGGTGTCGAGCACTGCATCAACACGGGTGACTTCGATGCGGCCAAGGAAGAGATCCGGGCAATCGCCGGTCCACGCGGTGTCGCAGTGGCCTTCGATGTGGTCGGCGCCCAGGGCACAATGGACCTCTGCTCCGCCGTGGTGGGGCGGGCCAGCCGTATCTGCATTATCGGTCTTGCCGGGGGAACCTTTGCCTACGCGGCCAACCGTCCACCCTACGGCTGCGAGGTCACTGTCCCCTATTGGGGGTCGCGCACCGAACTGATGGAAGTGATCGCCCTGGCAAACGCGGGGCACATCCATGCCGAGGTGGAGGCCTTCCCACTGGAAGAAGCGCCCAGCGTCTACGAGCGGCTGCGCGAAGGTCGCATCCGCGGTCGCGCGGTGCTGCAGCCCTGACAGCAATGCAAGAAACCGGAGAGCGGTCCCTGCTCTCCGGTTTTCTCTGGTTTGCGTCTTGCCTGGAAGGCGATCAGCTGCCGGTGGGACGTACCACCATGCAGTCCATGCCGTGCTGGCTCAGGCTCTGACAGGCCGTGCGCGCCTGGGTCTCCAACAGCCCGGTCAGCCGAGCGCGATAGAGCTTCTGGTTGCTCACCAGCACTTCGGTGACAGCAACCCGGGCCTCGGCGAACTCTTGGGCCAGTCGGGATGCCGCTGTCGACGCCAGGGATTGAGCCTGATCGGCGACCTTGAAGGCTCCGACCTGAACGCCCCATCCCTCCTCCTGCACCGCGCCAGCCGTGCTGGCCGCCTGAGCCGAGCTGACCAGCATGCCGCCCACATCGCGCGGCTCGTCACTCTCGGCGTGGGCAAGCGCATCGGAAACCGTGACCTGACCCGGCCGCGGGTTGGGAACGGGTGGAACCGGTCGTGCCTTGGCCAGCGCGAGTTGGTTGGCGCGATTGAAACCGCGGTCGAGCAAATCGGCCATGTGCGAATCGCGCGTTTGAGCCGAACGCCCGCCCATGACCACCGCCACGATCCGCCGACCATCACGCAGGGCCGAAGTCGCGACGTTGAAGCCGGAGGCGCGGATATAGCCGGTCTTCAGGCCGTCGGCCCCATTGTAATTGCGCAGCAGGCGGTTGTGTCCGGTATGCGTCTGTCCGCGGAAGGTGAACTTCTGACCCGAGAAATAATGGTAATGCTGCGGAAAATCGCGCATCAGCCGTACAGCCAGCTTCACCATGTCGCGCGCGGTGGTCACTTGACCGCTGTCCGGCAATCCCGAGGCATTCTTGAAGTTCGTGGACGTCAGGCCAAGTTCGCGGGCCCGCTGGGTCATCTTCTGACCGAACGCGCTCTCGCTTCCGGCCAGTGCTTCCCCCACCACGGCTGCGACATCGTTCGCAGAGCGCACCACTAAGGGGAGGATAGCCTCTTTCACGGCAATCGTGTCGCCTGCCCGAAGCCCCAGTTTGGACGGCGGCTTGCCGGCCGCAAAAGCGGACACGTTCAGGCGTTGATCCATGGTGATCTCACCGCGCTCCAATGCCTCGAAAAGCATGTAGAGCGTCATCATCTTGGTCAGTGATGCTGGATAACGCCGCGCATCCGCATTGGACGCGTGCAGGACTTCCCCCGTCGCATAGTCTATGACGATGGAGGCGTAGCGAGGATTGGCTTGCGCCGTCGTCGGTGCCGCGACCGCCAGCAGTACAGGCAGCAGGAACAGCAACGCGAAGAGTCTGCCAATTCGGCCATTTAAAGCGGGAAACATGAGCTACCCCCCGAATTTCCCGGTCTAACTAGAAGCAATATCAGAAAGAATCTAGCCAATGAATGAGTCGCTGTCCAGCCTTCGCGCTACGGTTGGCGCATGTTATTGCACAGGGCCATGAGCGGAATCTTCGAAAAAGACGCCCCCCGCCCTCTCGCCGACCGACTGCGCCCCCGCACTTTGGATGAGGTGGTGGGGCAGGCGCATCTGCTCGGACCCAGCGGTCCGATCGGTCGCATGGTGGCACAGCGGCGACTGGCCTCCATGATTCTCTGGGGACCGCCGGGCTGCGGCAAGACCACGATCGCCCGCCTGTTGGCCGAGGCCACGGATCTTGCGTTCGAACCGCTTTCTGCGGTCTTTTCGGGCGTGGCAGACCTGCGCAAGGTGTTCGATCGGGCCCGCCAGCGCAGGCAGGACGGTCAGGGTACGCTGCTCTTCGTCGATGAGGTGCACCGTTTCAACAAGGCTCAGCAGGACGGCTTTCTGCCCTACGTCGAGGACGGCACGGTCGTCCTGATCGGGGCGACCACGGAAAACCCCTCCTTCGAGCTCAACGCCGCACTGCTCTCGCGCTGCCAGGTGATGGTGCTGCATCGCCTCGACGAAGCAGCCCTGAAAGAACTGCTCGAGCGAGCGGAACAGGAGAGCGGCCGGACCCTGCCCCTGAACGAGGATGCGCGCAGCGCCCTGCTGGCCATGGCCGACGGCGACGGACGCTACCTCCTCAATCTCGCAGAGGAACTCTTCCAGGTTCCGGACTCCGCGGAACCACTGGATCCGCGCGGATTGACCGATGTGGTTCACCGCCGGGCTCCCGTCTACGACAAGAGCGGCGAGGAGCACTACAATCTCATCTCAGCCCTGCACAAATCCTTGCGCGGCTCCGACAGCGACGCGGCGCTCTACTGGCTGGCGCGGATGCTGATTGGCGGCGAAGACCCGCACTACATCGCCCGGCGCTTGCTGCGATTCGCCATCGAGGACGTCGGCCTGGCAGAACCGCAGGCAGTGACGCAGGCCCTGGCAGCCTGGCAGACCTATGAGCGTCTCGGATCGCCTGAAGGCGATCTCGCCCTGGCGCAGCTCGTCGTCTTCCTCGGCACAGCCCCGAAATCCAATGCCGCGTACCTGGCGCACAAGCGCAGCCTGCGCGCCGCCAAGGCAACCGGCTCGTTGATGCCGCCCAAGCACATCCTCAACGCACCCACCCGCATGATGCAGGAGTTGGGCTACGGCAAGGATTACGCCTATGACCATGATGCGCCGGACGCCTTCTCCGGTCAGGACTACTTTCCCGAGGACATGGCGCGGGAGACTTTCTATCGCCCGGTGGCACGCGGGTTCGAGCGAGAAATCGCCAAGCGGCTGGAATACTGGGACAAACTGCGACGTCAACGGAGCGAGCAGAAAGGCTGATATCAGCCTTGCGCTCCCCGCGAAGCCGTTATGCGAAGCTGCAGCTTGCACCTTCCGGTTCGCGGCTTAGGCTCCCGCGTTATGGAGTGAGAGCCCTGCCTGCCGGCGCGGCTCCTACAACGGTCCAGGGAACTGCCGCCACAGATGGCCGAACACAACATACCCGACCGCCACGCCGTGGCTCTGCTCACCGTCGACCTGCAGCGCGATTTCGCCTGCCAGGGTTCGCCAGTCCAGGCTTCAGGCGTGTCCGGAACCCTTCCCCAGATCCTGAACATCGTGAATGCTTTTCGCAGCCACGATCTGCCAATCTTCCACGCGGTGCGCCTCTATCGGCCGGATGGCTCGAACGTGGATCTTTGCCGTCGTTCGGCTGTGGAGGAGGGTCTGCGCGTCCTGATGCCCGGCACCTCCGGCGCGGAACTGATCGAGGCCGCCAAACCGGACCCCGAGGTCAGGCTGGAGGCGGATGCGCTGCTTGACGGCGAGTTCCAGAAGCTGCGCCACAACGAGTTCGTGTTCTACAAGTCCCGTTGGAGCGCATTCTTCCGCACCGAGCTGGAGAAGCGCCTGACAGATCTCGGGATCACCACGCTCGTCGTCTGTGGCTTCAATTTTCCCACCGGCGGACGCGCGACGATCTATGATGCCGGCGCCCGGGATTTTCGCGTGATCGTTGGTGCCGACGCGCTCTGCGACGCCAGTGAAGAGGGCCTGCGCGAACTGGGGCGCCTCGGCGTCTATCAAATGAGCGGCGAATCGGTGCTCGAGTGGTTGAGTGGCAACCGGCGGCCCAGCGCAGCCTGATCCGCTTGCCGCCCGGCACCCTGCCTGCAGCCGAAGGGCGCACATGATCGAGACTCGAGTCATCACGCCCGAAGAAGCCGATCAGCGCCTGGATCGCTGGTTCCGCAAGGCCTATCCGCAGATCACTCACGGCCGCCTGGAGAAGCTGCTGCGCACCGGCCAAGTGCGCGTCGACGGCAAGCGCGCGAAGGGCAACCTTCGCCTGTCGGCCGGCCAGGAAATCCGCATTCCGCCCTTGGGCGAAAGTGCCGCGGCACCCGCCCCCTCGACCGCCCGCCCCCAGCCGTCCGAACAGGAAGCCGAGGCGCTGCGCGCGCGTGTGCTCTACCGCGACGACTGGGTGATCGCGATCGACAAGCCCGCCGGCCTGGCCGTTCAGGGCGGGAGCAACACCCGGCACCATCTCGACGGTCTGTTGGACGCCCTTATCTTCGATGGCAGGGAGCGCCCCCGCCTCGTCCACCGCCTGGATCGCGACACGGCGGGCGTCCTGCTCCTGGCGCGCACGACGGAAGCCGCCCGGCGGCTTGGCGCCACCTTCAAGAGCGACGCTCCCTGCAAGATCTATTGGGCTCTGGTCGCGGGCCTTCCCGAAAAGCCGCGGGGCATGCTCAACCTGCCGCTGGGCAAGCTGCCGGGCCCGAAGGGCGAGAAGATGTCCAGCGAAGCGCCGGATGCCAAACCCGCCACCACACGCTGGTCCACCGTGGCCAAGCGAGGCCAGGCCGCTTGGCTTGCCTTGCGCCCGCTGACCGGGCGCACCCACCAACTGCGTGCGCATTGCGAAGCCATGGGCCACCCGATCCTGGGAGACGGCAAGTACGGCGGCCGCAAGGCCTTCCCGGCTCAGCTCGAACTGCCGAAGCAACTCTTCCTCTTCGCACGCGAGATCGCGCTGCCGCACCCGGAGGATGGCATGACCCTGCGCGTGCAGGCGCCGCTGCCGCCCCACTTCCAGACCGCCTTCACAGCCCTCGGCTTCAATCCGGATGACGCAGCAGCAGAGCAGGCCGCTGACTGGCTGACGGAAAAGCAGTAAAGGCTACGGCGTGGCCCCCGCCGGCCCCTACTCTTCCACGAAGGTCAGGAGCACACCGTTCGCCTCGGCCGCAGGCAGCCGTACCTCGCCATCCACTTCATCAAAGTCCACGCCACGGGACTGAAGAAGTTCGCGGCACCGTGCGAGATCGGCCACCGCCACGGTGAACCCGAGCGGTCCGCCCTCGAACCCGGCGGGCAGGCGCGCGCCAAAGCGGCCCGCCGCCGCAGCGGGTGTCACGAGTTCCAGGGTCAGTTCGCCCGCCCGCATCGTCAGGCTGTCTCCAGCGCGCTGGACCTGCTCGTCGCCAAACCAGGCCACGCCGGCCCGCTCGGCGGCCTCGAGATCCTCGGCCACTGCCAGGAAGCCGGTGATCGCCCGGGCACCGTTGGCATGCTCCATCCAGGGTGCCTGCCACACCATCTCCGGCGTCAGGTGCTGGGACGCGAAGGCCAGAAAGCCGGGCCGCGAGGCGGGGTCGAAATGCATCAGGCGAAAGCGCGGCCGCAGCTCGCCGTCGGGATGCTCGATGATCCGCGCCAGGTCCTTGGGCCCATCCACGGTGAGGCCCCGGCGGCGGAGTTCGGCCACGTCGCCGTCGATATCGCTGCTACGATAGGCGCCGGCCAACAGGCCCTCACTCCGCTCCTCCAGGAAGCGGTCGAGATTGTTGGTGAACTGCGAGGGATCGACGATGCCCAGCAGCTCGACATAGTCATTCTGGAACATCAGGCAGTAGTTGGCAGTGCCCCAGCCAATATGGCGCCCGCGCGGGCAGGCGGTGAAGCCCAGTCTTTCCCAGTTGATCCGCCCCGCTTCCAAGTCGCCCACACCCACCAGGACGTGATCGAAGGCCGTGATTACCGGCTTCATGCTTTCGAATCCTTCAATACGCGCCCGGCAACCGCATCCAGGCGTTCAACGTAGTCCGCATCCCGCGCTTCGGGATCGGTGATCAAGGCCGTGTCGAGCACCCTGTCGCAGCCCTGCTCGCAGGGCGTCCCGCGCTCTGCCAGCAAAGGCACCAGGGCCTTGATCAGGCCCCGCGCCTTCTCGGCATTGTTCATGAGCACCTGAACCACCTGCTCCACCGTCACATGGTCATGGTCGGGGTGCCAGCAGTCGTAGTCCGTGACCATCGAAACGGAGGCGTAGCAGATTTCGGCCTCACGGGCGAGCTTGGCCTCGGGCATGTTGGTCATGCCGATCACATCGCAGCCCCAGGAGCGATAAAGCTCGGACTCCGCCATCGTTGAGAATTGCGGCCCCTCCATGGCCAGGTAGGTGCCGCCGCGCTGGTGGTCGATATTCTGCTGCCCGGCCGCCTCTGCCAGACGATCCAGCAGCCGGCCGCAGACCGGGTGTGCCATGGAGACGTGCCCGACCACACCGGCGCCGAAGAAGGTCTTCTCCCGCGCAAAGGTGCGGTCGATGAACTGGTCCACGAGCACGAACTTGCCGGGCGGCAGGTTCTCTTTCAGCGATCCCACCGCACTGACGGAAAGGATGTCCGTCACCTCGGCCCGCTTCAGAGCGTCGATGTTGGCGCGATAGTTGACATGCGTGGGGGAGAGGCGATGGCCCCGGCCGTGCCGCGGCAGGAACACGAGGGGCTGCCCGTCCAGTTCACCGAACAGCAAAGCATCGGAAGGCTCGCCAAAGGGAGACTTGACCGTCTCCCACCGCTTGCCGCTCAAGCCGTCGATGTCGTACAGCCCGCTGCCGCCGATGATGCCGATCACCGGCTGAACCGCCTGTGCCATGTCTCGCCCCCGGATACTCAGTAAAGGAGCGGCATCATAGTGCAGTTATACGGCGGTCTGAATGCCCGTTTTATTGAAAAGGCGGGTGTTTAGGCCGGGGCGCCCGAAGGTGCCTCGGGCCCGGGATCGGCAGATGCCTCGGCGCCCGCGCCTGCATCTTCCGCAGAGCCACGGCGACGGCGGCGCGGCAGGCGCGAAATCAGGTCTTCCGCCCGGCGCAGATTGCGGTCCAGGGCTGCCATGGTCTTCGCCATGTCCTCGCTGTCATCCTTAAGCCACACCCGCAGCGTGGCCAGCCAGATGGCCGAGACGCCCTTGATGCGCAAAATGCCACGCCAGCCCTCGGGAGAGATCCCGGCGGCGGTCAGCATCCAGGCCATGGACCGCCCCAACTGCGGCAGTGCCGAGAGGCTGTCCGTCGGCTGGCAGCTGTAGCAGGCCAGGATGGAACTCAGCGCGGCACGATGGGGCTGCATGGCTTCGAAGCGGCGCATCAGCACCTCGAAGAGTTGATCGCGCGGCGATTCCTCGGCGATCTCGGCGCTCATGTCGTCCTCACCCAGCACCTCCGCATCGATGCGACGGGAAAAGGCGGCAAGGATCTCACTGCGGCTGCCGAATTCCTCATAGATCTGGCGCAGCGGCAGCTCCGAGGCTGCCGCGATGTCGGGCAGCCGCACCTCGGACCAGGGCCGTTCGGCCGCCAGTTGCAGCGTCGCGTCGATGATCCGGTCTCGATTGCTCTTCTGCGGGCGTCTCGCGGCCATGCTCAGCCTCCTCGCTCGTATCCCAAGTGTTACCCCGAGGAAGTGGGGTCGCCAGCGCCCGAATCCAACGCCCTATCGGTCGAAGTCACGCGCGACGCAGCTCGACGAAGGGCGCCCCGGTAATCGCCGCCAACTCGTCCGGGGTCAGACGGAACACCGTGTTGGGCGTTCCCGCCGCGGCCCAGATTTCCTCGAAGGCTTGCAGATCAGAATCAAGAAAGGTCACCGGGGGTTCCACATGGGCGACCGGCGGCACGCCGCCGATGGCAAAGCCGGTGCGTTCGCGCACGAAGGCAGCATCGGCGCGGCCGATTTCCTCTCCCAGCAAAGCGGCAATTCGGCTCTCGTCCGCCTGATTGGCACCGCTGACCACCGCGAGTACCGGGCGGTCGCTGGTGCGGGCACGGAAGATCAGCGACTTGGCGATCTGTGCCACCTCGCAGCCGATCGCGGCGGCAGCATCCTGGGCCGTGCGCGTGCCGGCGGGGAAGGCGCGAACCTCCAGGGAAAGTCCTTTGGCGGCCAGCGCCTCCTGCACCCGGCCGGCCGCCGGCTTCAGGTCCGCTGCCGGCTCAATCCCCGCCTCGCTCACGATGCCAGCTCACGACTGCGTCGGGCCGCAGCCGCGATGGCCCTCGTCATCAAGGGCTGCAGGCCGTCCTCGGCCATCAGGACGTTCAAGGCTTCCAACGTCGTCCCCGCGGGACTGGTCACGTTCTGGCGCAGGGTTTCGGGCTCGTCGCTCGAGCGATGCACCAGCTCGCCGGCGCCGGCGACGGTCACGCGGGCAAGCCGGCGCGCAAGCTCACGCGGCAAGCCTGCATCCTCACCAGCCTTGGCGAGGCACTCAATCAAGAGAAACACATAAGCCGGCCCGCCGCCGGACAGGGCCGTGACCGCATCGAGCTGGCCTTCCTCTTCCGCCCAGGCAACTTCGCCCACCGCGGAAAGCAGATCGGCCGCGGCCTGTGACTGCCGCTCATCCACGCCCTCTCCTGCCACCAGAACCGTCATGCCGCGGCCGACGGCCGCTGGCGTGTTGGGCATGGCGCGCACGATGCGGGCTTCCTGGCCCAGCTTGATGCGGAACCAGTCGATGGTCTTGCCGGCGGCAACCGAGACATAAAGGGTTCGCGGAGCAGCGAGGGCGACCACTGCCGGCAGCGCCTCCTCCATCATCTGCGGCTTCACAGCCAGGAGAACCACCGCCGGCCGCAGGTCGGCGGGCAGGCTGCTGGCATCCTTGTGGTGCGTCACTCCGCGGGCGACGAAATCGGCGACCGCGTCCGCGCTCGGTTCGATCACGTGCACCTGCGTCGGCGACACACCCTGCTCGAGCCAGCCCGCGAGCAGCGCCCCGCCCATCTTGCCGCAGCCGAGCAGCAACAGCTCTCCATCGAGGGAAATCATACCTTCAAGCCTCTCCCACCGTTTCCATCAGCGCGGCGCTCAGCGCGTCACGCACACTCTGGCCGCCCCATATCACCATCTGCAATGCCGGATAAAGCCGCTCGCATTCCTCGAGCGCGGTATCCACCAGATCCTCGATCTGCTCCACGCTGGCACCCGGCGTCCCGCGCAAGGGAATGGTGTGGCGGAACATCACCAGTTCCTCCTCCACGCCGTAGTCGAAGTGCCCCAGCCAGAGCCGCTCGTTCATTAAGCCAAGCAGTTCGTAGACGGCGGCGCGGCGCGCCGCAGGTACCTTGCTGTCGATCTGGCAGGAGAGGTACATGGCACCCAGCTCAGCCTGCCAGACCGCGCAGATGGGATAGTCGCCCCACCTGCCGGTCAGCTGCACCACCAGTTCGCAGTCGCTGGAACGATCATGGATCAGGTCATTGGCGGCAGCCAACTCCTCAAAGAGGTCCAAGGGATTGTTGGAAAGGGGGGCATCCCCAGCGAGAAGACTCATGTCAGCCTCCCGAAGTGCCGCGTGATGCGGCGAATGTTGGCACGTGCAGTCCTCGGACGCTCCGCTCGGACGCGAAATATCGAGGTACGGCTCTGTACGCGCTACCAGATGTAGCGTGCCAAATTGGATTCCTGAGCGCAACGCTTCTGTTGGGCCACCCTGTGCAAACGAAAACCGATTGGCTGTGCTGTCGAAAGACCTACGCCTCGCTAGGCGAGGATTTGTCCTTTGATCCGGAGCGAGCCTTGGGCTTCGAAACGGCTTCGCCTTCCAGCGCTTCCAGGCGGGCCTCCAGCGCGGCCAGCCGGTCGGCCATGACTTCCTGCTCTTCGCGCGCTTTCGCCGCCATGGCCTGCACCGCCTCGAACTCCTCGCGCGGAACCAGATCCATGTCGGCCAGAATCCGTTCCAGCTGCGCGCGCACCCGAGCCTCGACCTCGCCGCGCACGCCGCTGGCGGCTCCGACGGCACCGGAAAAGACTCGGGCGAAATCGTCGAAAATGGGATTGCGCGTTTGCATGATAGACCTCTCAGACCTGGGGCACGACCGGCGTCGTTGGCGCAAACTAGGCCGGCACGGCCTTTAACCGCAAGCAGGGAGGTTCTATAACGCGCCGGCACACTGGCGGAGCCTGTAATGATCGATCTCCCGACCCTGGCCGCGCTGGCCTTCCCCCAGTTCGATCCCGTCGCCATTGAGCTGGGACCGCTGGCAATCCGCTGGTACGCCCTGGCCTATGTGGTCGGACTGGTGGCAGCCTGGCTGTACTGCCGCAAGCTGACCGACAGCACGCCGGCGAAGATTTCCCGCCAGGACTTCGACGACTTCCTGCTCTGGGCGACCCTCGGTGTGGTCCTCGGCGGGCGGCTGGGCTATGTGCTCTTCTACAATTTCGATTACTACGCAGCTCACCCGATCGAGGCGCTCTACGTCTGGCAAGGCGGCATGGCCTTCCACGGTGGCCTCCTGGGTGTGGTGGTTGCGATGGTGCTCTTTGCGCGATCGCGTGGCATTCCTCTGCTGGCGTTGAGCGATATCGTGTCCTGCGCCGCACCAATCGGCCTGTTCCTGGGACGCATCGCGAACTTCATCAATGGCGAACTCTACGGGCGAGTGACCGACGTCCCCTGGGGCGTGATCTTTCCCTACGCCGGCCCGGAGCCCCGCCACCCCAGCCAGCTCTACCAGGCCGGGCTGGAGGGACTGCTGCTCTTCCTGCTGCTCCTGGCCGCCGTGCTGCTTGGCGCACAGCGCCGCTTCGGCATGCTCTCGGGGCTGTTCCTGATCGGCTACGGCACGGCCCGGATCATCGGCGAGCTCTTCCGCGAGCCCGACGCTCACATCGGTTTCCTGCTTGCCGGCACCACCATGGGCCAGTGGCTGTCGGTGCCGATGGTGCTGGCCGGCGTGGCGCTGCTGATCTTTGCGCGTCGCCGCGCCCAGGCTTGAGGCAAACGTGAGCGGGTCGGCAGCCTTCGAAACGATTGCGCGTCACATCCGCGCCGAAGGGCCCATGAGCCTGGCCGACTACATGACGCTCGCCCTCACCCACCCGCAGGTGGGCTACTACGCCACCCGCGATCCCTTCGGCGCCGCCGGCGATTTCACCACCGCTCCGGAGATCAGCCAGGTCTTCGGTGAGCTGCTGGGCCTCTGGTGCGCCGAGCGTTGGCAGGCGATGGGCGAACCCTCGCGTATCATGCTGGTGGAACTGGGACCCGGTCGCGGGACATTGATGGCCGACGCCCTGCGCGCCGCCGCCCTCCTGCCCGCCTTTCGCGCAGCCATCGACGTACACCTGATCGAGAACAGCCTGACGCTGCGGGAGGCGCAAGCGCGCAGCCTCGCCCCCACGCAGGTGACTTGGCACGACACGCTCTCCGAATTGCCGGAAGGACCGCTGCTGCTGATCGCCAACGAGTTCTTCGACGCCTTGCCCATCCGGCAATTCCAGCGGACTGCCGCAGGCTGGGCGGAACGACGCATCGGCCTCAACCCCGAAGGCGATGCGCTGTGCTGGGGACTGGGCGCGCCCCTGCCCGCCATGTCCGAGCTTCCACGGGAAGCGCCCGAAGGCACCATCCTGGAGCTCTGTCCGGTTGCCCGGACGATCGCGTCGGACCTCGCCCGCCGGGTGGGCGAGCATGGCGGGGCGGTCCTGATCATCGACTACGGCTACACAGGCGGCTCCGCAGGCGACAGTCTGCAGGCGCTGCGTCGCCATCGCCCGGTCGACCCGCTCGCCTGCCCCGGAGACGCCGACATCACCGCGCATGTGGACTTCCAGGCGATCACTCAGGCCGCAGCAGTTTCCGGGGCGGAGGTCCACGGCCCTGTCGAGCAGGGCACCTTCCTGCGCGCCCTGGGCATCCGTGAGCGCAGCGAAGTTCTCGCCGCCCAAGCCAACGCAGCGCAGCGGCGCAATCTGCTGGCGGCGCTGGAGCGCCTGACCTCCTCGGCGCACATGGGTTCGCTCTTCAATGCCTTGGCGTTCACGCCGAGAGCGGCGCCCGTCCCGGCCGGGTTTCCCCAGGCACAGGAGATGCAGGCATGAGACGCACCCAAGGCGACACTATGCCGCAAGGCGCAAGCGCGCTAGGTTTTCTGCCATGCTGACCATCGGACCCTTCAATGCCGTCGCCGGCCTGCGCCACGCCTTCTTCACACGGGAAGGTGGGGTGAGCCAGGGGATTTACGACTCCCTCAACTGCGGGCCGGGCAGCAAGGACAACCCCGATCATGTGGCGGAGAACCGCCGGCGCGCCGCTGCAGCGCTCGGCCTGGAACCCGACCGTCTGCTCACCTGCTACCAGGTCCATTCGCCGAACGTGGTCACGGTGGAGGAACCCTGGAACGCGGCGGAGCGGCCGGAAGCGGACGGCCTGGTGACCGCCACGCCGGGACTGGCGCTCGGCATCCTCACCGCCGACTGCGCGCCGGTGCTCCTCGCCGATGCCCAGGCCGGTGTCATCGGCGCCGCCCACGCTGGTTGGAAAGGCGCGGTGGGCGGCGTTCTCGAAGCCACGGTTGACGCAATGGAAGCCCTCGGCGCCCGGCGCGACGCCATCATCGCCGGCATCGGCCCCTGCATTGCGCAGCGCTCCTACGAGGTCGGCCCCGATTTCCCGGCACCCTTCCTGGCTCAGGGGGAGGAAAACCGGGACCTTTTTCGTCCCGGGGCCGGCGACCGGCTGCATTTCGATCTCAAGGACTATGTTGCCCGCCGTCTCCACCGTGCCGGCTTGCGCCAGGTTCAGCCCCTGCCTTGCGATACCTGCAGCGAGGAAGAGCGCTTCTTCAGCTATCGCCGCGCCTGCCTGCGTGGCGAGCCGGATTACGGCCGCCAGTTATCGGCCATCGCCCTGACCACCTGACCCGATCACCCAGCCAGAATCGAGGATCCTGCAGCATGCCCCTGCACTTCAGCTCCGAAGAGTTTGCCGAGCGTCGACGTCGCTGCTGCGCGGCCATGGCTGACGAAGGGCTGGATGGCCTGCTGATCTTTCGCCAGGAGTCGATGTACTGGCTCACCGGCTACGACACCTTCGGCTACGTCTGGTTCCAGTGCCTGTTCCTGCGTGCCGATGGCGAACTGGTGCTGCTGACCCGCGCCCCCGACCTGCGCCAGGCGCAGCAGACCTCCTGCATTCCGGACATTCGCATCTGGGTCGACCTGCCCGATGCGGAGCCGGCAGGCGACCTGTGCGCGATTCTCGACGAGAAGGGAATGCAGGGAAAGCGCCTTGGCGTGGAGTACGAGAGCTATGGGCTCAACGGCCGCAACGCGAAGCGGCTCGATGCCGTCCTGTCCGACTTCGCCAGCCTGGACGACGCCTCCTTCCTCATCAGCCGCCTGCGCGTCGTGAAGAGCCCGGCCGAGATCAAGTACGCGCAAAAGGCCGGCGCCCTCACCGATGCAGCCTACGAGGCCGCCCTGGCCGAGGCCGGTCCCGGCGCCTTCGAAGGCGACATCCTGGCCGCCATGCACAGCGCCATCTTTCGCCGCGGCGGCGATGACCCTTCCAACGAGTTCGTCATCGGCTCGGGCCAGCAGGCCTTGCTGTGCCGCTATCACAGCGGACGCCGCCACCTGGACGCCAACGATCAGCTCACCCTGGAATGGGCCGGCACCTACCGCCATTATCACGCAGCGGCCATGAACACCTTCGTTATCGGCGAGGTGCCGCCGCGGCAGGAGGAGATGCACGCCGTGGCGCGGGACGCCCTGCTGGCGGTCGAAGCCGAGCTGCGTCCAGGTCGCACGGCCGGCGAGGCTTTCGACGCACACAGCCGCGTGCTCGATGCCGCCAGCTACAGGCAGCACCGCATGAACGCCTGCGGCTACAGCCAGGGCACCACCTTCGCGCCGAACTGGATGGACTGGCCGATGCTCTATCACGCCAACCCGGTGGAGTTGCAGCCCGGCATGACCTTCTTCGTGCACATCATCATCTTCGACAGCGAGCGCGGCCTCGCCATGACTCTGGGCCGCAGCAGCCTGATCGGAGACACCGGTGCGGAACCGCTATCGCACATGCCCTTGGATCTTGTGCGCCTTTGAGCGATCAAGGCTTGGTCATGCTGCACCGCAAAACCTGGGAGGCCATGTCGCGTGCCCTACATGATCATTTTTCTCTTCGCGCTCTTGCTGGGGGTGCTGGCCACCTGCGTCATGGCGTGAAAAGCCACCTGCTGGCCAGTCTGGTGCTGATTGCCGTGACGCTGACCGCCTGCGGCCCTGTGCCTCGTCCCTTTCACCAGGAAGACAAGGTCTCGATCGACCTGCGCGCGCCTTCGACCCGCACACCCGTGAGAGTGAGCGCCCCCGAGGGCGATCCACCCGGCGATCCCCGGCGCTTCGCCTTGCACTTCGCCGAGCAACTCCTCGATCGGGGAATCGCGGCAGAGCCCGACTGGTTCAGCCTGAGCGGCGCACCGCCCCTGGAGATTCGGCGCATGACAGGCACCGCCAGCGTGGGCGCCGCCAATGACGGCAACGAGCGCGTGGAACTGGCCTGGCGACTCTTGTCGCCGGATGGCCAAGAGACTCCGCTTGCTCCGACCCAGTTGCTGCTGCCGGCCGGTGCCTGGGAAAGCGGCGACGAGGACGGCCTTGCCGATGCCGCAGAGATCAGCGCTGCCTCCGTTGCGCGTGCCCTTGGCGCGATGCCCGGTCTCGAACGCTTGCCGGACGCAGCGCAAAGCCAGCGCCTGGTGTTGCTGCCGATCGAGGGCGCTCCCGGCGACGGCGCGGAGAGCCTGGAACGCGCCATCCTGCGCGCGCTGGGCGAACGCGACGTGCCCCTGGCCGCTCTGCCGGAGGAGCAGGATCTGCTGCTCTGGTGCGAGGTGGTTGTCGGAGAGCCGCGCGGCCCCTGGCAGTTCGTGGAGATCCGCTGGCGACTGGAGCGCGCGGCGGACTTCAGCGAGATCGGGACCGTGACCCAGGAGAATCGTGTGCCAGTGAACAGCCTGGTCGGCCCCTGGCGCGACGCGGCCGTCCACATCGCCGAGGCAGCCGCCGACGGCATCACCGATCTGCTACTCCAGGCCGGCCTGAGTGCGCCGGATCAACCCTGAGCGAAGGTCCCAGGCAGCGGAAACGACTTGGCAGGACTCCTGCTTTGTGATTCACCTGTGCGCAGCGACGTGGGGAGACAATGAGTAACAGCAACCTGGCCCTGATCCTGCGCCATCCGGCGCTCAAGGAATTGTACCGCAAGTGGATGGCGCTGTGCGGGGACGGCGAATTCCCGCTGGCCACCGACCTTGACCCCGCCAGCCTGCGTCCCTGGCTGGACCACTTGGTCTTGATCCGTATCGAAAACGGGGACTTCGTCTACGGCTACTACAGCCCGAGCTACGCCGAGACCTTCGACGGCGACCGGGTCGGCCAATCCATCGACGCGCTTCCGGACCCGCAGCGCGCCCTGCTGCGCAAGGAGTACGAGCAGGTGCGTGAAGACCGCCTGCCGGTCAGCCGCACCTATACGGCATCCTTCGGTGCGGAGGAGCAGACCTGGGAACGCCTTGTCTTACCGTTCTTCGCGCCGGACGGCGAGGTCATCAAACTTCTGGTTGCAGCGTATAGGTTGGAAGCATGAGCGACAGCCGGCCCGTTTCCCTCTTCGGCACCGCCCGCGACGACTCCTCGACCGCAGGCGCGAGCGCCGAGGAGTTCAATCTCTGGTGCGCCATGAACGACCGCCCCTTGCGACTGCGCCTGCATCGCTGGGGACCGGAAGATGCGGAATGGTGCCTTGAGTCCGAACCGGGCACATCCGCCGCAGCCGCCATCTACGGCACCGGCAGTGACCAGGAAGCGGTGGCGGTCGCCGTGGCCTATGGCTTCATCGCCGGCATCGAGTGGTCCGAAGTGCAGCTTGCCGAACGGGACGCCGATGCCGTTGGCGATCCGGACGTCTCCACGACGAGCAGTGACTCGAGCGTGCCCGAAGCCGAAGCGACGCAGTCAGAGGACGGCAAGGCAGAAGATTCGGAAACGGTGCACGAGGCGCAGGCCTCTGCCCAATCGGTCGATCCTTCGGCTGACGCGACACCGGGTGTAACCGCCGGTGAGACTGGCGATGACGAGGCGCAAGTCTTCGAACTGCCGGAGGCAAAACTGCTTGGCAGTCCCGGCGATGACGAGGCGCTTGAAACCGACGAGAACGACCTGGCTGAAAAGACGCGCAAGCTGGAAACGGTGCTGAAGAACTTCCGGGTGCGCGGCGAGATCATGGAGGTGCGCCCGGGCCCCTGCGTGACGCTCTTCGAGCTGGAGCCGGTGCCGGGCACCAAGTCCTCCACGGTGATCAACCTGGCCGACGACATCGCACGCTCCATGGCTGCCATAACGGCACGCATTGCCCTGGTGCCGGGCCGCAGCGTCATCGGCATCGAACTGCCCAACGATCAGCGGGAAACGGTCTATCTCAGCGAAATCTTCGAGAGCGAGGCCTACCGCGATTCCAAGGCCCGGCTGCCGCTGGCCCTGGGCAAGAACATCGGCGGCGAGCCTGTGGTGGTGGATCTGGCGCGCATGCCGCACCTGCTGATCGCCGGCACCACCGGGTCCGGCAAGTCGGTCGGCATCAATGCGATGATCCTCTCCCTGCTCTACCGGCTGACGCCCGAGCAGGTGCGCCTGATCCTGGTCGACCCGAAGATGCTAGAGCTCTCGGTCTACGACCACATTCCCCATCTCCTGACGCCAGTGGTGACCGACCCGCACAAGGCGGTGGCGGCGCTGAAGTGGACGGTGCGGGAGATGGAGAACCGCTATCGCGCCATGTCGCTGCTCGGTGTGCGCAACATCGAGGGCTACAACGCCAAGGTCGCCGAGCTGGCCGAGCGGCAGGAGAAGGTGACCCGCCGCGTCCAGGTGGGCTACGACCGCGAGAAGCAGGAGCCGGTCTTCGAGGACCGCATCGTCGAGCTGCAGAATCTGCCTTTCATCGTCGTCGTGGTCGACGAGATGGCCGATCTCATGCTGGTGGCCGGCAAGGAGATCGAGACTCTCATCCAGCGTCTGGCCCAGATGGCGCGCGCCGCCGGCATTCACCTGATCATGGCGACGCAGCGGCCATCGGTCGACGTGATCACCGGCACCATCAAGGCCAACTTCCCGACCCGCATCTCCTTCATGGTGACCAGCAAGATCGACAGCCGAACGATCCTCGGCGAATCCGGTGCCGAACAGCTGCTGGGCCAGGGCGACATGCTCTTCATGGCCGCCGGCGGACGCATCAGCCGCGTGCACGGCCCCTTCGTCTCCGACCAGGAGGTGGAAGACGTGGTGGCCCACCTGCGCGCCCAGGGCGAGCCGGATTACGTCTACGCGGTCACCGAAGAGGAGGAGGAAGAGGAGGCGGTTCCCGCCCCCGGCGCCTCGGGCGAGGAGACCGGCAGCGACGAGGGGGAGGAAGGCGATCTCTACACCCAGGCTCTGGCTCTCATTCTGCGCGAGAACAAGGTGTCGGTGAGCTTCGTACAGCGCCACCTCCAGATCGGCTACAACCGGGCCGCCCGCTTGGTGGAACGCATGGAGCAGGAGGGCGTGGTGAGCCCCCCGAACCACGTGGGCAAGCGAGAGATCCTGGTTTCAGCACGAACCGTCTTTGCCAACCGCCAGGGCTGAAACAAGGCGCAGTCTCTATTCTTACAGAGCTGACAAATCTATCCTTGAAACGCGCTGTAAAATAAGCCATTTCCGGCGCTCACCCGAAAGCAAGCGGCTGGCTGGGTTCATCTACTGGTCCGGAGGGGGATGCGATGAAGCATTCGATGACCCTTTCCGAATTGGGGATGGGCTTGGACCTGCATACGGCAGGCACCCTAACCAAAGAGGAAAACACCATCACCGACGTTGGCAATGGTCCGACGCCGGTGAATACCAGGGGTGCGGCTTACGGCGGCACCACTGTACCGAACGACGATCGGCTCGATCATTTCGTCGAAAAGGACGGCCTGCGGTTCGCCGGCACGCACCTGATCGTCGATCTTTGGGATGCCACGAGACTCGACGACCTGAAGCACGTCGAGGACACCCTGAAACGGGCAACAGAGGTGGCGGGTGCCACGCTGCTGAACGTAGATTTGCATCATTTCACACCGAATGGCGGCGTTTCCGGCGTTGCGGTGCTGGCCGAGAGTCACATCTCGATCCACACCTGGCCGGAATGCGGCTACGCGGCCATCGACCTCTTCATGTGCGGCGCAGCCGAGCCGCACAAGGCCATCGCGGTGTTCCGGGAGGCCTTTGGTCCGGCACGCGTCAATGTCGGCGAACACAAGCGCGGTATCGTCGAATGATGCAGTATCTGGAAACTCTGCACGGTCCCTATGGTCAATACTTCGCGGTAGAGCGTGAGCTCTACCGCGACAAGACCGAGTATCAGGATCTGGTGATCTTCGAGAACCGGATCTTCGGCAAGGTCCTCGCCCTGGACGGCGCCGTGCAGACGACGACGGCCGATAATCACGCCTATCACGAGATGCTCCTGCACCCGCCCCTGCTCGCCCACGGGCAGGCCAAGCGGGTGCTGATCATCGGCGGTGGCGACGGCGGCAGCCTGCGGGAAGCGGTAAAGCACCCGATCGAGCGGGCGGTGATGGTGGAGATCGATCCGGCAGTGATCGAGCTCTCCCAGCGCTACCTGCCCGAGCTTTCGGCTGGTGCCTTCAACAACCGGAAGTCCGAAGTGGTGATTGCCGACGGGTGCCGCTATGTGGCGGAGACCGAGGAGCGCTTCGATGTCATCGTGGTGGACTCCACCGATCCCATCGGCCCCGGGGCGGTGCTGTTCACCAGCGACTTCTATCGCGACTGCAAGCGCTGCCTGACGCCCGGCGGTGTGCTGGTCACACAGCATGGCGTGCCGCGCCTGCAGCCCGATGAGGTGACCGATGGCTATCGCAAGCTGTCCGCGCTCTTTACCGACGCAACCTTTTATCTGACCGTGGTGCCGACCTATACCGGCGGTGCCATGACCCTGGGCTGGGCCAGCGACGATCCGGCCCTGCGCCAGTTGCCTCTGGCCACGCTGGAAGAACGCTTTTCGGCATTGGACGGCGAAACCCGCTACTACAATCCGGCGGTCCACCAGGCGGCCTTCGCCCTGCCGCCCGAGGTCCAACGCCTGCTTCGACGCAGCTGACAGGCCAGCCACCAGGCGTCAATGTCAATCGGGCCTCTCACCTTCACCGGTGAGAGGCCCGAAGTCTTTTCTGCCCCTACCCGCGCATGCGGCGGCCGTCTGGGTCGTAGGGCGACGGTACAATCACCTTTGCCGGGCGCTCTTCGCCCACAATGTGGGTGCTCAAGGTCGTTCCGGGCTTGCTTACACCCCGCTCGACCAAGGCCATCGCCAGGCTCTTGTCCAGGCTGTGCCCATAGCCGCCGGAGGTGATGAAGCCCACCCGCCGGCCTTCGTGCCAGACCGGCTCATAGCCCGAGGCATCGGCCGTGCTGGCATCGACTTCGAGCGTGACCAGGCAGGTTTCGGCCCCGCGCTCCTTCTCGGCCAAGGCAGCCTCGCGACCAACGAAGTCTCCCTTGTCGAAGGCGACCCAGCGATCCATTCCGGTCATGCCCGCGGTGTAGCCCTGGGTGAACTCCCGCGACCAGATGCCGAAGCTCTTCTCCAGCCGGAGAGCGTTCATGGCTTGGAATCCGAACTCGACAAGGCCGTGGCCTTCTCCGGCCGCCTTCAGCGTTTCGCGCAGGGAGATGTGCTCGACCGCCGGACAGTGCAGTTCGTAGCCGAGTTCACCGGTCACGGACAGGCGTGCCGCCTGCACACGGGTGAGACCCACATCCAGCGTCCGGCAGGCCATGAAGCCGATGGCCTCGTGGCTCACATCCTGGTGGGTAACCTTCTGCAGCACATTGCGGGCATCCGGCCCCGTCAGTGCAAACCCCACCACGGCATCGGAGATGTCCTGCACATCCACACCCTCGCTCAGATGCTGCTCGAACCAGCGCATATGCCATTCGCGCAGGTAATAGGATCCCAGTATCCACCAGCGGCCGTCGCCCCAGTTGAAGACCGTAAGATCGCCCTTCAGTCGGCCGTCATGGCCCAGCATCGGCGCCAGGCGCGCCCGCCCAGGTGCCGGAAGGCGACAGGCCAGAATGTGATCGAGCCAGACCTCGGCCTGGGGGCCGCTCACCTCGTAGCGGGAGAAGGCAGAGATATCGAGCAGGCCGACGCCGCTGCGCACCGCCTCGCATTCCCGTTGCACCAGATCGAAGGCGTTGGAGCGCCGCAGGGTCGGCTTCTCCTCGAAGCCTTCGGGCGCGAAGTAGATCGGCACCTCGAGGCCCCAGGTGCAGCCCCAACGGGCCCCATCCTGGTTCATGGCATCATAGGCGGGCGCCTTGCGCAGCGGCCGGCCCGCCGGCAGCTGCTCGTTGGGGTAGGTCATCACGAAGCGCCGGGAGTAGAACTGCCCCGTGGTCTGGCGGATATACTCCTTGTTGGACGCGAAATCGCCGTAGCGGGCGATGTCCATGCCGAAAATGTCGCCTTCCGGCTCGCCCTCTACCATCCACTCGGCGAGCGCCTTGCCGACGCCGCCGCCTTGCAGGAAGCCGGCCATCACGCCGCAGGCCAGCCAATAGTTGGGCACCCGGCGCACCGGCCCCACCAGGGGGTTGCCGTCCGGGGAGAAGGTGAAGGCGCCGTTCACCCAGCGCTTGATCCCGACATTCTCCAGGCAGGGATAGCGGCGGAAACCGGTGGCCAGCTCGTCTTCGATCCGATCGATGTTCTCCTGGATCAGCTCGATGCCGTAATCCCAGGGTGCCCCGTCCATGTTCCAGTGTTGGTAGTTGCGCTCGTAGATGCCCAGAAGCATGCCCTTCTGCTCCTGGCGCATGTAGGTGAAGCCCTCGAGATCCACGATCATGGGCAGCTTGCGGTCGAGCGCCTCCACCTCCGGGATGTTCTCGGTGACGAGGTAGTGATGCTCCAACGGACTGACCGGCAGTTCGAGGCCGACCATCCGGCCCACCTGCTTGGCCCAGAGGCCGCCGGCATTCACCACATGCTCGGCCTGGATCGTCCCCTGCTCGGTCACCACGTCCCAGCTCAGATCCGGGCGCTGGTTGAGTTCCAGAACCCGGTTGTGCTCGATGACTGTTGCCCCGCGCTTGCGGGCCGCCCGGGCATAGGCATGCACCACGCCTGACGGATCGATGTAGCCTTCGCGTTCGGCGTAGAGGCCACCCAGAATCCCGTCCGTCGAGATCAGTGGGCAGGCCTCCTTGACCTCCTCAGGACCGACGAGCCGGACATCCTCGATGCCCATGGTCTGGAAGGTGCGATAGGCCGACTGCAGCCATTCCCAGCGCGCCGGATCGGCCGCAATCGAGATGCCGCCGGTCATGTGCATGCCGGTGTCGACCTCCGATTCGGCGCCGATCTCCTGGAGCAGGTCGATGGTGTAGGACTGCAGGGCCGCGATGTTCGGATCGGCATTCAGGGCATGGAATCCACCGGCCGCATGCCAGCTCGAGCCGGCCGTCAGGACCGAGCGCTCGACGAGCGCCACGTCTTTCCATCCCAGCTTTGTCAGATGATAAAGGACCGAGGCACCGACCACTCCGCCCCCGATCACCACCACCCTGTATTGTGACTGCATGGCCGCTACTCCCATTGGATCGACTGTTGCGAACAGCCTAATCGGCTTGACGCGAAGGCGTCTAGACAGAAGTGTACAGACGTTGCGAAAACTCCAACACGGAAACCCCAGGAACGGTCAAAGCCGAAACCATGCCCAACCATCCCGATAGCGGCCCCGGCCGCTCCACCAGAGAAGAATGGCTGCGCGCGGCGGTGGACCTGATCGTGGCGGGTGGCGTCGATCGGGTGAAGGTGCAGGTAATCGCGCGGCAACTGGGCGTGTCCCGCTCCAGCTTTTACTGGTTCTTCAAGAGCCGGCAGGACCTGCTCGACCAGCTCCTGGCCCATTGGCAGGCGACCAACACCGCCGCCATCCTCGAGCGTGCAGGACGCGAGGCCGATACACCCTGCCGCAGCGTGCTCAATGTCTTCGAATGCTGGGTGAAGGAAACGCTTTTCGACCCCCGCCTGGACATCGCAGTGCGCGACTGGGCCCGCAAGTCGGAGAAGGCACGCCAGGCCGTGGATGCCGGTGACGAGGAGCGCATGCGGGCACTCACCGCGATGTTCCGTCGTCACGGCTATGCGGAAGACGAGGCCTTCATTCGTGCGCGCGTGCTCTACTACATGCAGATCGGCTACTACTCGCTGGACATCCAGGAGCCCATGGAAACGCGCATGGCCTACATCGCCAACTACCTGCGCGTATTCACGGGGCTCGAGCCGACGGACGCCGAAATCGCCGACTTCCAGGCTTTCCTTCGGGACGGAAGCCGCTCAGGCGCTCAATAGAATCCCAGCCAGCGCGGAAAGGACAGCGACAGCGCCGGCCAGAAGGTGGTGACCAGCATCACCGGCATGGCAACGATCCCCAGCAGTAGCAGGACGGGCCCCACCGTCTTATGGATCGGCACCTTGCTGATCCGACAGGCCATGTAGAGGATCGGGGCCACCGGCGGCGAGTTCGCCCCAATGACCACGGAGCAGCCCACGATGGCCGCATAGTGCAGCGGCTCCACGCCAACTGCAGTGACCACCGGCATGAACAGCGGCGCGATGACGACCGTGACCGAGACGTCGTCCATCAGGGCGCCTGTGACGATTAACACCGCATTGACCAGCAGCAGCGTCCCGATGGGGCCCAGCGAGAGCGAGAGCATGGTCTCGGTCAGCTCCTGCGGCACCCGCTCGAAAGCGAGAATGCGGCTGATCATGAAGGAGAACAGCAGGATCAGGATGATCGTGCCCGTGGTCTCCGCGGCCGCGATGATGCTCTTGCCGAAGCGCCCCCAGGTCAGGTCCCGATAGATGAAGGCGCCGATGAAGAGCGAGGCAGCCACGGCAACCGCAGCGGCTTCCGTCGGCGTGAAGACGCCGCCGTAGATGCCGCCCAGGATGATGAAGGGCAGCACAAGGGCGGGAAGCGCCGACAGAACTGCTTTGCCGCGCTGTCCCTTCGCCACCGCCTCGCCCGGAATCTCCTCGAACAGGCGCCCGGCGCAAAAGCGGTTGAAGAGGATGAGGCCGATCATCAGCAGAAGCGCAGGGCCGATGGTCGCGGCGAAAGCCGCGGCGACCGATTGCCGGGTCACCACGGCAAAAAGGATCATGGTGATGGAGGGCGGAATGAGGATGCCCAGCAGAGAGGACACGCCCAGCAGCGCGGAGGTATAGCCGCGCGGGTAGCCCCGCTTCTCCAACGGATCGACCATGATGGTCCCGATGGAGGCAACGGCGGCTGTGGCGGTTCCCGCAATCGCCCCGAAGATACCGGAGCTCAGCACGAGCGAGGCGCCCATGCCGCCCCGTCGCCCACCAACCAGGACGTCGATGAAGCGGATGATGCGTGTCGCGAGTCCGCCCGACTGCATCAGGTAACCCGTTAGCACGAAGAGCGGCAGCGCCAGGAGAACGATGGAGTTCAGCGACCGGAAACCCTGCAGCAGCAGGGTGCTGAGGTTGCTGTCATAGATGTAGACCAGATAGGCCAGGGTACCGGCGAAGGCCCAGGCCACGGGCACGCCGATGCCCATGAGCAGGATCAGGAGACCGATTGCGAGCAGGCCTTCCATCAGGCTTCTGGCCCTCCCAGCCGACGCAGGTCTCCGATTCCCAGCACGAGATCGCGCAGCGCATAGGCAAAGCAGCCCAGGGCCGCTGCGACGATGGCCAGTTGCGGGATCCAGAGGGGAATGTGCAGGGTGACCGTGGTTTGCGGCCGCTGCAGCCCCCAGGAGACCATCTCGTAACTCCAGTAAATGAAGAAGCCGCACACCACCGTGGTGATCGATGCCACCACAATGCGCTGGATGATGCGGCTGCGTTCGCTGCGCAGGCGGGTCGACAGATAGGTTACGGTCAGATGCTCGCTGCGCCGCGAGGCAATGAGGGCGCCGCTCATGTAGAGGAAGATCGACGCCATCAGGCTGAGGTCATGCGCTGCTGCGAAGTTCCATCCGAAAACGTAGCGAGCCAGAACCAGCAACAGCAGGAAGCCGGCCAGCGAAATGCTGCAAAGAATCGCCACGGCGCTTAGCACCGTGGCGATAGCTCTATCGATCTTGCTTAACACGTCACCTCAGTCGGTCAGGATCGCAGAGGTCAGAGCGGGCTGGCGTTGGCCCGCACCACGTCCATGATCTCTGCACCCACCTGGTCTTCCATCAGCGGCCAGACCTTCTCGCGCACCACCTCGGCCAGGGCCTTGATGGTCTCCTCGTCGGGCTCAATGTACTCCATGCCGGATTCTTCGGCGAGCGAGGCGTAGTGTGCGTCGATCTCGCGGCCGTTGACGAAGTGATCTTCCATCACCTTGACCGCGGCCTCTTGAACGACCTGCTTGTGCTCGTCGCTCAGGTTCTCGAAGGAGTCCAGGTTCATGGAGATCATGCCGGTGACGAAGGACTGCTTGGTGCGCACGTAGTAGTCCAGCGTGTCGCGGAAATACTCGTAGTCCCAGTAGATGACGTTGGCCGCATCGCCGTCGACCACGCCGGTCTCGATGGAGGTGAAGACCTCGCTCCAGTCGATGGAGGCCGTCTGGTAGCCCATGGCTTCGAGCGTCTCGGCCTGCGGGAACATCGGCGGCACGCGGACCTTGAGATCACCCGCATCCTCGACCGAGAGGGCATACTTGCCCCGGGTCGCCACGCCGTTGAAGCCTTCCGGCCAGGCACCGAAGAATTTGAGGCCGACGTCCTGATAGATGCCGTCCAGCATGCCGTTGATCCAGCCACCGGGCTTGTAGGCTTCGAGCGCCTCTTCCCAGGTGAAGACCATGTAAGGCGTGTAGATGACACCGATGCGCCGGTCGTAGGCGGTGATCGGCCAGTTGATCATCAGGTCGACGTCGCCGGCCACGTGCAGGTCGAAGACCTCCTGCTGGCTGCCGAGCTCGTTCTGATAGAAAATATCAACCTCGATCTCGCCGTCAGTGCCCTCCTCGATCAGTTCGGCCCACTGCTCCATGGAGGCTGCGGTCGGCGAACCGGGTGCACCGGAATCGGTGGCAAGCTTGAAGGTGATAGCGGATGCCGAGCCCGTCCCGAGCGCTAGGACCGCCGCGGCAGTGAACGCCAGCGTGGATAGTGATTTGATCATTTTCTGCTGCTCCCCTCTGTCATCGTGCAAGGCTGTGACTTGATTTGCCTGTTTCATGGACATTAGTGTCCAGTGATCGGCGATGTCAACGAGTTGCAACGAACGGGGCTGAGCCTTGGCGAAGGACTATTCGACACTGCGTCTGCTCCGAGAGGGGCTGCGTGGGCACACTGGCTGGCAGCCTGCCTGGCGGGATGCCGAGCCCAAGGGTGACTACGACGCGCTGGTCATCGGTGGCGGCGGACACGGGCTGGCCACGGCCTACTACCTGGCCAAAAACCATGGCCTGAAGCGCATCGCGCTGGTGGAGAAGGGCTGGCTCGGCGGTGGCAACACCGGTCGCAATACGACGGCCATTCGCTCCAATTACTTCTACCCGGAAAGCGTGGCGCTCTATGATTTTGCGCTGAAGCTCTACGAGGGCCTGTCGCGCGACCTCAACTACAACATCATGTTCTCGCAGCGCGGTCTGGCCGTGGTGGCCCACTCCGAAGCCGAGATGGAGATGGCCGCCCGGATCGTGAACGCCATGCAGATCAACGGCACCGACGCCGAACTGCTGACGCGGGAGCAGGTGCTGGAGAAGGCGCCGCTGCTCAATCAGAGCGATCGGGCCCGTTTTCCCATCTACGGCGGCATCTGGCAGGGCCGCGCGGGCACGGCACGCCATGACGCGGTCGCCTGGGGCTACGCGCGCGGCGCCAGCACCCTTGGCGTCGACATCATCCAGAACTGCGAAGTGTCCGGCTTTCTCGTGGAAAATGGCCGCTGCGTCGGAGTCGAGACCAGCCGCGGCACCATCCGCGCCGGGGTCACCGGCATGGCCGTTGCCGGGCACTCCGGCGTGCTGGCCGGCCTCGCTGGCTTCCGCTTGCCGATCCGTTCCTTTGCGCTGCAAGCCATGGTCTCGGAACCTGTTAAGCCCTGCCTGGACACCGTATTGCTCTACATGGGAACCGGCACCTATCTCAGCCAGTCCGACAAGGGCGAGCTTGTGATCGGCGGCGGACTCGACCGCGTGGTCTCCTACGGCCAGCGCGGCAATCCGCCGCTGCAGGAGCAGGTGATTTCCGGCATGCTGGAGATGTTCCCGTCCTTCGGTCAGCTCAAGCTGCTGCGGCAATGGGCCGGCATCGTGGACGTCGTGCCCGACTCCTCACCGATCATCGGTCCCACCCCCCTGCCCGGCCTCTTCATCAATGGCGGCTGGGGCACCGGCGGCTTCAAGGCCATACCGGCGGGCGGCTGGCTGCTGGCCCACTTGATGGCCACCGGCGAGCATCATGAGATCAGCCGCCCCTTCGACCTCTCCCGTTTCACCACCGGGCGCCTGATCGACGAGGCGGCCGGTTCGGCCATCGCCCACTGATCGGCTCCCAGGAGGCTTTCCATGCAGCGCTTTCCCTGCCCCTTCTGCGGGCTTCGGGACGAAACCGAGTTCCACTACGGGGGCGAAGCCGGCAACGACAGGCCCGAACCGGCCGCAGAAGTGAGCGACGCCGGTTGGGCCGAGTACCTTCACTTCGAGACCAACCCGAAGGGACGCTCGCGCGAGATCTGGGTGCATCTCAGCTGCGGCGAGTTCTTCCTAATGGAGCGCGACACGGTCACGCATGAGGTCTTCGCCAGTGAGAGCCTGCGGAGGGCTGCGCCATGACCGCCCCCAGCCCCAGCAAGCAGGGCGCAACTGCTTCGGATGCATTGACCTTCACCTTCGACGGGCGCCCGCTTGTCGGCCGGCATGGCGACACGGTTGCCTCGGCCCTGCTCGCCAATGGCATCTTTACCATCGGGCGCAGCTTCAAGTACCACCGCCCCCGCGGCTTCTGGAGCGCCGGTGCTGACGAACCCAACGGCCTTTTCGACATCTGCCACCAGGGACGGCACCATCCCAACGCCCGGGCCACTCTCGTGCCGCTCGAGGCGGGGATGGAGCTACGTTCGGTCAACACCCGCCCCAATGCGGAAAGCGATCGCCTCGGCCTGCTGGACCGGCTGGGTGGGTTCCTTCCGGCCGGCTTCTACTACAAGACTTTCCTCTGGCCCGACTGGCACGTCTACGAGCCTCGGATCCGCGCCATGGCAGGCCTGGGCCGTCTCGACCCCGCCTTCGAGCCACCGGCGGACTGCCCCCAGCGCTCGCGCCATTGCGATCTGCTGATCATCGGCGCCGGTCCGGCAGGACTGGCAGCAGCCCGCGCCGCCGCAACCGCCGGCCGGCGTGTGCTTCTCGTCGAGCAGCAGCGCCAGGTCGGCGGCAGCCTCCTGCATCGCCCGGGCCGGATCGAGGGCCTCGAAGGACCCGACTGGGTCGCCGCCACGCTGGAGCAGGTGACGGACCAGGGCGGAGAGCTCCTGACTGGCACGACCGCCTACGGTCTCTATGACCACAACCTGGTTTGTCTCTGGGAACAGCGGCAAGGGCGCCCGGATCGTCTCTGGCGCGTTCGCCCGAGGGAGATCATCCTGGCCACCGGCGCCAGCGAACGTCCGCTGGTTTTCGAGAACAACGACCGCCCGGGCATTCTCTCGGCTGACGCAGCGCTGCACTACCTGCGCCGCCATGGGGTGCGCCTGGGCGAGCGGGTGGTGATCGCAACCAACAACGACAGCGTCTGGCCGGTCGCCACGGCGCTTCGCGAGGCGGGCGCCAAGGTCACCATCGCCGATAGTCGCGCATGCTCCTCGCTTCCGGCACCGGAGGGCGTGGACCTGCAGAACGACGCGCCCGTCACCTCAGTCCAGGGGCGCAAGCGCGCCGAGGCCGTCGTCGTGAAGGGCCGTAGCCTCGACGCCGATGCCGTACTGGTCTCCGGCGGCTTCACGCCCAACGTGCATCTCTTCTGCCAGGCCAAGGGGCGGCTGCAGTATGACGAAGCACGGCTCGCCTTCCGACCGGGCCAGGCTGTCGCGGGCCTGCAGGTGGTCGGCGCAGCCAACGGCGCCTTCCTGCTGGGCGATGCGCTCCAGGAAGGACATCAGAGCAGTGGCGGCAAGGAAGATGCGCCGCGAGTCGAGGGCGCCATGGAGCAGTTCAGCATCGAAGCCGCTTGGCCCGATCCCAAGTTGGCCGGGCGGCAGTGGATCGACTTCCAGAATGACGTGACGCTGAAGGATGTGGCACTGGCCGCGCAGGAGAACTTCCGCTCGGTCGAGCATCTCAAGCGCTACACCACGCTCGGCATGGCGACCGACCAGGGCAAGACTTCGAACATGAACGGCCTGGCTGCCATGGCAGTCGTCACCGGCAGGTCGATCCCCGAGGTCGGCACCACCACCTACCGCCCGCCCTATGTGCCGGTGCCCTTCACGGTGATCGCCGGGCGACGCCGCGGCGAGCTCTTCTCGCCGGTACGCCGCCTCGTCCTGGAGAACGCCCACCGGCAGGCCGGTGCCGCTTTCCGCGAATACGGTTCCTGGCTGCGCCCGGCCTTCTATGGTGTCGGCACGCCGGAAGAGGCGATCCATCGCGAGGCGCACCAGGCCCGCAAGACGGTGGGGCTCTTCGACGGCTCACCGCTCGGCAAGATCGAGGTCATGGGCCCCCAGGCTGCGGCCCTGCTGGACTTCAATTCCTACAATCGCCTATCGACCCTGAAGCCCGGCCGCATCCGCTATGGCTTTATGCTGACCGAAAGCGGCGTGGTCTACGACGACGGCGTGGTGCTGCGAGTGAGCGATGATCACTTCGTCGTCTCCTGCTCCTCCGGTCACGTACCGGGCGTGATGATGCGGCTGGAGGAGTGGCGGCAGGACCGCTTCGACCCGAGCCAGGTCGTGGTGCACAACTCGACGGCCCAGTGGTCGACGCTGACCGCCACCGGCCCGCAGGCCCGGGCACTGGTCGAGGCTCTCCAACTTGGCGTCGATCTCAGCGACAGCGCCCTGCCGCACATGGCCTTCGCTCAGGGGCGCTTCGGGCAATGGCCAGTGCGTGTGGCGCGGGTCAGCTTCACCGGCGATCGCTCCTACGAGCTCTCCCTGCCCGCAGCCGGTGCCCTGACGCTCTGGCAGCGCATGCTGGTGGAGGGACAAAAGCGCGATGCGACACTGCTCGGCTCCGAAGCGTTGATGATCCTGCGGGCCGAGAAAGGCTACATCGTCGCCGGCAAGGACACAGACGGCTACACCATGCCCATGGACCTTGGCCTCAGCGGCCCGCGCGACAAGCGTCAGGACGAGTACTTGGGCAAACGCGCCCTCTTCACCCCTGAGGCCACCAAGCCGAATCGGCCCGCACTCGTCGGGCTTCAAGTGGAGGGGCCGGAGCCGCTGCCCACCGGCGCCCACGCCGTCGAGGGGAGCGGCAACGCACGGCGCTCCTTGGGCTTCGTGACCTCCAGCTACTGGAGCCCCACCCTCGGTCGCCCCATTGCGCTGGCACTCATCGAGGCAGGCCGCGCGCGCCTGCAGCAGGAGATCGAGATCTATCACCTCGGCCAGCAGCGCCGGGCGCAGGTGGTGGAGCCTTGCGCTTTCGATCCCGAAGGAGCGCGCCTCAATGCGTGATTTCGCTCAGAAGTGGACCGTCTTTCCAGAGTGGAACGAGGCGCAGTTGGTGCGCCCCGGCTGGAGCGCGCGGGTCGTGCCTGGCCTTTCCCAAACCTTGGTCAGCGGCGCATTGGACAAGGCCTGGGCGCAGCTCAGCCCGCAAAGCGCAGAAGTCGGGCTTTGGGAGGTTGCACCCGATGACGGTCCCTACCGTGCGCGTATCGCCCGCGATCGCGCCCTGCTCGTCACCCCTCAGGCAATCGCGTTTGAGCCCGGCTGGCACGCTGAAGGTTGGGCGGCCACGGTGGCGGACAATGCCTACGCCGTTCTGGAGCTTGAAGGGAACGATGCGGAAGCCTTGGTGAGTGAAGCGACCAGCGCCGACCTGCACAACGGGAGTCCCTCGGCCGCAACGCTTTTCGCCGGGCTGCAGGGCGTTCTGCTCTATCGCACGGCGGAGGCCAGGGTGCGACTGCACGTGGAATCTGGCTATCTTCCCTATCTGTGGCGCTGGCTGGAGACGCGCCCGGAATAAAGCAGTCCAAGCACAACGTGAGGAGGATGGGCATGCGCCTGGGAATCATCGGTGCCACCGGCTGGCTCGGCAGTGCCCTGGGCAGGGGCGTGCTCAACAGCGGTCTTGTGAAGCCGCAGAATCTCGTGCTGCTGAACCGCAGCGGGCGGCGCCCTGACTACCTGGGCTTCAGCCAGCCGCACTGGGCCAGCGATTCGGCGGACCTCGTGGCTCGCACAGACGTGATCGTGCTCTCCGTCCGGCCCGAGGACTATGCCGGGCTCGGGCTCCGCGCCGAAGGCCGGTTGGTGCTTTCCTTCCTGGCCGGTACACCGCTCGAGGTGCTCGCGGCCAGCGGAGCCCGCGTGGTGCGCTCGGCCCCGAACGGCGCTGCGGATCGCGGGCAGTCCTACACCCCCTGGATCCCCGGACCGGATGTGACGCAAGAGCACCGGGCCATCGTTCGCGAACTCCTGGCCACCGTGGGCCGCGAGGACGAGGTGGAAGATGAAGCGCAGATCGACTACCTCACCGCGCTCTCCGGCTCCGGGGCCGCCTACCCGGCCTTGATGGCTGCTGCCATGCTCGTGGACGCGCGCAAAGCCGGTCTGTCTGAGGGAGTCGCGCAGCGCGCGGTGGAAGCCGCGGTCTGCGACGGCGGCGAAACCCTGCGCGGCCACATCGCGGAGGCGGAAGAGATCGTCGCCCTCTACCGCAGTTACCGAGGCACCACGGCCGCCGGACTGGACGCCGCTGAAGGCGCCGGTTTCTCCAAGGCCCTTGCCGAAGCCCTGGGTGCCGCGACCGACAAGGCGCGCGCCATCAGCGAAGCGGCAAAGAAGGGATAGCTTCCAAAGCGCGTGCTCATTGCCTCATTGGGTGGCCACAGAAGCGAAACGAAAGGACAGATAGCGTCCCGCGCTGTGATGCGCTAAAAGGCCCAACTCGTGACGATAGCGAACACTCGACCGGTTACGAGCAGCGGTCTCAAACGTGAGCGGCGATGTTTCAGAAGAACCTTCCGGGCACGGCGGCAGCCGAAGGTCGATCGACGCAGGCTTCCGGACCTCAAGAAGCCGGCACACGCATCTCTATCGCCTGGACGGCCCAAGCCGATGGCCGAATCAACTATATCAGTCCGAACTTTCGCGAGATAACCGGCCAAACCGCGCCAGGACATAACGCAGAATCCTGGCTCGAGACCCTGCACCCCGAAGACCGGGAACGTGCCGAGCGGGGTTGGCAGGAGGCCGTGGCCAGCCGCCAGATCTACGCGGATGAATTCCGCCTGCAGGTCGGAGCCCTCGGCCGCCACCGCCGCTTTCTCTTCACAGCCCACCCGGTAAGGGATGTCGAGGGCAAGCTGACCCATTGGCACGGCAGCGCCATCGACATCCAGCAGGACGAGCATCGGCAATCATCCGCGCCAATGCGGCCGGGAGGTTCCGATAAGGTTCCGAACACCGGAGATCGCAGCGAGCAGCTCGATGCCTTTCTGGACGCCATTCCGGCACCGATCTGGGCCGCGGACGCCGACGGTCGCGTCTACTATGCCAATGGCATCCTCTTCGAATGGCTGGGCTACCCGCGCGAGGAGTTCGACCCGCGCCACTGGCTCTCCCTGGTTCACGCAGATGACCACCCGAACGTCGAGCGCGACACGCGAGATGCCGTGCAAGCAGGCGAGAACTTTGCCGTGGAGATGCGCCTGCGTCATGGCGACGGCAGCTATCGCTGGTACGTCGACACAGGTGCCCCGCTCAAGGACGAGAGGGGCCGGGTCCTCAAGTACTACGGCACCCTCACCGACATCGACCGTCTGAAGGCCGCCAGCGAAGCGCTGCGCGACAGCGAGGCGCGACAGCGTGCGATCATAGACAACGAACCGGAATGCGTGAAACTCGTCGCCGCCGACGGCACGCTGCTCGATATGAACCCGGCAGGCTTGCGGCTTATCGAGGCGAACAGCCGCGAAGACGTTATCGGAACCCTCGACCGGTGTCTCATCCACCCGCAGGATCGTGAGCGCTACAAGGCACTGCATCGCAAGGCCATGAACGGCCACACCGGTCAGGCATCCTTCCGGATGATCGGCCTGAAGGGCACGACACGCTGGATGTCCTCCCATGCCACGCCAATGTATGACGCCAACGGGCATATCTATGCAGTCCTGAGCGTTGCCCGCGACGTAACCGAGCAGCGCCATTTTGCCGAGCTCCGGGAGCTGGAAGCCACTGTTCTAGATGCCGTCAGCGCGGGATTGCCCCTGTCGGCGATCCTCGAGACCCTGACCGAAACCGTTGACCGGCTGCAGCCCGGGGTTCGTTCCTCGGTGCAACTGGTCGACGGCGGCCACCTTCACCACGGGGCCGGGCCTCATCTGCCTGAAGCCTTCAATCGCGCGGTCGACGGACTCCCTGTCCGCGAAGGCGCCGGATCCTGCGGGACCGCCGCGGCACGCCGTCGTCAGGTCGTGGTCGGGGACACCCAGGCCAGCCCTCTGTGGCGGGACTATCGAGAGATCGCCAAAGCGCACAATCTCGCGGCCTGCTGGTCGACACCGGTGCTGGATTCCGACGGCGAGGTGCTTGCGACCTTCGCCATGTACTACGACCACAACACGCGGCCGACCCCGTCGGAACAGGGCTTCATCGCGCGCATCGGCCAGTTTCTCCGGGTGGCCATCGAGCGCACGCGCCAGCATCAACAGCTCCGGGAGAGCGAGGCGAACTTGCGCTCGGTCTACGATCTGGTTCCCGTTTCGATCTGGGAAGAGGATTGGAGTGGCCCGATCGCCATCATCAAGCGCTTGCGCGCCCAAGGGATCAGCGACGTGGGCGCGGCCCTGCTCAACGACGAGGCCCTGATGGAGGAGGCTCTGTCGGGCACGAAAATTCTCAATGTAAACGCAACAGCCGTATCCATGTTCGGTGCCTATGATCGCATGCACCTCATGGAATCATTTGGCAAAGTGTTCGCCGGCGAGGTGACGCGCAAAGCCGCAATCAAGGCCTTCGACGCTCTTGCCCGCGGCGCCCGGCATTTTGAGGCCGAGAACAGGCTGCACGATATCTCGGGCCGCCCCTTCGATGTCCTGGCCCGCTTCTCCCTACCCGACATCGAGAGGGGCGACACCCGCGCGCTGGTCACCGAAATGGACATCACGGAGCGCAAGTACGCCGACGATCGCTTTCGCGTCATTGCCCAGGCCACGAGCGACGTGGTCTGGGATCGGGAATTGCCCAGCGGGAAAGTCTGGTACAGCGACGGACTGCGCAGCGTCTTCGGCTATCCGCCCGAGGCCCTCGGCGAGAGCCCCGAGCTTTGGACAGAACTGATTCATCCCGAGGATCGGGGACGGGTTCTGGCTGCGGCGCACGAGGCCTTCGCCGGAGGCAAACCTTATCGGGAGTCCTACCGCGTGGCGCGGGCCGACGGCAGTTGGGCCCATGTTCGGGACCAGGGATTCCTTTTGCACGACGCATCCGGAAAGCCGGTGCGCATGATCGGCAGCGTCGTCGATATCTCGGAACAGCATAAGCTCGAGGAGCAACTACGCGAGGCCCAGCGCCTCGATGCCATCGGTCACCTCACCGGCGGGATTGCCCATGATTTCAACAACCTGTTGACCGTCATTCTAGGCAATGCCGAGCTGCTCAGCGAAAGCCTCGCCGACAATCCGGACCTGGCCCGCCTGGCGGACATGACCGGTTCCGCCGCCCTGAAAGGCGCGGAATTGACGGCGCGCCTGCTCGCCTTCGCCCGCAAGCAGCCGCTCAATCCCAAGGCCGTCGACGTCAATGCCCTGGTTCAGGGGCTGGAGGAGATGTTGCGCCGCACGCTCGGCGAGACGATCGAGTTCCAGGTGCTGCCGGCCGAGGATGACCCGGCGGCCCTGGTCGACGCACCGCAACTGGAGAGCGCGCTGCTCAACCTTTGCATCAATGCGCGCGACGCCATGCCGAACGGCGGCAAACTGACCATCGCAACGCAGCGCCGGAGCGTCGAAACGGAGGACCGTCAGCAGCAGGGCCCCAAGCTGGGGACCTACGTGCTGCTGACGATCTCCGACACGGGAACGGGCATGGACGAGCCCACCCGGCTGCGCGCCTTCGAGCCCTTTTTCACCACAAAGGATGTGGGCGAAGGCAGCGGCCTGGGGCTTTCGATGGTCTATGGCTTCGCCAAGCAGTCCAGGGGACATGTCGCACTCGAGTCCAGGCTCGGCCGCGGCACGCGCGTGCGCCTCTATCTGCCGGCCGCCGAGGCCATGGAAACGGAGGAGGCCGAAAGCGCAGACTCCAGTGTCGAAAGCAGCGCGAAAGGGAAGCGCATTCTGCTGGTCGAGGACGACACCCTGGTCCGGCGCCACGTGGAGCGCCAGCTCACCGGCCTGGGCTACCTCGTGACCGGCGCCGCCAATGGACCGGCGGCGCTTGACATCATCCGCAGCGGGGCATCCTTCGATCTGCTGTTTACCGACATGGTGATGCCGGGCGGGATGAGCGGAGACGATCTGGTACGGGCAGCGCGTGAACACCTGCCCCAGCTTCCCGTGCTCTTGACCACCGGCTACTCCGAGGAGGCCATGTCGCGGGCCGAAGACTGCGATCTGGCCATGCTGCCCAAACCCTATCG
Organism: Aquibaculum sediminis; assembly: GCF_040712085.1. Lineage (NCBI taxonomy): Bacteria > Pseudomonadati > Pseudomonadota > Alphaproteobacteria > Rhodospirillales > Rhodovibrionaceae > Aquibaculum > Aquibaculum sediminis. The sequence goes on from NZ_JBFCVK010000001.1 coordinate 262,178, forward strand.
CCTGCAGGAGTTGGTGGCCAAACTGAACGAAGTGCTTTCAGGCGCCTAGGCCGGATCGGTCCAAAACCAGCGAGATAGTATAGATTCACGCGTTCCACTTGGATCGCCAAGCGATCCCAATTGAACGCGATCTGCACCAAGCCCGGGATCACTCTGCCCGCGCCTGGGCGACCTCCCCGGTCCAGCCGCCGCCCATGGCCTTGAAGAGGGTGGTGGTGGCATTCAGCCGGTCACGCTGCGCTTCCGTCACCGCCAGTTCCGCTTCCAGCAGCGCGCGCTGCGCATCCAGCACCTCGATGAAACCGACAAAGCCTTCCCGATAGCGCAGCTCGGCCAGCCGTAAGGTTTCCTGCAGCGCCTCCACCTGCCGCTGCAGCATTTCCATGCGCTCGCCCGTGGTATCGTAGGTGATCAGGGCGTCGCGCACTTCACGGAAAGCGGTGCGCAGGGTGATGCGGTACTGCGTTTCCGCCTGCTCACGCCGGGCTTCTGCAGATTCGACACGCGCCTGCCCCCGACCGAAATCGAATATCGGGCCCAACAGACCGGCGCCCACACCGCGTGTCGCGGACGCAGCAGTGAAGAGGTCGCCGACGCTGATGGCGGCCGTGCCCAGGAAAGCCGAAAGATTGAGTTGCGGAAAGCGCTCGGCCTCGGCAACCCCGATGAGGGCATTGTTGGCCACAAGGCCGGCCTCCGCCGCCCGAATATCCGGCCGTCGGCGCAGGAGCTCGGACGGCACGACTGCCGGCACGCCTTCCGGCCGCGCAATGCCATTCAGGCTACCCTCGCCAAAGTTCAGATTGTCGAACAGCTCCGCCGGCGTCATGCCCACCAGCGTGGCCAGCGCGCTTTCCAGAAGCAGCACCTGCTCTCGCTGCGCCGGCAAGCGGGCGCGCGTTGCCTGCAGTTCCGACTCCGCCTGGCGCAAGGTCAGCGAGTCGGTCTCGCCGTCGCGGTAGCGCATGTCCTCGAGCGCGTAGGTGCGCTCGCGCGCCTCCAACGCCCGCTCGACAATGCGCAACTGCTGCTGCGCCGCTCGAAGGTTGAAGTAGGTGGCGACCACGTCGGCCACGACGTTGAGCCGTACCGCATCCCGGCTGAAGATCGACTCATCGAGCAGCGCCGCAGCCGCTTCCTCCTCACGAGCGAGCCGACCCCAGAAGTCGATCTCATACCCGAGCGACGCGGACAGGGAGTAGAAGTTCTCCGGACCGCCGTCGATCGGGGTCCGGGAGGTCGCTTCCGACTGACGCTCGCGCGCGGCCCGTGTCTGCCCCTCGAGCGTCGGTAAACGCTCGGCCCGGGCCAGTCCCAGTTGGGCCCGCGCCTCCTGCAGGCGCTGGACCTGCAAGCGGATATCCAGGTTGTCATCGAGCGCGCGCGCCACCAGAGCATCGAGCTGCGGCTCCTCGAAGCGCGTCCACCACTGGGTCCAGTCCTGCCGCTCCTCACTGGTGAGCAGCAGATGCGCAGGCCAGGCGTCCGGCACCTCGACCGCTGGCGGCTCATAGTCGGGGCCCATCGCGCAGGCCCCGAGGGCGAACAGCACAAGCGCCAGGGCTGCACCGCGGCCAAGGCAACGATCAACCATGGTCAGCCGCCTTGCTGCTCTCGCTCGAATCCACCCGCTTGCTCCCCCTGCGCAACCCATCGAGCAGCTTATAGAATAGCGGCACGAAAAGCAGGGCCAAGGAACTCGCGGCGAGCATGCCGCCGACGGAAACGGTGCCGATTTCCTGACGGCTGGCGGCCCCGGCACCCGTGGCCAGCATCAGCGGCAGCGTGCCGATGATGAAGGTCAGCGCCGTCATCATGATCGCACGGAAGCGTTGTCGCGCTGCGGTGCTGGCGGCTTCGGTTGCGCTGAGCCCCTGGCGTCGGTTCTGCGCAGCGAACTCGACGATCAGGATGGCGTTCTTCGCCGCCAGTCCGATCAGCACCAGCAGCCCGACCTGGAAGTAGACGTCGTTGGGGAACCCCCGCAGCATCAAGGCTATGACCGCGCCGAACACGGCAAAGGGAACGGCCGTCACCACGGCCAGCGGCAAGGTCCAGCGTTCGTACTGGGCGGCGAGGATCAGGAAGACCATCAGCAGACCGAGGCCGAAGGCAGCCCCGCCCGCACCGGCTGCAGCATCGAGCTGGAAGGCTTCGCCGATCCAGCCGATCAGGCTGTTGCTGTCCAGGACCTGGGCGGCAACCTCCTCCATCACCACCTTGGCCTCGCCGCTGGTATGACCAGGCGCCGGATCGGCCAGCAGCTTGGCGGCCGGGAAGACGTTGAAGCGGTTGTTTATGTCGGCGCCGGCAGTGCGTTCCAGGGTCACCAGGGAGCTGAGCGGCAGCATGTCGCCGTAGGAGGAGCGCACGAAGACGCGCCGCAGGTCTTCCGGCTTGCTGCGAAACTCACCCTCGGACTGCAGATTGACCTGCCAGTTCCGTCCGGACAGCGTGAAATCGTTGACGTAGAGCGAGCCGAAGGTGCTCTGCATGGCATCAAAGATCTCGTTGATCGGCACGCCGAGCGCCTTGGCTTTCTCCCGATCAACCTCCGCGGCAAAGCGGGGGATGCCGGTGTTGAGCGTGGTCCGGACATTGATCAGTTCCGGCCGCTCGTTGGCTGCGGCGACCAGGCGCTGGGCGATGGCCTCGATCTCGGCGGTTGTCGCGCCGCCGCGCACCTGCAGATAGCCTTCCACGCCGCCGGTGAGCGAAAGGCCCATGATCGGCGGTGGAATGAAGGAGATGACATTGGCCTCCTGGATGTCCGCGCCCAGGCCCATGATGCGCCCGGCCATGGAGGCCGCATCCTGGCCTGGCCCCTCGCGCTCACTCCAGTCAGACAGATTGGCAAAGCCCACCCCGGCATTGGTCCGCAGCGATCCAGCGATAATGTCCCAGCCAGCGAAGGCCGTGAAATCCTGGATCTCGTCCATTTCCAAGAGGCGACCGGCGACCTCGTCTCGCACGACCTCAGTGCGGGACAGGGCGGATACCGGCGGCAATTCCACCATCACCAGGGCCACGCCCTGGTCTTCCTGTGGCACCAGTCCGTAAGGCAGACGCTCGAGCATCCACAGAGTCGAGCCGACAACGGCAGCAAAGAGCAGGCAGCCAATGATCGCATGACGCAGCAAACGGTCGACCACCCAGCCGAAACCGGCCGTCAGACGGTGGAACCCCGCATTGAACCAGCGAAACGGCAAGGCCGGTCGCTTGGGCTGCCGATTCAGCAGCAGGGCGCACATGGCCGGCGTCAAAGTAACGGCGACAATCCCGGATACGACCACGGAGACAGCAATGGTCACCGCGAACTGACGATAGAGCTCACCCGTGAGACCACCCAGGAAGGCCACCGGCGCGAAGACCGCGACGAGCACCAGGGTGGAGGAGACAACTGCGCCCGCCACCTGGTCCATGGTGACCACGGCCGCATCGCGCGCATTGATGCCCCGCTCGCGCATCAAGCGATCGACGTTCTCCAGCACGATAATGGCGTTATCCACCACGATGCCGATTGCCAGCACCAGGCCGAAGAGTGTCAGCAGGTTGACCGAGAAACCCAGCACGAGCATGCCGGCAAAGGTGCCGATCAAAGAGACCGGGATGGCCGCCACGGGAATCAAGGTTGCCCGGAAATTCTGCAGGAAGAGGTAGGTGACCAACACCACCAGCGCCACGGCGAGCAGCAGCGTCACGAAGACTTCCCGGATCGAGATTTCCACGAACTCGGTGGTATCGTAGGGCACTGCATAGCTTATGCCCTCTGGAAAACGCCCGGCCATCTCCTCCAGGGCGTCATGCACCGCACCCGCCGTATCCAGGGCGTTGGCGCCCGGCTGCAGGAAGATGCCCAGTGGCACCGCCGACTGACCGTTGTAGGTGGCGGAGAAGGCGTAATCCTGCGCCCCCAGTTCGGCACGGGCCACATCGCCCAGGCGCAGGGTGCTGCCATCCTGGTCGGAGCGCAGAATGATGTTCTCGAACTCCTTTGCGTCGGCCAGCTGACCGCTGGTGGTCACCGCGAAGGTGAAGGCTTGGCCTTCCGGCGAAGGCTCGGCCCCCAGTCGCCCGGCCGCAAACTGCGCGTTCTGTTCCCGGATCGCGGCCGCGACCTCGCTGGGCGTCAAGTCGTACTGCGCCAGCTTGTCCGGCCGCAGCCAGACACGCATGGAGTAGTCCTGCGCGCCAAAGAGTGAGGCATCGCCCACGCCGGGAATGCGCACCAGCTCATCCAGAATGTTCAGCAGGGCATAGTTGCTGATGAACAGCGGGTCGTAGGTCCCGTCCGGTGAATAGAGTACCGGCACCATGAGAATGTTGGTGGAGCGTGCCTCGACCCGTACGCCCTGATCTCGCACCTGCTGCGGCAGGCGCGACATGGCAGCCTGCACGCGGTTGTTCACGTTGATCGCTGCTTGATCGGGATCGGTGCCGATGTCGAAGGAAACGGTCACCTGGATGCTTCCGGCGTCGGTGCTGCTGGACTCCAGGTAGATCATGTTGTCGACGCCGTTGATCTCCTGCTCCAGCGGCGCCGCAACAGTCTCTGACAGGGTATCGGCACTGGCACCGGGATAGCTGGCCTGGACCACCACCTGGGGCGGCACCACGTCGGGATACTGCTCCACCGGCAGATTGCGCAGCGCAGCGACACCGGCCAGGACGATGATGATCGAGATGACCGCCGAAAAGATGGGACGGTCGATGAAGAAGCGGAACATCAGCCGGCCTCCCCGGCATTCGCATCGCTGTCTGCTTCATCGGCAGCGCCCGGGTCGCTTGCCTCTTCGGGGGTCACCGGCGCACCGTCCTGCAAGGCCACCTGGCCGTTGATCACCACGCGGTCGCCTGCGTCCAAGCCGAACAGGACCACCCGGCCGTCAGCCACCAGGGGACCAAGCTCGACGGTGCGCGAACGCGCGGTATCCTCCTCGTCGACCACAAAGACCTGAGGCCCTTGCAGTCCTTGGCCGACCGCCGCTTCCGGCACCACGATCACGTCATCGAGCGTGTGCAGCAGCATGCGAACGCGCACGAACTGACCCGGAGCAACCTCGCCCTCGGAATTGTCGAACACGGCACGGGCCAGAACGGTGCCGGTGTTGGGATCCACCGTGCTGGCGGTGAAGTCGATCTCGCCCATCCGGTGGTATTCGCTGCCGTCGGGCAAGAGCAATCGAGCCTCACGCCGATACTGCTCCCCGTTGCCGTTGGACATGGCCTGCAGGGCCGTATGCTGCAGGTCCGCATCGCTTTCAGGCAGGGCAAAGCGAACATGCACCGGGTTCCGCTGCACAATCTCGGTCAGCAGGGTGCCCCGGCTTACCAGTGTCCCCTCGGACTGCGCCTCCAGGCTGGTCACGCCGGCGATGGGCGCTTCCACCTGGGTGTAGCCCAGTTCCAGTTCAGCCCGTTGCAAGCCGGCATCGGCAGCAGCCAGGGCTGCCTTGGCGACCTCCAGGCGGGCGCGTGACATGTCGCGTTCGCGCTCGCTGATGGCATTGCGATCGAAGAGCCGTGCTATGCGCTGCCAGTCGCTTTCCGCCTGACGCAGATCGGCCTGAGCGGTTTCGCGCTCCGCTTGCGCTGCGAGCACCGCAACTTCGAAGGGCTTGGGATCGATCCGGAAGAGCGCCTTGCCCTGCGCCACCACCGAACCTTCATCGTAGAGGCGCTCTTCCAGAATGCCGTCTACCCGTGCACGCACCTCCACCTGGCGCGAGGCACGCACCCGGCCGGCATAGTCGGAGTACACGTCGGCCGAGGTCGGCTCGACCGAGAGGACGGTCACGCTCGGCGGCGGCCCTTGGGGCGGACCTCCGGCTCCCGAGTCTTCACCCGGCCCACCCGCATCACAGGCTGCAAGCCCCAGCACCAGGCCAATTGCGGCAAGCGGCAGGAGCCTGCCCCGGCGACCGAGCCGCGGCGAAAAGGGAAGATGAGCCGGCATGTTTCAACTCTCCGAGCGATGGCCGTGCCACGGCGGGCCGGCAAGACACTATGACTTGATGGGCGGAAGCGCGAAGCCTGCGGTCGGGCCCAAGGACAGCACTCGCAGAATCCGTCTGCCTGTGCGCAACCCAGTAACCCATAGCAAACCTGCCCCTGCTTGCGAGGCGCCCCTTGCAGGGTTATATACATTCATGAACGTTTGTAAACAAGAAGGGCTGGTCGTGCTTTGTCATTCCGGACCCGGCCGCACCCAGCTGCCCCAGGCACGTGGGATCTCTGAGCCGTGAGACGAACCAAAGCCGAAGCACAGGCAACGCGCGAGGCGATCTGCGCGGCCGCACTGGACGCTTTTTATGAGCGCGGTGTCGCCTGCACAACCCTGGAGCAGATCGCCCTGGCCGCCGGCGTCACCCGCGGCGCAATCTATCACCATTTCCGCAACAAGGCGGAGCTCTTCGAAGCGATCCACCAGCAGGCCGTCCTGCCCATGCAGGACGTGGCCAACGCCATCTTCGCCGATGATGGGCCGAATGCCCTGCAGCGTTTGGAACGCTTCTGCGTGAAATCGCTGCTGCGTCTGCATGAGGACGCAGAGGTTCGCCGACGCTTTGCGGTCGTTCTATTGAAGTGCGAAGCCACACCCGATACCGAAGCCCTGCTCGCCCGCATGCAGGCCGCAAAGGAAGAAAGCACCCAGCGCCTGGCCGCCTTCTTTACCCGCAAACTGCAGCGAGGCGTCCTGCCGCCCGAGTCCGATCCACGCCTGCTGGCCCTTGGCCTGCACGATTACATGACCGGCCTTTTTACTGGCTATCTGCGTTCACCCGGCAGCTATCGCATGCCGGAAGATGCGCACAACCTGGTTCGGCACTACTTCGCTCCGCTTCGGGCATAGCGCCGAAGGCTGCTTCACTACAGAGTGAGACCCAAGAGGACGGCATTGCCTTCGCTGAAGTGCAGGCTCGGGTGCGGGACGATGGGGCGACGGTCCAGTTCGCGATAGTTGCGCCGCCGATAGAACGCCATGGCCCGCTCATTGCCCTCGAAACAGATGAGGGACATGCGGCCCAGCCGGCGAGCCGTCTCCGAGTCCTCGGCTGCGTCCATCAAGGCCGCCCCTACGCCCTGGCTCCGGTATGGCTCGTAAATCGCCAAGCCTGAGACGTACAGCGACCCGGGATCCTCCAACTCTGAATAGGGTTGCAGTACCGGGTCCTCCTCGACCTCACCCGGTTCACGTGGCGGCATCTCGAAAGCGTGAAGCATGCCCAGCACCTCCCCGCCGCGTTCAGCGATCAGGCAGTTCTCATAGGAGAAGGGCACACCGCTGCGGGCGTAACGTGCCCTGCCCACCTCTTCCAGCGCCTGACCGGGCTGTGCCATCGCGCTCCAGATGTAGCCGGCGATGCCATCGGACGAGATCAGGAACAGCTCGGCAATGGCACCAGCATCTTCCTGAACTGCCGGACGAATCTCGCATGCACTGTACTGAACGGCACCATGCTCAACCATAACTGAAACTCCATTGCCTATGCCGTAACGAGACAGGCACGTCCGATCGCCTCGATGTGGCGGTGATCGGTGCCGCAGCAGCCGCCGAGCACTGTGAGCTGCGGGAAGCGTCGGCAGAGCCCGGCATAGTCCTGCCCCAACTCGAGCGGATCGCCGGCATCCAGATCTTCCGCCTGGTCCAGTTCCGCGTGGCTGCGCTTGGAGGCGTTGCAGCGCAGGCCTCGGACCCGCTCCATCCAGAGCGCGTCTTCCAATGCGCCCGCGAAGTGGCTGGGATGAGCACAGTTGACCATGTAGTAGACCGGCCCCGCTTGCGTTGCTGCATCCACTGCCGCAATGGCTTCGCCCAGGCTCTCTCCGGTGGGCAGACGGCCATCGGTTTCCGTGGTGAAGGAAATTGCGACTGGCATGCCCTCCGCTTGGGCGGCCCGGACCAGCCCGATCGCTTCGGGCGTGTTGGTCATGGTGATCGCCGTGGCCATGTCGGCCCCGCTGTCGGCAAAGACCCGCATCTGGTGAGCGTGGTAGGCTTGGGCCTCTTCAGGCGTCATAACCTGACCGGGATCGTAGCCATCGCCGCGCGGCCCCAAACACCCGCTTACCACCATGGGCGAGGTGTCGTTCTCCAGTTCATTGCGCAGATCGAGCAGCATTTCGATTGCCTGTCGATTGGCTTCGTCCAAGTCTTCCGGCGAATAGCCCAACTTCTCGGCCCAGTCGGGGCTGGCCCGCCAGGTGGCGCTTTCCAGAATGAAGCCGGCTTTCTTGTCCAAGGCGATTTCCGCGTGCTGTCGGAAATAGCGGCGCAGCGTCTCACGCCCGGCCTCGTCGCGCAGCAGAGTGAAGGCTGCGAAGTACGCCAAGTCCAATCCGTCGTGAAAGATCAGTGTGGTCTCGAGGCCCGCGTCCGTCAGAAAGGGTACGCTCTGCATTTGCGGCAGCTCTGCTCGGTACTTTGCCATAGTCGCTCTCCCTGCATTCGCAAAAGGGGTGAGCGAACGAGCTTGCGAGACTCGCACCTTTCGTCCGCTGACGCCCTGTTCGTGGGTGTGAAGGCGGCGGACTATAGGCAGAGTTCATACGATGTTGCGGATCATAAAAGGGGGTTAACAAGAGCGCGAATGTGGTAGCGGCTATGCCTGTTCTCCCAGCGACTTCGGCATGGACAAGCAAGAAAAGCTCGGAATAGCTGTTGGGAAACTGTTCACGCGAAAGGCGCCGGCAAGTCCATGTTGAGTGATCCCCTCCTCCAGCCCTACCGCTTGAAGCATCTGACGCTGCGCAACCGCCTCATGGCGACGGCCCACGAACCGGCCTATTCCGAGGATGGCCTGCCGAAGGATCGCTATCGCCTCTATCATCTGGAGCGGGCCAAGGGCGGCATCGCGCTCACCATGACCGCCGGTTCCGCCGTGGTCTCGCCCGACTCTCCCGAGGCTTTCGGCAATCTGCTCGCCTACAAGGACGAGATCGTTCCCTGGTTGCGCCGCCTGGCGGACGACTGCCACGAGGCCGGCGCCGCGGTGATGATCCAGATCACGCACCTGGGCCGCCGCACCGCCTGGAACCAGGGGCACTGGCTGCCAATCCTGGCCCCCTCGCCCATCCGCGAGCCGGCACACCGCTCCTTTCCCAAGGAGGCAGAGGACTGGGACATCGAGCGCATCCTTCGCGACTATGCCGCCGCCGCACAGCGCATGCAGGAAGCCGGCCTCGACGGTATCGAGATCGAGGCATACGGGCACTTCATGGACGGTTTCTGGTCGCCGGCAACCAATCGACGCCAGGATGACTATGGTGGCAGCCTCGACAATCGACTACGCTTCACCCATCAGGTGCTTGAAGCCGTGCGTGCTGCCGTGGGACCGGAGTTCATCGTTGGGCTGCGCCTTGTCGCCGATGAGGACTGGCGCAAGGGTCTGAGCCGACAAGAGGGCGTTGAGATCGCCCAGCGCCTGGTGGCCGGCGGCCGCATCGACTTCCTCAACGTCATCCGCGGGCGCATCGACACCGAGGCGGGCTTGGCGCGTGTCATTCCCATCCACGGCACACCCGCCGCACCACACCTGGACTTTGCCGGCGAGGTCAGGGCAGCGACCCGCTTCCCGGTCTTCCACGCCGCGCGCATCAACGACGTGGCCACGGCCCGCCATGCCATCGCCGAAGGCAAACTGGACATGGTGGGCATGACCCGCGCCCACATCGCCGATCCGCACATCGCCCGCAAAGTCGCAGAGGGGCGAGAGCAGGAGATCCGCCCCTGCGTCGGCGCGACCTACTGCCTGGATCGCATTTACGAAGGGCGCGAGGCCCTGTGCATCCACAATGCTGCCACCGGCCGCGAGGCCAGCATGCCCCATGTCATCCGCCCCAGCGACGGCGCGAAGCGCAAGGTGGTGGTGGTCGGTGCCGGGCCGGCCGGTTTGGAGGCGGCCCGTGTCGCCGGAGAGCGCGGTCACGCAGTCGTGGTGATGGAGGCTGCGGACCAGGCAGGCGGACAGGTGCGCCTGGCCGCCCGCAACCGGCGCCGCAGCGAGTTGATCGGCATCATCGACTGGCGCCTTGAACGCTGCGCGGCTGCCGGGGTGGAAATGCGCTACAACCTGCTGGCCGAGGCCACCGACGTGCTGGCAGAGGACCCGGATGTTGTCATCGTGGCCACCGGCGGCCTGCCCAACAGCGAGATTTTCGAGGCCGGCAATGATCTGGTGGTGTCGAGCTGGGATATCCTCTCCGGGGACGTCAAACCGGGCGCAGATGTACTGCTGTTCGACGACAATGGTGCCCATCCGGGCCTACAGACTGCCGAGGCGATTATCGACGCCGGTGCGCGCCTGGAACTCGTCACGCCCGAACGCTACTTCGCGCCGGAAATCGGCGGCGTGAACCACGCCCACTATGCCGCGGTCTTCCAGCGCCGGGGCGTGCGCATCACCATCGCCCGGCGCCTGCTATCGGTCACCCGCGAGGGCAACCGACTCTCAGCCCGCCTCGGCAGTGACTACGGGGAGGATATCGAGGACACCCGGCAGGTCGATCAGGTGGTGGTCGAGCATGGCACCCTGCCCCTGGATGAGCTCTACTTCGTACTCAAGCCAGCCTCCAGCAATCTTGGAGCCGTCGACTACCAGGCCCTGATCGCCGGGCGGCCACAGGAGGAGGTCCGCAACCCTGACGGCCGTTTCAAGCTCTACCGCATCGGGGATGCCGTGGCGTCCCGCAACATCCACGCCGCGATCTACGACGCGTTGCGTCTGGCCAAGGATTTCTGAGACCGTTCAGCCCTTCGGCGCGTACTTGGCCAGAATGCGCTGCAAGGTACGGCGATGCATGCGAAGCTGCCGCGCGGTCTCCGACACATTGCGATCGCACTGCTCGTAAACGCGCTGAATGTGCTCCCAGCGCACGCGATCCACTGTCATGGGCTGCTCCGGGGGCGGCGGCAGGGAGCCTTCCTCGGCCAGCAGAGCTGCCTCGATCTGGTCGGCATCGGCGGGCTTTGGCAGATAGTCGGTTGCCCCCACCTTCACCGCAGCAACCGCCGTGGCGATGTTGCCGTAGCCGGTCAGCACGATGATGCGCGCGTCGCTCTTCAGGTCGCGCAGCGCCTGCACCACATCGAGGCCGCTGCCATCGCCCAATCGGAGATCGACGACGGCGTATTCCGGCGGGCTTCGGCGGGCGCTATCCACGCCCTGCTCTACCGAAAGCGCCACGTCGACGGCGAAGCCACGTCGTTCCATGGCGCGGGCGAGGCGCTGGGCGAAACGCTCGTCATCATCGACGATCAGCAGTCGGCGGCCTTCCGGGGGGCGCTGGTCGGCATTCAGGCTCATGTGTCTTCACTCCTGACTTTAAGATGTGACAGCGGCAGATGGATGACAACCTCCGCCCCACCGGCCGAGCAATTGGCAAAGGACACGTTGGCGCCGGCATGAGCCAGGAGATTGCGTGCTATGAAGATGCCGAGGCCCATGTGCGCATCGGTCTGTGTGTCCCGACCGCGGTCCCGGCGCGGTGACTGTTCGACATTGGCCGAACTGGTTGCAATCCCAGCGCTGCGGCGGCCGCGGCTGCCGGTGGACACATAGGGCTCGCCCAACTCGCCGAGCACGGCCTCGTCGAAGCCCGGCCCATCGTCGCGAATCGTGATGTGCGCCTGCACGTCGTTCCAGGCGATCTCGACCGTCACCTCGCTGCGCGCAAACTGCAGTGCATTCTGCAACAGCGTGCCCAGTCCATGGAGCAGTTCCGGCAGACGTGGCACGTTTGGCTGGGCTTCCTGCGGGCCCTCGAACTGCAGCCGCAGTGCTATTCCGGGATGGGCATGCGGCTGAGCCGCCGCTTCCACCAGGGCCGACAGCGGGAGGCGATGGTAGGGCGTGTCCTCGTCTTCGTCCGGACGGTTGGCCAGTTCGGCCAGGATGCGCCGGCACCGCTCGGCCTCACTGCGCAACAAGGCCGTGTCCTCGCGCAAAGGATGCTCCGGGGGCAAATTCTCCGGCAGTTCGTGTTCCAACTCACGCGCCACCACGGCGATGGTTGCCAGCGGACTGCCAAGTTCATGGGCCGCCGCCGCGGCCAGGCCGCCCAAGGCCGACAGGCGCTGCTCACGTGCCAGAGCCAGTTGCGTGGCTCCCAAGGCATCGGCCATGCGGCGGGCTTCCAGGGCCAGCGAGGAGACATAGGCGGCAATGAAGACCACCGCCAGAATAAGGGAGACCAGAATCCCGGCCACATAGAGCTGCGGCACCTCCAGCCCGGCCCCGCCCCAGGGCAGCGGCAGGCGCAGGACCGCAAGCGCGGCAATGCCCGCCACCGCAAGCACGGACAGCAGGATCGTGCTGCGCCGCGACAGCGTCGCCGCGGAAACCACCACCGGCGCCAGGATCAGAACGGAAAAGGGATTCTGCAGACCACCGGTCAGGCCCAACAGCACCAGAAGCTGCAGAAGATCGCAGGCGAGATAGACTCGCGCCGCGCTGTCCCGCAGCCAGATCGCGCCGCGGTGCCGCAAAGCGGTCACGAGATTGAGCAAGGCCAGGGTCCCGATGGTCGCTGCCACCGGCACCAGCGGCACATCGAAATCCAGCCCGGCCTGTACCGCCACCACGGCCACCAACTGGCCCAACACCGCGATCCAGCGAATGAAGATCAGAGTGCGCAGGCGCAACCGGCTGCCCGGGTAGATCAGCGGCAGGGGCGCCGGAGCGGTGGAAGCGGTGACCCGGGGTTCCATGACGTCACTATCTCGCCCGGACTCCCGGTCCTGGCAAGCCTTCGCTTTCTCTCCGCCTTCAGCCGTAGCGCAGCAGGCGCGGGCCTTCGCGGCGCAGCCAGGTCCGCGCCTCACGAACGTGCGGCGACAGGACGCCGTTGAGACGCCAGAACGCAGGGGAATGATCCATGTGCACCAAATGGGCCACTTCGTGGGCCACCACATACTCCAGGACCGACCGTGGCGCGAAGATCAGCCGCCAGGAGAAACTGAGATTGCCGGTCGAAGAACAGCTCCCCCAGCGGCTGACTGTATCGCGCACCGACACACGGCGCAGGGGTCGGGCACCCTCCGGCAAAGCCTCGGCCAGTTCGCGGGCGTGTGCAGTCATGTGACTCCGCGCTTCACGGCGCAGGTGATCGTGCAAGCGTCGCGACAGATGCTCCGCCTGGCCGCTCACATAGAAGGTTCCCTCTTCCCGCCAGACGCCGCCCCTGGCCCGAGGCACATGCCGGATCTCATGAAGGTCACCCAGGAAAGGAACTTGGGACCCGCTCCCGAAGGGAACGCGCGGCGGCAGGTGGGACAGCCGCGCGCGTACCCACTGCTCCTGACGCCGGGCAAAGCCCAGTGCCTCCTCAGGCTTCACGCCAGGCGGCAAGGTCAGCACCAGGGTGCCCTCCGCCGGCGCCAAGCGCAGCGTGATGCGTCGGGCGCGAGCGGAGCGGCGAAGGCGCAATGGCACCTCAGTGTCCCCCAGTGTGAGGATAGTGCTTTCGCTTTCTTCCAAGACTCTCACCCCGGATCGCGCGGACCGCCGTTGTCCGGGTCCTCATCCTTCTGGTCCCGATGTCCCTTCTCGGCGGCCCGGTCCATCTCGAAACCAAGGTGATCCAGAGCCTGAACGAGGCGCAGAACCACACGCGCGAGGCGCCCGATCTCGTCACGCCGATCGATCAGGGGCGTGATGCTCGCCGTGTTGAAGCGTCCGCTTTCCAGCCGGTCGGCGACGGCCGCCAGCCGTCCGATCGGGCGAGCGACCTGACCGGTGAGAACAGCCGCCGCAATCAACCCCAGCACCACGGAGAGCGCCAAAGCGAGGCTGGCGAAGAGCAACTCGTAGCGGTTGCCGATCGACAAGACTTCCTTCGGGAGACCAACGCCCAACACAAAGCGCGAGTCCCCGCTGCTGTCCACCAAGGGTGCGAAAACATAGAAGGCCTCGGGCAGCGTGATCACATGCAACACAGGTTGCCGTACAACCCTCTCGAAGGGTGCGGCTCCCAGAACGGCAAAAGCGCCCTCCTCTTCCAGGCCCGGCGGGGTCACCTCGGTCAGCGGCTCCGAGTGCTGATTCGTAACGGTAACGGAAAGCAGGCGTCCCGTGTCCATGATCTCCTGCGCGCGCTGTCTCAGCAGTTCGATGCCTTCCGGCCCCTCGCCGGCCTCAAAGGGGGCGAAGGCAATGGCATGGGTGATAAGCCGCGCGATGCTGGTTGCCTCGTGATGCGCCTCGGCTTCCGCCTGCCGCTCACTCACCAGCATGTAGGCGCCGATGGCGCTGGCAGCAGCCGCCAGGGCAATGCTGGTCCCCATAATCCAGAGACGTAGAAAAAGATTCAAAGCCGTGGGTCTCGCGACGTCGCAGCAAAAATTCGACTAATCATTGATCGGTCACGCCGCTCGACGGTTGAACATAGGCATGGGCCGGCTTGCGGGTTAATCTTGGAGACAAGAGTCGTTGACCGCAAGCAAAAGGGGCTAGGGCCATCGCCACTGTCAGTCCGGTTCGCCGCCCGAGAACCCTGATCTATGCGCGCCGCGACGTTCCACCGGCTGCCACGCTGGCGGTGCTCGCCCTTCAGCATGCCGCCCTCGTGGCGATCTTCCTGATCGTCGCCGTGACGGTTGCACGCATCGCGGGTCTTGATGCGGAATCGGGGCGGAACTTCCTCGCACTGACCATGGTCGCCGGAGGAGTGGGCGCGATCCTGCAGGCGCTGGCTTGGCGCGGCATGGGTTCCGGTTATCTCGTGCCTCCGACCACCACGACCATCTTTCTGCCGGCAGCAGGCAGCGCCCTGGCGGCGGGTGGGCTCCCGCTGCTGTTTGGCATGATGGTCTACAGTGGCCTGGTGACCGCGGCCCTGTCGCGCGTCATCCATCGCCTGCGCCCCATCTTTCCTGCCGAAATCGCCGGCTTCGTGGTGCTGATGGTGGGGCTCAGCGTGGTGGTCCTGGCCATGCGTAACTTTCTGGGGGTCGGCCTGCCCCACGGGGATGCAAGCAGCAGCGTCCTTGTCGCCGGCTTCGCCCTCACCTGCATGGTCGCGCTGAATATCTGGGGATCGGCGCAGTTGCGGCTTTACAGCTCTCTGCTGGGGGTGGCCATAGGCTGCATTGTCGCTTTGGCCTGGGGCAGTTTCGGGCATCGCGAACTGGCCGCGGTCGGCGAGGCACCCTGGGTGGCCCTGCCGCGCCCCTTTACCATGGGCCTGGACTTTGATGCCGCCCTGCTTGTGCCTTTTACCATTGCTGCGCTGGCCATCGCACTCAATGCGCTGGGTGCGATAACCGCGGCCCAGAAAGTGGAGGATGCCGACTGGAAGCGTCCTGAGATGGGCTCACTTGGCCGCGGCATCATGGCCGATGGCACCACCAACGTGGTTGCGGGCCTGCTCGGCGGCTTCGGACAGGCTTCGACTTCGGGCGCTGTCGGACTTTCGGAAGCAACCGGCGCCAACAGCCGCGTGATTGCCTTCGTGCTCGGCGGCCTGCTGATCCTCGTTGCCTTCCTGCCGAAGATCGGCGCCTTTCTCTTGGCCATGCCCGCGCCGGTGGTCGGCGCCGCGCTGACCTTCTCCGGCTGCTTCCTCATCACCTCGGCGATACAGATGATTGCCTCGCGCATGCTGGATGCGCGCAAGACCTTTGTGCTGGGAATCGCGTTTTCGCTGGGTGTGGCGGCCTTCGTTTTCCCGGAGCACTTCGAGGGCGCGCCCGACTGGCTGCAGCCCTGGGTGGGTTCACCGCTATCGATCTCGGTGGCAACAGCCGTACTACTGAACCTCATTTTCCGGTTCGGCGTCTTTCAGCGCAATGCCATCACCCTGGACAGCCACAGCATCGATCAACGGCAACTTGCCGAGTTCATTGCCGGCCAGGGAGCACTCTGGGGTGCGCCCCAGGATCTCGTCTATCGGACCGAGTTCATGACCATCGAGGCCATCGACGCCCTGGTGGACCATGGGCTGGTGCAGGATGCGGTGAGGGTCAGCCCGCAACAACCGCCGGTCTCGATCCCCGGCGGGCTGATCGGCCTGTCGACCCGCTTCGACGAGTTCAGCCTGCAGGTCACCATCACCTATCGCGGCATCCTGTTGGAACCGAGCGACAAGCGCCCCAGTTCCGAAGAGGTGCTCGAAGAGGATGGTCAGCTTCGGCTCGCCCGCTACATGGTCGGCCGCGCCGCTGACCGCGCCAAGGCCGAACGCCAGGGTGACCTCTGCGTCCTGACGCTCACGCTCAACAACTGATGCGTTACCTTTCCGGTTGCCGTGAGCACGCGGCTCTGAAACCATAATCTGGAAAGAGTGGCCGCCCGGATGCGCGACCGGGCCACTGCCGCCCCAGCGCGCCTCCCGGCCTGCGGCTCGGCAACGAGTCCCGTGACGTAGAGGCACGAGCACAAAGGGGAGGAAAACATGGCCGATCAGGTTCCCACCACACGTTGCGCCGTCCTTGCAGGTCCCTACACCTCCGGCAAGACCAGTCTGCTGGAAGCGATTCTGTTCGCCGCCGGGGCCGTGCCTCGGAAGAGCAAGGTCGGTGAAGGCGCGAGCTTCGGAGATACGTCCCCGGAAGCACGCGCACGCCAGATGAGCACCGAGCCAAACCTGGCGCACTTCGACTATCTTGGCGAACCCTGGGCCGTGGTCGACTGCCCCGGCTCGGTGGAGCTGGCGCAGGACGCCATGAATGCGCTGATGATCGCCGACATTGCCGTGGTCGTGGCCGAAGCCGAACCGGACAAGGCGGTTACGCTGTCGCCCCTGCTGAAGTTTCTCGACGACCGTCAGATTCCGCATCTCATCTTCGTCAACAAGATGGACCGGGCCTCTGCACGCATTCGGGACCTGCTGGCGGCGCTGCAAGCCGTCTCCAGCCGGCCGCTGCTGCTCCGCCAGGTGCCGATCCGCGAAGGTGATTCCGTCGTAGGCTTCGTGGACCTGGTGAGCGAGCGCGCCTGGCGCTATCAGCCCAACCAGCCCTCGGCGTTGATCGAGATGCCGGAAGCCGTGCGCGAACGCGAAAGCGAAGCCCGCCGGGAGATGATGGAGAGTCTGGCGGATTTCGACGATGCGCTGCTGGAGCAGCTGCTCGAAGACAAGGAACCGCCGCCGGACGCCCTCTATCAGGAAATCGCCAAGGATCTACAAAACGATCTCATCGTGCCGGTGCTGCTCGGCGCCGCGGAAAGCGACCATGGCGTGCGACGCCTGCTCAAGGCCCTGCGGCACGAGGCCCCGAGTCATGAGCGCGCCGCCGAGCGGCTCGGTGTTCCCGCCGCAAGCAATGGCGGTTTCGTGGCCAGCGTTTTCAAGACCTTCCACCTCCCCCATACCGGAAAGGTAAGTGCGGCCCGGCTCTGGCATGGCTCGATCAAGGAGAACGTCAGCATAGGCGGCGAGCGCCTCTCCGGCCTTGTGCGTCTTAAGGGTGGCAGCCAGGAAAAGCTTTCCGAAGCCGCGCCCGGCGACCTGCTGGGTCTGGCGCGCATGGACAAGCTGAGCACCGGCGATCTGGTGACGGAGAAGGGCCTGTTTGCGGCAGAACTGCACTGGCCCGAGCCCCTGACGCCAGTCTACAGCCTCGCACTGCAGCCGGAAAACCGTCAGGACGAAGTCAAACTGACCGCATCGCTCACGCGTCTTTGCGAAGAAGACCCATCACTCAGCTTTCGCCATGACCCGGACACGCACGAACTGCTCCTGTCCGGTCAGGGTGAAATTCACCTGCAAATCGCCGTCGAGCGCCTGCGCAACCGCTTCAATGTCGCGGTCGTAACCCAGCCGCCGACTCCGGCCTACAAGGAGACGATCCGAAAGGGCACCGACCAGCATGCGCGCTTCAAGCGCCAGACCGGTGGTCACGGGCAGTTCGCCGACATCAAAGTGAGGATCGACCCCCTGCCCCGCGGGGAAGGTTTCCGCTTTCATGACAAGGTCGTGGGCGGCGCCGTGCCGCGCAATTACATCCCCGCCGTGGAAGCCGGCATCAAGGAATACCTCAGCCGAGGGCCGCTGGGCTTTCCGGTGGTCGACCTGGAGGTCACATTGCTGGATGGGCAGCACCACGCCGTCGACAGTTCAGACATGGCTTTCAAAACCGCTGGCCGCCAAGCCATGAGCGAAGCATTGCCGGCCTGCGACCCGGTGCTGCTGGAGCCGATCTGCAAGGTCTCGATCTTCGTGCCGCAGGAGCAGACCAATCGCGTCCATGGCCTGATTTCGGGGCGGCGGGGACAGATCCTCGGCTTCGACGCGCGGCCCGGCTGGCAGGGCTGGGACGAGGTGCAAGCCCACATGCCGCAAGCGGAACTGCGCGATCTGATCATCGAACTGCGATCGCTGACCCTCGGCGTCGGCTCATACAGCGCCGAATTCCACCATCTGCAGGAACTGCACGGGCGCGAAGCCGACAAGGTGGTCGAAGCCGGCCGTCAATCGACCGCTTGACGCCAGAGCGCCGATCACCGGCTTGAGCAACGCGTCCTCAGGCGGACAGCCAACAATGGTGGCTGTCCGCCTGGGGTACGCAACGCAATCTCAGGACTGCGGCTCTTCGTCGGCGGACTCGTCTCTAGCGGTCTCGTCGGGGCCTTTGGCAGCACCCGGCGCCGGACCGCCCTTTGCGACGGCGACACGCGCCGGCCGCAGCAGGCGTTCGTGCAGCACGTAGCCGATCTCGAACACCTGGGCGACGGTGCCCGAGGGCTTGCTGGGATCCTGCACCTCCATCATGGCCTCGTGGCGGTGGGGGTCCAGCTTCTCACCCAGAGGATCGACCCGCGCGACGCCATGCTTGGCCAGCGTGTCCAGCAACGCCTTTTCGGTCATCTCCACGCCCACGAGCAGCCCCTTGAGGCGCTCGTCAGACTCGGCGGCCTCTGCCGGCACCGACTCAACGGCGCGATGCAGGTTGTCGGCGACGGGGAGCAGATCCTTGGCCAGGGGGGCCGCCGCATAGCGCAGCGTCTCCTCGCGTTCGCGCTTGGCCCGGTTGCGCACGTTCTCGGTCTCAGCCAGAGCGCGCAGCAACTGGTCCTTCAACTCGGCAACCTCCTGGCGCAGACCATCGGCTTCAGCCTTCAGGACGGTGAACGGATCGTCGCTGTCCAGACCCTCTCCTTCCGAAGGCGCGGCAGCGTCCGATTCAGGAAAATCGAGCACCTCGGCGCTGGCATCCGCGGCCTCGTCCTTCGTGTCGTCTCGCGGGGCATCCTTGCCGCCCGGTGGCGTGCTTTGCGTGACCATGGATCCTTTCCACTACTCTACTGTTGGGAGATGCCGCTCATCCAAGCAGGCGGCCGATCACCTTGGCGGTGTAATCGACCATAGGGATGATGCGGGCATAGTCGATGCGAGTCGGGCCAATGACGCCAATCGCACCGACAATCTGCTGTTGCTGATTGTAGTAGGGCGCAATCACCGTTGAACAACCGGTCAATCCGAAGAGCT
This sequence comes from Aquibaculum sediminis, assembly GCF_040712085.1. Taxonomy (NCBI): domain Bacteria; kingdom Pseudomonadati; phylum Pseudomonadota; class Alphaproteobacteria; order Rhodospirillales; family Rhodovibrionaceae; genus Aquibaculum; species Aquibaculum sediminis. Next base: position 281,606 of record NZ_JBFCVK010000001.1, read on the forward strand.
CGTTCTCCGTGCCGATGAAGATCTGTACTCCCTCGGCGCGCTCGGTCAGGGAGAGCATGCGCAGCAGGGCTTCCTTCTGCTCCAGCGCCGCAAAGAGATGCCGGATGCGCTCCAGGTCTTCAATGGCCTGCACATCGGACAGCAGCTGAGCCTGCCCCCGCACGATGAGCGCCGCCCCGCGCTCCCCTCCGGCCCAGGTGGCCAGGCCGGCCTGAACCACGCGGCCGGTCAACTCATCGAGCTGGGCGCGATGACTGCGGATCTCATCGGCAATGTCCTTCTGGGTATCGCCTAAAGAACAACCCTTCAGCCTGTGCGACAGGAAATTTCCGGCCTCGACCAGGGACGAGGGCGGCAAACCCATGGGCACATCGACGATGCGGTTTTCGACATTGCCCGATTCCGTGACCAGCACGACAAGCGCCCGACCCGGCCCGAGCGCCACGAACTCGATGTGCTTGAGCGGCTCGTCCTGCTTGGGGGCCATCACCAAGCCGGCGCAACGCGAGAGGTCGGACAGCAGGCGTGTGGCCTCTTCCAGGACCTCCGGCACGGAGCGCCCGAAGGCTGCGCACTGTCCTTCGATCAACTCCTGTTCGTCCCGGCCGAGATTGCCGCGTTCCAGAAGTCCGTCCACGTACAGCCGCAATCCCTGATCGGTCGGCAGACGGCCAGCCGAGGTGTGCGGCGCCATCAGCAGCCCCAGATCCTCCAGGTCGGCCATTACGTTGCGGATGGTGGCCGGCGACAGGTCCAGGCCCATTTTGCGCGCAAGTGTGCGCGAGCCGACCGGCGCGCCGGTTTCCACATAGGCGTCGACGATCGTCCGCAGAATGTCGCGCGAACGTGCGTTGAGCACGCTGCTCAGGGAGGGGTGAAGCGGTTCGCTCATGCGTAGGCCAAGCCGAGTAGGGACCTCATTCAGGAAATTCTAGTACGGAAAGGCATTTAGTCCACAGTGACGGTGCTTTCAACGGGCCGAGCCGAGAAGCCGGCCTTGCCGTGCTGGACGCGACGCCAAGCCCGCATTAGGGTCCGGCCCTCCAAACATGTCCAGGAGTGGTCCCATGCCTGCGAGCGGGCGTCCCAGCGGCCGTGCGGCCGATGCCTTGCGCACCATCGATTTTCAGATCGACGTCAACAAGTATGCCGAGGGCTCCTGCCTCATCTCCTTCGGCGACACCCGCGTGCTTTGCACCGCGAGCATCGAGCAGTCGGTGCCGGGCTGGCTGCGCAACAGCGGCCGCGGCTGGGTCACGGCCGAGTACGGCATGCTGCCGCGGGCGACCGACACCCGCACCGACCGCGAGGCCGCACGCGGCAAGCAGAGCGGGCGCACTCAGGAAATTCAGCGTCTCGTCGGCCGCTCGCTTCGGGCAGTGACCGATCTGAAGGGCTTCGGGGAACGCCAGATTCGCATCGACTGCGATGTGCTGCAGGCCGATGGCGGCACGCGCACCGCGGCGATCACGGGCAGCTACGTCGCGCTTCACATGGCGTTTGAGCATATGCGCCGCCTGGGTGCCGTCACACGCATTCCGCTGCTGGAGCCGGTGGCAGCCATTTCCTGCGGCCTGTACCAAGGCACGCCGGTGCTCGACTTGGACTATGCGGAAGACTCCCAGGCCGAAGCCGACGCCAACTTCGTCATTACGGGTTCGGGGCAGTTGGTGGAGGTGCAGGCCACCGCGGAGAAGACTGCTTTCCGGCGCCAGGAGCTCGACGCCTTGCTGGATCTGGCCGAGAAGGGCGTGAGCGAACTTGTCACGCTGCAGCGCGAGGTGCTGGGCCTCTCCGATTAGACTTGAAGCCAGGGCCCGAACAGGCGACATGCTCAGCCATGAAACGTGACATTCCCGGGCGCAAGCTGGTGATCGCCAGCCATAACCCCGGCAAGGTGCGGGAGATTGCCGATCTCCTTGCGCCCTTCGATCTGGAAGTGACATCCGCCGCCGACTTCGGGCTGCCTGAACCGGAGGAAACCGGCACGACCTTTGCGGCCAATGCCGAGCTCAAGGCCCGTGCTTCGGCCAAAGGCACGGGATTGACCGCACTGGCCGATGACAGCGGTCTGGCCGTCCGGGCGCTGGGCGGGGCGCCGGGCATCTACTCTGCGCGCTGGGCCGGCCCGGACAAGGATTTCACGGTCGCCATGGAGCGGGTGGAGCGCGAGCTCGGCGACAATCCCGATCGCGGCGCCGCCTTCGTCTGCGCCCTGGCGCTGGCCTGGCCCGACGGTGCAACCGAGGTCTTCGAGGGACGGATCGAAGGAACGCTGACCTGGCCGCCGCGCGGCACCCGCGGTTTTGGCTACGATCCCATCTTCCTGCCCGAAGGTGACGAGCGCACCTTCGCGGAATTGGAGCCGGCGGAAAAGCACGCGATCAGCCATCGCGCCCGCGCCTTCGCCCAACTCGTCGACCGCCTGCGCGCAGGCTGACCCATGGCGCAGGCTGCCCCCGATCCCGGGTTCGCGCTCTATGTCCACTGGCCCTTCTGCCTGGCCAAGTGCCCCTACTGCGACTTCAACAGCCATGTCCGGGCCAAGGTGGATCAGCAGCGCTGGCGCCGCGCACTGCTGGCGGAACTGGACCACTTCGGACGGCGTACCGCGGGACGCAAGCTGACCTCTGTCTTCTTCGGCGGCGGCACACCCTCGCTCATGGCGCCCGAGACAGTGGCGGCAATCCTCGAGCGGCTGCAGAGCTATTGGCTGCTGGAACCGGCTCTGGAAGTCACTTTGGAAGCGAACCCAACGTCCGCGGAAGCTGAGCGCTTTGCCGGCTTTGCCGCGGCCGGCGTCAACCGGCTGTCCATCGGAGTGCAAGCCTTGGACAACGCCGCCCTCGCCTTCCTCGGCCGCCAGCACTCCTTCGAAGAAGCCCTGCAGGCCGTTGCCCTGGCGCGACAGAGCGTGCCGCGCTTTTCCTTCGACCTGATTTACGGTCTGGCCGGGCAGACACAGCAGGCCTGGCGCGAAGCACTGGCGCGCGCGCTGGACGAAGGGCCGGAGCATCTCTCGCTCTATCAGCTCACCATCGAGCCGGGCACCCAGTTCCACGCGGCGGCCCGCCGGGGTGAACTGCCGCTCCTGGACGAGGACCGACAGGCGACGCTTTTCGAGCAGACAGCCGAGATTCTCGGTGAAGCGGGGCTGCCCGCCTACGAGATCTCCAACCACGCCCGTCCGGGCGCCGAAAGCCGGCACAATCTGACCTACTGGCGCTACGGCGACTACGTGGGGATCGGACCGGGCGCCCACGGCCGCCTCACCTCGGCGCAGGGCAAGTACGCACTGCGCCAGCACCGGGCACCCGAAGCCTGGCTGCAGCGGGTCGAAGCCCTGGGCCACGCCACGCGGCAAGAAGCCCGCCTGAGCACGGACGAGCGGCTGGCGGAACTGGTCATGATGGGGCTGCGCCTCACCGAAGGCATCCCACGGGAGGCCTTCATGCGGGAGTTCGCTGCAGAGCCTGAAACGCTCTTCGCGCCCGACCGCCTGGCTGCGGCACGGGACGCCGGCTATTTGGAGGTCGATGCGAGGAGCATGCGTTGCAGCGCGGAAGGCAGATTGCGCCTCAATGCGCTCCTACCCTGGCTGCTGGACGGCACCGCCTGACGCTCCCCACCCCCGGGTTTTCCCTAAGGGAAATACCTCATACCGTCTTTCGCGGCATCTGCGCTAAGCAAGGCTGAGTGACGGTCGTCGGCCGCCTGCCTCGGATGACGCTTTGCGATGCCCATTGATATTCCAGATCGCTGGACCCTTTACGTGCTCGAGAGCGACGAAGCCGTTCGGGAGTCGATCTGTGCCCTGGCGGCGAGTAATGGGTGGCAGTATCGGGCCTTCGAGACGGCTCGGGCCTTCAGCGAAGCCAAGCCCGGCATTACCGCTGCCTGCCTGTTGATGGACTGGGATCTGCCGGACACCCAGCCGGCTGTCTTCTTTCGCGTTCTGCGCGAAAGTGAGCCCAAACTCCCGGTTGTGGTCATGACCGCACGGGACGACGGGCCGACCCTGGCACGCATCCGGCGCGCCGGTTCCGACGCCGTCCTGCCTCGCCCTTTCAGCTTTTCCGAACTGTCCGGCGCGGTGGCCAAGGCCTTCGCCACCGACAAGGCCACCTTGCGCTGACATAGGGCTACGAACCGCCGGTCACTTCCGGCGCAGCAGCATCGGCGCATAGAGCGCCACGAAGAGCCCGAATCCCCCGATCCAGGCCAGCGCCGACGCGGCCAGCAGCGTGATCTCCAGCCCTGACAACGCCGGGGCAATCACCCGCATCGCCGCAGCGATGGTCACCAGCAGATAGCAAAGGCTGGTGCCTGCATCCGCTTTCAGCTCCCGGCCGCTGTGGCCGAGACTGGCCCGGGTCATGACGGCAAGGATCATCGTGCCCGCCGCCCCCGCTGCCAGCGCGTGCATTCCGCCGCGCAAGGCGGGTATGCCGGTCAGGATTTCGGCCCCCAACAGCAGCAGGCCCAGCGCTAACCAGAAGTAGCCAAGGTGCAGGACAGTCACCAGTGGCTCGGCCAAGGTCGCCAGTCCGCACCAGCGCGCCAGCCGCAAGAAATGCACCACCCCTGCCAGGGCCAGGAGGACGCCCACATAGGGCGCCTGAGGCAGCACCGTCCAGTTCAGCAACGCTACCAGCAACACAAGCAGCGCAGCACGATCCCATGGCCCAAACGGTGTGGGCAGCGTCGCCGCCTTGCGCTTGGCGAGCCAGTTGCGGGTGAAGCTGGGGATGATCCGACCGCCGATGAGCGCGATCAGCATCAACAACACTGCCAGCCCCAGTCGCCCGCCGAAGCCATAAGGCAGCCAGGTGACATGGTCCTGGAGATGCACGGCGGCGTTGCCGAACGCCAGGACCAGGACCGCCAAGGCCGGCGGCAGATTGCGCCAATTCTTTCCCGCGACAACTTCGCGCAGGATCATGACGAACAGGACGCTCAGGAAGGCCATGTCGACGACCATGGCAAGCAGCCATCCGCTCCAGCCCGACAGCAGGCAGAACACCCGGCCCGCCGCCCAAAGTCCCACCAGGCCGGCGAGGGGCGCGCCGGCGATGGGCAGGCGCCCGGTCCAGTTCGGCACGGCCGTCAGAAGAAACCCGGCCACGGCAGCCGCCCCGAAACCATAGATCGCCTCGTGCAGGTGCCAGGTCATGGGATCGAAGGCAGTCGGCAGCGTCATGTGGCCGAGATAGGCCGGAATCCACAGCCCGACGGCAACCGCCGCCCAGATCCCGGCCAGCAGGAAAAAGGGGCGAAAGCCCGCCTGCAGCAGCGGCAGGGAACGGGCGGCCCGAGCCCGGGCCTCGACGGCGGGTTGCGCCTTGGCACCTACGGCCATGACAAAGCTCCTTGCAGGGGATCGACCCCAAAAACGAAAGGATGGAGGAAAAGCACCAGGAGATAGGCCGTCACTGCCGCCAGGGGCCAGCGCCAGCCGATCTCGGACCGGGGCCAATGCTGGCGGCCGGCGAGGATCGCCAGCCCCGGCAACAGGCTGGTGTCGGAGAGAAACTGCGCGGCTTCCGGCGTTGCCGCCCGGCGCAGCACACCTTCGTTCTTGATCATGGCCCAGAGCGCAATGGCCGCCATGGCACCGAAGAGGATCACGCGCGCCGAATCGCCGGTGGAGAGGATGTGCAGCGTGGCCCAGAGCAGAAGCCCCAGGGAGCCGGGGAAACGACAGAGGCGGTAAATCCCCCGCGGCGGGGGCGGCTGGCGCAGGTCACCGAAGGGCGTTGCCAGCCGCCCCGCGATCAGCAGGAAGGCCAGCGGCATCAGCAACACTGCCAGAAAACGCAGCTCCGGCGGTGGCCAGAACAGCATGACGATGCTGTCCACCCGCCAGTAGGTCCAGGCGATGAAGCCCAGCGTGGCCAGGCTCACCAGGGAATGCAGCACCATGAAGCCCGGCCGCCCCAGGCGGACAATCAGGCTTTCCCGCAACCCCGGCGCCGAGGGGATGGCATGGCCGAGCACCAGTAGCACCGCCGCCAGCAGATGAAGAGATGCACTCATGTTCGAAGCAATGGCTCCTACTGCACCAGCGGGCTGTCTGCAGCCTCCAGGGCGAAACCCTCGATCCGCGCCTGTCCGGCGAGGATCTGGATGTACTGCCGTACCGCACGTTGCCAGGACTGCTGGCGCAGGTAGTCGGCAATGCGCTCACGCACCGACTCGTAGGGAAGCGTCTCGCCCAGGGCACGCTGATCCAGCCGCAGCAGATGATAGCCGTAGCGACTGGGCACCGGCTCTGGGGCAATTTGTCCCGGCTCCAAGGCGTAGAAGAATGTTTCCAGTTCGCTGCAGGTCTGGCCGCGCGCTACCTGACCCAGGCTGCCCCCCTGGTCGCGCGAGGAGCAGTCGGACAACTCCTTGGCCAGACCGGAGAAGCGCTCAGGATGCCCCTTGAGCAGTTCCAGCGCCGCCGCGGCCCGCGTGCGCGCCTCGTGGCGATTCTCCTCGTCCTCCGGCGCGGCTGCGAAGAGAATGTGCGCTGCCTCGAAGAGGTCTGGGCTGCGAAAGCGCCGCTTGTTGGCCACGTAGTAGCGTCGGCAGTTCTCTTCGCTCAGCTCCGGCAGCGCGATCTCCTGCTCCAGCAATGCCCGGATCAGCGCCTCCTCCTTGGCTTCCCCGGGAATGCTGTCGGACGGCTCCACTTTCAGGCGCCAGGCTTCCTGAAGCAGAAGCTCACGGACCACCAGCGCCCGTGCCGCCTCGCTGCGGGCGGTCTCGAGCGTCGGAGCCGGATGATGCTGAACCTCCGCGGCCAGAGCGGATTCGGGAATGCTGCGATCATTCACCTGTATCATGGAGTCCTCCCTCATTCCGCGGCCTGGGGCCGCTTGCTGCGCACAATCTGGTAACCACGGCGCCCGAGGTACCAGATGGGTGCGCTCCAGATGTGGACCAGACGGGTGAAGGGGAAGACGAGGAAGAGCGTCAGCCCCAGGAAGAGATGCGCCTTGAAGATGGGATGCGCGTCCAGCACGAGGTCGGCCACGCTCGGCCGGAAGGTCACGATGCCCTGCGCCCAGGCCATGAAGCGCAGCATCTCCGAGCCATCCAGGTGGCCCAGCGAGAGGGGAATGGTCAGCATCCCGAGTGTCAGCTGCGCGTAGAGCAACAGCAGGATACCGATGTCCGCAGTGCTGCTGGTGGAGCGGATGCGCGGGTCCGCCAGACGCCGGTGGATCAGCATGGTGAGGCCGACAAAGCAGGCAATCCCGGCAACGCCGCCCAGGATGATCGCGAGCAACTGCTTGGCAGTGTAGCCGATGCCGAAGAAGGCGTAGATCGTCGAGGGCACCAGCAGGCCGAAGAGGTGGCCGACGAAGATGACCAGAATGCCGACATGGAAGAGGTTACTGCCCCAGCGCAGCTGGCGCCGCCGCAGGAGCTGGCTCGATCCTGCTTTCCAGGAATACTGTTCCCGGTCGAAGCGGATCAGGCTCCCGAGCAGGAAGATGGTGAGGGCAATGTAGGGGTAGTAGCCGAAGAAGAAGGAGTTGATGTAGGCGTACATTGGTCCTCTCCTGTCAGGAGCGCGCCGGCGGCGGCGCCATCCGGGCGAGCAGGTCGCGGGTCTGCGGGCAGCCGGCATTGGGGTCGGGGCCGAAGGTCACGGCCGTTTCCTCCCAGGCCCGGTCCAGCGCCTCGCGGTCTTCCGGGTCCGTATCGGGTTCCTGCAACAGCGCCGTGAGGGCCTCATCGTCGGGCTTTCCCGCGGCGAGACCCAGCAGCGTGCCGAAGACACCGGCGTAGCAGCTCTCTCGCTTCAGCAGCCGCCGATGCAGGGCGTCCACCACATGCGCCGGCTCGGCCAGCAACTCGGCCGCCTCGCGGGGCGGCAGCAGGGAGAGAAACTCGAGGAAGAGCGGCAGGTAGTCGGGCAGTTCACGGTCGCTCACCTCCAGGCCGTGTTCGGCATAGAGTTCGCCCAGGTTCACCATGGCCTGCCCGCGGTCGCGGGACTCGCCATGGACATGCTCGAAGAGGTGCAGCGAGAGGCTGCGGCTGCGGTCGAACAGCAAGACGTATCGTTCCTGCAGATCGAGCAGTTCCTTGCTTTCGAGATCCGTCAGCAGCGGCTCCAGCGCTTGCCGGTCGCGGGAGGAGACCAGCCCCTCCCCTGCCAGAACGGCCCGCATCTCCCCCACGCCGGCCACCATCTCCGCGTTCGGATAGGACAGCAGCCGCGACAGCACGCGATAGGTCAGCATGGTTCAGGCCTCCAGGGGTGTCTTGTGGGGTTTGTCGCGCGGCGTGCCGAAAAGGTTCGTCTTGCTCGACCCGCTGGAGCAGCCATTGCCGAAGCTGAAGCCGCAGGAACCACGCAGATCGTAGGCATCCTCCGTCACCTCCCGATGGCTCGTGGGGATGACGAAGCGGTCCTCGTAGTTCGCGATCGCCATGATGTGATACATCTCCTCGATCTGCGCGACCGAGAGGCCGACCTTTTCGGCAAAGCTGGCGTCCTCCACCCCCTCGACGGTCTTGGCCCGCATGGTGGCGCGCATGGCCAGCATGCGTTCCAGCGCCAGGGCCACCGGGGCCTCCTTGCCGGCCGTCAGCATGTTGGCGAGGTACTTGAGCGGGATGCGCAGGCTGCGCACGTCCGGCATGCCGCCATCCAGACCCATGGCGCCCGCCTCGGCCGCCGACTGGATCGGCGAGAGCGGCGGGACGTACCAGACCATGGGCAGGGTGCGGTATTCCGGATGCAGCGGGAAGGCGACCTTCCAGTCCATCGCCATCTTCCACACCGGCGACTTCTTCGCCGCCTCCAGCCAGGCGTCCGGCACGCCGTCCGCCCGAGCCTTGGCCTGGATTTCCGGGTCGTGCGGGTCGAGGAAGATCGAGAGCTGCGCCTCGTAGAGGTCCTGCTCGTCCGGCGCGTTGGCCGCCTCCTCGATGCGGTCGGCATCGTAAAGCAGCACGCCGAGATAGCGGATGCGCCCGACACAGGTCTCGGAACAGACCGTGGGCTGCCCCACCTCGATGCGCGGGTAGCAGAAGGTGCACTTCTCGGACTTACCCGAAGACCAGTTGTAGTAGATCTTCTTGTAGGGGCAGCCCGAGACGCACATGCGCCAGCCGCGGCACTTGTCCTGGTCGATCAGGACGATGCCGTCCTCCTCGCGCTTGTAGATCGCGCCCGAGGGACAAGCCGCCACGCAGGTCGGGTTGAGGCAGTGTTCGCAGAGCCGGGGCAGGTACATCATGAAGGTGTTCTCGAACTGCCCGTAGATGTCCTTCTGCACCCCTTCGAAGTTCACGTCCTTGGAGCGCTTGGAGAACTCGCCGCCCAGGATCTCCTCCCAGTTCGGACCCCACTCTATCTTGTCCATCCGCTCGCCGCTGATCAGCGAGCGGGGCCGCGCCGTCGGCGGGGCTTCCATCTCCGGCGCGTTGTGGAGATGCTCATAGTCGAAGGTGAAGGGCTCGTAGTAGTCGTCGATCTCCGGCAGGTCCGGGTTGGCGAAGATTTTCGAGAGCAGGCGCCACTTGCCGCCCATGCGGGGCTGCAGCTTTCCGGAGCGGGTGCGGATCCAGCCGCCGTTCCACTTCTTCTGGTTCTCCCACTCCTTGGGGTAGCCGATGCCGGGCTTGGTCTCGACGTTGTTGAACCAGGCGTATTCAACGCCTTCCCGCGAGGTCCAGACGTTCTTGCAGGTCACCGAACAGGTGTGACAGCCGATGCACTTGTCGAGGTTCAGGACCATGCCGATTTGCGCGCGAATCTTCATTACTCGGCCGCCTCCTTTGCGGATCCGGTGGCAGTCTGGGACGAGGTCTCCTCGGAGGTGGCTGCAGGCCGGTCGAGCCAGTCCACCTTGTTCATCTTGCGCACGATGACAAACTCATCACGGTTGGCGCCCACGGTGCCGTAGTAGTTGAAGCCGTAGGAAAGCTGGGCGTAGCCGCCGATCATGTGCGTGGGCTTGGTCACGGTGCGGGTCACGGAGTTGTGAATGCCGCCACGCGTCCCGGTGATTTCCGAGCCCGGCACATTCACGATCTTCTCCTGGGCGTGGTACATCAGCACCAGGCCCGGCTTGACCCGCTGGGACACCACGGCCCGGGCCACCAGCGCCCCGTTGGCGTTGTAGGCCTCGATCCAGTCGTTGTCCTCGATGCCCGCCGTCCTGGCGTCGTCCTCGCTGATCCAGATGATCGGGCCACCGCGCGAGAGCGTCAGCATGAGCAGGTTGTCGGTGTAGGTGCTGTGGATGCCCCACTTCTGGTGCGGCGTGATGAAGTTCAGCACCACCTGGGGATTGCCGTTGCCCTTCTGGTCGATCACCGGCGCGACGGTGCGGGTATCGATCGGCGGCTTGTAGACGCAGAGCGCCTCCCCGAAGGCCCGCATCCAGAGGTGATCCTGGTAGAGCTGCTGCCGACCGGTGAGCGTGCGCCAGGGGATCAGCTCGTGGACGTTGGTGTAGCCGGCGTTGTAGCTGACCTTTTCGCTTTCCAGGCCCGACCAGATCGGCGAGGAGATGATCTTGCGCGGCTGCGCCTGGACGTCGCGGAAGCGGATCTTCTCGTCTTCCTTGTGGACTGCCAGATGCTGGTGGTTGCGGCCAGTGAACTTGCCCAGGGACTCCCAGGCCTTGACGGCAACCTCACCATTGGTTTCCGGCGCCAGGGTCAGGATCACTTCGGCAGCATCGATGTCGGTTTCGATGCGCGGCATGCCCTTGGTCGGGCCCTCTTCGGTCACGGCGCCGTTCAGGCGGGCCAAAAAGTCGACTTCCTGGCCGGTCTTCCAGGCCATGCCCTTGCCGCCGTTGCCGATCTCGCCCATGAGCGGGCCCAGGGCGGTGAAGCGCTTGTAGACGTTGGGATAATCCCGCTCAATCACGGCCATGCCCGGCATGGTCTTGCCGGGCACGGCGTCGATCTCGCCCTTCTTCCAGTCCTTCACGTCCAGCGGCTGCGCCAACTCGCCGGGGCTGTCGTGCTGGATCGGCGTGAGAACCAGGTCCTTCTCCTTGCCCAGCACCTCCGGCGCCACGGCGGAGAAGGCCCGCGCGATGCCCTTGTAGATTTCCCAGTCGTTGCGGCTTTCCCAGACCGGATCCACCGCGCCCGAGAGCGGATGGATGAAGGGGTGCATGTCCGAGGTGTTGAGGTCGTTCTTCTCGTACCAGGTGGCCGTGGGCAGCACGATGTCCGAGTAGAGGCAGGTCGTCGACATGCGGAAGTCCAGCGTGACCAGCAGGTCGAGCTTTCCTTCCGGCGCCTCTTCGTGCCAGACGACCTCCTTGGGCTTCTGGCCGCCGGTTTCGCCCAGGTCCTTGCCCTGCACGCCGTGGGTCGTGCCCAGCAGGTGCTTGAGGAAGTACTCGTGCCCCTTGCCACTGGAGCCCAACAGGTTGGAGCGCCAGACGAAGAGATTGCGCGGCCAGTTCTCCGGCGCGTCCGGATCCTGGCAGGAGAATTCCAGCCGGCCCGCCTTCATCTCCTCGACGGCATAGTCCCTGGGGTCCTTGCCGGCCTGCTCTGCCGCCTTGACCACCTCCAGCGGATTGGTGCGCATCTGCGGCGCCGAGGGCAGCCAGCCCATGCGCTCCGAGCGCGCATTGAAGTCGATCAGGCTGCCATCCCAGTCCCCCTTCGGCGCGGTGGGCGACAGGATCGAGGCCACCGGCAGCGTCTCGTAACGCCACTGGTCGCTGTGTGCGTACCAGTAGGAGGTTGAGTTCATCTGCCGCGGCGGCCGGGCCCAGTCGAGGGCAAAGGCCAGGGGCAGCCAGCCGGTCTGCGGGCGCAGCTTCTCCTGCCCCACGTAGTGCGCCCAGCCACCGCCCGACTGGCCGACGCAGCCGCACATCACCAAGAGATTGATGATGGAGCGGTAGATCATATCCATGTGGTACCAGTGGTTCAGGCCCGCACCGAGGATGACCATGGAGCGCCCTTCGGTCTTGTCGGCGTTCTGTGCGAACTCCCGGGCGGTCGCGATCACCTGGGCCCGCGGCACGCCGGTGATCTTCTCCTGCCAGGCCGGGGTGTATGGCACATCCTCATCGAAGGATTTCGCGACGTGGGCACCACCCAGGCCGCGGTCGAGGCCATAGTTGGCGCAGAACAGATCGAAGACCGTGGCCACCTTCACCGGGCCTTCCGGCAAATCCAGTTCACGGATGGGTACATTGCGCTCGAGGACGTCCGGATGCTCGCTGTGCTGGAAGTGCTCATGCGGCGTGCCGCCGAAGTAGGGGAAGGCCACCGGCAGCACGTCATCGCGGGCATCCAGCAGCGACAGCCGCAGGCGCACCTCATCGCGCCCACTGGCCCGCTCCTCGAGGTTCCAGCGCCCCTGCTCGCCCCAGCGGAAGCCGATGGAGCCATTGGGCACCACGATCTCGCCGCTGCGCTCATCGACGGCCAGGGTCTTCCATTCCGGATTGTTCGTTTCGCCCAGACCGTCCGCAAAATCGCTGGCGCGCAGCTGGCGCTCAGGCACCCAGCGCCCGTCCTGCTTCACGAGTCGCACAAGGAAGGGCATATCGGAATAACGGCGGCAGTAGTCCTGGAAGTAGTCCGAATGCTTGTCGAGATGAAACTCCCGCAGGATCACGTGGCCCATGGCCAGGCCCAGGGCGGCATCGGTGCCCTGTTTCGGCGAGATCCACAGGTCGGCGAACTTGGAGGCTTCCGAGTAGTCGGGTGTGATGACCACCGACTTGGCGCCCTTGTAGCGCGCCTCGGTGTAGAAGTGGGCGTCCGGCGTGCGCGTCTGCGGCACGTTCGAGCCCCAGATCAGCAGAAAGCCGGCGTTGTACCAGTCGGCACTCTCGGGCACGTCAGTCTGCTCACCCCAGGTCTGCGGGCTGGAGGGCGGCAGGTCGCAGTACCAGTCGTAGAAGCTCAGGCAGGTGCCGCCGAGCAGCGAGAGGTAACGCGTGCCCGCGGCGTAGGAGATCATCGACATGGCCGGGATCGGCGAGAAGCCCGCGACGCGGTCGGGGCCGTAGCGGCGGATCGTGTAGGCATTCGCAGCAGCGACAATCTCTTCCACTTCGGCCCAATCAACGCGAACAAAACCGCCCTGCCCGCGCACCCGGGTGTAGCGTTCGCGTTTTTCGGGATCCTCGACGATCGCTGCCCAGGCAGCCACCGGCGTGTTCACCTCGCGCGCCTCGCGCCAGAGCTGAATCAGGCGCTTGCGCACCATGGGATACTTCAGGCGGTTGCCTGAATAGAGGTACCAGGAGTAGCTGGCACCACGCGAGCAACCGCGCGGCTCATGGTTCGGCATGTCGGGGCGGGTGCGCGGATAGTCGGTCTGCTGCGTCTCCCAGGTGACGATCCCGCCCTTCACGTAGATCTTCCAGGAGCAGGAGCCGGTGCAGTTCACGCCGTGGGTCGAGCGTACCGTCTTGTCGTGCTGCCAGCGGCGACGATAGGACTCCTCCCAGCCCCGATCCTCGTTGGTCACGATGCCGTGCCCTTCGGAGAAGTCGCCGACGGTCTTACGGAAGAAGTTGAGGCGGTCGAGAAAGTGACTCATCGGGGTACTCCACTCCTCAGCAGGGGGCTTCCGCGCCCTTGCGGGCGTAGAACCACCAGTTGATGACAAGGCAGGCGGTGTAGAAAATCGCGGCCCAGTAGAAGAAGGCATTGGGCGTGCCGAAGAAGCTGACCGAGAGCCCCAGCATCATGCCGGCGGCAAAGGGCCCGTAGGCGGCCACGGCGCTGGTCCAGCCGATCACGCCGGCCGCTTGGCGCGGCGTGAAGAGCATCGGCATCTGCTTGAAGGTCGAGGCATTGCCGATGCCGGAGAAGAAGAAGACCCCCAGCATGAAGGCCACGAACCAGGGGAACTGGTCCAACGAGGTGGGGCTGGTGAAGAAGGTGACAGCCAGGACACAGATGATTAGCCCGATCGCCGAAACCTGCGTGACCTTGGCACCGCCCAAGCGGTCCGAGATCGGGCCGGCCACGACCCGCATGACCGAACCCACCAGGGGGCCGAGGAAGGCCCAGGCCAGGGGGTCCGGTGCATTCTCAAAGTCGCCGTAGAGCTGGCGGATCAGCAGCGGGAAGGTGGCGGAGAACCCCGAGAAGGTGCCGAAGGTCATGATATAGAGGATGGTCATCAGCAAGCCGTGCTTGAGCTTGAAGATGTCCAGCTGCTCCCGGAAGTTCGCCCGCACCGGGACCGAGCGCAGCAGGAACCAGGAGGCAAGACCGAAGGCCAGGATGAAGGGGACATAGACCAGGGCGGCGTTCTGCAGCCAGAGTTCGCGCTCGGCGCCCGTTGCCACCTGCGGACCGCCGGCCAGGGTTCCGACCAGCGCGAAACCGATGATCCACGGCGTGACGAACTGCACGATGGACACGCCGAAGTTCCCGATACCGGCCTGGACAGCCAAGGCCGTGCCCTGCAGCCGCTTCGGGAAGAAGAGGCTGGTCGAGGGCATGAAGGAGGAGAAGTTGCCGCCGCCCAACCCGGCCAGGAAGGCCAGGCCCAGCAACACCCAGTAGGGCGTCTCGGGGTTCTGCACCGCAAAGAACCAGCCGATGACCGGCAGCAGCAGCAGGAATGTTGAGACGGTGACCACATGGCGGGTGCCGTAGATCGGCACCAGGAAGGTGTGGAGGATGCGCAGCGTGCCACCGGCCAGCCCCGGCATGGCGGTCAGCCAGAAGAGCTGGCTGCCCGTCAGATCAAAGCCGATGTTGGGCAGGCGCACGACCAGGGCGCTGACCATGAACCAGACCACGAAGGCCATGGTCAGGTTGGCGGTGGTGATGGAGAGCGTGCGCCAGGCCAGCGTCCTGCCCTGACTGTCCCAGAATGCCGGATCTTCAGGCTCCCACCGTTTCAGCCAGGTGGAGCCTTGGCGGTCGGGCTGCAGGCTTTCGCTCGACATGCTTTCGGGTTCCTTCCCAGACAGGACCGTCAAGCCGCGCCCTTCCGGGGCGCAGCAGGGGGTTGATGTTCGGGGGGTTGATGTTCTGGGCGATGGATTTCCAGCATCTCGGGGAGCTGGGGCAGCTCCTTACGACCGGGCGCGGCGGCGCGCTCCATGCGCAGGATGGCGAGGTGCATCCAGATGAAGGCCACGGCGACCAGCAGGAAGAGCAGCATGAAGCAGCTCGTCCAGACGCCGATCATGTCATTCAGGGCACCGAAGGTGATGGGAAGAATGAAGCCACCCAGGCCACCGATCATGCCGACGACCCCACCAACGGAGCCCACGTGCTCCGGGTAGTAGACCGGGATGTGCTTGTAGACAGCCGCTTTGCCCAGCGACATGAAGAAGCCGAGGATGAAGACCAGGATGGTGAAGGGAAGAACCCCCATCTCGATGGTGAAGGCGATCGGCCCATCGATCCCGTGCACCACATAGTCGGTGGAGGGATAGGAGAGCAGGAAGGTCGCGACGGCCGACACGCCGAAGGTCCAGTACATCACCGCCCGGGCACCGATGCGGTCCGACAGCCAACCGCCGAACGCCCGAAACACACTGGCCGGGATCGAATAGGCAGCACCCAGCATGCCGGCTGCGGTTATCGGCAAGCCGTAGGCGCCCACGAAATAGCGCGGCAGCCAGAGCGCCAGGGCCACGAAGGCACCAAAGACGAAAAAGTAGTAGAGCGCGAAGCGCCAGACCTGCAGCTTCTTGAGCGGTGCGAGCTGCTGGCCGATGGACTGTGGCTTGGCGCCGCTGCGCCGCCGCTCCTCCAGGGCAGGATCGTCCTCGGTGGTGAACCAGAACACGATGGCCATCACCAGCAGCGCGGCCGCCCAGACCACTGCAACCGCCTGCCAGCCGTAGGCCACCATCACGAAGGGAGCCAGAAACTTGGTGACGGCGGAACCGACGTTGCCCATACCGAAGATGCCGAGGGCCGTGCCCTGCTTTTCCTTCGGGTACCACTTGGAGACATAGGCGACACCGACCGAGAAGGAGCCGCCGGCGAGCCCGACACCCAGCGCGGCGATCAGGAAGGTTTGGTATGTGGTGGCCCAGGACAGGAGAAAGGTGGCGATCGCCGCGGCAATCATGACGATGGTGTAAACCAGCCGACCACCGTACTGATCCGCCCAGATCCCGAGAATCAGCCGCACCAGCGAACCGGTGAGAATGGGCGTGCCCACCAGCAGGCCGAACTCCGTTTCGGAGAGTCCGAGCTCCTCCTTGATCTGCACACCAATGATTGAAAAGATCGTCCAGACGGCAAAACAGACCGTGAATGCCACGGTGCTCAGCGACAGGATTCGCGATGGCGTCGCTGTACCGCTGCTCGACATCGTTGGCATCTCGCCCTCTCCGGCAATGCTCGACACTTGTTGTGACGTTGGAAAAGGACGCTATTCGGAATGCCGCTCGCCTTGATTGATCCAGCGCAAAGTAGTGATCTGAAACCCGCACTTTTTGGATAGAGGTATTAAAGATACCCTATTCATTCCTCCCAGTTTTATCTGATCGCAAAGAAGGACATGATGAATATCATTCTGTATTGTGATATATCTCACAATTACCCGATCCTGCCGGCGAGCGAACAGGAGTAAGCGCCGTGCCGCTACGCGAGAGCGACATCGAGAGTCTGCAGCAGATTCCGCTCTTCTCCGGGCTGGAAATCCCGGATCTCAAGTCCCTGACGGCAGGAGCGCTGCTCCAACGCTTCCCGGTCCGCACCCGTCTGTTCGATTCGGGCACGCAGCCGGACTTCCTGCACATCCTGCTCGACGGCAGCGTGCAGCTCTCCGCCACCGAGTCGGAGAGCGACCGAGAGGTGGTCATTGAGATCGTGACCCCGCCGGACTGCTTCATTCTCGCCGCCGCCCTGACCGATACGCCCTACCTGATGAGCGCAACGGTACAGGAGCCGGCGCGCCTGCTGCTGCTGCCCGCCTCTGAACTCCGCCGCGACATCGCCGCTCATCCCGAACTGGCATTGACGCTGCTCGCCTCCCTGGCCGGACAGTTCCGCCGCATGGTTCGGCAGGTGAAGAACCTGAAGCTGCGCACCACGGTGCAGCGCGTCGGCTGCTTCCTGCTCAGCCTGGCCGAGACCGGGGATGCTGGCGAACTGGGTGCTGCGGAAATGACCGTCCAACTGCCTTACGACAAGCAGGTCATTGCCTCGCAACTGGGCATGACGCGCGAAAGCCTGTCCCGGGCGCTGGCAACACTGCGCGACCTGGGCGTGGAAACGCAGAACGACCGGATCCTGCTGAAGGATCCGGTCGCCCTGGCCGCCTATTGCCACCCCGACCGCCTGATCGACGGGGTGGAGAAGGAGTTGCGGGTGCCCCGCTGAGCGCTACCAGCGCTGCTGCCCCTACACGCGCTCCAGCAAGAGCGCGATGCCCTGGCCGACGCCGATGCACATGGTGCAGAGCGCCAGGCGCGCGTCGTGGCTCGACAGCTCTTCCGTCGCCGTCAGAGCGAGGCGCGCCCCCGACATGCCCAGAGGATGCCCCAGCGCAATGGCGCCGCCGTTGGGGTTCACCTGTGGCGCGTCGTCGGGCAGTCCGAGCTGACGCAGCACTGCCAGCGCCTGGGCGGCGAAGGCCTCGTTCAGTTCGATGACATCCATGTCCGCGATGGCATGGCCGCTGCGGGCCAGCAGCTTTTGTGTCGCCGGCACCGGCCCGATTCCCATGATGCGCGGCGCAACGCCGGCGCTGGTGCAGGCAACCACGCGGGCGCGCGGGGTGAGGCCATAGCGCTCCACGGCCGCTTCCGAGGCCACAATCAGCGCCGCCGCCCCGTCGTTCACGCCCGAAGCATTGCCGGCGGTCACCGTCCCCTCCTGGCGGAAGGGCGTGGAGAGCGACGCCAGCTTCTCCAACGTGGTCGCCCGCGGGTGCTCGTCCTGCTCGACAACGAGCGGATCGCCGCGCCGTTGCGGGATGGTGACCGGCAGGATCTCGCGAGCGAGCCGGCCGGACTGTTGTGCCGCGGCCGCCCGCTCCTGGGAGCGCAGGGCGAAGGCGTCCTGATCCGCGCGCGCAATATCAAACTCGGCCGCCACGTTCTCCGCCGTCTCGGGCATGGAGTCCGTGCCATAGAGCTTGTGCATCTGCTTGTTGATGAAGCGCCAGCCGATGGTGGTGTCGAAGACCTCGGCCTTGCGCGAAAAGGCGCTGTCGGCTTTGCCCATCACGAAGGGCGCCCGGCTCATGGACTCCACGCCACCGGCCAGGACCAGATCGGCTTCGCCGGTGCGGATGGCCCGGGCAGCCTGCCCCAGCGCTTCAAGACCGGAGCCGCACAGCCGGTTCACCGTCGCCCCCGGCACCGCCTCCGGCAGCCCGGCCAACAGCGCGGCCATGCGCGCCACGTTGCGGTTATCCTCACCGGCCTGGTTGGCACAGCCCATGATCACGTCATCGACCTGGCTCCAATCGACGCCCTCGTTGCGCCCCATAAGGCCACGCAGGACACCGGCCAAGAGATCGTCCGGTCGCACGGAGGCGAGCGCTCCGCCGTAGCGACCGATGGGGGTGCGCAGTGCGTCGCAGACAAAAGCTTCCTTGCTCACGTCACTCGTTCCTTTCTCTTTTTTCCGTCGACAGCGGTTCAGACGCTGGGCCTGTAACCGGTGGGCAGATGGAGTGCCGCCCGGCGCCGCAGCCACAGCGAGGGGCGATAGCGGTCGTCGCCGGTCAGGGCCTGCATGCGCTCGAGAATGGTGAAGACCCGACGGCACCCGAGGTGCTCCACGATCTCCAGCGGCCCCTTGGGATAGTTGAGACCCAGCTTCATGGCGGTGTCGATGTCCTCCGGCGGTGCCAGGCCGATCTGAGCCATTTCGCAGCCGAGATTGCCGACCATGGAAAGAATCCGCTGGGCCACGAAGCCCAGGGAATCGGCGATGGCCGTCACCTTACGCGTCTGGCCGAGTAGGTCGATCACCGCTTGGCGCACCTCGGGATCGACGTTCGGTGCGCCCATCAGAGTGATCCGGGTGGATACATCGGGCAGCAGGTCGATGGCGATCAGCCGCGTCGGGTCGATGCCGCTGCGTCGGGCCAACTCCGTACAGTCCTCGCCCACCGGGGCAGCCAGGATCGGGCTGCTGCCGTCGTCCTCCTCCAGGAGGTCGACCCCCAGTTCCCCGGCGAAGGCGCGCAGATGCTCATCAGCCTCGAAAAGGACCAGCTTGCGCGCCGGCTTGTCCCCGACGGCAGCATCGGCACTGGGCACCTCCGGCTTGCCGTCACGGTAGACGTAGTGCCCGTGATTCGTCTTGCGCCCCAGGCGTCCCGACTCAAAGAGCGAACGATGCAGCGTAGTAGAACGCAGTCGCGGGTCGTGGAAGAAGGACTCGTGCACCAGACGGGTGACCGGGAAGTTCACGTCCATGCCGGTCAGGTCCATCAACTCGAAGGGCCCCATGCGAAAGCCGAAGCCGTCTCGCATGATGGCATCGACCTGGGCCGGCGTGGCCACGCCCTCCTGCACCACGGCCAGGCCCTCGGTGGTATAGGCGCGCCCGCCGAGGTTCACGAGGAAGCCCGGCGAATCCGGCACCTCCACCGGCGTGCGTCCCAGCCGGGATCCCAGGCCGCGCAGAGCTTCCACCACCGCTGTGGCGCTGTCGGGACCGCGAATGACCTCGACCAGTCGCATCACCGGAACGGGGTTGAAGAAGTGCAGGCCGGCAACGCGTTCGCGCCGCTCACACACCCGGGCAATGGCCCCGATGGGGAGCGACGAAGTGTTGGAAGCGAGCACACAGTCCGCGGCGACGATGCCTTCCAGTTCCCGGAACAGGCCGCGCTTGATCTCCAGATCCTCGATGATCGCCTCGATCACCACCTGCCGATCCGCAAAATCCTGCAGGCTGTCGCCCAAGCGCAGGCAGGCCTTGGCTGCAGCCACCTCTTCGGCACTCGCCTTGCCGTTGGTCACACGCTTGTCGAGGCGGGCAAAAACCGCGTCGCGGGTCTTGGCGGCAGCCTCGGCGTTCTGATCACAGAGAATGACCTCCACACCGGCGGAGATGGCGACCTGGGCGATGCCGCCTCCCATCGCGCCGGCCCCGACGATGCCCAAACGAAGATCGGCGGCTGCTGGATCGAACATGGCTTCCTTTCCGTGAACCTGACTAGAGGATGTTCTGAGGGGCGCAGAGAACCCGCAAGCAGGCCTTCGGTCAAACAAAAGCAGCCACCTGCCCGCCCCATCACGAAACTGCGGTTCAGCCCCGTGGATAATGCAATCCTGCTCCCGCCTTCCGCCAGTTGTGCCCCAGGGAGCAGCGGGGTAACGCTGCTGCCAGTATCAAGAAGTCTGTCGTCGAGTGGGAGGGGTATGGCGTGAGCGCAAAGGTCGTCGGGGACCACTTGGAGCCCAACGAGGGGATGGACAGCCCCTATGCCTGGTGGCGACTGTTGGTATCGCTGCTCATCGCAATGGTCGGAGGCATTGGCCTCTGGTCCACGGTCGTCGTGCTGCCCACCATCGAGACCGAGTTCAACATCGACCGCGGCGACGCCTCCCTGCCCTACACGGCCACCATGATCGGTTTCGCCATCGGTGGCCTCTTTTTCGGTCGCATGGCCGATCGCCACGGCATCGTCCGGCCGCTGCTGTTTGGTGCCGTCATGCTGAGCGGCGGCTACATCGCCATCTCACAGGTCACGGCCTACTGGCAGTTCGTGGCGATCCAGGCCGTCATGGTCGGCATGCTCGGCAGCGCCGCCTCCTTCGGTCCGCTGATCGCCGATGTGACCCACTGGTTTCTCAAACGCCGGGGAATCGCCACAGCGGTCGTCGCCAGCGGCAGTTACCTTTCCGGCACCATCTGGCCGCCAATTCTGAGCTACATCACCGAGGCCTATGGCTGGCGCGAAGCGCATCTGGTCATTGGGGTGGTCAGCCTCGTCATCATGCTGCCGCTTATCATGCTGATGCGTCGGCCCACGCCGATCCACGCGGGGCCGAAAGCCGTCAGCACCCGTCCGCCGGTCCGCGCGCCCCTTCCTGCGCCCGTCCTGCAGGCTCTGCTGGTCTTCGCCGGCATCGCCTGCTGCGTGGCCATGGCCATGCCTCAGGTCCACATCGTGGCCTACTGCGGTGACCTGGGCCATGGGGCGGTGCGCGGGGCAGAAATGCTGTCCCTGATGCTCGCCATGGGCATCGTCAGTCGGCTGATCTCCGGGGTGATCGCCGACCGCATCGGCGGTCTGGGAACGCTCATTCTGGGATCCACCCTGCAGTGCCTGGCGCTGATCCTCTACATCCCCTTCGACGGCCTGACCTCGCTCTATATCGTCTCGGCGCTCTTCGGCCTGGCGCAGGGCGGCATCGTGCCGAGCTATGCGCTGATCGTGCGGGAATACTTCCCGGCCAAGGAAGCCGGAGCTCGGGTGAGCCTCGTACTCATGGCCACCATTATCGGCATGGCGCTGGGCGGCTGGCTCTCCGGTGCCATCTACGACTGGACCGGCTCCTATCAGGTCGCCTTCCTGAACGGCATCGCCTGGAACATGGTCAACTTCGGCATCGCCTTCTTCCTTCTCCTCCACCGCTTGAAGGCCGACATTCCCATAAGCGCCCGCGGGTAAGAGCCGCGGGCGCGATCCGGTCAGTTCGTGGCGCTGCGGTCCTGGATATCGTCCAGGGGATAAATCGGGCGACGAACCTTGGTGAAGTTGAGCTGGCTGTAGTCGGAGGTGCAAACGCCCACGCCCGCGCATTCGATTATGTCCCGGGCGATATGCTTCAACCCCGCGCGCCAATGAATGCGGCTCTTCAGCATGATGTAGCGTTTTTGCATCGGATCGATGCCGAGGCTGAGCAGCACGTTGATGTCATGAGGCTCCACGTGGCGGGAGATGATGACGATCTCCACGCGGCCGGTATCCAGAACCACAGCGGTGCCCATGTCCATGGCGACGCCCGCGTACATCGGCCCCTTGTTACGATAGCGACCCTCCGAGATGGTCTTGACCCGGCCCGTCACTTCGAGGGGCTTGCTGTCAACAGGAATGCTCGGCATTGGCAACTTGCCGCCAATGCACAGCGTCACGCACTCGCCAATGCCCGCAGCCACGGCCTGCTGCACCGCTTCCGGATCAAAGATCGCGAAGGCTGCCACATCCTCCAACTCCTGCCGAAGGATTTCTGCCAGAACGGCAGTGGTATCCATGGTACCGCCCGAAGCTGCATTGTCGTAGTGATCAAGCAGGATGACGGGACCCTGCGTCACATCCTTCGGCAAGTCCTTGGCGCGCCCGACAGACGCAGCCAGGGGCTCCGGGTGGTAGACGAAGGCCGCCCGTTCTTGCCAGGCACTGTCCAGCAGTTCATCGCGCAACCGCTCGGCCAAGGCGCGATCATTATCCGTCACCACCACCACGGAAAGGCCGGCGTCACGAATGTCAGCATGAGGAAAGCCCACGAAAAGGCTGACGGCCAGCACGCCGGGAAGGCTTTCCATCTCTTGCGCGCGAGCCTGCAGCATCCCGTTGGGATGGTCGTCGGTGCCCTGACGCATCACGTGGGGCAGCATGGGGTTGTTGCCCCACGCCTGAAGCGGCTGTACTTCGCCGCGAATCTTCGCCACCAGTGCTCTCGCCGCCCGCTGCCCAGTTTCGAACATGTCGATGTGCGGATAGGTCTGGTACCCGGCGACGACGTCGCTGTTGGCCACGATGGCATCATAGATGTTGGAGTGCATGTCGAGGCCGACAGCGATGGGGGTCGTGGGGGCAAGCGCTCGCACACGCGCGAGCAGGCCGCCCTCCCCGTCCTCCAGGCTTTCCGTCACCATGGCGCCGTGCAGATCGAGGAGAATGCCGTCCCAGCCGCCTCGTTCGACCGCATCGCAGATTGCGTCGGTCATGATGCGGTAGGCCTCGTCATCCACCGGCCCGCTGGGCCAGGCCTCGGCGGCAATGGCAACATCGATCTCCGCGCTACACTCTTCGGCCTCCGCCATGAAGCCGCCCATAACCGTACCGGTGCCGCGATAGGCGTCGATCGCCTCCTGGCCGCGCAGGGGCTGATCCCCCCGCCGGGCGAAACGCTCAATTTTGGTCTCCACCGGCGAAAAGGTGTTGGTCTCGTGCTTCATCATGGCCAGGAGCAGGCGCATGGCGGGCTATCTCCCTTGGTTTCTGGAGGTGTGGAGCGGTGCTCAGGCTGCTTGCAGGCGGCGCTCAACGATCCGCGCCATGATGGAAGCGCCAATCGGCAGAATGCCGTCATCCACGAAGAAGCCTGGGTTGTGCAGCGGCACGTTCCCGCCATGACCGACACGGCAATAGGCGCCGGGCACCACCTTCAGCATGTCGGCAAAATCCTCACTGCCGGTCGCATACTGGTCGGTTTCCAGCGCATTCTCGGCACCCACGACATCGGCCGCGGCTTCCAGATAGGCTTGGCCGAGGTCCGGGTCGTTCATGAGCACATCGAAGATGTTACGCAGGTCCACCTCGATCTTGACTCCATAGGCCGTCTCCATGCCCCCACAAAGCTCATGGATGCGCTGGTGGGTCATCTCACAAGCTTCGTCCGAAAAGTAGCGGATCGTGCCAGAAATCGTCGCCGTGTTGGGCACCACATTATAAGCTGAGCCTGAGTGGATCTGCGTCACCGACAGGACCAACGGCACGGCGGGCGCGCGATTGCGGCTGACGATGGTCTGAAGCTGTTGCACCATCGCCGTCGCCACGATGATAGGGTCCTGGCCCTGGTGCGGCATGGCGGCATGGGCACCGGTCCCCTTGACGGTGAGGTCGAAGAATGTTGCCCCTGCCATGGCGGCCCCGGGCTTCAGCCGAACCTGACCCACCGGACTCGTTGGATCGTTGTGCATTCCGTAAATCTCGTCGCAGGGAAAGCGCTCGAAAAGTCCCTCTGCCAGCATCCGCCGAGCACCACCGAGGCCTTCCTCCGCGGGCTGAAAAATAAGATGCACCTTGCCGGCAAAATCGCGCGTTTCGGAAAGGTAGCGCGCCGCGCCCAGCAGGATCGCCGTATGGCTGTCATGCCCGCAGGCGTGCATCTTGCCCTCATGCTTGGAGGCATAAGGAAGGTCCGTTGCCTCCTGAATGGGCAGGGCATCCATGTCGGCGCGCAGGCCTATCGCCCGATTGCCGGGATGCTTTCCCTGGATGACACCGACGACCCCAGTGCCCCCGATCCCCCTGTGCACCTCGTCGACGCCCCAGGCTTCCAGCTTGTCCGCCACCAGGTTGGCTGTCCGCGTTTCCTCAAAGCCCAGCTCGGGGTGGGCGTGAATGTCATGGCGAACGGCACTCAGCTCGTCAGCGAATTCCTGTATTCTGGGCAAAACAGGCATCTCGTTTTCCTCTCTTCATGGCGCCGCCGCATCAGCCGGCCGCTTCTAACAGTCTTCTGCTCCCCGGGGTGGGCGAAGGCGTCCCGGTGAAGGGCCGCACGGCATACGCCGTCGGCCGCGGGCGTCAGCGCCTTTCTGGCCCTTCTCAACTCAAGCCGATTGGAGTTCACGAAAGTTGGCAAAATCCCAGCCCCGTCCCGGCGCCGCGTCGGTCAGGGCGCGGGTGTAGGAGTGACGCGGGTTGGCGAGGACGTCGCCGGCGGGGCCATACTCGACAATCTTGCCATTCTGCATCACCAGGATGTCGTCGCAAATCTGCGCCGCCACCCGCAGGTCATGAGTGATGAAGAGAATCGCGACTCCGAGCTTCTCTTGGATGTCCGCCAGGAGTTCGAGCACCTGCGCCTGAATGGAAACATCCAGCGCCGAGACCGCTTCGTCGGCCACCAGAACGTCGGGCTTCATCGCAACCGCGCGCGCGATGGCGATACGCTGGCGCTGCCCCCCAGAAAACTGGTGCGGATAGCGGCCGAGCGCTTCGCGGGGCAGGCCGACCAGTTCCATCAGGTCACCCGCCTGCTTCATGGCCTCTTGCCGCGACGCGCCATAATTCACCGGACCTTCGACAAGGCTGCGCCCGACCTTCCAGCGTGGATTGAGTGAGCGGAAGGGGTCCTGGAAAACAATCTGGATATGGCGACGATGCGGCCGCAGTGCCTGGCGGGATAGCTGCGCGATCTCGCTGCCGGCGACAACGATCTGCCCGTCCGTCGGCTCGATAAGACGCATCACACAGCGCGCCACCGTGGATTTTCCGGAACCGCTTTCACCAACGATGCCCAAGGTTCGGCCCCGGGTAATGGCGAAGCTGACATCCTCCGCTGCGAGCGTCCCTTCGCCCCGCCGGAAAAAGCCGCGCCCACCATAGACCTTTCGCAGCTTCTGCACCTGTAGGACCTTTTCACCCTGGGTCTCTGGCTCACTTTGGGTCTCTGGGCGCTCTTGCCGCGGTATCAGGCTGGGGACCGCCTTCAGCAGTTTACGGGTGTAGTCCTCGCGCGGCTGCCGCAGGAGCTGTTCGACCGGCGCCTGCTCCACCACCTGACCGTCCTTCATCACGTGCACCGAGTCTGCTATCTCGGCAACCACTCCCATGTCGTGGGTGATGAAGAGCACCGCCGTGTCCTGCTTTTCTTGCAACTCGGCAATCAGCTTCAGGATCTGCCCCTGGGTTGTGACGTCGAGCGCGGTCGTTGGCTCATCGGCGATCAACAGTTCGGGCTCCAAGATCAAGGCCATCGCGATCATGATGCGCTGGCGTTGTCCTCCGGAAAGCTGGTGGGGATAGGAGGCATAGACACGCCGCACATCCGGCAGGTGCACCTGCTCCATGATGGCCAGAACGCGCTCCTGGCGCGCTTTCTGCGGCAGGTCGCCATGGACTTTCAGCACTTCCTCGATTTGGTCGCCAACCCGCATCACCGGATTCAGCGCCGTCATCGGCTCCTGAAAAATCATGGCCATGTTGCGGGCGCGCGCCGCACGCATCTCCTTCTGCGTTAGCTCCAGAAGATTGCGGCCGCTCAGCGTGATGCCGCCGCCCGTCACACGCAGCGCATCCTTTGGCAGAAGGCCCATCACTGCCAGCGAAGTCACCGATTTTCCGGAGCCGCTCTCCCCCACCAGACAGGCAGTTTCCCTGGCGCGAATTTGGAGGCTGACCTGGTTCAGGATAGGCGCCACCTGAGGTTGGTTGGGCAAGCGGACTGAGAGGTCGCGCACATCCAGAACGACCTTGTTATTCGAGAAGTCGCGAGACTTGAACCGCATGGATCAGGCCTCCCGCTTCTTCAGGCGCGGATCCAGCAGATCGCGGGCCGTATCGCCGATCAGGTTGATCGAAAGGATACACAGCGAAAGCATAAGGCCAGGCCAAAAGATCAGGCCGGGGTTGAGCTGAAAGTAGGTTCGTCCCTCAGCCATGATGTTGCCCCAGGTGGGGATCTCGGTACTCACGCCGGCGCCCAGGAAGGACAGGATGGCTTCGATCAGGATCGCCGATGCACAGATGTAGGTCCCCTGAACGATCAGCGGCGCCATGGTGTTGGGCATGAGATGCTGGATCAGAATCTTGGGCATGCTCGAACCCAGCGCTGTTGCGGCCTCCACATAAGGTTCCTCGCGTGCGCTGAGGACCACGGAACGCACGAGGCGTACCACCCGCGGAATCTCTGGGATTGTGATGGCAATGATGACGGAGCCGATGCTGGCGCCGCTGAGCGCGACCAGCGCAATCGCCAGCAGAATGGCCGGGATCGCCATGAGGCTGTCCATGACACGCATGATGATGGCGTCCGCTGTGCGGAAGAAGCCAGCGATCAGACCTATGATGAGTCCGAGCGCGACGCTCACGAGCGCCGCCCCCACGCCGATCAGCAGCGAAACCCGACCACCGTAGAAAACCCGGCTGAACATGTCCCGTCCATAAGGGTCGGTCCCCAGCAGATACTCCGACGAGGGCGGCTGCAGGCGTTTGGTTGCCTCCATCGCCAGCGGATCGTGGGTCACGAAGAGCGGCGCCAGCAGCGTAGCCAGCACAATGGCAAGCAGGAGCAGTCCAGCAATAATCGGGGCAGCGCCCAGGCGCCAACGGCGCGGCAGAGACAGAGCGCCCAGCAGCCAGTGCGACGAAGAAGCAGGTTGTACCGCCTTGTCCATCAGTAGCGGATCCTCGGGTCGATAAGACTGTAGGACAGGTCGATCAGAAGATTGACGAGCACGTAGATTCCGGCGGTCAGAAGAATCATCGCCTGAATGACCGGATAGTCGCGCGCCAAGATGGCATCGACCGTCAGCCTCCCGATTCCGGGTATGTTGAAGACGCTTTCAGTGACCACCACCCCGCCGATGAGCAAGGCAAAGCCGATGCCGATAATGGTCATGATTGGCACGGCGGCGTTGCGCAGCGCGTGGCGAAAGAGAACGTCACGCTCCGACACGCCCTTGGCCCGGGCAGTGCGGATATAGTCCTCGTTCAAGACCTCCAGCATGCTCGCGCGTGTCATGCGGGCGATCAACGCGATGTAGATTGTCGCCAAGGTCAGGGCCGGCAGGATTGCTCGCTGAAAAAAGCCCAGGAGATCTTCACTCGGAGCCGTATAGCCCTGCACTGGAAGCCATCGCAGTTGCAGGGAGAAGATGCTGATAAAGATATAGCCGATGACGAAGACGGGGATCGAAAACCCCAGCACGGAAAAAGTCATGACCAGGTAGTCGGCCCAGGTCCGGTGCTTCCAGGCGGCGATCACCCCCATCGGGACCGCCAGCATGACCGAGATGAAGATGGTCAAAAGAGCGATGTTGATGGTCGGATCGATGCGCCGCTCGATCATCGCCCAGACGTCGGTGCGCGAAATCAACGACGTGCCCAGGTCGCCCTGGAGCAGTTGTCCCATCCAGGTGATGAACTGGACATGGAGAGGGTCGTTGAGACCCAGTTCCGTGCGGATGCGATCGATCTGAGCCGGGGTGGCCGCATCTCCCGCAAGGATGGCCGCTGGATCGCCAGGGGAGAGACGCAGCATCAAGAAAACGATGACCGCGACGATCAGCAATACGGGTAGGATCGCCAGAATGCGCCGGATGATATAGCCAAGCATCAGGAAAGAATTTCCTCAAGAACGTCAAGCTTGAGCGGCAAGAGGCGGCCGGCATTGCTGCCGGCCGCCCGTGCACATGCCTCAGTCTTCTTTCTTGACGTTCCAGAAGACCGGGACTGGAGCGGGAATGATCCCGCTGATGTTGGTGCCAGTGGCCTGCGGGAAGAAGTACTGGCCAAGCGGCACATAGAGCACCTCATCCAGGGCATGCGCCTGGATCTTGCTCGCCACTTCCGCCTGCTCCTCCGGGCTGGCGGCCGCGACGTAGTCCGCCCGCAGCGCCTCGACCGCCTCGTCCTCTGGCCAGCCAAACCAGCCGTCATCACCACGACCGTTCAACATCACGTTGATCAGCGGGTCCGCGACTTCAGGCAGCATCCAGTTGGTGAAGAAGATGTTCCAGCCGCCCTCGGACGGCGGGTCCATGCTGGCGCGGCGCGTGACCACGCTCTGCCAGTCCATCGGTTGCAAATCGACCACGAAGCCGGCGTTCCGCAGGGCCTGCGCCGCAACCACAGGCTGATCGTTCAGCGTGACCACGTCCGTTGGCGCCATCAGCACGACCGGCGTTCCGTCATAGCCCGCCTCCTCCAAAAGCTGGGCTGCCGCTTCCGGGTCGCCGCCGCTGGTCAAAGTCTCGGAGCCTGTCTCGTCGGCCAGCGGGGTGCCGCAACCGAAGATGGCGCCACAGAGTTCATAGTACTCGGGGTTGCCGACCATGGTGGCCAGCACGTCTTCCTGGCTTAGAGCCAGCAGTGCCGCCTGGCGCATCTGCTTATCGTCGAAGGGCGGGTGCTTGAAGTTCATGCGCCCCATGGTCTGATAGCCAAGAGGGTCACGCCGCTCGACAACCACATCCGGGTTGCTCTCGACCATCGGCAGTAGATCCACCTGGACCTGCTCGATATAGTCAATCTCACCGGCGCCAAGCGCGTTGATGGCGGTCTGCTGGTCCGCCATGTTCACCCAGACTACGCGATCGACATAGACGTGCTTGCCGCCTGCCATCCAACTGGGCTCTTCATCGCGCGGCACATAGTCATCGAAGCGCTCATAAACCACACGCTGCCCGGGATCGAACTCATCTTCAACGAAGACGAAGGGACCGGAGCCGATATGCTCCTCGATCGGGGTATCCGCCGACGTCTCTGCCACGCGCTTGGGCATGATAAAGGGAGGCAGCGCCGACTGCTTGGAGATAACGGAAATCAGCGGCTCGAAGGGCTCGGAGAGAGTCCAGGTCAGGGTCTTCTCATCAGTCGCCTCAAGGCTCTCAGTCACATCGAAGATAAGCTGGCCACCGGAATCCCGCTTGCCCCACCGCTTGAGCGAAGCCACGGCGTCTTCGGCGGTCACCGCTTCACCATCGTGGAACACCAAGCCATCGCGCAGGGTGAAAGTATAAGAGAGGCCATCATCGGAGACCTCCCAATCGGCCATCTGTGGCTGCGGCTCGAAGTTCTCGTCTTGCGCCAAGAGAACGTCGTAGATCATGTATGCATGATTGCGGGTGATATGCGCCGTGGTGATGACAGGATCGAGAACCCGCAGCCCGGAGTGCATGACGCCGGTGATGGTCTGCGCCCCCGAAACAGCCGGTGTGAGCAGCGTTGCAGCCAACAAGGCACCGGCAGCGATACTACCGCGCCGCAACAACCTGCTCTTCAGGTTCAAGGCTTCAGTCATCCATATACCTCCTTCGGTTCATGTATTTTAGGCTGCTTTCCCGCAGCTTTCAGGCGGCAGCACACCGTCTAAGCCGACCGTGGAAGGAGCCTGCCATGCCACTTCCCGCAAAGCAAATAACTCTGGAAGCAGGGCGGTATGAGGAAGGATGGCTGCCAAGTACGCAGCGCGATCCACGGTGCACACCGGAGGCTTACTTTCTGGAAAATGCAAATCCCCCTCAGGCGTAAGCGCCCTGCGGGTAGGCTCTACGATCAAGCGATCATCGCACGCAGCCGCTCCAGTGGGTCCGCCTCGCCGGCTGGCTTGTCCCAGCGGATGCGGGCGATGCGGGGGAAGCGCAGGGCGATGCCTGACTTGTGTCGGCTGGAGGGCTGGACCGCATCGAAGGCCACTTCCAGAACCAGACCCGGCTCGACAGCGCGCACGGGACCGAAGCGGTCCACCGTGTGGTCACGCACCCACTTGTCGAGGCGCGCGAGCTCCGCATCGGTGAAGCCGCTGTAGGCTTTGCCGATGGGCACCAGCGTTCCCGCCTCGGTCCAGGCGCCGAAGGTGTAGTCCGAGAAAAGGGAACTGCGCCGCCCGTGACCGCGCTGCGCGTACATGAGCACCGCATCTACCGTCAGCGCATCGCGCTTGAACTTGTACCAGTGGCCCTTCGGCCGGCCGGCCAGATATGGGCTGGCCGCCCGTTTCAGCATCAGACCCTCGACGCCGCTCGCACGAGCCTCCCGGCGCAGGCGCCTGAGCTCCGCGTAGTCCTCCACGACCACCAGCTCCGAGAGGTCCATACGTCCCGGCTGATGTCGGGCATACCAGGCTTCCAGCCGTGCCCGCCGTTCGGAAAAGGTCAGGGGCCGCAGGTCTTCCCCGGCATCGATCAGCAGGTCGTAGAGCCGAAGATGCGCCGGATGCGACCGCTGCAGCTTGGCCGTCGGGGCCTTACGCCCCAGGCGTGTCTGCAGCTCGTTGAAGGGCGCCGGCGCGCCCTCGCGCGCCACCAGGAGTTCCCCGTCGAGCACGGCATCGAAGCCAATATCCTGCAGCAAGTCAGGGAAAGCGGGCCCGATATCCTCGCCGGTGCGACTGAAGAGGCGGCACTCGCCCTTGTGCGCCACCAACTGCGCGCGGATGCCGTCCCACTTCCACTCGGCCTGGAACTCTTCCAGAGGAAGCCCGTCGAGCTCTGCTTCCTCCAGCGGATGGGCCAGCATCAAGGGCCGAAACAGCGCCGCCTCGGCCACCTCCGGCTGGGGTGCGCGGCCTTCGAGCCAGGCGAAGAGGTCGCGATAGGGCGGGCGCAGGCCGTGCCAGAGTTCCTCGATCGCACCCGCATCCTGCCCGCCGAAGTTCGCCAAGGCCGTCTTCGCGAGCCGCTCGGACACGCCAACGCGCAAGCCGCCAGTGATGAGTTTGAGCAGCGCCCAGCGTCCGGTGGGATCGAGCGCATCCAGCCAGCCGGCAAGCAGCGCCGGCACGTCCGTGCGTCCAGCCTCCTGCAGCGTCTCCACCACTTCCGCCAGACCCGGCTCGCGGTTTGCACCCCGGCGTTCGGGCCAGAGCAGGGCTGCGGATTCCGCCAGATCGCCCACAAAGTCGTAGGACCAGCGGAAGAGAACGGGATCGCAGCGCTCCTCGATCAAGGCCCGGATCATGGCCGGCTTGGCGCCCCGGAAGGTCAGCCCGCCGGTCAGTGCCGCCAGGGCCCAGCCCCGATCCGGGTCGGGCACCCGGGCGAAGTAATCGCCGATGAGGCGCAGCTTGATGCTGCGACGCGGCGTGAAGACCAGCCGGTCCAACAGCTCGGCGAAGTCCCTCATGGCAGAGCGTCCTGCTCCTCCTCGCCGCGACCGATCAGGGAGAGTGCCCGCGCCCGCATCCCCTCGCCCCGGGCCCAGTGGATCAAGGCCTCCTCGCTGCCATGCGTCACCCAGACCTCCGGTGCGCTAACCTCGCGCAGGGTCTGCGTCAGCTCATCCCAGTCTGCATGGTCCGAGATCACCAGCGGCAGCTCCGCGCCACGCTGGCGCGCCCTCTGCCGCACGCGCATCCAACCGGATGCCATGGCGGTGAGGGGATCAGCGAAGCGCCGCAGCCAGCGGTCCGAGAGTGCCGAGGGCGGCGCCACGACGATCTCGCCCGCCAAGTCTCCGTCCGTTCGGGTGGCAGAGCACAGGGGCCCGAGGGCCACACCCTGTTCCTCGTACAGTTGGCAGAGCGGCTCCAGCGCGCCGTGCAGATAGACCGGGCGCTCCCAGCCCGCGCGGCGCAGCAGAGCCAGGAGCCGTTGAGCCTTGCCCAGGGAATAGGCACCGACCAGATGCGTGCGCTCGGGAAACAATGCTACCGAATGCAGCAGGCGGCGTATCTCCTCGTCGGCCGGAGGATGTCGGAACACCGGCAGCGCGAAGGTGGCTTCGGTCACAAAGACGTCGCAGGGCACCACCTCGAAGGCGGCGCAGGTGGGATCGGGCTGGCGCTTATAGTCGCCCGAAACCACCACACGCCAGCCACCCCACTCGATCACGACCTGAGCGGACCCAAGCACATGGCCCGCGGGCACGAGCCTGACAGTGACCGGCCCGATCCGCAGAGGCTCATGATAGGCCAGCGATTGAAGGGATGCTCCGGCGCGTTCCCCGTAGCGGGCCCGCATGATGGCGAGGGTCTGCGGGGTGGCAATCACCGCGGCGTGACCAGGGCGAGCGTGGTCGGCGTGGCCATGGGTCACCACGGCACGCGGCACTGCACGGTGTGGGTCGATGTAGAAATCCCCGGGCCGGCAGTAGAGCCCACCTGGGGTGACCTGGAGCCAGTTTTCCGGATGAGCTTCGCGGCGCATGAGCCATCAGATAGGCAGTGACGACCTTTGTCACCATAGCCTGAGAAGCTTCGGCTTGCCTTCCGCCCAGGGAAGCGGCCAAGCTGCGCGTCCCGACGCCGTCATGCACAGGAGGCTCCATGGGCACCCCCTTCGAACTGCACCCCGATCTGGCCCGGGACGGCGTGGAGGTGGGGCACTTGCGCCTGTCGCGGCTGCTGCTGATGAAGGAATCGCGCTGGCCCTGGCTGGTCCTGGTACCCGAACGGGCCGAGATGCGCGATCTGCACGACCTGGAGCCGCTCGACCAGTACCGGGTCTGCGACGAAATCACCGCCTGTTCAGAGGTGCTCAAGCGGCTCTACGCCGCGCAGAAGATCAACGTGGCGGCGCTCGGCAACATGACGCCACAGTTGCACATCCATGTCATCGCACGCTTTTCCGAGGATCCGGCCTGGCCCAAGCCCATCTGGGGCGCGCTGCCGATGCAGCCCTATCCCTCGGCTGCACTGGAGGCCCGCGTGCATGAACTGCGCCAGGCCCTGAACCTATGAGCCGGCTGCTGCGCATCGGCGAGGAGGTCCAGGCGGCGCTTGCCGAAGGGCGCCCCGTGGTGGCCCTGGAATCCACGGTCATCGCCCATGGCCTGCCCTGGCCGGACAGCCTCGAGGCCACGCAGGAGATGCTCGAGGCCGTGCGCAGCGCCGGCGCCGTCCCGGCGGTGGTGGGCGTGACCGCCGGCCGCCTCGTGGTGGGACTGGACGAAGCGGTTATCGAGCGCTTCGCCAAACACGGCCGGCAGGTGATCAAGGTCAGCCGCCGCGATCTGGCGCGCGCCCTCACCGAGGGCTGTGACGGGGCAACCACCGTGGCCAGCACCATGATCGCAGCCGAGATGGCCGGCATCCGGATCTTCGGCACCGGCGGGATCGGCGGGGTGCATCGCAGTGCTGAGGGCCAGGGCGACAGCTTCGATGTCTCGGCCGATCTCTACGAACTCGGACGCACGCCGGTCTGCGTGGTCTCCTCCGGCGCCAAGTCGATCCTCGACCTGCCGCGCACACTGGAAGTGCTGGAAAGCCTCGGCACGCCCGTTATCGGCTATGGCACCGACAGCTTTCCGACCTTCTACTCCCGCGACGCCACCCTGCCCATCACCACGCGGGTCGATTCGGCCGAGCAGTCCGCCGCCCTGCTCCACGCCCATTGGGAACTGGGCCTGGGCGGGGTGCTTCTGGCCAACCCGGTGCCGGAAAGCGCAGCACTGCCCACGCAGACGGTGGAAGCCTGGTTGGAGGAGGCGCTTGCGGCGGCCCAGGCAGAAGGCGTGGCCGGGCCGCAGGTGACACCCTTCCTGCTGGCACACCTGCATCGACGCAGTGAGGGTCAGACTCTCAAAGCCAATCGTGCTTTGTTGATCGACAATGCCCGGGTGGCAGCGCAGGTGGCTGCCAGCTACAGCCAACTCTCCTAGAGCCGGTCTGAGGCGCCCGCTCAGCGCATGGAGATGGCAGGTGACCTGTCCGACGGCAGAGGCACGCAGGTCGCGCCTGACGGAGCGTCTGCCTGGCAATTCTGCCAGGCAAGCAACAGGCTCTCCACGTCGGGGGAGAGGTCAGCTATGGGCGGGCCGGCCATCTCACGCACCAATTTGAGGCGCATGGCGCGGCCGAAGTCCTCATAGTTCACTGCACTCAGCACGAAGGCACCCGGTCCGCCGACGACATTGTCACGGTAATAGAGGTCGAGTCCCGGTTCCTCGTTGAGGATTGCCAGACCATTGACCGTCACCCCGGCGGCCATGGCCTCCTCGCGGCCGGATCGCGAGGCGATGCCCTGGTTGGTGCGGCCGTCACCGGACACATCGATCACCTGGCGCATGCCCTGATAGGGCGCGCTGGCCAGCAGTCGCGTGGCGAAGCGCAAGACGTTGCCGATGGCTGTGCTGCCGCCATCCACATAGCGCGGCGCCGCCTCGACCGCGGCCGCAAAGGCACTGGCCGAAGCCGAGTCGTAGATCAATGTCCAGTCGACGGCCACGACCTGTTCGCCCTGGCTGCCCCACTGCACCAGCACGACCGCCATCCCGCGATCGCCCACGCCACTGATCGCACCCTGCACTTCGGGATCGCTAAAGGCGTCGGCTATGCCGTTCATCTGCAGATTGAATTCATAGGCATTGACCGAGGAAGAGGCATCCACCGCCAGGACGAGCGCCAGATCCACGGGGGCCTGCGCGCGCAGCGAGCCTGGGAGGCTCACGCTGAGCAGGAGAAGCAGGAGAAGGGCGCGCAACGCGGTCATGGGCCCAGTATAGCCGCAAGCCGCGTTTGCAGCAGTCGATTTCGGATAAGGGGAATTGGCATCCCGGAAAGCAACCTGGAGATCACCGAGCCAGCGCGGCGTCATCCACGATGAGCTGCACCGCCTCCGCTCCGGTCCAGGCATCGGCGCGCAGCTTCCCGGCCAGATGCACCAGCCGGCCCTCGGCACCCCGGCGCAGGGCTTCACCGAGCGGGCTCTCGAAGGCACGGAACGCAATGGCCTTCATTCGGCCGCCGTCCTCGCCCTGGGCTATCATCCGCAGATGGTTGCCTTCGGCCCCGACCGGATCGGCCTTGACTAGGCGCAGGTTCGGCAGGGCCCAGCGCGGCTCGGGGTTGGCGGTTCCGAAGGGCGCCAGGCGTTCGAGCGCCTGCAGCAGCCCATGGTGCGCGCCGCGTGGCGCCAGCGCGCCGTCGAACCCCAGGGCCGGGCGGTAGGCGATGCGGATCAGTTCCTCGCCCAGGCGTTCCTCCAGAAAGGCACGCAGGGCGGGAATAGCGTCGTTCGCCACCGTCAGGCCCGCCGCCATGGCATGGCCGCCGCCATTGACCAGCAGCCCCGCCTGGCGCGCCGCGATGACCGCCGCACCGAGATCAAGCCCCGGCACCGAGCGACCGGAGCCCTTCGCCAGGCCGTCGTCCTGCATGGCCAGCACCAGGGCGGGCAGGCTGTAGCGTTCCTTTAGCCGGCTGGCGACAATGCCGATCACGCCCGGGTGCCAGCCCACGCCTGCTGCGAACACCACCCCTTGCGGCGGAGGCGCGGATTCCACCTGTTCGACCGCTTGCGCCAGAACTTCCGTTTCGATCTGGCGACGATCACGATTCCAGCCGTCCAGCTTCGCAGCGATGGCCTCCGCCTCCCCCCGATCTTCAGTGGCGAGCAGCCTGGCGCCCAGCGCAGCCTCCCCCACCCGGCCGCCAGCATTCACCCGCGGCCCCAACAAGAATCCCAGGTGATAGGCGCCGGGGCGTTCATCCAAGCCCGCCACGTCGCCAAGCGCGCGCAGGCCGGGATTGCGCCGGCTGGCCATGATCTTGAGACCCTGGGAAACCAGGGCACGATTGAGACCGGTCAGCGGCACCACATCGCAGACCGTGCCCAGTGCGACGATATCCAGCCACTGCAGGAGGTTCGGTTCCGTCCGTCCGTTGCCGTACCAGCCGGCCTGTCGCAACGCCCGGTTCACTGCCACCACCAGCAGGAAAGCCACGCCCACGGCAGCGAGATGGCCCAGGCCACTGTCGTCGTCGAGACGGTTCGGATTGACCACGGCCACAGCCGGCGGCAGCGTCGGCTCGGCGGCATGGTGGTCGACCACGATCACCTCCAGCCCGGCGTCCCTGGCAGCGGCAAGGGGATCATGGGCGGAGATGCCGCAGTCCACCGTTATGACGAGGTCGACGCCCTCTTCCTTAAGCTGCAGCAGCGCCGCGCTGTTGGGCCCATAGCCCTCGCGCAGGCGGTCGGGCACGTAGATGCGCGGCTCGACCCCGGCCGAACGGAAGAAGCGATGCAGCACAGCGGCCGAGGTGGCACCGTCCACGTCGTAGTCACCGAAGACCGCAATGCGCTCACCATTGCGGATCGCAGAAGCCAGCCGATCAGCCGCCACCTCCATGCCCTTGAGACAGGAAGGATCCGGCAGCTGATAACGCAGGCTCGGCTCCAGAAAGAGCTCCGTCGCCTCTTCCGTCACGCCGCGTGCCACCAGAGCACGCGCAACCGGCTCCGGCAGGCGCAGCCGCTGGGCCAGGCCCAGGGCCGCGCGCTCATCCCGGGAGCGCAACTCCCAGCGTTTGCCCGTCAGCGAGCGTTCGACATCCAGAAAGCAGGGACGCCGTTCACCAGCCGACGGGTCGAGCGTCAGACTCACAGATTGCCTATCTGATCGTACCAGGTCTTGCGCGTGAAGTTGTGCTCCGTCTCCACCATCCGCACCGTGCCGGAACGCGAGCGCATGACCAGGGAGTGGGTCAGCGCACCACCCGCGAAGCGGCGCACACCGCGCAGCATCGAGCCATCGGTCACGCCGGTGCAGGCGAACATCACGTCTTCGCCGCTGGCCAGGTCGTCCAGAAGGTACTTGCGGTCGAAGTCGGTGATGCCGGCCGCGCGTGCCCGGCCCCGCTCATCATCATTGCGGAAGGTCAGGCGACCCTGGAACTGCCCGCCGATGGCACAGAGCGCAGCGGCCGCCAGCACACCTTCCGGTGCGCCGCCGCTGCCCATGTAGAGGTCGACGCCGCTATTCTCCCGGCTGGTGGCAATGACTGCAGACACGTCACCATCGCCGATCAGCATGATGCGCGCACCCGCCGCCCGCACCTTGGCGATCAGGTCCTCATGGCGCGGCCGGTCGAGGATGCAGACCACCAGGTCCTCCACATCCATCTTCTTCGCCTTGGCCAGTTCCTTGAGGTTCTCCTCCGGGGTGGCATCGAGATCGACCACACCTTCCGGCATCCCCCCGCCCACGGCGATCTTGTCCATGTAGACGTCCGGCGCATGAAGGAAGCCTCCCTCCCCCGCCAGCGCGATGACCGCGAGGGCGTTCGGGCCGCCCTTCGCCGTGATTGTGGTCCCCTCAAGCGGGTCCAATGCAATGTCCACCTTGGGACCGCCGCTGCCGACGCGCTCGCCGATGTAGAGCATCGGCGCCTCGTCACGCTCGCCCTCACCGATGACCACCGTGCCGTCGATGGTCAGGCTGTTCAGACCGGCGCGCATGGCTGTGACCGCTGCCTGGTCGGCCGCCTTCTCGTCGCCACGCCCCATCAGGCGCGCTGAAGCCAAGGCCGCCAGTTCCGTTGCGCGCACGACTTCCAGGGCAAGGTTGCGATCCAGGGTACTCACTGTTCTTTCCTCCAACTCTCGTTCTTGATCTCGGGCGTAATCTTTGGCGTCACGGTTGTTCGATGCGAATCATGCGCGGGGTTTCCAGGCAGCTCTTGAGCGCCTCGATCCGGGCCAGGGCTTTGGCCATCTGCGCCTCTCCGGTCTCGTGCGTGACGATGACAACGGGCACCGCCTCGCCCGGCGCCCGGCCGCGCTGCAGCATGGCCTCCACCGAAATATCCTCATCGCGCAGGGCCGCCGCTACATCGGCGATGACACCCGGACGGTCGACCACAAGCAGGCGCAGATAGTAGGCGCCACGATGGTCTGCCATCGGCAAGGTGGGCAAGCTCTCCAGCGCCGTTGCCGCAATTCCGAAGGTCGGCAACTGGGCCCCGCGGGCGATGTCCAGCAGGTCCGCCGCAACGGCCGAGGCGGTGGGACGTTCCCCGGCACCAGCGCCTTCAATCATGATCCGCCCGACGAAATCGCCCTCGGCATGGACGGCGTTGAAGACGCCTTCGACGCTGGCGATGGGGGCGCTCTTCGGCACCATGCAGGGATGGACGCGCTGTTCGATCGCGCCATTGCGACGCTGGGCGATGCCCAGCAGCTTGATGCGAAAGCCCAACTCCTCGGCGTAGGCGATGTCGATGGCACTGACGCGGCGGATGCCTTCTACCTGGATCGCATCGAAATCGACCTCGCAGCCGAATGCCAGGGCAGTGATGATCGCCAGCTTGTGCGCCGCGTCCACACCATCCACGTCGAAGCTGGGATCGGCCTCGGCGTAGCCCAGCTTCTGCGCCTCATCCAGCACCTCGCCGAACTCGCGGCCACTCTCGCGCATGGTGGTGAGGATGTAGTTGCAGGTGCCGTTGAGGATGCCTTGCACCCGGGTGATCCGGTTGCCCGCCAGCCCCTCACGCAAGGTCTTGATCGCAGGGATGCCGCCGGCGACCGCGCCCTCGTAGGCCAGGGTGACGCCCTTCTCCTCGGCGATCCGCGCAAGGGCTGTGCCATGATGGGCGATCAGGGCCTTGTTGGCGGTGACCACGTGTTTGCCGGCCTTCAGTGCCGTTGCCACCACCTCGTGCGCCACGCCTTCCGAACCGCCGATCAGTTCCACCACCACATCGAGTTCGGAATCCTTGGCGAGCGATACCGGATCCTCGTACCAGCGCGCGCCTTCCAGGCTGAGCCCTCTGTCCTTGCGGCGATCGCGCGCCGAAACGGCTGACACCAGCAGCGAGCGGCCGCAGCGCTGCGCCAGCAGGCTTCCATTGGCTTCGATGAGGCGACACAAGCCACCCCCGACCGTTCCCAATCCTGCCACGCCGATCTTCATCGCACCTGTCACCACAGCATCCTCATCTGCAAGCACTTCACGTCCCGGCAGGGATAGCGCGTCTCGCGGTCCGGCGAAAGCAATAGCGGCACGATGAAGGAAGCTTGGGACGCGCCCTCAATACTCACATGCCGCCCGCCATGGTGGGGTCGACGTGACATCATTCTGCAGCGGAGGCCGTCGTCCCGGCTCAAGGCTCAGAAGAGGTAGATTTCCACCCGCTGATTGGCGATCTCGCCGCTGGGCATGGATTCCTGGTAGAGCTGCGCGTCGGCGCCCATCGCCTGGGCAAAAAGCGCGCCCGGCGCCACACCGGCATCGCGCAGGGCTCGCGCAACAGCATCGGCACGACGCTGGGATATGTCGTAGTGCAACTCCAACTGCCGCTCCCTCGCCATCTGGGCCGTACGGGCCGAGGCATGCCCCACCACGAGCAGGTTCGCACCCCGCTCCCGCTGCAGGCGGGCCACATCGTCCAGTATGGAGCGATCGCGGGAATCGAGCGCGTCGGAGTCGCGGGCGAACTGGATGACGGCCGCCAGTTCTGCTCCCTCGCGCTGGACGCCGCTTGGACGCTCTGCCTGCTGGCTTGCCTGGCCGCTACCGCTGCCGGTCAGGTCGGTCCCACCGTTCGCTGCTATCTGGCGGCCCTGGGCGCGCGCGCGATCCTCGCGCAGTTCCTGCAGGAGCCTTTCACGCTCTTCCGGAGGCGTCACCGCCGGCGCCTGGGTGGGCACGGAGGTCAGGGGTGGCGCGGTTTCCTCAGCCACCGCCGACTCGTCCACGGCGATGCGCTGCGGGCGGGCCTCCTCCGCCCCGAAGAGTCCACCGGAACAGCCGGTGAGGAGCAGCGCGCCCAGAAGGATGCCGCAAGCCCTTTGCATCATGCCACTTCTGAGCACGCTCCCAAGCGGTCCGGCCTCTGCCACGGGCGGCGTGACACTGCGGAACTTCCCTAAGGCCATCTTCATCTCCGTGTTGCCCTGCCAACTTCTTACGGCATGGCCGGGGGTGAGGGAAGGCAACGAACCGGCGTTCTCAAGCCCCTGCACGCAGGCGAGGGTGTCAAATGCCGGCTGCCAAAATGCTAACGCCCCTGCGAACGGACGGTTGCAGCCGCGATTTCACTGCTCATATCGAGTGGACTGGTGTTGAATGGCTACTCGCCATCGGAGCATAAGGAAGGGCCAATGGCCGAGCAACAGGGCACGAACGAGGGACAAGGCCACCTGCCGGACCCGGTCGCCACCGCAAAAACCATGGCCGAAATTGCCGAGCGCAGCCAAAAGATCGTGAGCGCGTTCCTGCAGCGGCAGGCGACGCAGCCGAACGAACCTCCCGCAGCCGACCCTCTGAACATCGGCAACGCCTTCATGGAGATGACGGCGCGCATGATGGCCGACCCGGTGCGGCTCATGCAGGCCCAGGCCAGCCTGTGGCAGGACTACATGCGGCTGTGGCAGTCCACGACCTTGCGGATGATGGGTCAGGAAACGGACCCCGTGGCGGCGCCGGAGCGTGGCGACCGTCGGTTCAAAGATCCGGCCTGGGAGGACAATCAGCTCTTCGACTTCATCAAGCAGTCCTATCTGCTCACGGCCCGCTGGATGCAGGCCCAGGTGCAGGAGGTCGAAGGTCTCGATGCCAAATCCGCCCAGAAGGTGGACTTCTATACCCGGCAGTTCGTAGACGCCCTGGCACCCAGCAATTTCCTGATGACCAACCCCGAAGTGCTGCGGGCCACGGTGGAGTCCCACGGTGAGAACCTGCTGGAAGGCTTGCAGAACCTGCTGGACGACCTGGAGCGCGGCAAGGGCGAGCTGGCGATCTCCATGACCGATCACGAGGCCTTCACTGTCGGCGAAAACATAGCGGTAAGCCCCGGCAAGGTCGTCTTCCAGAATGACCTCTTCCAATTGATCCAGTACACACCCTCGACGGAAAAGGTCTACAAGCGGCCGCTGCTGATCGCGCCGCCCTGGATCAACAAGTTCTATATCCTCGACCTTCGCGAGAAGAATTCCTTCGTGAAGTGGGCCGTGGAGCAGGGCCACACCACCTTCGTCATCTCCTGGGTGAACCCCGATGAGCGTCTCGCCGAGAAGTCTTTCGAGGACTATATGGTCGAGGGTCTCTTCGCCGCCATCGACGCCGTCGAGCAGGCAACGGGGGAGCCGGAGATCAATCTCATCGGCTATTGCCTGGGCGGCACCTTGATGGCCGCCGCGCTGGCCTATCTCCACGCCAAGCCCGCGGACAAGCCCGGTCCGGACATCAAGCGGATCAAGAGCGCGACCTTCTTCACCGCGCTGACCGACTTCACCGATTCCGGCGAATTGGGAGTCTTCATCGACGAAGAGCAGTTGCAGGCGCTGGAAAAGCGCATGGAGGAGAAGGGTTATCTCGAAGGCTCGGCCATGGCGAAGACCTTCAACATGCTGCGGGCCAACGACCTGATCTGGTCCTTCGTGGTGAACAACTATCTGTTGGGCAAGGACCCCTTCCCCTTCGACCTGCTGTACTGGAACAGCGATTCCACCCGCATGCCCGCGGCCATGCATTCATTCTATCTGCGCAGGATGTACCAGGAGAACCTGCTGGCGCAGCCTGACGGTCTCTCATTGCTCGGCGTGCCCATCGACCTGCGCCGCATCAAGACGCCGATTTTCATGCTCTCCACCCGCGAGGATCACATCGCCCCCTGGAAATCGACCTATGCGTTGACGCAGATGGTCTCGGGGCCGAAGCGCTTCGTGCTCGCGGCCTCGGGTCATATTGCCGGCGTGGTCAATCCGCCAGCCGCGGAAAAGTACAGCCACTGGATCAACAACCGCTGCCCCAAGACGCCTGAGGATTGGCTCGCCCAGGCAAAGGAAGAGCCCGGCTCCTGGTGGCCGCTCTGGGGCACCTGGGTCGGGAGCAAGGGCGGCGCCAAGGTGCCAGCGCGGCAGCCCGGCGACGGCAAGCTCACGCCGATCGAGGATGCGCCCGGTTCCTATGTGAAAGTACGTGCGAACTGACGGAACCTCCTGCCATGCGGCCCACCCAACCCCGTCGCCTGCCTCGATTGGCGCTTCTGCTGCCCCTTCTGCTCGTACATGCGGGGGGCACGGCAGCCGCTCAGGACACCCCCGCCCCTCCGGAGCCTGAGGTGTTTCATCAGTTCGTCGCCATCGGCAGCCTGCTCTGCACCGAGGCGCCGGCGCGGGATTGCCTGGATCACGGCTGGCAATTTGCCGACGTGAACGGCGACGGCAAGCTTGACCTCGCGGAGCTTCAGGCCGTGCGCAGCGGTTTCCTCGACTGGTCCGCTGGCATGGATGACAGCCTCTCCGGACGACAGAAAACCGTCCTGCATCTCTCGCGCGGCCTGGCCCGCACCGCGCCGCTCTCCAGCGTCTTTGCACTCTATGACAGCGACGGCGACGGCCGTCTCAGCCGAGAAGAACTCACGGCCGATGTACAACTGGACGAGCGCCCCATGGCACAGGTACTGATGGACCGCGAGGCGACGGACTGGGACGCCATTCGTGCCCGCCTTGGCCGCGCAGCAATGCTGCTGCAGTTGCTCGGGGCCCCCGAGTAAAGCGGTCTCACCATCAGCGATGCTCCGACCGGCGGCGCCTCCCTTTCGCCATGGAGCCATTGGACCTTGAGCTCCATGTCACTTCAGGACAGCGATATTTCCCGGCTGATTGCCGGCGATAGGAGCGCTTGGGACGCCTTCGTGCGCGATGCCGCCCCGGTGGTGCTGGCTGCTGCGCGCCGCACCCTCGAGCGGGCCGGTCGCACGAACGAAGCAGACGATGTGGTGCAACAGGTGTTCGAGAAGTTGGTGCGCGACGACTTCCGGCTGCTGCGCACCTACGACCCCGGCCGCGCGCAGCTCTCAACCTGGCTCTCGGTGGTGACCAATTCCGCCGCCCTGGACCACCTTCGCCGTCTGAAACGCGCACCGGAGCCCAGGGAAATTCTGCCGGAAGACGGCGAGACCACCCCTCCCGCGGCGGACCCCCTGCCCATTCCCCGCAACCTGCTCACGCCGCGGCAGGCTGCGATCATGGCGTTACTCTACGAACGTGAAATGGATGTTTCCGAGATCGCGCGCCTTCTCGCCATTACCGAGCAGACCGTGCGCTCGGCCCATCACAAGGCCCTGACCCGGCTGCGGACCTATTTTTCCGAAGAGTTTCCGGAACTGGGCGGGGATGCCAAGGCCCGACAGGCGCGTATCACCGGCATGTGAGCAGGAGTAGAACGGGTATGTCGACCGGAGCAGGATTGCCACCGCCCAAGGATGCCGGTGCCGCCTGGAGCGCCGTGGCGCAGGCCTTGCGCCATAGCAGGCCCATCAGCGAGCCCGATGCCAACCTCCTGGCGGCCTGGCTGGAAGGCCGGCTGGAGGAAAGCGAGGTCGCACCGGTGGAGAGCTGGATTGCCGCCAATCCGCTCGAAGCCAGTACGCGCCTTGCCGAGCTGCGCGAGAGTCTGGCCGAAGCACCGCCGAACGTGCCGCAGAAGCTGCTGTTGCGTCTGCGCGCGCTGCGACCGCAGCGGAAGCAAACACAGCAGCCGATGCAGTCGTTCTGGCGCCGCATGCCGCAGGTGGCGGCGGTGGCGGCAACGCTCGCACTCGGGCTCTTCGGCGCCTACGGCAGCTATGAGATGGGGCTTCGCGGCAGCCTGCCGGCCCTGGAGCAGGAACGGCAGTTTGCACAAGCAAGCCTGCCTGAGTTCCTGCCGCCGGAAGACGAGTTTTTCTTCGATTGAGTTGAGTGCGATCCCGCTCCCTCACCTGCCCTGAGCCAAAGGCCCCTTTTTCCGATGAACCGCAAACTTCCCTGGCTGCTCCTGGTCCTCTCCCTGCTCGTGAATGCCGGCTTCCTCTTCGGCGTGCTGCAAGCCCAACAGCAGGCGGAGCAAATGTCCCATACGGCCACGAACGAGACCGTGCAGGCGGCCGAACAGCTCGACCTAAATGCCGAACAGGAAGCTGCGCTGGACGCGGTGCGCGATGCCTTGCGCGCGCGCATCGAGCGGGACCGCAACGACGAACGTCGCGATGCCCGTCAAAGCGAGGTGCTGGAAGCCCTGGTGCGCGACAGCTACGACCGCAGCGGCATGCGCGCCATCCTGCGGGAGGACAGCGATGCCCGCCTGGAGCGCTGGCTCGACATGGGCGAGGAGGTTCACGGCTTCCTGCAGATACTCACCCCGGAGCAGCGGCAGCGCTTCCAGCAACTGGCCGAATCTGAGCGCGGCTTCCTGCGCGCCCTGCTCTTCGCTCGCAATGGCAGCGAAAACAGCAACGACAACGGCAACAGCCGCGATTGACCTTCGCTTTGCCGCGTGCATAACGTCGCCCTCCCCCGTAATCCCGACGCTGGAGTGTGCGCGATCATGACGAGCGATAGAGAGCTGGCATTGGCGGCCAAGGCCTGGCCGTTCGAGGAAGCGCGCAAGCTCCTGGCTCGCTTGGGGGACAAAGCGCCAAGGAAGGGCTATGTGCTCTTCGAGACCGGCTATGGCCCGTCCGGCCTGCCCCACATCGGCACCTTCGGCGAAGTGGTCCGCACC
Organism: Aquibaculum sediminis; assembly: GCF_040712085.1. Taxonomy (NCBI): domain Bacteria; kingdom Pseudomonadati; phylum Pseudomonadota; class Alphaproteobacteria; order Rhodospirillales; family Rhodovibrionaceae; genus Aquibaculum; species Aquibaculum sediminis. Next base: position 326,166 of record NZ_JBFCVK010000001.1, read on the forward strand.
ACCATGGTGCGCCGCGCCTTCGAGACACTGTCGGACATCCCCACCCGGCTGTTCTGCTTCTCCGACGACATGGACGGCCTGCGCAAGGTGCCGGACAATGTGCCGAACCAGGAGATGCTGCGTTCCCACTTAGGCAAGCCGCTGACGAAGATCCCCGACCCCTTCGGCGAGCACGAGTCCTTCGGGCATCACAACAACGCCCGCCTGCGTCACTTCCTGGACTCCTTCGGCTTCGAGTACGAGTTCCAGTCCTCCACCGACTGGTACTTTTCCGGCCGTTTCGACGAGACCCTGCTCAAGGTCCTGGAGAACTACGACGCCATCATGGAGGTCATGCTGCCGACCCTCGGCTCCGAGCGGCAGCAGAGCTACAGCCCATTCCTGCCGATCTCTCCCCAGACTGGTGAGGTGCTCCAGGTGCCGATCCTGGAGCGCAATGCCCAAGCAGGGACGATTGTCTTCGAGGATGTGGACGGCACGCGCACCGAGCTGCCGATAACCGGCGGGAACTGCAAGCTGCAGTGGAAGCCCGATTGGGGCATGCGTTGGGCGGCGCTGGGCGTCGACTACGAAATGAGCGGCAAGGACCTCATCCCCTCGGTGCAGCTTGCCTCGCGCATCTGCCGCATCCTGGGCGCGCCGCCCCCCGAGGGCTTCAACTACGAGCTCTTCCTCGACGACCAGGGCCAGAAGATCTCCAAGTCCAAGGGCAACGGCCTGTCGGTCGACGAGTGGCTCGCCTATGCGCCACCGGAAAGCCTTTCGCTCTTCATGTTCCAGAAGCCGCGCACCGCAAAGCGGCTCTACTTCGATGTGATCCCGCGCACGGTCGACGACTATCTCACCTTCCTGGGCAAGTACCCGCAGGAAGAGGCGGCCAAGCAGCTTGAGAACCCGGTCTGGCACATTCACGAAGGCCAGCCGCCTGCCCAGGTGCCGCCACTCACCTTCTCGCTGCTGCTGAACCTCGTGGGCACGGTCAACGCCGACGAGCCCGCGGTGATCTGGGGCTACATCAGCCGCTACGCACCCGGCGCCAGTGCAGAAAGCGAGCCGCTGCTGGACCGGCTCGTAGGCTACGCCATCGCCTACTACCGCGACTTCGTGAAGCCCACCAAGCGCTACCGCGCGCCGGACGAGATGGAACGGGTCGCGCTCTCCGACCTGCTCCAGAGCCTTGAGGACTTGCCGGCCGATGCCGATGCGGAAACCATCCAGAATCAGGTCTACGAGGTGGGCAAGCGCCACCCCTTCCCCGGCCTGCGCGACTGGTTCAAGTCCTGTTACGAGATCCTGCTGGGCCAGGAACAGGGCCCGCGCCTGGGCTCCTTCTTCGCCCTCTATGGCTTGGAAAACGCGATAGACCTGATCCGGGGCAGCCTGGTAGAGGAACAGGAAACCCCGTCACAGTAACCCGCTTCATCACCCCCATCTCGTAGATGCGGTCAGCGGAAATAGAAATCCTCCGCAATGACCCTTTCGCTGGGCGAGCAACGGGCCCACTGGCTGTGTCCTGCGCCATCCACCCCTCCCGCCTACACTTCACGATGCCATGGCGGAGCCGCCAAACATCGTCGCGCGCCGCAAATCACCTCATAGAGCACACTTTTCCGGACAAATAGCGGTATGGTTGGCCGCAGGCGCTGCTACAGGCCCCGTGCCCGCCTCAGCGCCGCGCGGTCGGCCTCGAAATCGGCGAAGCGGGCTTCGAGGCGCCATTGCAGGCGCGCCTTGTGATTGCCCTCTAGGAAAGCGCCACAGGCCGCGTCCGTTGCGGCACCGCCCAGGGGCACGGCGGCGCAAGCCTCGACCGGGGTGAAGGCGACGGGATCGGCCCAGAGGCTCTCGCCCTCGACAAAGGCGTGGAGCACGGCGTTGCGCGAGAGCGCGACCAGGTCGGCGTAGCTTAAGTCGTAGGTCTCCACGGCGCGGCGGTACTCGTGGGTCAGGTCGCCGCGGCTGAGCCCCTCGTCGTCGGTGGAAAGGGTCAGGGGGACGCCGTACGCGCGATAGGTTTCGAAGGGATGCTCCGCGCCCTCCACTTCCAGGATCTGGGCGTTGCTGGTGAGGTTGATCTCCACCGCGATACGATCCTCCGCCATCTGCATCAGGAGCCGTTCGGCGTCGCGCTCATGGGCGATGGAGACGCCGTGGCCGATGCGCGTCGCGCCGGCAACCTCGATGGCCTGGCGCATGTGGCTGCGCAGGTGGCGCGGATGCACCAAGCCCAGCTTCAGCTCGCCAGCGTGCAGAGCCACGGGTGCCTGGCCGCGGAGCGCCGCCAGCTGGCCCAGCTGGCGCATCTGCGTCTCGTAGGTGGTCAGCGTGACGTGGTCGTCCTCCGGCGCGACCAGGTTCAGCCCGACGATCCGCGGATCGGCCTCGATCAGCAGGTAGGCGAGGAGGGACTGGGCGTAGACCTGCTCGGGCGGGAACGTCCGGATCACCTGCGCCAGGTAGCGGACCTCAACCTCACAGGCCGGTGCAGCGGACTGCGGGCAGCCGAAGCGATCCGCCAGAGTGGCCTCCATGCGGTCCAGCCGGGCCGAGCCGCGCGGCACCAGCTCCTCGATGCCGGCAGCCAAAAGCGCCTCATAGAGGGCATCGAAGTCGGGCTGCGGCCCGATCTGGCGGGCCAGAGCGCGCGCGGAGCCCATTTCCGGCGAGAGCATCAATTCAAGGTAGCCGACCTCTTGCTCGGCGGCGTGCCAGACCGCCTCCGCCAGCATGTCGCCGTCGCGACCCGCCTCGTCGAAGCGGAAGAAGCTGCGGAAGAACTGCTCGTGGCCCGAGGCGGCAGTGTGTCCGGGAACGAAGTTGCGCATCGACCAGGCGTCGATCAGCGCATCGCGCGAGATCAACCCGTCCGACAGGGCCGCCGCCAGCGTGGGACGCCCGGAGCGCGCATCGCAGGGCGGGCCTACGGCAGAGAGGCTTTCCAGATCGAAGCAGACGCCGTCGGCCAGGCCCCAGTCGATGAAGTCTTCGGCGTAGATGGCACCGGAGAGGTGATTGTGCAGGTCGCCGCCCTTGGGGAAGGCCTGCAGGAACATGCGCAGTTCCACCGGCGAGCCCTTGACCCGCTCGAACTCCGTCGCCGCGACGGAAGCGCTCTGCGGTCCGAGGGCGGACGACGACGCTCCCGTCCCCGCACAGCCCGCCAATACGCCCAGCCCGGCGGCCAGCAGCGCCGCCCCAAGCAAGCCTCGCATCGACCGTCCCTCCCCCGCCAAGCGACCCCAGTCAGTATCGCCGGGAGGTGCGGCCTTCGCAAGAGCAGTGCCCGCCCGCGAGCCGGCTCAGACCTGCTTCACCTTCGGCTCGCGCTCCCAATGGCGCAGCTTGCGGCAGGCCATGATAAAGGCCGAAGTGTCCCCCGTGGTGTTGAGCGGCAGGCACCCGTCGTCCAGTTCCTGCGCGACACCAGCCTTCTCCAGCAGCGGCATGGCGTCGGCGCCATAGCCGATGAACTTGCAGTGGGCGAAGGCATCGCTCACGAAATCGCGCGCCGTGGCCTCGGAAGCCAGCAGCTTTGCGCCGGCGGCCGAGGGCAGGACGACCACCGCATCGAAGACCACCGAAGGCCCGCCGTCGATTTTCTCGTCCGCTTCGATCCAGGTGCCGTTGCTCGCTTCCACCCCACCGATGCGCGGGGCGACGAACTTCAGCATCGCGCCTTCCTGCTCGCAGGCGTCCTTGAGCGCAGCCACCAGATCGGCATCGACCCCATCGGTCACCAGGGCGCCGACCTTGCGTCCGTGAAAACTGCCCGGCCCATTGAGCAGGATGCTGAGTGCGGGAGAGGCAGGCAGGTTCTGAAGCGGCGGGCTGGCGGGATCGGCAGCGGGAGGCATCTCCTGTAGCCGCAGCCCGTCGGCCACCGCCTTTGCCAGATCCTCATGCACATTGCGCAGGTGTGACACCATACGCGCCCGGATCTTCGGTGTTTCCACCTTGCTCAGTTCAAAGACATAGGCCTGGACGATGTGGCGTTGCTCCACTTCCGTCTGGCTGATGTAGAACTGCCGCGCCTGGCTGTAGTGATCGGCGAACCGCTCCGGACGCACCCGCCGCTTGGGGCCGGCTTCCTCGGAAGGCCAGGTGTGGAAGCCGACATCCGGCGCCTCACGCGGCCCGGGACCGCCGTCCTCCTGGCCCCAGGAATTGGGCTCGTAGTTCACGCGCCCCGTCGGATTGACGAAGGTCATGTGCCCGTCCTGCTGCAGCGTGTGGAAGGGGCACTTGGGCGCATTGACGGGCAGATGGGTGAAGTTCGGACTGCCCAGGCGCTTCAGCTGGGTATCGAGATAGGAGAAGTTGCGGCCCTGCAGCAGCGGATCGTTGCTGAAATCGATGCCGGGGACGATGTTCTGGGTGCAGAAGGCCACCTGCTCGGTCTCGGCAAAGAAGTTGTCGACGCAGCGGTCCAGCACCAGCCGCCCCACCCGCCGCACCGGCACCTCCTCCTCGGGGATGATCTTGGTGGCATCGAGAATGTCGAAGTCGAATCGCTCCGCGAAGTCATCGTCGAAGAGCTGCAGCCCCAGTTCCCACTCGGGATAGTCGCCGGCCTTGATGGCGTCCCAAAGGTCCCGGCGATGGAAATCGGGATCGGCGCCGTTGATCTTCAAGGCTTCGTTCCAGACCACCGACTGCATGCCAAACTTTGGCTTCCAATGGAACTTCACGAAGGTGGACTCGCCGGCCGCGTTGACGAAGCGGAAGCTGTGAACACCGAAGCCTTCCATGAAGCGGAAGGAACGGGGAATGGCCCGGTCCGACATGATCCAAAGGGTCATGGCGGTGCTTTCGGGCGAGAGCGAGACGAAGTCCCAGAAGTTGTCGTGCGCCGACTGCGCCTGCGGAAAGCCGCGATCCGGCTCCTGTTTTACGGCGTGAATGATATCCGGGAACTTGATCGCATCCTGAATGAAGAAGATCGGGATGTTGTTGCCGACCAGATCCCAGTTGCCCTCCTTGGTGTAGAGCTTGACCGCGAAGCCGCGCACGTCCCGGGCAAGGTCGAATGAGCCCTTGTTCCCCGCCACGGTGGAGAAGCGCACGAAGGCCGGGGTCCGCTCGCCGGGGCGCTGGAAAAGGTCGGCCTTGGTGATGTCCGCAAGCGATTCATAGGGCTCGAAGAAGCCGTGCGCACCGAAGCCGCGGGCGTGGACCACCCGCTCAGGGATGCGCTCATGGTCGAAGTGGAAGATCTTCTCCCGGAAATGAAAGTCCTCCAGGGCGACCGGTCCCCTTGTGCCGACTTTCAGCGAGTTCTGGTCATCGCCAACCGGAATCCCCTGCTGGGTGGTGAGCACCGGTGCCTCGCCGCCGGCCACCTGGTGCGTTTCGCCACCTTCGCCGCGATTGACCGTCTGTTCGTGATAGCGCGCGCTGTCGTGCTTACCGCTATAGGGCTCGCCGCTCATGTCCTTGCTCCTTCCGCCAGGCAGGGTGCGGCGCCAGACCAGAGCCGCATCACGACTGACGAAACGAGGAGGGCCGGCAAGGGTTCCGGCAAGCGCCTCAGGGGTGTACCGATCGGTCAGCTATCGCGTCATTCGACGTCGGCTGGCAGCCCCACGCTGTCCAAGGCCGCGCTCTGACGGGCGGCGAGTTTGTTGACATCGAAATCGGCAATAAGATCATGAAATAAGCGGTACCAGTTGATCTCGGCATTCAAGTGCATGAAGACCGATCCCAGTCCCACCGCAGCACGGTCCATGAGTACGAACTCCCGCGGCGGCTTCACACCGCCCAGACGGCGCAGCTCCTTATGCACGCGGCTTGCGGTCTGCGCGCCTTGAGCGCCGCCTGAGCCTTCCATGATGGGCTGGCTGCGATCCTGCAACAGCGGCCCGTAGATGAATCGCGCCCAGATGTTGAGGGCGTCCACCAGTTCCGCGTTGTCCCCGGCCTGCTCGAACCCCCAGGTGCGATAGGCATGGATCGCCAGCTCGCGATCATCGTCCCTGATGGCCTTGTAGAGGTCGATCACGCCTTCGACGAAGCTCGGCTTGAAGATGCGAATACAGCCAAAATCCAACAGGTTAACTGAGGCATCCTCATTCACGGTGTAATTGCCCAGATGTGGATCACCGTGGATGACGCCATAGTAGTAGAAAGGCGTGTACCAGGCGCGGAACATGTTGTAGGCGACCTGATTGCGCAGCTCCTGGTCGGGATGCGCTGCGATGTAATCCAGCAGCCGCTGGCCCTCGAGCCAGGTCATGGTGAGCAGCCGCGGCGTGGTGAGCTCCATGACCGGCTCGGGCACATGGACTTTCGGCTCTTCCGCCAGCAAGTGACGGTAGAGCAGCATGGAGCGCGCCTCGCGCTCATAGTCGAGTTCCTCCTTCAGGCGCGCCGTCAGCTCCTTGTAGATGTCGGAGGTATCGATCGCGGAATCGTACTGACGATAGGCGGCAAAGGCCCAGCGCAGTTGCTGCACGTCGGCTGCCACGGCCGAAGCCATGTCCGGGTACTGAAGTTTGCAGGCCAACTTGCGGCCGCCCTGCTCCGCGCGGTGAACCTGCCCAAGTGAGGCCGCTGCAGCCGCCTCGCGCTCGAAGCTGTCGAAGCGCTTCTCCCACCCCGGCCCCAGTTCCGTACGCATGCGTCGGCGCACGAAGGGCCAGCCCATCGGCGGTGCGTTGGACTGCAGCTGCCGCAGTTCCTCGGCGTACTCCCGCGGCAGGGCGTCGGGAATTGTGGCGAGGATCTGCGCTGCCTTCATCAGCGGACCCTTGAGACCGCCGAGCGCCGCTTTCAACTCCGAGGAATGACGGCCGCGGTCGATCTTCCGGCCGAAGACGCGCGCGCCGGCCAACTGCGCCGCCAAAACCCCGACTTCGCTTCCCACTTTCGCATAGCGGCGCAAGCGTCCGCTGAAGCGGGCACTTTCGTCATCAAAACCCTTTTCGTTGTCGAGATCGCTCATGGAGGTCCTTTAAGGGAAGGTTGCAGGTGCCATGGCGGGCAACAGCGCCCACGTCGACGGGCCCGGGCGGCCGGTCAGCGCTCCATGGCTTCCAGTTCGTCGATCATGCTCTCCACCACGCCCAGGCCCTTGCGCCAGAAGGCCGGGTCGGAGGCGTCGAGGCCGAAGGGTGCGAGGAGTTCCTTGTGCCGCTTGCTTCCGCCCGCGGCGAGAAGCTCGAGGTAGCGCTGGGCGAAGCCCTCATGCGCCTGCTCGTAAACAGCATAGAGGGAGTTCACCAGACAGTCGCCAAAGGCGTAGGCGTAAACGTAGAAGGGCACATGCACGAAGTGCGGCACGTAAGCCCAGTAGATGGCGTAGCTCTCATCCAGGGTGAAGGCCGGGCCGAGTGCCTCCGTCTGGGTTTCCATCCAGTGCCGACCCAGGTCTTCCGGCAGCAACTCGCCCTGGCGCCGGGCGTCATGCACCCGCTCCTCGAAGCGGTGGAAGGCGATCTGCCGCACGACGGTGTTCAGCATGTCCTCCACCTTGCCGGCCAGCATGGCCTTGCGCCTGGCCGGATCCTCGGTCTTGGCCAGCAGCGCCCGGAAGGTCAGCATCTCCCCGAACACGCTGGCCGTTTCCGCCAAGGTCAGCGGCGTGTTGGACAGGAGATGCCCCTGGCGTTCGCCGGCAAGCACCTGGTGCACGCCATGGCCCAGTTCATGCGCCAGGGTCATGACGTCGCGCACCCGCCCCTGATAATTCAGCAGGAGATAGGGATGGGCCGAGGGGACGGTAGGATGCGCGAAGGCTCCTGGCGCCTTACCGGAGCGCGGCGGCGCGTCGATCCAGTCGTTGTCGAAGAAGCGCTGCCCCACGGCCGCCAGGTCCGGTGAGAAGGCGGCATAGGCATCCAGCACCGTCTGGCGCGCCTCGTCCCATGGAATACGTCGGTCGTCGCTTTCGGGCAGCGGCGCGTTGCGGTCCCAGAAGGACAACTTGTCGAGGCCGAGCCAGCGCGCCTTCAGAGTATAGTAGCGATGGGACAGGCGCGGGTAGGACTCCGCCACCGCCGTGACCAGCGCATCGACCACCTCGTCCTCGACGAGATTTGCCAGATTGCGCGAGGACACCGGCCGCGGGAAGTCGCGCCAGCCGTCCTCGATTGCCTTGTCCTTGGCCAGGGTGTTGGTGATCAGAGAGAACAGGCGCTCCTGCCCCTTCAGCCCGGCGCCGAAGGCCAGGCCCGCGCGTTGGCGCAGATCACGGTCGCGCGACGTGAGCTTGTCGAGGATTTCCGTTTCCGAGAGCTGCGCTCCGTCCAGATCAAAACGCATTGCACTCATCGTTTCGTCAAACAGACGGGTCCAGGCGGCGCGCCCCGTTACATGCTTCTCATGCAGCACCCGCTCCACCGCATCCTCCAACTGGTGCGGACGCCAGGCGCGCTGATCGCGCAGCCAGGGAGCCCAGCGCGCCAGCGCCGGATCGGCAAGCTTGTCCTGCAGTGCCTTCTCATCAATGCGGTTCAGCTCCAGCGCAAAGAACAGCAGGTGCGTGGAAATACCCGTCACACGCTCCTGAATCGCCTGATAGAAGCGCCCATTCTCCGCCCGGCTCATATCGCCGGCATAGGTCAGATGCGCATAGGATGCGATGCGCCCCAGCTGCTCCTGGATGCGCTCATACTCTAAGATGGCCGTCGCCAGGGCGGCACCGTCACTGTCGCTCAGCCGCCCCTGCCATTGCGCCTCGAACGTCCGGGCCGCGCCCTCTGCCTCTGTGAGGTCGCGCTCCAGTTCCGGAGAGTCCGTCGCCGGGTAGAGATCGTTCAGATCCCACTCGGGCAAGGGTCCAAGTTCTGCTTCGGGCGTGCTCTCTGACTGTGCGACGTCGCTCATGGTGCTCCGCTTATCGTGGCTTGGTGGCAGGGACTTTGGCATATAGTCGCAGGGCCAAAGCGAACCAAGGGTGGATGCCCTGCGGCGCACCCTGCGCCAACAAGGCGCGGGGAGAAAGGGAGGACATGGACTACAAGAACGCAGCCAACCTGCCCGCTGTCTTTTTTGAACAGGCAGAACGCCTCGATAGCCGCCCCTTTCTCTGGGCGAAACGCGAAGGCCGATATCAGCCTCGGACCTGGGCAGAGGTCGCTGCGGAGGTGCGCCGGGTGGCGGCCGGCCTCTCGACGGTTGGCGTCAAGGCCGGCGACCGGGTGCTGCTTGTCTCGGAGAACCGGCCGGAATGGTTCATCGCAGACTTCGCCATCATGGCGCTGGGCGCCATCACGGTGCCCGCCTACACCACCAATCGTGCGAGCGACCACCGGCATATCCTGGCGGATTCCGGCGCCTGCTGTGCCATCGTTTCCACTGCGCAACTGGCCGTCCCGCTATGCGAAGCCCTCCCGGATGCGCCGGACTGCCGGCATCTGGTCACCATCGAGGAAGCGGCAGCACTGGACGGCCCCTGGAGCAATCATGCCTGGGGCGAGCTGGCCGGACCTGAGGAGGCCACGGCGGAAATCGTAAAAGCCGCATCCAATATCGCCCGGCATGAGCTGGCCTGCATCATCTACACCTCGGGCACGGGCGGTGCGCCCAAAGGGGTGATGCTCAGCCATGGCAACATCCTGGCCAACTGCCTTTCGGCCTACGACCTGCTCGACGAGTACGGCATCGGCGAGGAAATATTCCTGTCCTTCCTCCCGCTGTCCCACTCCTACGAGCACACCGCGGGCCACATCTTCCCGGTCACAATCGGCGCCCAGATCTACTATGCCGAAGGTGTGGAAACGCTGCTGACCAACCTGGCCGAAGCGCGGCCCACGATCATGACCGCGGTGCCCCGGCTCTATGAGGCCATGTACCAGCGCATTCACCGCGGTCTACGCAAGGAACCCGCTTTCAAGCAGCGTCTCTTCGCCGCCGCCGAGCGCATTGGGCGCAAGCGCTATACGGACCCGAACAGCCTCACGCTCTGGGAAAGAGTTTTCGACCTCGCCCTGGAGCGTCTGGTGCGCGACAAGGTGCGGCAGCGTTTCGGTGGCCGCTTGAAAGCAATGATCTCCGGCGGCGCTCCCCTCAACCCGGAGATCGGCCTGTTCTTTCATGCCCTTGGCCTGCGCATCCTTCAAGGCTACGGCCAGACCGAAGCTTCCCCAGTGGTCAGCGCCAACCGCCCCTTCAAGATCAAGATGCACAGCGTTGGCCCACCGCTGAAGGGGGTCGAGGTCGCATTGGGCGAGGATGGGGAAATCCTGGTGCGCGGAGAACTGGTCATGCAGGGCTACTGGCACGACCAGGCCGCCACGCAGGCCACACTGCGCGACGGTTGGCTGCACACCGGGGATATCGGCAGCATCGACGCCGACGGCTACATATCCATCACCGATCGAAAGAAGGACATCATCGTCCTGTCAGGCGGTGACAATATCTCTCCGGCCCGCGTCGAGGGGAAGCTGTCGCTGCAGCCCGAGATCGGACAAGTCATGGTGATGGGCGATCGGCGGCCCCATCTCGTCGCCCTCATCATCCCCGACGAAACCTGGCTCCAGGAATGGGCGCGCAGCAATGGCAAGCGGGGCGACCTGGAGGCGTTGTTCGATGACCCGTCGCTGCGTAAATCCATTTCCGAAGCTGTGGAGCGGGTCAACGGCGAGGTGTCGAACATGGAGAAGGTGCGCCGCTTCCTGATCGCCCCGGAACCGCTCTCGGTCGAGAACGGCATGATCACGCCCACACTCAAGGTGCGGCGCCACGTCGTGCGCGCTGCCTTCAGCGAAAAACTCGAGGCTTTGTACGAGCGAAAATAGTGCTGCTTCACTGTCTCCTTCAGATGACTTGCGAACTTGGTTGAACCACATTGGCAAACTCACGTTCGCGCCAGGCGAGAGTCGGTGACCCACTTGTCACAGCGCTTTCATATCTTGGTAAACTTGCTCTATCATTCTTCCCCAGGGGCCGGGCTTTGGGGGATCGGACGATACGCTCGACTACTCAGCCGGGTTCTGAGCGTTTATCGCCTTAACAAAACGGGGAGACATTCATGTCCAGTCATCGCAGGGGCGGGCTTTTCCGCTCGCTGATCGCCGGAACGGCCATTGCCGCCGTCGCCGGAATCGCAGCGGCACAGGCCGACTCCATCACCGTCTACACCTCCTATGAAGAAGACGAGCTGGCCGCCTTCCTCAACCGTATGGAAGAAGATCTGCCCGATCTGGAAGTCAACGTTCTGCGCCTGTCCACCGGTGATCTGCATGCCCGCATCCTGGCCGAGGCCGGCAATCCCCAGCACGATGTGATCTGGGGCTGGGCTGTCACCTCCATGGTCGATCCGCGCATCCAGGACATGCTGGAGCCCTACGAGCCCGCGAACATCGACCGCGTGCCCGAGCGCTTCCGCGATCCCGACGGGCGCTGGTTCGCCGTGACCGGCTACATGGGCGCTTTCTGCGTCAACAACATGGTCCTGGAAGACAAGGGCCTGCCCATGCCCAGCTCCTGGGAAGACCTGCTGGATCCGGTCTACGAGGGCGAGATCGTCATGCCGAACCCGGCCAGCTCGGGCACCGGCTACCTGCAGATCGCGTCCCTGCTGCAGATGAAGGGCGAGGAAGAAGGCTGGGAGTTCCTGCGCGCCCTCGACAAGAACATGGCGCAGTACATCAAGAGCGGCTCGCGCCCCTGTAACGTCGCCAGCCAGGGCGAGTACGCCATCGGCGCCTCCTTCGCCCTGCGTGCCATCAAGAACATCAACGAGGGCTATCCCATCACCATGGTGCTCCCCTCCGAGGGCGCGGGCAACGAACTGGAAGCCCACGGCCTGATGGCGAGTTCCGATAACAAGGACGCCGCCAAGCGCTTCCTCGACTGGACACTGAGCGACGCGGCCGTGGACGAATACTACGACTGGAAGGAGATCGTGACGGTCTCGGGCGGCAGCATCCCGCAGAACTTCCTGGACGCCGGCTTGCCGGAAGACATCGGCGCGGTGATGTACGACATGGATTTCGCCTGGTCGGCGGAAAACCGTGATCGCATCCTGGAGCAGTGGCAGGCCGAGTTCGAGTCCGAGTAAGGCTCGATACCACCGTTCGTTCCGCAGCCCGGGTGGAGGCCACAGCGCCTCCACCCGCTGCTTGCTTGAACCGTGAGCAAGCCGGCCGAGCGGCCACTCGATCCTCCCAGCAGCAGAGCGTCCCTACCTTCTTCCTGGAGCCCCCTTATGTCCCTGCGCATTCGCGAGGTCGTGAAGCGATTCGGCAATCTGACCGCGCTCGACGGCGTTTCTCTCGACATCGATGCCGGTGAGTTCGTCTGTTTCCTGGGCCCCTCGGGCTGCGGCAAGACCACGCTGCTGCGTGTCGTTGCCGGATTGGAGCAGGCCGATGGCGGCGAGGTGTTGCTGGACGACCGCGATCTCATCGCGGTGCCGGCCCGTCTGCGCAACTTCGGGGTGGTTTTCCAGTCCTACTCCCTCTTTCCCAACATGACGGCGGCCCGCAACGTGGCCTACGGCCTCGAATGCCGGCGCTGGCCGAGAAACCGCATTGCCGAACGGGTGGACGAGATGCTGCGCGTGGTTGAGCTTGCCGACCAGGCGCAGAAGTATCCGCCGCAGATGTCCGGCGGTCAGCAGCAGCGCATCGCCCTGGCCCGTGCCCTGGCGCCCGATCCGTCGCTGCTCCTCCTCGACGAGCCGCTCTCGGCGCTGGATGCGAAGGTGCGCGAGGATCTGCGCCTGGAGATCCGGGCGCTGCAGCAGCGCCTTGGCATCACCACCATCATGGTCACCCATGACCAGGAAGAGGCGCTGACCATGGCCGACCGCGTCGTCGTCATGCGCTCCGGGCGCATCGAGCAGGTCGGCTCTGCCCATGAACTCTACCAGAAGCCCGAGACGCGTTTCGTCGCCGAGTTCATCGGCCGCATGAATGTCCTGCCCGTGGACGGCCCCGTGGACGGCAGTGCGGACGCCCTGCGCTTCGCCGGACACCCGCTGCAACTGGAAAGCCCCACATCCGGCCGCACTCCGGCCGTGCTCGGACTGCGCCCCGAAGAGATCCGACTGTCCAGCGCCACCGGCACCGGGACTCCCAACAGCCTTCCGGTGTGCGTGCGACAGATGATCTTTCTCGGCAACATCACCCACCTCGTTCTGGAAGTGAACGCCGACACCCCGCCGCTGGTTGCCGAAGTCCACGCCGGCAATGGCCCGCCCTTGACCGAGGGGACAGTGCTGCAGGCCGAACTCCCGGCCGCCGCATTGCGGGTGCTGGAATGGCGGTGAGTGCAGCCACGGCCAGCGCGGGCGCTGCCAGGAAACCCAATCACGACCGCAAACCGATGATCGTGGCCAGCCTCCTCGTCGGCGTGCCATTGCTGCTGTTCATCGTCTATCCCCTGGCCTTCATTCTCGGCCGCAGCTTCTCGACGCCGGAGGGATTCGGGCTCGACAACTACCTGTCGATGCTCACGACCTCCCGTTTCCAGGGCATTCTCTACAACTCCTTCGAGGTCACGCTGGTCTCCACGGCCTTTGCCGTGATCATGGCCTATGCCTTCGCCTACGCCGTGCAGCGCACCCTCATGCCGGGCAAGAACCTGCTGCGCATCGTCGCGCTCGTTCCCCTCTTCGCCCCCTCCCTGGTGCAGGCTCAGGGCCTTGTTCTGCTCTTCGGCCGCAACGGCCTGATCAACCGCACCTTCGGCACGGAAATCGAAATCTACGGCTATTGGGGGATCGTCATTTCGATGGTCCTCTATGTCTTTCCCTACGCCTTCCTGATCCTCTCAACCGCGTTGGCCGTGACCGATTCGCGACTCTACGAGTCCGCCAAGATGCTGGGTGCGGGCCCCTGGCGCACCTTCCGGACCGTGACCCTGCCGTCCACCAAGTACGGCCTGGCCGCATCGGTCTTCGTTTGCTTCACCCTGGTCATCACCGATTTCGGCAACCCCATGGTGATTGGCGCGAACTACAACGTGCTCGCAACCGAGGTCTACAACCAGGTGATCGGTCAGGCGAACTTCGAACGTGGCACGGTGATCGGCATGGTGCTGCTGGTTCCCGCCGCCGTGGCAGCCATCCTGGAAAAGTACATCAGCCGGCGGCAGTACTCCCTGGTCTCCGACCAGTCCCGCCCCTTGGTCATCGTGCCGGACCGGATGCGCGATCTCACCTTTGCCGGCATCTCGGCCGTTATCGCCCTGATGATCCTCTCGATCGTTGCCGTGGTGATCTTCGCCAGCTTCGTGCACCTCTGGCCCTACAACATGAGCATGTCGCTGCGGCACTATGCCTTCGACGTGCAGAACGGCATCGAACCGCTGTGGAACTCGATCTACATCTCGCTCATGGCGGCCGGCGTTGGCGTCGTGGTGGTGACGGCCTCGGCCTACGTGATCGAGAAGTTCAAGTCGCCGGTCACGCGGCCGCTCTACTTCCTCTCGATCCTGCCGGCGGCGGTGCCAGGTATGGTCTTGGGCCTGGGCTACATCCTGGCCTTCAACAACCCGTCGAACCCCGTCTATCTGATCTACGGCACGCTCATCATCATCGCGATTGCCAACGTCTATTACTACCACGCACAAGGCTTTCTGATCGCTTCCACCTCGATGAAGCAGATCAGCAGCACCTTCGACGAAGCCTCGGCCACCTTGGGCGGCACGCGCATCCAGACACTGCGCAAGGTCACCTTGCCGCTCATCGCGCCGACCCTGATCGGTGTGGCCGTGTTCTTCTTCATGCGCTCCATGGTCACGCTGTCGGCCGTGATCTTCCTGATCACGCCACAGACCCAGGTCGCCGCCGTTTCGGTGCTGCTGCTGGAGGATCGCGGGGCCACGAACCAGGCCGCGGCTTTTTCGGTCTGCATCATGGCAACCGTCGTCGGCGCCCTGTTGCTGGTGCGCCTGCTGCTGCGCCTTGTCGGCATGAAGGACGTGAGCCTGATCCGCTAAACTCTTGCTTCGGGAGGCCTCTTCGCCCTGCACCTCTCGGAAAGCGCTTGTCGCCCGGACGGCGGCTCCACTACCCTTGCGGCTGAATTTGCCCGGGATTCCGGGGAACGCGGTCGCACCCCTGCGGGTTGATGCAGGGATCGGGGCAAGAGCGATAGGGAGATGAGCATGCATCGGCCTGCCGGATGGGAACGACGCGCCAAGGGAATGGCACTGCCATTTCTGGCGCTTTCCGGCATGCTGGTGTTGAGCGCCTGTGAAACGCTCCAGAGCGCGCCGAACGATCAAGCCGACAGCGCGCAACCGATGGGCCAAGGCTTGCCGCCGGCGCTGCAGGCGGCACGGCTTCTGCCCCCTCCAAGCGACGCACCTCGCTCCCGCCTTTTGATCGAACCCGGGAGCAGCAGCGGTCAGCAGAGGCCCGAAGCACGCGCCACCGGCGAGCGGCAGCCGCCGACACCCGCCGCCCCACCGCCGCGCAGGGAGGAGCCCAGCGCCACCGCTTCGGCACCTGCGCCCCGCAGCGCCGCGGCTGCTGGCGCCGCACCCCCTGAGCAGGACGCCGCCCTGCCCCCGGTGCCTCCCACACGACCACGAGGCTTGCTGCCGGAAGCGGCAGAGACACAAACCGCCACGGAAGTACCAGACTCATCGCAAACGCCGAGCGAGCCCGCAGCGCCAAGCGAACCGACCGCCGAACCGGCGCGTGATGTGGGTAAGCCCGAGGAGCAGCCTTCCGAACCCACAGAGGCCCCGGCTCAGCCCACGCCCGAACCGCGGGCGCGGCCGGAGCAGGACGCACCAACGCAGGATCAGCAGGAAGAGCCACCCGCCGAGCAGGCTGACACCGAAGGTACCGCTGCGCCGGCGGTCAGTGCGCAACCCAGCGAGCCAGAGGAACAGGAGATCGATCTCGAGGTCTTCGAGGAAGAGGAACGCCCTGTTCAGCAGGCCGCACTGCCCTCGCCTGCTCTCGCCGAAGGGGTGCGGCTGGAGTTCGACAGCGGCTCTTCCGATCTCACCCAGCCGATGGAGGATCGCCTGCTGTCGCTCGCGCAACAACTGCGCGAAGAGGAAAGCCAGCGCATGCGCCTGGAGGCATATGCAGCAGACTACGACCAAGACATGAGCGGCGCACGGCGCCTGTCACTTTCCAGGGCACTGGCCGTGCGCGCCTTCCTGCTCGACCAGGGCATCCGCTCCACCCGGATGGACGTGCGCGCCATCGGGCGCAGCGCAAGCGGTCAGCCGGCCGACCGCGTCGACATTCTGCCTGCAGAGCGTTGAAAAACGGAAGAATCTGCGTGCAACGGATGGATCGGCAATTTCCTCAAGGGGACAACTGCACTAGGCTGCGCTTGCGCCGATCGATTAACAGAACAGTCTAAGCAATGACGCGTCCCCAAATTTACCTCATCCGCATGGGCATCTTTCTCGCCCTTGTGCTGGCCGCCGGCGCTGCGCTCTACCCGCAGTTGGCGGATGCCTTCTTCGCCAATGCGGTCCTGAACGGGATGATCCTCGGGGTCCTCGTTCTGGGAATAATCTACTCCTTTCGGCAGGTGTTCCTGCTGCGGCGAGAGATTGCGTTCCTTGAACAGTTGAAGCGCGAAAGCAGCGGTGGGCTGATCTTTCCCGGTCAGATGACCCAGCTCGACGCGCCGCGCCTGCTCGGCCCAATGGCGCGCATGCTGCGCGAGCGCAAGGGACGCATCACCCTTTCGGCCATGGCGATGCGCACGCTGCAGGACGGCATCCGCCTGCGGATCGACGAAAGCCACGACATCTCCCGCTATCTGATCGGTCTGCTGATCTTCCTTGGCCTTCTGGGCACCTTCTGGGGCTTGGTGGAGACGGTGGATGCCGTGGGCGAGACGATCGGTGCGCTGTCTCTCGGCGATGGCGACGCTGCTGCCCTGTTCGGGGACCTGCAGCGCGGTCTGCAGCGCCCCCTGGGCGGCATGGGCACGGCATTTTCCTCGTCGCTTTTCGGTCTCGCCGGCTCACTTGTCCTGGGCTTCCTCGAACTGCAGTCGGGCCAGGCCCACAACCGCTTCATGAACGAGATGGAGGAATGGCTCTCGGGCATGACCCGGATCGGCGGCAGCAGCTTCGGCGGCGGCGAAGGCGAGGCCTCGGTGCCGGCCTACCTGCAGGCGCTGTTGGAGCAGACGGCCGACAGTCTTGAGAACCTCCAGAATACCATTCAGCGCGGCGAGGAGGACAAGCAGACCGCAAATCGCAACCTCGCCACCCTGACCGAGCGCCTGACGCTGCTCACCGATCAAATGCGCACGGAACAGGAGGTCTTGCGCAAGCTGGCGGAAACCCATGCCGCGATCAGACCCCTGCTCGCACAGCTTTCCGAGGCGCAGATGTCGAACGGCGGGATGGACGATGCCACCCGCGACCACATCCGCAACATCGACATGCACCTGAGCCGCATGGCAAGCGAGATGCGCGGCGGCCGAGAACAGACTGTGGAACAGATCCGCGGCGAGATACGTCTACTGGCGCGCACCATCGCCGCGTTGGCGGAAGAAGGCTGAGGCCGGACCCAGCACCCCATGTATTCGCTCAACCGCACCGGTCGTACACGCTCCACCAACATCTGGCCCGGCTTCGTCGACGGGCTGGCGACGCTGTTGCTGGTGGTGATTTTCGTGCTGATGGTCTTCGTGATCGCGCAGTACTACCTTTCCGTTGCGCTGAGCGGGCGTGACGAGCGCCTGGCCCGGCTCGACCAGCAGATCGCTGAGCTTAGCGAACTCCTGGCCCTGGAGCGCGAAACCACCAGCGAACTGCGCAGCACGCTCGACAGCCTCACCAGCGAACTGCAGGATTCCATGGCCCTGCGCGAAACGCTGGTGCAGGAACTGGCGCGGGTTGAGGATCAGCGTGACTCCCTGGCATCCCAGCTTACCGCCCTGTCGGAGGAACACGAGTCCGTGGAGGAAGAGCTGCTCGCGGTCACGGAAAGTCGCGAGCAACTGCGCCAGGACCTGATGCTTGCCGAAAATCGGGGCGACAGCCTCGACCAGGCGCTGCTCGAGGCCGAGGACACCATCGAAGCCGATCGCGAAACCATTCAGGTTCAGCTGGCCGAACTGGCGCTGCTGCGTGATCTGCGCAACGAGCTCAAGCAGCAGGTGGCTGATCGGGAGAACGACCTGCGGGCCACCGAGGCCCTGCTGGCCGAAAGCCGTGCCGCGCTCGAGGACTTGGAGCAGCAGGTGGCCGAACGCGAAGCGCTTCTGGCCAGCACCCGCGAAGAGCTGGAGCGCAGCGAAACCGACCTGTCGGAGACCCGCGCAGCGCTAGCGGAAAGCGAGGACCTCGCGGCCCGGCAATCCGAGGAAATTGCGGCCCAGGCGGAGGCTCTGGAAGCCCGTGCAGATGAGATCCAGCTGACCCGCACCACTCTGGAGCGGCTGGAGGAGATGCTGGCTGCGCGAGAGGTCATGCTGGCCGAGCGGGAAGAAAGCCTCGAGGCCCGCACACAAGAGCTGGCCTTGAGCGAGGAAACACTCTCCCGGGTGCGCGAACAGATCGCCGAGCGCGACCGGCGGATCGACGAGTTGGAAGCGCAACTGGCGCAGATGGACGAAAGCGAACGCGAGCGACTGGACGAGCTTCGAACATTGCGCGCGGCCCGCGACGCCCTGATGCAACGCCTGCAGGACCGCGGAAGCCAACTCCAGGCGGAGTCCGAACTGGCGAGCGAGGCTCAGCAGCGCGTCGAACTGCTCAACAGCCAGATCGCCGCCTTGCGCCGGCAGCTTGCCGCCCTGCAAAGCGCTCTGGAGGCCACCGAAGAACGCGAGCGCGAGCAGCAGGTGCAGATCGCGGATCTCGGGCGCCGGCTCAACATGGCCCTGGCCAGCCGTGTGCAGGAACTGGCGCGCTATCGCTCAGAGTTCTTCGGGCGACTGCGGGAAATTTTGGGTGACGACAATCCGAACGTCCGCATCGTCGGCGATCGCTTCGTCTTCCAGGCCGAAGTGCTCTTCCCCAGCGGCTCGGACTCCCTGCAGGCCGAGGGACGCGCGCAGATCCGGCAACTGGCGAGCCTGCTGCGTGACATCGCCGAACAGATTCCCGACGACATTGATTGGGTTCTGCGCGTCGATGGCCACACCGACCGTCGCCCGATCTCGACTCCGCTCTTCCCCTCAAACTGGGAGCTGTCGAGCGCCCGAGCCATCTCGGTCGTGCGGCTCTTGATTCAGGAGGAGATCCCGCCCAACCGGCTGGTGGCCGCCGGTTTCGGCGAGTACCAGCCGCTCGACCCGAGCGACAGCGACACAGCCTTTCAACGCAATCGGCGCATCGAGCTCAAGCTGACCGAGCGCTGACCAGAAGCCAGGGGGGTGCCATCCATGATCCTGATCCGCCGCTGCAAGGCGACTCTCGTGGCCGGCATCGCGCTCTTCTTCACCCTGGTCGCCTTCGGCAACATCACCGACTACGGCAGCAACTTCGCCTTCGTGCAGCATGTGCTCTCGATGGACACGATCTTCCCGGATTCCGCCCTCTCCTGGCGGGCGCTCACCAGTCCGGCGATCCATCATGCGGCCTATGGCTTCATCATCGCCTGGCAGGCCGTGACCGCCCTGCTCTGCTGGTATGGCGCGTACCGCCTTTGGGAGGCCAGCGATGATCGCGTTGCCTTCGCCCAGGCTCGGCCCGCAGCGGTTCTCGGCCTCACCGCGGGATTCCTGCTCTATGCCGTAGGCTTCATGACCATCGGCGGGGAATGGTTCGCTATGTGGCAGTCCGAAACCTGGAACGGCCAGAGCGCCGCCGCGCGCTTCCTGCTGATGATCGGGGTCGTGCTCATCGCCCTGATTACCCGCGAAGAGGCCTGATCGCATGATCAGCCTGGGCTGCGGCGTACCACCACCAACGCAACACCCAGGACGGCAACGGCCATGCCAGCCAGGGCCAGCGGGCCCATCCGGTCGCCGAAGAGCAGCCAGGCGGAGGTCGCCGTTGCCGGGGGCACGAGATAGAAGAGGCTGGCGGTGCGCGCCGCCTCGCCCAGTCGGATCAGCAGCATCAGCAGGCTGACCGCCCCCAGTGACAGCACCAAGGTCAGCCAACCCAGCGCGAAGAGGAAGTCGCCTGTCCACTGGATCTCATTGCTCTCAAAGGCAAAGGCGACCGCGCCAGTGACCAGGCCCGCTGCCGCGTACTGGACCAGGGCACCGCTCCAGAGGTGGACCTGGCCGCAAAAGCGCTTCTGATAGACCACGCCCAGCGTCATACCCAGCAGGGCGCCCAGCGAAAAAACGATGGCCCAGAGGTCGAAGCCCTCAAAAACGCTGCCGCTGTCCGCCGGCGCCAACTTCTCCGCCAGCACCAGCGTCACCCCCATCAGGCCGAGCAGTAGGCCAAGCACCTGACGCAGGGTCACCCTTTCGCCCAGCAGAGGCCCGACAAGCACGGCGGTCAGGAGCGGTTGCAGGCTGACGATCAGCGCCGAGTAGGCGGCCGGCAAGCCCCGCGCCATGCCGCCGAAGGCACCGCCGAGATAGACCGCGTGGACCAGGAGGCCGACCACAGCGATGTGTAGGATCTGGGTTTTGGATTCGAATTGAAGTGCCCGAAAGACCAACAGCAGCGGCAAGAGCAGCGCCACGGTGAGCGCGAAACGCAGGGTCAGAAAGGTGAAGGGCTCGGCATAAGGCAGTCCCCAGATCGCGCCGATGAAGCCCGTCGACCACAGCAGCACGAAGACCGCCGGCATGCAGAAGAGAAGAGCGCGCTGAAGGGCTGCAGGCACGGGCACCTGACCTGTAGCAGGAGAAGAAAGGCCGCGCTCGACGAGGCCGGGTAAACCGGCCCGTTAGCCGCCGAGCTTTCGCTTGAGGATCTGGTTCACGCTGGCGGGATTGGCCTTGCCCTGGCTCGCCTTCATCACCTGGCCGACAAACCAGCCGATGACCTTGGGATTGGCGCCGCTGCTATATTGCTCCACCTGGCCGGGATTGTCGGCGATCACCTTGTCCACGATGGCCTCGATCGCGCCCTCGTCGGTGATCTGCTTCAGCCCCTTCTCGTCGACGATGGTGGTGGCATCCTTGCCGCTCTCCCACATCGCTTCGAAGACCTCCTTGGCCAGGCGGGAGGACACCGTGCCATCGGCGATCAGATCGAGCAGGCCGCCCAGCTTCGCCGCATCCACCGGTGCGTCATCCAGGTCCCTGCCCGAGGCGTTCAGGGCACCGAAGTAGTTCACCGTCACCCAGTTGGCCGCGAGCTTGGGGTCACGCTTGCCGCCGGCCAGCACGGACTCATAGAAGGCCGCATTGGCCTGCTCCGCGACGAGCACGCCGGCGTCATAAATCGACAGCCCGTAGTTCTCCATGAAGCGGCGCTTCTTCTCGTCGGGCAGCTCCGGCAGCTCGGCGGCCAGGCCGTCGACGAAGTCCTGCTCCAGTACCAGCGGCAGAAGGTCGGGGTCCGGGAAGTAGCGATAGTCATGCGCCTCCTCCTTGCTGCGCATGGAGCGGCTCTCACCCTTGCGCGCATCGAAGAGACGGGTTTCCTGCTCGATCGTCCCGCCGGCTTCCAGCACCTCGACCTGACGGCGAGCTTCATACTCGATGGCCTGCTGCACGTAACGGATGGAGTTCACGTTCTTGGTCTCGGTGCGCGTGCCCAGCGGCTCGCCGGGGCGGCGCATGGAGAGATTGACGTCGCAGCGCAGGCTGCCTTCCTCCATGTTGCCGTCGCAGGTGCCGAGGTAGCGCAGGATGGAGCGCAACTTGCGGATGTAGGCGCCGGCCTCTTCGGCAGAGCCGATTTCAGGCTTGGAAACGATCTCCATCAGCGCAACGCCCGAGCGGTTGAGATCGACGAAGGTGCGGCGCGGGTCCTGGTCGTGCATCGACTTGCCGGCGTCCTGCTCCAGATGCAGGCGCTCAATGCCGATTTCCTTGGTGCTGCCGTCCGGCAGATCGATGGTCAGCACGCCTTCACCGACGATCGGCTGCTGATACTGGCTGATCTGATAGCCCTGAGGCAGGTCGGGATAGAAGTAGTTCTTGCGCTCGAAAACCGAGGTCAGGTTGATCTGCGCCTTCAGGCCCAGCCCGGTCCGCACCGCCTGCGCCACGCACTCGCGGTTCAGCACCGGCAGCATGCCCGGCATGGCGGCGTCAACCAGCGACACCTGGGAGTTCGGCGTCGCACCGAAAGCCGTGGATGCGCCGGAAAAGAGCTTTGCATTGGAAATGACCTGGGCATGGACCTCCAGCCCGATGACCATTTCCCACTTACCCGTCTCGCCTTCGATCAGAGCCATGCCCGTCGCCCGTCCACTTGCTTCATTCCGTGACACATCCTCATCGTCGGTTCAGGCACCGGCGATGAAGGCCGGCTCTGCCGTGAAAGCAGCCGCTTCTTCCAGCACACCGGCAGCCCGCACCAGGGTCTCCTCGTCGAACGCCCGCCCGATGAGCTGCAGACCCAGCGGCAGGCCATCCGTCGACAGCCCCGCCGGCACGGAGATGCCGGGCAGGCCCGCCAGGCTGGCCGGCACCGTGAAGACGTCGTTGAGGTACATGGCGATGGGGTCATCCATGTTGGCGCCCATGGCGAAAGCCGCCGAAGGCGCCGTCGGGGTCAGGATCACGTCCACCGTCTCGTAGGCGGCCTTGAAATCCCGCGCGATCAGGGTGCGCACCTGCCGGGCCTTGTTGTAATAGGCGTCGTAGTAGCCGGCCGAGAGCACATAGGTGCCGATCAGGATGCGGCGCTTGACCTCGTCGCCGAAGCCCGCCCCTCGGGTGGCTTCGTACATCTCATCCAGGCTCTCGCCTTCGACCCGCAGGCCGTAGCGCACGCCGTCATAGCGCGCCAGGTTGGACGAGGCCTCCGCCGGCGCGACGATGTAGTAGGTCGGCAGCGCGTACTTGGTGTGAGGCAGGGAAATCTCCACCGGTTCCGCACCGGCCGCCTTCAGCCAATCGATGCCCTGCTGCCAAAGGCCTTCGATTTCCGCCGGCATGCCGTCGACACGATACTCTTTGGGAATACCCACCTTCAGGCCGCGAATGTCGCCGGTCAGCGCCTGCTCGAAATCCGGCACCGCCATGTCCACCGAGGTGGAGTCCTTGGGGTCGTAACCGACCATGGAGCGCAGCAGGATCGCGCAGTCCCGCACCGAGCGCGCCATGGGCCCGGCCTGATCCAACGAGGACGCAAAGGCGATGATGCCCCAGCGCGAACAGCGCCCATAGGTGGGCTTCAGGCCGACAATGCCGGTGAAGGAGGCCGGTTGGCGGATCGAGCCGCCGGTATCTGTGCCCGTTGCCCCCAGGGCGCAGCGCGCGGCAACGGCCGCTGCCGACCCTCCGGAGGAGCCACCCGGCACCAGCTTCTCGTCGCTGCCGCTGCGTTGCCAGGGATTGACCACGCCGCCATAGGTGCTGGTCATATTGGAAGAGCCCATGGCGAACTCGTCCATGTTGACCTTGCCCAGCATCACTGCCCCATCGCGCCAGAGATTGGCGGTTACGGTGGACTCGTAGGCGGGCTTGAAGTCCTTGAGGATGTGGCTGCCAGCGGTGGACGCCACGCCTTCGGTGCAGAAGAGGTCCTTGATCGCGAGCGGGATGCCTTCAAGTGGACCTGCCTCGCCCTTGGCGAGCCGCGCATCCGAGGCATCGGCCATGGACAGGGCCTTCTCCGGCGTCTCGACCGTGTAGGCGTTGAGCGGCCGCGCTGCCTCGACCGCAGCCAGATGGGCTTCGGTCAGCTCGCGGGCCGAAATCTCCTTGGAGGCAAGGGCATCGCGCGCCTGCGCGAGGGTCATGCGGGTGGGAGCACTCATTATTCCACCACCTTCGGGACGACAAAGAAGCCATGGGCGGAATCGGGCGCATTGCACAGCACCGGCTCGGGATCGCCCCCCTCGGTCACCTGATCCTCACGCAGGGGCTGGCCGCGCTCCACGACCGAGGTCATGGGCGGCACATCCTTGGTGTCGAGCTCGCCCAGTTGCTCCACCCAGCCGAGGATGTTGTTCAGTTCGCCCACCAGTGCCTCGGCCTGTGCCGGCTCGACCCGAACCCGCGCAAGCTTGGCGATGTGCCGGACCGTTTCCAGGTTGACCGACATGCTGCCCTATCCTCGTTGTTACGTCGTGCTGATCCGAAACTCGGAATGGCGCGGAACCTAGCACCGGCCCCGGTGACCGGCAAGGCGGGCGCGCGCGCAATCAACTCCCGGGAATCGAATGCGTGCCGCCTTCAATACCGAGGCCCCGACCAGCCGAAAACAACGAAAGCGATACGCGTTGCGAGTATGCCGCCCATCGTCGTCATCAAAGCCCAAAAGATGACGTGCGGCTCCGCCGAGAGACCGAAATACTGCAGATAAAGCGACAGCCCCAGCGACCAGAGGATCACGGTCTCGGCATAGAAGGCATGATGCAGGATAGCGTTACCGCTGTCATTGCGGATCATGTCGCGGATGATTGCACCGCCCGCAGCCGTCAAAGCGGCGAGTACAGGGCCCCAGAGCCAGAGAGGGTGGCGGCCAAACTCCACCGCGATGGTCACGGCCAGCACCGTTAGTGCGGCGATACCTGCCGTGTCGAATAATTCCAACAGTATCTGTGGCTTTGCGCGCTGTCGTATGATCAGGAGCAAATTAACGAGATCGAAGAGCAGAAGCGAGCGCCCGCGCAACCGATCAAGAACACGGTTGATCAAAAACCCCGCGGCGAGAGTGGCGAGTACGATATACACGTACACTGGTTCGTCAAAGATGTAAGGCTCGCGCAGGATGAGCAGATCTCGCACCACCCCTCCACCCAACGCCGGCAACGAGGCCAACACCACCGCACCGAAAATGCCGTAGTCACCCGCCCGGGCGATCACCACAGCGGAGATGGAAAAAGACACCATGCCAATGATCAGAATGATCTCGAACCAAGCGCCGTAGAGCGCAATGTCCAACAAGACGGGCAGGACGAAACGTCTTTCGATGACCTGGCGTTCGCCGCTCTCGTAAACCCGTTCCAGCCCCCAGTTGAAACGTTCGACAAGACCGGGAGCGACCGAGGCGCGCGAGAAGAGCGCAACGACATCTTCCTCAAGAATCGGCAAAGGGTGTGATTCCAGGCCCCACAGATGTCGTTCGGAAAGTTCGTGATAACCGGCCAGGCGATCCATGACGAAGCCGTCCACTTCTCCCGTCTCAAGCAGGTGGAGACTCTGTGCCAGGTCGACCGTCTGGACGATTACATCGGCATGCGCCGGGTCGTCACGGAACCTGTTGAAAGTGGCGCCAAGATCATAGTCCTCGACCACGGCAATACGCAGTTGCTCGCTTATCAGTCCGTCCAAGAGTTCCGGCAGGGTATTGGCTGTCGGCATTCGGTTAGCCGGAAGGAAGATATTCTCGGTCGCAAAGCGGATCGGATCTGAGAAGTGGGCGTAGGTGGCACGTTCTGGTGTCGGGTACGCGGCCAGGACGGCGTCAATGCTGCCCTCTTCAACACCCTTGAGAGCCTGCTCCCAGGGAACCTGGTCCAACACCACGCTCAACCCAGCATGTTCCGCCGCCGCTCTGAAGGTGGTCACGTCGATTCCAGTGACGTGCGCTATCTCGCTGTCCGAGCGCAGGAACTGATAGGGTGCTTGCAGTGACCAGGCCACGCGCAGGACGCGGTCGTGACCCTGGGCACGGGACTCACCGGCAAATACCGCGACCGCCAGCAAGCAACAGATTGTGGAGAGAAGGGCACGGAGCGGGGACAAGGTAACGACTCTGGGCAGGGGTGGTGTTTACACGCTTTAGACGTACAGTTTGCCCAACCAGTTACCGCCAAGAAAGCCGATTCGGCCAGGATGGTAACGAAACGGCGACTGCACTTTACGATCTACACCTCGGCAATGGACAACTTGAATCGCTACCGACAGGCGGGCTCAAGGCCGATCCGGTCGCGCAGGACGGGCCGTCTCCGCCATCAATAGCGAGGGCCCGACCAGCCGCAGGCCACGAATGCGATGCGCGTCGCGAAGATCCCGCCCATGGTGGTCATCAGCGCCCAGAAGATGACCTGCGGTTCAGCTGAAAGCCCAAAGTACTGTAGGTAGAGTGAGAGCGGCAGCGACCAGATAATCACCGTCTCCCCGTAGAAGGAATGGTGGAGGATCTCGTTGCCGCTGTCCTTGCGGATCATGTCCCGGATGATCGCCCCGCCGGTAGCCGTCAGTGCCGCGAGCACAGGCCCCCAGAGCCAGAGTGGGTCGCGCCCGAACTCCACCGCAATGGTGACCGCCACGACGGTGAAGGCAGCGATGCCGGCGGCGTCGAAAACCTCCATTAGCAACTTTGGCTGGATCCGCTGGCGCATCAGAAGCACCAGATTGACGAAATCGAAGAAGAGCAGGGAGCGGCCGCGCAAGCGCGCGAGCACACGATTGATGAGGAAGCCTACCGCCAGAGTGCCGAGCACGATGTGGACGTACACGGGAAAGGCGAATATGTACGGCTCGCGAAGGATGAAGACATCGCGCACCACGCCGCCGCCTAACGCCGGGAGCGACGCCAGC
Source organism: Aquibaculum sediminis (assembly GCF_040712085.1). NCBI lineage: Bacteria > Pseudomonadati > Pseudomonadota > Alphaproteobacteria > Rhodospirillales > Rhodovibrionaceae > Aquibaculum > Aquibaculum sediminis. The sequence continues at coordinate 352,622 of NZ_JBFCVK010000001.1, forward strand.
ACAACGGCCCCGAACAGGCCGTAGTCGCCGGTACGGGCAATCACCACGGCCGAGATGGAAAACGCCACCATTCCCACAATCAGGATGATCTCGAACCAGGCACCGTAGAGCGCCATGTCGAGCATGACCGGTAAGACGAAACGTCGCTCGATGACGAGTTGCTGGCCGTCCTCATAGACCTGCTGCAGCCCCCAGTTGAAATGCTCGACCAGACCGGGATCCACGGAGGCACGCGAAAAAAGCGCGACGATATCTTCCTCATAAATCGGAACGGGGTGCGACTGAAGACTCCACATGTGTCGCTTGGACAACTCGTGATAACCCGCCAGGCGGTCCATGACGAAGCCGTCAACTTCTCCCCGTTCAAGCAGATGAAGGCTTTGCGCCAGATCAGATGTGGGCACAATCAGGTCGGCGCTTTCCGGATCGTGGCGGAAGCGGTCGAAGCCCTCGCCGAGTTCGAAATCCTCGATCGCCGCAATCCGAAGCTTGTCGCGCTCCAGTGCGTCCAGCAGCTCTTCCAGGGAGCGTGCATGGGGCATACGATCGCGGGGCAGGAAGAGCTTTTCCGTCGCAAAGCGGATGGGGTCGGAGAAGTAGGCATATTCTGCGCGCGTCGGTGTCGGGAAGGCACCCAGAAGGACGTCGATGCTGCCCTCTTCCACCCGCTCCAAGGCTTCGTCCCAGGGCAACTGACTGAAGATCGCGCTCAGGCCGGCCTGTGCCGCCGCAGCCCGAAACATCGCCACATCAATGCCGGTGACATGCTCGACCTCGCTGCCCGAGCGCAAAAACTGATAGGGTGCCTGCAGGGACCAGGCCACGCGAAGTACGCGATCATGCCCCTGGGATCGGCTTTCGTCTGCGAAAAGCGCGACGGCCAGAAAGCAACACAGGGTGGAAAGAAGTGTACGAAGAGTTAACAATGGCAAACCCTTGGAGGGACTGGTGTTCAGGCCCTTTATGGGTACACTCTGCCCAACCAGTTGCTGCCGGAAAAGACGATTCGGCCAGGGCTGCGACAATCGGCAGGCAAGGTGATCAGCCGTGAATCGCGGCAAGCCGCTCGTAATCGGGGCCTTTCTCCCATGACCGTCATCGATCTGCGAGACCTGCCTTCGTGCATGCCTGCGCGCAGCCGGCCCCTTGGGCTTGACCTCGGCGAGAAGACGATTGGCCTTGCGCTAGGAACAAGTGACTTCACCCTTGCGTCTCCACTGGAGACGATCAAGCGCAGCCGTTTTCGCGAGGACGCAGCCAAGCTGGCCGCACTGTGCGAAGCCCACAACGTCGGCGCACTCATCATCGGTTTGCCGCTCAACATGGACGGAACGGAAGGCAAGCGCGCGCGCTCGACCCGGCAGTTTGCGCGCAATCTCTCCGAGATCGCCGGCCTCGACCTTCCTGTGGCCTTCTGGGACGAACGCCTCTCGACGGCTGTGGTGGAACGCTTTCTGATCGGCGAGGCGGATATGAGCCGGCGCCGGCGTGTCGAGGTGGTCGACAAGATGGCGGCTGCTTACATCCTGCAAGGCGCCTTGGACTTCCTCCGGCACACCACGCCGCCCGCAAAAACGCCGGATTGAACAGATCTCGGGTGTCTCTCAGCACCCCTTGCTCGTGGAATCTCGGGAACAAACACGTAGCAACAGCGACTGACAGCACAGGAAATGGGCCGAAGCGCGTCATATTTACGCTGAATCCCGGATTCTCTGGAGCCTTTGCCCCTTTCAGGCTAGAAAAAATCGTTGGTCTCGGTAAGGAAGGCCCCTTCGCGTGAGCAGCCCATCGCGAGGACCGGCTTGGGCTAAGTGCAGTTGCAGACATACCACATGGCGGCAGTCCGGATTGACCCACTTACTCTATCGTCTGCTTAGAGCAGGGCACCTCCGTTGGATCGGGGCAGCGTTCGCGATTCTGCTCCCCATCTCCGCCGCCGCACAGGACGATGAGCCGACGCAGGACAGCGACGACAGCACACCGCCGGGCCTCGCCTACACCACCGAGATTGAGGGTGATCTGTCCGACAGACTTCGCGGTCTGATTGATGAAAGCGCCGCCCTACTGACACAGACGGACCGGCTGCCCGCCAGCGAGGCGGCACTGCGTCGTCGGCTTCGTGACGATTTGGATCGCATTGCCCGCATTCTGCGTTCCGAAGGTTATTACCGGAACGAGATCCAGTCCGTGGTCGACGACAGTGCCGACCCGATCCACATTCGCATCGAGGTCGACCCCGGACCGCGCTTTCGGCTCGAAAACTACGAGATCAGCTATCAAGAGCCGGTGCCCGACAGCGCGCCACGCACCGCCGGGGATGTGGGCCTCGAACTGGGGCAGCCGGCACGAGCGGCAGCGTTGCAGGCGGCGGCACGCGAGATTCCTGTTTGGCTCAAGGAGAATGGCTATCCCTTCGGCCGCGTGGCCAATACCCGCTATCTGGCGGACATGGACGACGCCACGGTCCGCGCCGAAATCATCGTCGCGGCAGGTGAACCCGCCGCGTTCGGACCGCTGTCCATCGTCGGGGTCGAGTCCGTGCGCAAGGACTACCTCTACCGCATTCTCGGCTGGGAAGAGGGGATACCCTACGACGAGCGGGAGACGGAACGTGTGCGCCGCGAACTGTCCCGCACCGGCCTGTTCGATACGGTCATCGTCGACACTCCCGATGAGATCGAAAGCGATGGCGAATTGCCAGTCACGGCAGAAGTGGCCGAGCGCCCCCACCGCACCATCGGCGCCGGCGTGTCCTACTCCACCGATGAAGACGGACCCGGGATCGAGGTGTTCTGGGAACACCGCAATCTCTTCTCGGAGGCCGAGCGCCTGCGCCTCGAAGCCAGTGCCACCCGGCCGCGCCAAAGTCTCGGGGCCAACTTCCGCAAGCCGAACTACCTTCGCCTTGAACAGGCGCTGCTGTTCGAGAATGAGCTGCGGCACGAAAGCAGTGAGGCTTTCGACGAACTAACCAGCAGCCATTTTCTGGGCCTGGAACGGCGTCTCAGCGACAATTGGACCGCGCGCGCTGGCCCCTCGCTCCTCTTCACCCGTGTGACCGAGGACGATGAAACGGAAGTCTTCGGGCTCGTCGGGCTGACCGGCGGCGTCAGCTACGACGGCAGCGACGATCTGCTCAACCCCACCAGGGGCGCAAGACTGGACGCAAGCGTCACGCCCTACATCAGCGCCGTGGGTGAGTCCGCGCGCTTCGTGCGCGCCGAGACCAGCGGTTCCTTCTATCTCTCGCCCTTCGACAGCGACCGCTTGGTCCTTGCGGCCCGCGGGCGCTTCGGCACTCTCGCCGGCAGTTCTCACGGCGACATACCGGCGAACCTGCGCTTCTATGCCGGCGGTGGCGGCTCGGTGCGCGGTTTCGCTTTTCGCAGCGTCGGGCCATTGGACGACGATGACGACCCAATCGGCGGCCGGGCCGTTGCCGAGATTGGCCTGGAAGCACGCATCAAGATCACCGACACCATCGGTATCGTGCCCTTCGTGGACGCGGGCCAGGTCTACGAGACATCCTGGCCTACCGGTGAAGGGCTGCGCATCGGTGCTGGATTGGGCCTGCGCTACTACACCAGTTTCGGCCCGCTGCGCCTCGACGTCGCCACGCCGGTGAACCCGCGCAAGGGCGTCGACCGCGCCTATCAGTTCTACATCTCCATTGGACAGTCCTTCTAAGCCCGTGAGCGCACAAACCGACTCTCAACCGGCCCCGCGCCGGCGACGCTGGCTATCCCGCATTGTCTGGGGGCTTTTCGCCCTCCTGGTGGGCCTGCCGCTTTTGCTCCTGGGCGGACTCTATCTCGCGCTGCAAACCGAAAGCGGGCGCGCCACTCTCGTCTCCTTGATCGAGGATGTCGTGAGTTCGCCAGATGGGCTGCAACTGGAGATCGGCCGGCTGGAAGGCCCCCTGCCCCAGCAGATCGTGCTGCGCGATCTGGTGTTGCGAGACCCCGAGGGCGTGCTCATCGACCTCGACCGGGCGGAACTCGCCTGGCGCCCCTGGTCCCTGCTGCAAAGGCGGGTAGAGGTCGAACATCTTCGGGCGAACCGGCTGGAGCTTCTGCGCCTGCCGGCCGGGAGCGACACCGAGGCAGAGCAGGCGCCAAGCGACTCACCGCTGGACATTGCCTTGCCGGAGCTGCCGGTCAGCTTGCGACTTGAGCAACTCGAGGTACAGGAGCTCTATCTCGGGCAGGAGATTGCCGGCACACCGGCCCTGCTCGGCCTTTCCGGCCGGGCCAGGATCGACCGCGAGGGGGCGCTGGACACCCAGCTGTCGGTGGAACGCAAGGACGAGCAACCCGGCCGGCTGGACCTGGAACTGGCGTTGACCGCCGGGGGCGAACGGCTGACGGCGCGGATCGACGGCGCCGAGCCCGCCGGTGGGCTGATCGCCGAGCTGCTCGACCTGCCGGAGCGTCCTGCCGTAAGCATCCGGCTTGACGGCGACGGCCCACTCGAGGGCTGGCGCGCACAGCTGGTTGCGGAGGCTGACGCAACAGCCCGGCTCGAAGCCGATCTGCTGCTACACAGTCTGGAGCCGCTCGATCTCTCGCTTGAAGCGAAAGGCCAGACCACGGCCCTGGTGCCGGAAGCCTTTCGTTCGCTCGTGGGGGATGAACCCAGTCTCGCGTTGCGCCTGCAGCGCTCCGAGGAAGGGGCCTTGCGGGTGCAGGACCTTCAGGCTCGTGTCGCGGCGCTGCAGGCGACCGGCCACCTCGCATTGCAGGCAGATGGCCAGACGCTGGACGGTGCCCTCGACCTGGAACTGCTGGACCCCGAAGCCCTCTCCGAGCTCACCCAGCCGGCACGCTTTGAGGGCGCCGATCTCAGCCTGACGGTGAGCGGCAGCCTGAACCAGCCGATGCTGCAGGCCCACGCCAACATTTCGGCGCTTTCATTGCCCGAAGCGACGGCCGAAAGTCTGCACCTCACCCTTGATGCCAAGACCGAAGCTCCGCTGGACGGGCCGGACGCTGCGGTGTTGTTCGACATCTCCTTCGCCGCAGAGGCTCTCGAGGCCAGCGAAGCGGCCCTCCAGCAGCTGGCCGATGGCGACCTGACCCTCCAGGGCCAGGGGCGCTATCGTCTTGCCGAGCAAAGGCTGACGGTGATCGCACTCGATACCGGGCTGAATGAGCTGGCGCTGTCGCTGTGGGGAGAAGCGACGCTGGCCGACGCCGGTCCCACGGCCGACCTGGGTATGAGACTGGATCATCCGCGCCTCGAGCGCTTCGCCGGCCTCTCGGGTCTCGACCTTTCGGGCGCACTGGGGGTCGACCTGCAGGCCAATCTGGCAAGTGACGGCAGCCTGGATGCCCGGCTCAATGCTCTTACCGATCGTCTGCAACTGGGTATCCCGATCGCCGATGCGGTGCTCGGCGAGCGCCCCGGCCTCTCGATGCAGCTGCGCCGCGATGCCAGCGGGCGCATCCTGCTGGACGAAGTGCGCCTGGATGCAGCGACGGCTGCGCTATCCGCCTGGGGCACCCTGGACGCCGCCTTCTCTGAAGTTGACGCTGGCTATCGCTTCGATGTCTCGGCACTGGAGCCCTTGGGCGACACCCTGGGACAGCCTCTGGGCGGCTCGCTCTCGCTCGAGGGTATCGCGCAGGGTGCCTTGGCGACGCCCCGGGTGGAGGCCCGGCTGACGGGTGAAGAGCTGTCGCTGCCGGGCGAAGCGGTCAGAACGCTAAGCGCGGCGCTCAACGTGGACTTGGACGCTCCAGGTCCGCGCGGACGCCTTGAAGTGAACGGCTCCGAGGGACAGTACGGCCCCCTCTCCTCCGACGTGGACTTTCAGATCGCCGAACAGGAGCTGACACTCGACAATCTGAACCTGCGTCTTGGAGATGCCGCCAGCGTGAGCGGCAATCTGGTCTGGCCGCTGGACGGGCGACCCGGCCGCGGCGTGGTCGAAGGCAACGTGCCGCAGTTGGCGGCGCTCGCAAGTATCGCCGGCATCGAGGCGGGCGGCAGCCTGACCCTGAATGCGGAGCTCCTGCCCCAAGAGGCGCAGCAGGCCCTGCGCGGGACCCTCGCGCTGCGCAGCGTCAGGATGGGACCGACGAGCGAGCCAAGCGTGACAGGCGAGCGGGTCGACCTCCAGTTCACCCTGAACGACCTGCTGGGTGCGCCACGCGTTCAAGCCGGCCTGACCGCAGCGGGATTGTCCGCGGGCGGGGCAGAGGTGGAGACTGCGGAGATCAACGCCGCCGGAGACCTTGCGGCACTGCGGGTCGATCTGGACGCCGATGGACAAGTGGCCGAAGAAACATTGCGCCTGCAGGCACAGGCCGAAGTTGGTATGGAAGACACCCGCACCCAGATCCGGATACCCCTGCTCACGGCCGACTGGGGCGAGGAAACCGTCGCACTCGCCAGTCCCGCCACTTTGACCATCGCCCCGAACGACCTGGCACTGCAGTCCCTCGACCTCACCCTGCTGGGAGGCACTCTGGTTGGCGACGCCCGGCAGCAGGGCGACAGCATCCAGGCCGATCTGCGGCTTGCGGACATCCCCCTTGATCGTCTAGCCGATCTGGCCGGCGACAGCGACGTCATTGGCGAACTTTCCGGCGAGCTCTCCCTCGCGGGCTCGATGAGCGCACCGCGTGGCCAGCTCAATCTCTTTGCCGATGATTTCGCTTTCGGCTCGGAAGCCGAACTCAGTGACCGCCCGCCACTCGACATCCGGGCCGATGCCACGCTGGAACCCGGACGCCTGCAATTGACCACTGTGATGGAAGGCTTTGCCGAACGCCCCCTCAGCCTGGATGCCGATCTGCCGCTGCGCCTTTCACTCGCGCCCTTTGCCGTCGACACCATCGCCGAGCGGCAACTGAGCGCCCGCCTGCAGTGGAGTGGCGACATGGCGCCCGTCATGTCGCTGATGCCTGTGGACACGCTGCGGCTTACCGGACAGGCGGACATAGACCTGCGAGCCTACGGCACCCTCAACGCGCCCCAACTCGGCGGCCAACTGGCGCTCACCGGCGCCCGCTATGAGAACTACACCAGCGGCACGGTGCTCGATCCACTGGAGCTGGTTCTGGTGGGCGCCGGCAACACCCTCACCGTCGAGCGCTTCAACGCCGGTGACGGCAATGATGGCACTATGGATGGTCGGGGCACGGTGACCTGGCTGGGCGAGGAGGGCTTGGAGGCTGACCTCCGAGTGACCCTCAGCAACATGCACCTTGTGCAGCGCGACGACGTCACCGCCCGCATCAGCGGCGAGATCGATGTCATCGGCAATCCCTTTGAGCGCGCCGAGGTCATTGGCCGACTGACCAACGACTTCATCGAGGTCCGGCTTGTCGACGCGCTGCCGCCCAGTGTCGCCGAGATCGAAGTTGTCGAGGTCCGTGCCGGCCAAACGGTGGAGCCTGTGGAGGAACCCGATGCCGGGCCCCCGGCCCCCTCCCCCATCCTGCTCGATGTCGACATCGATCTGCCGCGCCGCGTTTTCGTGCGTGGCCGTGGTCTCGAATCCGAGTGGGGCGGCAACTTCCGGGTCGAAGGCCATGCCAATGACCCGCAGATCAGCGGCCGGCTCGAACCACTGCGTGGCAGTTTCACCGTCATCGGCAAGACCTTCATGCTGCAGGAAGGCGCCATCACGCTGCCCGTGGGCGCGAGCAGCCTGGACCCTGAGCTGGATCTTCACGCCGTCTACACCGGCAGTGGCTTCACGGCGATCGTTGGCGTCGAGGGCACGGCCTCCGACCCACAGATCGCGCTCTCTTCCCAGCCCGACATGCCGCAGGACGAGATCCTCTCGCGCGTGCTCTTCAACAAGACCTCGGCCAACCTGTCTGCCCTGGAAGCCGTGGAACTCGCCGATGCCGCCGCTAGCCTCGCCACTGGGGGGCCCGGGGTGACCGCACTGATGCGCCGGGCCGTTGGCGTGGACGTCCTCGGCTTCAAACCGGGTGCGACCGAGGATGATCCAGGTTCGGTCGCCATCGGTACCTATCTGGACGACGGCATCTACGTCGGCGTCGAACAGGGGCTGGGCTCCAGCGGTACCGGGGTCAGTGTGGAGATCGACATCACCGACCAGATCAAGGCGCACAGCGATGTGGGCGCCGATGGCCGGAGTCGAGCGGGAATCCGCTGGCAGATGGATTACTGATCGGGTCGTGAGGAGCCCTGCGGCCTGTGGTAGAAACAGCGCTCCGAAGCAAGCGCCCCCGGACTGTGCAGCGCAATCGATGCGCCACCTGCCCTTTCCGGCCGGCACGCAGCCATGACGACAGCCACTTGAGGAACGAGACATGATCCCCCGCTACAGCCGGCCGGAGATGGCCGAAATTTGGTCGCCCGAAAGCCGCTTTCGCATCTGGTTCGAGATCGAGGCCCATGCCTGCGATGCCATGGCCGAACTGGGCGTGATCCCCAAGGAAGCCGCAGCGGCCATCTGGGAGCGCGGTGCCTTCGAGGTGGGGCGGATCGACGAGATCGAGCGGGAGACCAAGCACGACGTCATCGCCTTCCTCACCAACGTCGCAGAGCATGTCGGCCCCGAGGCACGTTTCCTGCACCAGGGCATGACCTCTTCCGACGTGCTGGACACCTGCCTGGCAGTCCAGCTCATGCGCGCTGCCGACCTGCTTCTGGCGGACACGGATCGGCTGCTGGCCGCCTTGAAGGCCCGCGCGTTCGAGTTCAAGGACACGCTCTGCGTCGGCCGCAGCCATGGCATCCATGCCGAGCCCACCACCTTCGGCCTCAAGCTCGCCGGCCACTACGCCGCCTTCGCCCGCAACCGCGCCCGCCTTGAGGCGGCACGGGCTGAGATCGCCACCTGCGCCATCTCCGGCGCGGTTGGCACCTTCGCCAACATCGATCCCTTCGTGGAAAGCTACGTGGCGGAGAAGCTGGGGCTGACGCCCGAGCCGGTCTCGACCCAGGTCATCCCACGCGACCGCCACGCCGCCTTCTTCGCGACGCTGGGTGTCATCGCCTCCTCGATCGAGAACCTGGCCACGGAGATCCGCCATCTGCAGCGCACCGAGGTGCGCGAGGCGGAGGAGTATTTCTCGCCGGGGCAGAAGGGCTCCTCGGCCATGCCGCACAAGCGCAATCCTATCCTCACCGAGAATCTGACCGGCCTCGCCCGCATGGTGCGCTCCGCCGTCGTCCCGGCGATGGAGAACGTGGCGCTCTGGCATGAGCGGGACATCTCCCACTCCTCTGTCGAGCGCATGATCGGGCCGGACGCGACCGTGACCCTCGATTTCGCGCTCAACCGTCTCGCCGGCGTGATGGAGAAGCTGCTGGTCTATCCCGACCAGATGCAGCGCAACCTCGACCGGCTCGGCGGACTGGTGAATTCACAGCGCGTGCTGCTGGCCCTCACCCAGGCCGGTGTCAGCCGGGAAGACGCCTATCGTTTGGTGCAGCGCAACGCTATGAAGGTGTGGCTGGAAGGCCGGGATTTCCGCGCGGAACTGGAAGCCGATCCAGAGGTGGTGCTCGACGCCGCCGATCTCGATGCCTGCTTCGACCCGTCCTACCACACCAAGCGGGTGGACCAGATTTTCGAGCGGGTGTTCAACGCCGACTGAGATGTGGGCGGCTTCCGACAGCGTCATGCCGGTCGAAAGCCGCCAATTCTCCGATCAGTCGTCGCGCTGAGTGCGTTCCATGCGCTCGTGACGTTCCTGCGCCTCGAGCGATAGTGTTGCGATGGGCCGTGCTTCCAGGCGCCCGATGGAGATCGGTTCCATCGTCTCCTCGCAGTAGCCGTAGCTTCCGTCCTCGATCCGCTTCAAGGCGGCATCGATCTTGGAGATCAGCTTGCGCTCCCGGTCGCGGGTGCGCAGTTCCAAAGAGCGATCCGATTCCAGGGACGCGCGATCTGCGATGTCCGGCTCCGCCAGGCTCTCACTCTGCAAGTGCTCCAGCGTCGTGCCGGACTCCCGCAGCAGCTCGGCTTTCCATTTCAGAAGCTTTTGCCGGAAATGTTCCCGCATACGCGGGTTCATGAAAGGTTCGCTTTCGGTCGGTCGGTAGTCAGGATCCAGCGTAAGCGTCATTTTACCCTAACCGCAGCCTGCCAAGTTGCGGCGCGAGTATAGTTTTTTTGACTCCCCGAACAAGCCCCGACGCGGAAAAGCCGGGAAGGCCCATTCCGGAACCTTTTGGCTCCCCGAAAGTGGCCTTCCCGGCTGCCTTCCAACGACGCGCGCCCCTACAGAGCGGCAATCAGACGTCGCGCTCGGTCTGTTCCAATGCCGCCTGGGCTGCCGCCAGGCGGGCGATGGGCACGCGATAGGGCGAGCAGCTGACGTAATCTAGGCCGACGTGATGGCAGAAGCGCACCGACTCGGGATCGCCGCCGTGTTCGCCGCAGATGCCGAGCTTGATGTCGGGTCGGCTGGCGCGCCCTCGCTCCACACCGATCTTCACCAGTTCCCCGACTCCATCCTGGTCCAGAGTGACGAAGGGGTCGCGACTCATGATGCCTTGACGCTCATAGACCGGCAGGAAACTGCCCGCGTCGTCACGAGAGAGCCCGAAAGTGGTCTGGGTGAGATCATTGGTCCCGAAGGAGAAGAACTCTGCAGTTTCCGCAATCTCCGACGCACGCAGGGCCGCTCGTGGCAACTCGATCATGGTGCCGACGAGATAGGGGATCTGGCAGTCGGCCGCTTCCATGGTCTCCTTCGCCACGCGGTCGACGACCTCCTTCAGGATCTCGAACTCGCGGCGCAGCGAGACCAGCGGAATCATCACCTCCGGTTCCACCGTGTCGCCGGTTTCCTTGTGCACCTGCACCGCCGCCTCGAAGATGGCGCGGGCCTGCATCTCGTAGATCTCGGGATAGGTGATGCCCAGGCGGCAGCCACGGTGACCTAGCATGGGGTTGCTTTCCTGCAGCTTCAGCATGCGCAGGCGCAGCTGCTCCGCCGAGACGCCGGTCGCCTGGGCCACCTCGCGGATCTCCTGCTCGCCATGGGGCAGGAACTCGTGCAGCGGCGGGTCGAGCAGGCGGATGGTGACCGGCAGCCCCTTCATGATCTTGAAGATCTCGACGAAGTCCTGGGTCTGCATCGGCTGCAGCTTGGCCAGCGCTTTGCGCCGGCCCTCCTCGCTGTCGGCCAGGATCATCTCGCGCACCGCGACGATGCGCCCGGCCTCGAAGAACATGTGCTCGGTGCGGCACAAACCGATGCCTTCACAGCCGAATTTCACCGCAGTGCGGCAATCCAGTGCCGTTTCGGCATTGGTGCGCACCTTGAGGCGCCGGATACCGTCGGCCCAGACCATCAGCTTGGCGAACTCGCCGGTGAGTTCCGGCTGCACCGTGGGCACCTCGCCCAGCATCACCTCGCCGCTGCTGCCATCCAGGGTGATGACCTCGCCTTCCTTCAGCTCACGATCACCGGCGCGCAGCACACCGGCCTTGTAGTCGATGCGAAGCTCGCCGGCGCCGGCGACGCAAGCGCGGCCCATGCCGCGGGCGACCACGGCCGCGTGGCTGGTCATGCCGCCGCGGGTGGTGAGGATGCCCTGGGCGGCGTGCATGCCATGGATGTCTTCCGGGCTGGTTTCGATCCGGCACAGGATGACCTTACGCCCCTCCAGTGCCGCAGCCTCGGCCTTGTCGGCGGAGAAGCTGATCTCGCCCGACGCGGCTCCCGGCGACGCCGGCAAACCGCGCCCGATCACGTTGCGCTCGGCCTTGGGGTCGAGGGTCGGATGCAGCAGCTGGTCCAGCGAGAGGGGATCGACGCGGCGCACGGCCTCCTGCTGGTCGATCAGGCCCTCTTCGACCATGTCCACCGCAATTCTGAGCGCGGCCTTGGCGGTCCGCTTGCCGGTGCGCGTCTGCAGCATGTAGAGCGTGCCCGACTGTACGGTGAACTCGATGTCCTGCATCTCGCGATAATGGGATTCCAGCAGTTCGCGCACCTTGCAGAGTTGATGGAACACCTCCGGCATCACTTCTTCCATGGCCGGCAGGTCCGAACCCTGCTCCTCCCGGCCGTGGATTGAGATCGATTGCGGGGTGCGAATGCCGGCCACCACGTCCTCGCCCTGGGCATTGACCAGGTACTCGCCATAGAAACGGTTTTCGCCGGTTGAGGGGTCGCGGGTAAAAGCCACACCGGTGGCGCAGTCGTTGCCCATGTTGCCGAAGACCATGGCCTGGACATTGACCGCCGTGCCCCATTCTTCCGGAATGTGGTGCAGCCGGCGATAGGTCACCGCCCGCTGGTTGGTCCAGGACTGAAAGACAGCGGCGACGGCGCCCCGGAGCTGGTCCTGCGGGTCCTGTGGGAAGGGAGCGCCAGTCTCTTCCTCGACGATTGCCTTGTAGCGCTCGATCACCTGCTGCCAGTTCTCGGCGTCGAGATCGGTGTCCAGGCTGACGCCCTTGTCCTCCTTGGCCAACTCCAGCACCTCCTCGAAGAGGTGATGCTCCACGTCGAGAACGACGTTGGCGTACATTTGGATGAAGCGGCGATAGCTGTCATAGGCGAAACGCGGGTCCTGGCTGCGTGCGGCCAGCCCTGCCACGGTGGTGTCGTTCAGGCCCAGGTTCAGCACGGTGTCCATCATGCCGGGCATGGAGACCCGGGCGCCCGAGCGAACAGAAACCAGCAGCGGGTTTTGCACGTTCCCGAAGCTGGCGCCTGTCACCTTCTCGACTTTCTCCAGCGCGGCCTTGATCTGGGCATCCAGTTCGTCCGGATAGTTGCCGGTCTTGGTGAAATGCGTGCAGACCTCGGTCGTGATGGTGAAGCCCGGCGGGACCGGCAACCCGATGGAGGCCATTTCGGCCAGATTGGCTCCCTTGCCGCCCAACAGGTTGCGCAGATCCGCTCTGCCCTCGCTATCGCCACCGCCAAAGCCATAGACCCACTTGCTCATAGCCGCCTGTCGCCTCCTCGATTCGCAAACCGGCCTGCTCACCAGGTCGATTACAGTGGGAAACTTTCGTTCAACAACCCTTGGTTAACATGCTCTGTTCCGCCGCCCGTCTGAGCGCCGAACCACTGCGTCGCACCACAGCTCCGCGTCAGCCTTCGATGGCTGAGAAATCCGCAACCTGGCCCAAAGTGCCACCAATCTGCGCCAGCAGCGCCAGGCGATTGACGCGCAAGCCCGGATCTTCGGCATTGACCGTCACCCTGTCGAAGAAGCCGTCGACCGGGGCACGCAGCCGCGCCAGCTCCGCCATGACCGCGGTGAAGTCCTCTCGGGCCAGCGCATCGCGGGCCTGAGCCTCGGCGGTCTGCAGCGCTGCGTGCAGGGCCTTCTCCTCGGTCTCGACCAACGCGGAGGCATCGGCCGGTCCACAGTAGTCGCGACCTTCCTTCTTCGCCTCGATCCGCACGATATTGGCCGCGCGGCGGTAGGCGATCAGGAGATTGGCTCCCTCCTCGCTCTCCAGGAAGCCGGCCAAGGCATCGACCCGGGCCAGCAATCGCACGAGATCGTCTTCCCCGCCGAGATTGAACACGGCCGAAACGAGATCGTGGCGCACGCCCTTCTCGCGCAGAACCACCTTCATGCGATCGGCAAAGAAGGCGAGTAATGCGTTGACCACAAAGACAATGCGTCCTTCGTCGACTTCGGCAATATCCAGGTTCTTCAGAAGGTTGGTTTCCAGCTCGACCAGGCGCTGCCCACTTCTGCCTTCGTGTACCAGCCGGTCCAGGGCTTCGATGGATGCCAGCTGTTCGCGCAGCTTCATCTCGTTGAGGATGGGCGCCACCGCTTCCGCCAGCACCCGGCCGAGCGGCAAACGCAGCCCGTTCTCGACGATCAGGCGGATCACCCCAAGGGCGGCCCGGCGCAGGGCATAGGGGTCTTTGGAACCGGTCGGCGTTTCGCCGATGGCCCAGAAACCGGCCAGGGTATCCAGCTTGTCCGCAAGCGCCACCGCCACGGAAACCGGGGCCGAGGGACAGGCGTCATTGGGGCCGAGCGGGGCGTAGTGCTCGGCGATGGCGGCGGCGACTTCCTCCGCTTCCCCGTCGTTCGCAGCGTAGTAGCGCCCCATCACGCCCTGGAGTTCGGGGAACTCTCCCACCATGCCGGTGGTCAGATCGGCCTTAGCCAGCATGGCCGCGCGATCTGCAAGTGCCGTGTCAGTGTCCAGGTGTGCAGCCAGGCCGCGCGCCAGAACCGCGACTCGCAGCACCTTCTCCTCCAGGCTGCCGAGCTTGGCGTGGAAGACCATCGGGCGCAGCGCGGGAATGCGGGTGTCCAGGCGCTGCACGCGGTCCTGGTCCCAGAAGAAGGCCGCATCCGCGAGACGCGCGCGCAGCACCCGTTCGTTGCCGGTCACAATGGTGGCCGCCAGTTCAGACTCGGCTGGTGCCTCCAGGTTGGCAACCACGAGGAAACGATCCGCCAGGCCACCGTCGTGTCTCATCAAGGAGAAATAGCGCTGATGACTGCGCATGGAGGTGATGAGCACTTCCGGCGGCAGGGTCATGAGCTCCGGCGCGATCCGCCCGATCAGAACGCAGGGCCATTCGACCAGCCCCGTGACCTCGTCGATCAGCCCGCTGTCCGGACGCACTGCCAGTCCAGCCGCATGAGCCAGGGCCGAACACTGCTCGACGATCGACTTCCGGCGTTCGTCAAAGTCGGGAACGACATAGGCCTGCTTCAGGCTATCGAGATAACCCTCGTAGTCGCGCACCAGGAAGGAGTCCGGCGCAAGGAAACGATGGCCGACCGTACTGTCGGTGAAAGCAAGGCGGCGCTCTCCCCCCAGATCCAGCCCGCCCTGCAGCGCTTCGCCATCGAAGACCGCGAGGAGATTCTGGATGGGCCGCACCCAGCGGAACTCCCCTTCCGCCCAGCGCATGGACTTCGGCCAGCCGAGCGTGCGGATCACGTCTACCAGCACCTCCGACAGCACGCTGCGGGTGGCGCGCCCCTGAACGTGACGGACAGCGAAATAGAACCGCCCCTTGGGCGTGTCGCGCAGCTCCGCCTCATCGAGAGAGGAAAGCCCGGCACCCTTCACGAAGCCCTGCAGAGCTTTCTCCGGCGCGCCCTCCTTGGGACCCTTGCGCTCCTCAGTCACGTCCGGCTGCCGCTCGGGCAGGCCGGCCACGTGCAGGGTCAGCCGGCGCGGCGTCACGAGGCTGCCGAGACCTTCATAGTGCAATCCGGCGGCCTGCAGCTTCTCGCCTGCGATGCGCTCCAAGTCGGCCGCCGCGCGTTGCTGCATGCGGGCCGGGATTTCCTCACTCAGGATTTCGAACAGCAACTCAGGCACCGACCGGCTCCCTCTGCTCCGCACTGACCGCCACCCAGGTTTCGCAGCACCCCTTGGCCAGCGCCCGGACCCGGCCGATGTAGGCCTGTCGCTCGGTGACGGAGATCACGCCGCGCGCGTCGAGCAGGTTGAAGAGATGGCTGGCTTTCAGACAGTTGTCATAGGCTGGCAGCGGCAAGCGCTGCTCCAGCAGCAGGGCGCATTCCCGTTCCGCATCCTCGAAGTGCCGGAACAGCCGCTGTGTGTCGGCGAACTCGAAATTGAAGGCGGAGAACTCGCGCTCGGCCTGCAGGAAGATGTCGCCGTAGCACTTGCCCCCCTTCTCGGTCGGCACTCCGTCCCAGTCCAGATCGTAGACGCGGTCCACGCCCTGGACGTACATCACCAGCCGCTCGATCCCGTAAGTCAGTTCCACCGGAACGGGATTGCAGTCGATCCCGCCGACCTGCTGGAAATAGGTAAACTGGGTCACCTCCATACCGTCGCACCAAACCTCCCAGCCCAGGCCCCAGGCGCCCAGAGTCGGGCTTTCCCAGTCGTCCTCGACGAAGCGGATATCGTGCGCCAGGGGGTCGATCCCAATCGCCCTGAGTGAGCCGAGATAGAGTTCCTGAATGTCGGAGGGCGACGGCTTCATCAGCACCTGGAACTGGTAGTAGTGCTGCAGCCGGTTGGGATTCTCGCCATAGCGCCCATCGGTGGGGCGGCGCGACGGCTGGACATACGCGCAGTTCCAATGATGGTCCGGTCCCAGCGCCCGGAGCGTCGTCGCCGGATGGAAGGTTCCGGCTCCCACTTCCATGTCATAGGGCTGCAGGATGGCGCAGCCTTTGTCGGCCCAATAGCTCTGCAACTTCAGTATGATGGACTGGAAGCAGCTATCCTTGTCTGCGTGTCGCTTGGGCATAAGGCCGTGATTCTTGTTGCAGTGCGGGAAAAGACGTCGCCGACCCTAAAACCCGCGCTGAGGATAATCAAGCGGCGCTGACCCGTGGAAAGGACAGCAGGACAAGCGCTTTGCGCTCAGTAGGGGCAATCGGGCCGGCCGCAGTTGCTGGGATTGGTTGCGGGCACATAAGCGCGACAGGCCGGGCAGGCGACCATTTCCTCGGCATCCGGAACCGCCGCGTGTGGCGCCCGCCCTTTATCAGCCTTCCGGCTGCGGCCCTGCTGCTTTGCCTGCACCTTGCGGGCGGCATCGAGCTTGCCGACGAATCTGAAGCCATACCAGACTGCCAGAATGATTCCGGCGAGCACCAGCAGCTTCGTGAGGGAGGGAAGGCCGAACATGGCATTCTTCTAGGCGGCGGAGCCGCCGCCGGTCAAGCAAAGCCGCAGCGCGCTCACGCCATGGCCACCAGAACGCGGCGGGCGCCGGTGAAGGGCTTGCGTCCATGCATGGTCAGCAGGTTGTCGAGCAGCATGATGTCCCCTGCCTGCCAGGGAAAGCGCACTTCGCAGCCGCGGGAGACCTCACGCACCACCTCGAGGTCGGCCGGATCGATCTCGCCCCCGTCCGCGTAGGTCGCATGATTGCCCAGAGTCTCCTCGCCCGCAGTGCGCGGATCGAAGCGTGGGTCGTCTTGGCGACCGATGGCCACCTTGACGCTGTCGAAGGCGCGATGCCACTGGTCCGCCTGATTGTACCAGCACTTCTCGCCGGTCACGGGATGCACGCGCACCGCAGCGTGGCGTGCGCGGGTCCGCAGCCCAAATGTCGTCCACTCGAAATCCATGCCGGCATCACGCAGGTAGCGCTCGGCTGCCGCTCGGTCGCGGGTCTCGAAGGTCTCCTGCCAGCTCTTGCCCACTCCGGACTCGCCCTCGGCATCCCAGAGGTGCTGGTGATAGATCACCCCCCGCTCCTCGAAGGCTTCCCGAGTCGCGGGCGGCAGGGAGCGATAGATCGCCCTGCCATCGGCAATCTGTGTCTCGCCGCCGCTTGCGGCCGGCGTCAGGCAGCAGAAGAAAACACGCTCCGGCGACCAGCCGGCATAGGACAGCTCGTTGTGCAGCAGCACTTCCAGATGGCTGGGATACTCCGTGGAGGTGTAGACCTGTTCTCCTACGACGCTGCGCGGAGAATCACCGCCAGCGTAGCCTTTGAGATCCGGACGGATTGCATGGCACAGCGCGCGAAACGCCGCGGGCGTGTCGATCTCGAAACCCCGGATCAGCAGCGCGCCCGATCGGCTTACCAGCGCATCCAGTGCCGCGGCGTTCTGCCCTGCCCAGGCGACGGCGCCCTCCACCGAACGCGGTGTTTCGGAGGCTACGACCGGGACCAGTGGAAGCGGTGAGCCAGGGGCGAGGGGCTGAGCGTCCATCTTCATCCTTCCCGCAAATGCGGCCTCAGTTCAGGGAACTGGAGCCTATAGACGGCTCCGGCGTGCGTGCAAGCTGTGCAGGTGCAGCCGCAGCGCTCCCCTCCTCGGGCGACACAGCACCCGGGTCGGGGGGCACGACCAGGCCGCCCGAGATCACCATCTTCAAGCCTTCCTCGATGCTCATGGCCAGGGGGATCGTCTCACTTCGCGGCACGAACATCAGGAAGCCGGAGGTCGGGTTCGGCGTGGTCGGCAGAAAGACGTTCACGACCTCCCTCTCGGTCAGTTCCTGCACCTGCCCCTCGGTCTTGCCGGTCACCAGCCCAATGGCCCAGCAGTCCTTGCGTGGATACTGGAAGAGCACGCAGGCTCGGAAAGCATCCGACCGGCTGGCCAGAATCGTCTCCACGATCTGCTTAAGGGCGCTGTAGACCGAGCCCAGGATCGGCAAGCGCCCGAACAGCCAGCTTGAGGTGCGCAAGAGCCAGCGCCCCAGGATGCCGGCAGCCAGCATGCCGATCAGGGTCAAAGCGACCACTGCCACCACCACCCCGACACCCGGAACGCCCAGACCGGGCAGCGTGAAAGGCAGATAGGTCTCCGGCCGCCAGGCATCCGGCAGCAAGGGCTTCACACGCGAATCGACGAAGGTGATGAACTGCGCAATCAGCCAGAAGGTGATCGCCACTGGCGCAGTGACGAGGATGCCAGCGAGCAGATAGTTGCGCAGGCGGCGCATAAGACTCGGCCGCGCAGGCGGTTTCGGTGCCGCCGGCTCCTCCACCGACGTTTCCGGCGCGCGGGCAGCCAGTTGCTCCGGCGTGACGATGCCGCCGGAGACCACGAGTTTCAGACCCTGCTCCACTGTCAGGTCCAGCGGCCGCACGGTCTCCCGCGGGACGAACAGCAGGAATCCGGTGGTCGGATTGGGCACCGCCGGCATGAACAGAGACACGGTCTCGCCAGGCAGCAATCGCTGCACCTCACCGCGGGTTTGGGAGGTGACAAAGGCCACGGCCCAGACACCGCGATAGGGGTATTCGACCAGCACCACTTCGCGGAACGCCCGTGAGCGGTCGGCCAGTATGGTCTCGAAGACCTGCTTCAAGGCGCCGTAGACGGAGCGCACCACCGGCACACGGGCCAACAGCCGTTCACCGACGTGCATGATCCAGCGGCCGAGAAGGCCCGCGGCAAACATGCCGATCGCGATCAGGCTCGCCAGCACCAACAACAGGCCCAGGCCCGGTATGGAAAAGGGCAGGTAGTTCTCCGGATCCCAGGGTTCCGGGATGAGCGGGCGCACCCGGTTGTCGACGAAGTCGATGACCCCCCAGGCAATCCAGATCGTGATGCCGACCGGCGCAGTTACGAGCACGCCGCCGAAGAACCAGTTCCGCAGCCGCCCAAAGAGCCCGGGCCGCAGTTCCAGTTTCGACAGGGGGTCATCATGCCTGCCCCGAGGATCGGGCGGCGAAGGAGACGGACGCTTGGCTCTCACGTTATGGCATCCAGGTTGCGGAGACCTTCTAACATGGGTGTGCTGCGCGAGGTACACCAGTCTCCGCAAACCCAAGACGCCTGCAGTGCCCTCAAAGCAAAAAACCCCTCGCGAGAGGGGTTTGGTGCGGCTGAGTGGACTCGAACCACCACGGTGTCTCCACCACAGGTACCTGAAACCTGCGCGTCTACCAATTCCGCCACAGCCGCAGCGTCTTTGCTGGGGACCCGGTAAAACCGGGCGGTAGTCCCCTGTTCTTCGCCGCCTCGCCGGTGTCTGTCAAACCCTTTTCGCAGCCCTTATCGTGCCTGCGAATGGTGCGGCTGAGAGGACTTGAACCTCCACGGGGTCTCCCCCACAGCGCCCTCAACGCTGCGCGTCTACCAATTCCGCCACAGCCGCATAGGTTTACAACAACGGGCCGCAAGCGGCCCGTCACACCGTCCGGGCGACCCGAACGAGCGACTATCTAGCGACCTTGATAGCACAGCACAAGACCTCTTTCTTTGGCCGGACTGGTTTTGCTCTGGGGGCGCTGATAGCCTTCGGATCATGCGCACATTCCTCATCATCGCATTCCTGGGCGCCTTCCTGTTGGGTGCGCTTTTCATCGGCGTGAAGGCCTGGAGTGGACTGGCTGGCGTCGACATGCCCTGGCAGGGATGGTTGGCGCTGATCGGCGGGTCGGTGCTGACGCTGGCGCTCGGCATCGGGCTGATGGCGCTGATGTTCTACTCCGCACGCCACGGGCACGACGACAGTCACCACGAACAGGGCGTCTATCGCCCGCCGGATCCGAATGATCCGGGCGCGCCTGATGACAAAGGCAACAGCGAGTCCCGCGGCTCAGACCGCTGAGCTTCCCCTGACATGGTCCACTTGTTGCTGGTCGCACTGCGCGCTTGGGCCGCCTAAGCTGTTCGCCTGGGGCGCCCATGCGAGGAACACAGCCATGTTCAACGAGTTCAAAGCCTTCATTTCCCGTGGCAACGTAGTCGACTTGGCCGTGGGTATCATCCTCGGCTCGGCCTTCCTGGCCATCGTGAACTCCCTGGTTACCGACATCATCATGCCGCCCATCGGTCTGATGCTAGGCGGAGTCGACTTCTCCGACCTCTTCATCACCCTGTCCGGGGGCGAATACGACTCCCTGGCTCAGGCGACCGAGGCCGGTGCCGCCACGCTCAACATCGGTGTGTTCATCAACACAGTGATCAACTTCGTGATCGTAGCGTTTGCCGTGTTCATCCTGGTGAAGCAGGTCAACCGGCTCTATCGCCGCGAAGCCGAGCAGCCTTCGGCGCCGCCAGCGCCGCCGCGTGAGGAAGTGCTGCTGGAAGAAATCCGCGATCTCTTGGCGCAACAGCGGCGGGGATGACGAGTCCCCTACGGGCAGAGGATCCTGTAAGGCCGCGAGACGCCTTACCGGGGTCCTTGCGCGTGCTTGCGCACGAAGGCGCCGATTGCCGGCTTGATCTCTTCGCGCCAGCGGCGACCGTTGAAGATGCCGTAGTGACCGACCGAAGGCTGGAGGTGATTGGCTCGCATGCTTTTCGGAAGACTTGCGCAGAGATCCTGTGCCGCCAGGGTCTGTCCTGGAGCCGAGATGTCGTCCATCTCCCCTTCGACGGTCATGAGCGCCGTCCGGCGGATCGCCTCAGGGCGCACCGTCAATCCGCGCCAGGTCATCTGCCCACGCGCCAAGAGCTGGCGCTGGAAGACTTGGTCCACCGTCTGCAGGTAATAGTCCGCCGGAACATCCATCACCGCCAAGTACTCGTCATAGAAGCGCTGATGCGCCTCCACGGAATCCCCGTCCCCTTTCACGAGATGGCGGAACATCTTGACATGCGACTCGAAGTGCCGGGCCGGATTCATGGAGATGAAGCCGCCGAGCTGCAGGAAGCCGGGATAGACCTCGCGCCCCGCGCCGGGATAGTAGGCTGGCACCTGGGCGATCAGCGACTGCTGGAACCAGGACAGCGGGCGCGACTCGGCAAAGCGCGTCACCTGGGTCGGCGCCGCGCGTGTATCCACCGGGCCGCCCATCAGGATCATCGAGCGTGGCTGCGCCGCGTCGCCGGCCTGGGCCAACAACGCCACACTGGCCAAGACCAAAGGCGCCGGCTGGCACACCGCCATCACATGCACGTCGGGGCCCAGATGGCGGATGTAGCGCAGCACCTCGTCGACGTAGTTCTCGACACCGAAGGGCCCCGCGTCCGCGGGAACCTCGCGCGCATCCTTCCAGTCGGTAATCCAGACCTCGTGATCGGGCAGCAGCGCCTGCACGGTGCCGCGCAGCAGAGTCGCGTAGTGGCCGGATAGCGGTGCGACCAGCAGAATGCGCGGATCCTTGCGTTCCGCACAGCCCTGGCGATTGAACTTCAGCAGCGTGCAGTAGGGACGATCCAGTTCCGTTTCCAGGCTGACCGCCACCTGGCGACCGTCGACCTCGGTCTGCTCGATGCCCCAGGCCGGGCGTTGGCGTTGCCGAGTGGCGTGATCGAAGACTTCGAGCCCCGCCTTGAGGCTGCGTCCCGCATGGGTATGCGTGGCGGGAAAGAGGGGATTGCTCAACAGACCCTGGGTCATATTGCCCAGCATGCGCCAGGGCATCAGGGCTGTGTGCTGAAACTCATAGATCTGATAAAGCATCCACTCATCCGAACTGTTGATCCTTTAAGTCGGCAGCAGAGCGCCGCCGACTCTCGTGCGCTTGAGTCGCAGGACGTAAAGAGTGAACCGGACGTCAGGGAAAGCAAGCGGTCACTTGGTAAGAATTGTTGTTCTTGGCCCCAGGGCGTATTGCATGTTGGATCAATCGGGCCCGGCAGGCGAGAGAAAATTCCACTCGGTGCCGGCATAGGCGAGTGCGAGGAGAGCGAGAGAGTGAGTTCAGCAGCACCGGAAAAGCGTGAGGCCTACCGGCACTTCCGGTCCATCCCAACCCGCTGGATGGACAACGACGTTTACGGACACGTCAACAACGTCACCTACTACAGTTACTTCGATACCCTGATCAGCGGCTATCTCATCGAGGTCGGCGGACTGGATATCCAGAAGGACCTGGTCATCGGCATCACGCCCGAGACCTTCTGCCAATTCCGCAAATCCCTGAACTTCCCTGATGTCATAGACGCCGGTTTGGCCGTCGAGCGCCTGGGGCGAAGTTCGGTGAAGTACCTCGTCGGTCTGTTCCGCGAGGGAGACGACAGCCCGGCCGCGCTCGGCCATTTCGTGCATGTTTTCGTCGAACGCGAGTCCATGCGCCCGGCCGGCATTCCCGACAAAATTCGCCAAGCCCTGGAGCCCCTGGTCATCGAGCGCCAGGAAACCTGAAGACGCTGGGACCGGATCGCGTTCGCTTCCTTCGCAACGCCGATCCGGCAACCCCAGTCCGGTCTACAGGCGGTCAGCTTCCTTGCGGAGCAGCCGCGCTGCCTCCCGGCGAATCTCAGGCGAAACCCCGAAGGCGAAGCCTGCAATCACCGCCACGGTCAGCGGTGACCAGGTGCCTCCAGCCATCAAACCTCGGGCCAGTTGGCTGGGGTCTCCTGCGCCAGGGCGCGCCGCTTTGGAAGCTGTGGAAGCTGAGCGCGCTTTCGGCGCGGGCTTGGCCGGGCTGCGCAAGAGCGCAATCGCCACAAGGCCCATCACCCCGGCACCCACCAGCAGGATGCCTGCCGTGATCGCCGCAGCGCCTTCCGGGGAAAAGCTGCCCTCGAGCAGGCGGTACAGCGCGGCGATGCCAAAACCCATCGCAGCGAAGGCCAGCAGCAGCGCCAGCAGCAGAAAGAAGGATGCGATCGCCGCACGCCGCAGACTGGCGCGCAAGCGATCGACGATCCCGCTCATCATCGGTTAGTTCCGATCCAGCAGCTTGCCAAGAAGCAGCCCCACACCGAATGCGGCGGCGAGGCTGGCCAGGGGATGACGCTCCACCTGCCGCTCCATGCTTTCGATCGAGGCTTGGCCACCGGAGACCGCGCGGCCGTAGAGTTCGTCGAGTTCGGCCCGCAGGCGGCTCAGCTCAGCCTGCGCCTCTTCCGAGGCCGCGGATGCGCCGCTCTTCGCCGTACGGCTCAACTGCTCGGTCAGCTTCTTCACGTCCTCGCGTAAGGTATCAAGATCGCCGCGGAGTGTCTGAAGCTCCTTGTCTACAGCGTCGTTGGCCATGTGAATTCTCCTCCTGGGTTTAGCGGTCAAATTAGATGGCTGCGAGTGGCGCAGCAACAGCGACGAAGTCGCTCACCAGCGCAATCAAAAACAGCACCAGGAACACAAAGAACAACACTTTCGCGATCCCGGCCGCTGCCGAAGCGATACCCCCGAAGCCGAAGACCGCAGCGATCAAAGCGACGACAAGGAATACAAGCGCATAGTAGAGCATCGGTTCCCCCTTGCTGGGTGATCGGAACTCCGACCCCGCGCCGGCTGCCGCGCGACATGGCCGAAGGATCGTCGCCTAGAAGTGGGAAAGACCCCGCCGCAAAACAACCGCCCCAGCTGTGCCAAGCTTGTGGCGAAATACGGGCAGAGGGCGTTATCTTTTTGTTTTGACTTAATTATAACGGGTGGTCTGGCAGCCTGTAGGGCACCCCCCGGCTCGGCGCCCAGAAAGCAGCAACGGCCGCAAAGGCGCGCGCTGCATGCTCTCCCGTAATTGTCAGGCGCCCGCCCTCGTCCCCATCACCGAAGGGGTCCATAGGACTGAAATATTCAGGGTGGCGGTCGCGCAGGCTGCGGCGCGCGGCGAGCGTGGCATCGTCGATGGTTTCCGCCACCGTCGACAGCTCCTCCAAACCGTCCCACACAGAGTCCGGGAGGTCAGCGTCCAGTTCCTCCAGGAGCACACGCCGCACAAGGGAGACCAGTTCGGCCCCGCGCACTCCGCGACGCTGTGCGCTCCAGAGTTCCGGATCACGCCCCAGCCGTGTCAGCTGATCACGCAGCAGGTCCTCGCAGTGCCCGACCCACTCGCGGTACTCCACCACGATCGCCCGGCGCAGCATCCCGTCGAGCAGCACGGCCACATACCAGTCGGTCTCGGCCTCCAAGCGTAGATCCGCCTCGGCAACGGCTTCCTCGACGCGCGCCACAGCGGCCTGCAGCAGCGCCTCGCGGCGCCGCACCTCTGCATGGCGTGTTCGCGGCTGTTCGTCGTCCGTATCGAAAGAAATCAGGCTCATACCACGTGCGAGGCTAGCGCAACTCCGCGCGTTCGCCTAGCTCGGATCAAACGTCACGCGAGCAGGCGGCTCAAGGCTGCCCGATACCCCTCCGCCACGGCGTCGCGCTGGGGGTGGCGGCCTTCGCGCACGACCCAGCGGCCACCGACCGCAACATCGCGCACCGGCAGGGGGAAGCCGCCAAAGACCGCCGCGTCGAGCAGAGCATCGCCCTCGCGATTCCAGAGCGCGGGGGCAGCGCTGTCCAGAACCAGGAAATCGGCGCGCCGGCCCGGCGCCAGCACGCCGATCGGGCGACCGCAGGCCTGGCTTCCGCCGGCCAAGGCCTGGCGATAGAGGCTACCACCCAAAGCGCCGCCCTCTGCCGGGCGCAGTAGGTTGCGCCGCTGATGTGCCAAGCGCTGGCCGTACTCCAGCAGCCGCAGTTCTTCCCACGGGTTGACGGAAATGTGACTGTCGGAGCCGATGCCCCACGTGCCCCCGGATCGCTGATAATCCAGTGCCGGAAAGAGTCCATCGCCCAGATTGGCCTCGGTCGTGGGGCAGAGGCCGGCGACGGCGCCGCTTGCGGCCAGATCGCGGCATTCCCCGGCGTCGATGTGGGTGGCATGCACCAGGCACCAGCGCCGATCCACCTCGAAGCGATCCAAGAGCCAGCGCACCGGCCGCCGGCCCGACCAGAGCAGGCAGTCACGCACTTCCTGAAGCTGTTCCGCCACATGAATGTGGATCGGCGCCGCCGTGTCGAGGCGGTTCAGCGCCTCCACCGCCTCGCGCAGCTGTCCTTCGGTCACTGCCCGCAGGGAGTGGGGCGCAATCCCGGTGGCCCGATTGGGGTCCCCCGCCCCATCCTCATACAGCACTTCGACAATCTTCTGAAAGTTGTCGATATCATTAATGAAACGCCGCTGCGCATCGCCCGGCACCTGACCACCAAAGCCACCCTGGGCATAGAGCACCGGCAGCAGGGTGAGGCCCATCCCCTCCTCGACGGCCGCAGCCGCCACACGCCGCCCAATCTCCGCCGGATCGGCGTAAGGGCGTCCGTCGAGCGCGTGATGAAGATAGTGGAACTCGGCCGCCGCGGTGTAACCCGCCTCCAGCATCTCGACATAGAGCTGCGCTGCGATGGCCTGGGCTTCCTCCGGCCCCAAGCGGTCGACGAAGCGGTACATGACCTCGCGCCAGGTCCAGAAGGAGTCCTCCGGCGCACTGGCATGCTCCGCCAGTCCGGCCATGGCGCGCTGGAAGGCATGGCCGTGCAGATTGGGTATCCCGGGCAGCAGGGGACCGGCAGCCCGCTCCGCATCGCCCGGCCCGACACCGGCCTCGATACGCTGGATCCAACCGGCCTCGTCGATCTCGACCAGCACATCGTTCGCCCAACCCTCCGCCAGCATGGCCGACGGCGCGTAAAGACGAGTTATGGCGGGAAAAACGGCGCTCATGAGGCTATCTCTTGCAATGCACGGGCGGGCCCGAAAGCATAGCCTGCCGATGAAGGAGGAGACCAGAGCGACATGCCTGCGTGGGATCTGCTGATCACGAACGCCCGCCTCGCCACCATGGAGAAGGGCACTGCCCCCTATGGCGCGATCGAACCCGGTGCCTTGGCCATCGCAGAGGGTCGGATCGCCTGGCTGGGCCCTCAGGCCGAACTGCCGCGCGGCGAGGCTGCCGAGCTGTTCGACGCCGAGGGACGCTGGGTGACTCCGGGGCTCGTCGACTGCCACACCCATCTGGTCTATGGCGGCGATCGGGCAGCGGAGTTCGAGTTGCGCCTGCAAGGTGCGAGCTATGAGGAGATCGCGCGCGCGGGCGGCGGCATCCTCTCGACCGTCACCGCCACCCGCGCCGCCACGGAAGACGAGCTGCTGGCCGGGGCCCTGCCCCGGGCCCGGGCGCTGCTGCGCGAGGGCGTGACAACCATCGAAATCAAATCGGGTTACGGTCTCGAGCTCAACCAGGAACTCAAGCAGTTGCGCGTGGCCCGGCGGCTACAAGAACAGCTGCCGCTGGGCGTGCGCACCACCTTCCTGGGCGCCCATGCCGTTCCGCCCGAGTACAAGAACCGCAGCGAAGACTATCTCCAGAGCGTGCTGGCCATGCTCCCGGAAGTCGCCGCTTCCGGCCTCGCCGACGCGGTGGATGCCTTCTGCGAGACCATCGCCTTCACCCCGAAGCAGACCGAGCGCCTCTTCACGGCCGCGCGCGACGCCGGACTGCCGGTCAAGCTGCACGCGGATCAGCTCTCCGACTCGCAAGGCGCGGCGCTGGCCGCGCGCTTCGGCGGGCTCTCGGCCGATCATCTGGAGCACACCAATGAGGAGGGCGCCGCAGCCATGGCAGCCGCCGGCACCGTGGCGGTGCTCCTGCCCGGTGCCTTCTATTTCTTGCGCGAGACCAAGCTGCCGCCCATGGAGGCCTTTCGCCGGCAGGGCGTGGGGCTCGCGCTGGCCAGCGACTGCAATCCCGGCAGTTCGCCGGTGACATCGCTGCTGTTGATGCTGTCCATGGGCTGCACCTATTTCCGCATGACGCCGGAAGAGGCGCTGGCCGGGGTTACGCGCGAAGGCGCCCGGGCCCTGGGCCTGGCGCACAGCCACGGCACCCTGTCCGTGGGCAAGATGGCGGATCTGGCAGTCTGGGACATCGAGCGGCCAGCCGAACTCGCCTACCGCATCGGCTTCAATCCGCTCAATCGTTGCTTCAAGGAAGGGCGCGCCGTCGAACTAACCTGAGGCCAAAGGCCTCAGGAAGCAGCCGCGTCAACCGGCTGCTTCAAGGGCGCCGAGTCCGGCCTCGACCATGCGACGCAGGACCGGTCGGATGCCTGCAGCCAAGTCATCGCGGAAGGCGAAGGGCGGCGCCTCGTCCATGTAGGTGGCCCAGGAAAGCTCGAGCTGAACCGCATGAACGCCCTGCTCGGGGTTTCCGTAGTGCCGGGTGATATAACCACCCTTGAAGCGGCCATCGAGAACGTGGTTGTACTCTGGGTCCTGGGCCGCCTCGGCCACGGCGTCGATCACCGACGGCGCGACCGTCACCCCGCCGCCACTGCCGATGTTGAGATCGGGAAGCTGGCCCTCGAAGAAGCGCGGCACGCGGCTGCAGATTGAGTGCGCATCCCAGAGCAGAACACGGCCGTGTTCAGCCTGCAGCGCGGCAAGACAGGCGGCCAGTCTGTCATGATAAGGCTGCCAGTAGAGCTGCCGCCGCTCGGCCACCTCGCTCTCATCCGGCGCCTGCCCCGGGCGGTAGAGTGGCGCATTGGCGAAGCTGCTGGTCGGACAGAGCTCGGTGTTGCTGGCGCCGGGATAGAGCGGCCGGCCTTCCGGATGACGGTTCAGATCGATCACGTAGCGCGAGTGGGTGGCGGTCAGGACGCTGGCGCCGAGTTCGTCCAGGAAGTCGTAGAGCCGGTCCACATGCCAATCGGTGTCGGACAGCGTAAGGGCGTCCGCGGTCAAGCGCGCGGCAATCTCGTCGGGCACATGGGTTCCCACGTGCGGCATCGACACCAGCAGCGGCGCCGGACCGGCTTTGAAGCGAAAGGCTTCCATCACAACTCCCCGAGACTCAGATTCGCGGCCCGCCTGACAACCCGTGCCACCCGAAAGGCAGCAGACTGGCGCGCTGTCGACAACTTGTCTATACAAGCCGCTGGAGGTTGCCATTGACTGAAACGCTGCGCAACAAAGATGGCGTGGATGAGCCCCGCTACCGGCAGGTGGCGGAGCACGTGCGCGCCCGCATCGCCGAAGGCACATGGGGGCCCGGCGCCAGGGTGCCTTCGGAGAATGAGCTGACGCGCAGTCTCGGCGTCTCCCGCATGACAGCGAACCGAGCCTTGCGCGAACTGGCGGCAGAGGGGGTTCTGGAACGGGTGCAGGGCCTGGGAACCTTCGTCGCCGCGCCAAAGCCGCAATCCGAGCTGCTGCGCATCCGCAACATCCGCGAAGAGATCGAGGAGCGCGGCCACGCGCACAGCTGCCAGGTGCTGCTGCTCGAAGACTGCAAGGTCGAAGGGGAACTGGCTGCATCCCTTGGACTTTCGCCGGAAGCGCACGCCTTCCATTCGCGGCTGCTGCACCTGGAGAGCGACCTACCCGCGGCCCTCGAGGAGCGCTGGGTCAATCCGGCCTTTGCCCCGGACTACCACCGCCAAGACTTCACGCGCATCACCCCCAACGAGTATCTGACCGGCCTGGGTCAGATCGAGGCGGCAGAGCACGTCATCGAGGCAGTGCGCCCGCGCGCCGAGGTCCGCCGTCGGCTGGCGCTCAAGGCCGACGATCCCTGCCTGCTGCTCACGCGGCGCACCTGGTCGGCCGGCATGATCGCCAGCCGTGCCCGTTTCTTCTATCCCGGCCCGCGCTACCGCCTTGCGGGCCGGCAGCTATTCACCGCTTCTGCAAACGCCGGAGGTTCGTCATGACCAGCCATCCCCGCCTCGACAACGCCCGCAAGATCAAGTCGCCGCGGGGCACTGAGATCAGCGCCAAATCCTGGCTGACCGAAGCGCCCCTGCGCATGTTGATGAACAACCTGGATCAGGAGGTGGCCGAACGACCGGAAGAACTGGTCGTCTACGGCGGCATTGGCCGGGCGGCGCGGGACTGGAAGTCCTTCGATCGCATCGTCGCCTGCTTGCGTGACCTGGAGGCGGACGAGACGCTCCTGGTCCAGTCGGGTAAGCCAGTGGGCGTCTTCCGAACCCACAAGGACGCGCCGCGGGTGCTGATTGCCAACTCCAACCTGGTGCCGCATTGGGCCACATGGGAGCACTTCAACAGCCTCGATAAGGTCGGGCTGATGATGTACGGCCAGATGACTGCCGGTTCCTGGATCTACATCGGCAGCCAGGGCATCGTTCAGGGCACCTATGAGACCTTCGTCGAGGTAGGCCGACGCCACTACGGCGGCGACCTCAAGAGCAAGTGGATCCTCACCGGCGGCCTGGGCGGCATGGGCGGCGCGCAGCCACTGGCAGCCACCATGGCCGGGGCCTCGATGCTCGCCGTTGAATGCCAGCCGAGCCGGATCGAAAAGCGGTTGGAAACCGGATACCTGGACCGCTCTTCTCAGGATCTGGACGAGGCACTGGCCATCATTCAAGACGCCTGTACCAAGGGTGAGGCCGTTTCCGTCGGCCTGCTCGGAAACGCGGCGGAGGTCTTTCCGGAGCTGGTGAAGCGCGGCGTGCGGCCCGATGCCGTCACCGACCAGACCAGCGCGCACGATCCGCTGAACGGCTACCTGCCCGCCGGCTGGACCCTGGATGAGTGGGAGCGGCGCCGCAACAGCGATCCCGATGGCACGGTGCAGGCCGCAAAGGAGTCCATGAAGGTGCAGGTCCAGGCCATGCTGGCCTTCCACCGCAGCGGGGTGCCCACCCTCGACTACGGCAACAACATCCGCCAGATGGCCAAGGAGATGGGCGAGGCCGACGCCTTCGCCTTCCCGGGCTTCGTGCCGGCCTACATCCGCCCGCTCTTCTGCCGCGGAATCGGCCCCTTCCGCTGGGCAGCGCTCTCCGGCGATCCCGAAGACATCTATCGCACCGACCAGAAGGTGAAGGAGCTGATCCCCGACGATCCGCCCCTGCACAACTGGCTCGACATGGCGCGCGAACGCATTCACTTCCAGGGCCTGCCGGCGCGCATCTGCTGGGTCGGCCTGGGCCAGCGCCATCGCCTGGGCCTCGCCTTCAACGAGATGGTGGCCAAGGGGGAGTTGAAGGCGCCCATCGTCATCGGGCGTGACCATCTCGACAGCGGCTCCGTCGCCAGCCCGAATCGCGAAACCGAAGCCATGCGTGACGGCTCTGACGCTGTCTCTGACTGGCCCTTGCTGAACGCCCTGCTCAACACCGCCAGCGGCGCCACCTGGGTGTCCCTCCATCACGGCGGCGGCGTCGGCATGGGCTTCAGCCAGCACGCCGGCATGGTCGTGGTCTGTGACGGAACGGAGGATGCGGCCCGGCGCCTTGAGCGCGTGCTCTGGAACGACCCGGCAACCGGCGTGATGCGTCACGCCGATGCGGGCTATGAGGAGGCCATCGACTACGCCCGCGAGCAGGGTTTGAACCTGCCGATGCTGGACGACTAACCCGAACCGCACCAAACAGGCAACAAAGCAATGTCGGAGGAGCAGAAGCGCTGGCAGCGCTATTATCGTGCAGTGG
The DNA here is from genome assembly GCF_040712085.1 of Aquibaculum sediminis. Lineage (NCBI taxonomy): Bacteria > Pseudomonadati > Pseudomonadota > Alphaproteobacteria > Rhodospirillales > Rhodovibrionaceae > Aquibaculum > Aquibaculum sediminis. The sequence goes on from NZ_JBFCVK010000001.1 coordinate 383,094, forward strand.
AGGGACGCCCGCCGCGCCCCACCCTGCTGCGCGCGCTGGAGGCTTTTGCGCGGGAGGGCATGGTGCCGGGGCAAGCCATTGATCTCGGTGCGGGCACCGGTCGCGACAGCCTGGAACTGCTCTGCCGCGGCTGGCAGGTCCTGGCCATAGACGGGCAGGCGGACGCGCTTGCCGAGCTCCGGAGCAAGGCGCCGGCCGGAACCCGCCTGGAAACACGCGCCTGTCACTTCCAGGACCTCGACGACCTTCCGCCGTGCCTCCTGATCAACGCCAGCTTCTCCCTGCCCTTCTGTCCTCCCGCCGCCTTCCCGCAACTCTGGCGACTCATCAGGGACAGTCTGGAGCCGGGCGGGCGCTTTGCCGGCCAGCTGCTGGGCCCGCGCGACGACTGGGCCGCCTCCAGTGGTGTGACCAGCCTGGATCGGCAGGCCCTCGACCGGCTGCTCTCAGACTGGACGGTGGAGTTACGCGAAGAGGAGGAAAGCGACAGCCCTACCGCCAAAGGGGCAAGCAAGCATTGGCACCTCTATCACCTCGTACTGCGAAAGCCGTAAAGTGCATTCACGTTGCGCGCCAAGAGTCCGCGCTCTACTCCAGAAGCCTGCTGCCAATCGAAACTTTCCTGCTATGATCCCGGCCTTGCACGGGGGCGTCGCCCGGACCGCAGCAAAGAGGTCTTCATGCCAGATTTATCTCGACGAGGTTTGCTCACTGCCGCGGCGGCATTGGGGTTGGCGAGCCTGGCGCAGCCCGTGACCGCATTGCGCGCACAAGGTCTCGAGTTTGGACCGCCTGAACCCTTCGATTTCGAACTGGTGCGATCGCTCGCGCGCTCCCTGGCGGCGCTGCCGCATGTGGAGCCGCCGCTCACCCACGAAGACTTCGTGCGCAGCATCAATCCTCACCGTCATGGGCGCATTCGCTTCAAGCCCGAGCACCAGATCTGGCAGGAGTCGCTCTTTCCGCTACGCCCGCATCACCGCGGCCATTGGTTCCCCTACCCGGTCGGGCTCAATATCGTTGAAGACGGTCAGACGCGAAAATTGATCTTCAATCCGGACGCCTTCGATTACAGCGAACTGGGGATCGAGGAGCCGATCCCCGACGATTTGGGATTCGCAGGCTTTCGCCTGATGAACGGTCCGGAAAGCACCCGCGACTGGCTGTCATTCCTGGGTGCGTCCTATTTCCGCGCATCGGGAGAGCAAGACCAGTATGGAGCCTCAGCCCGCGCGGTCGCGATCGACACCGCCCTGCCCGAGCGCGAGGAAGAGTTCCCCTATTTCTCGCGCTTCTGGGTGGAGCGGGCGCCGCAAGACAGCCGCCGGGTGCTGGTCTATGCGCTGCTCGAAGGCGCAAGCCTGACCGGCGCCTATCGCTTCGACATCCGCTATGAACGCGGCGTTGTCATGGAGGTGGAGTCTGAACTTTCAATCCGGAAAAGCATCGAGCGGCTCGGTTTCAGTCCCCTCACCTCCATGTACTGGTTCGGCCAGCACGACCGCGAGCTGGCCGCCGACTGGCGCCCCCGCATACATGACAGCGACGGACTGGCCATGTGGACCGGTGCCGGCGAACGCATCTGGCGGCCGCTCAACAACCCCGGCGGCCTGCGCAGTAACAGCTTCCTGGACACCTCCCCGCGCGGCTTCGGCCTGATGCAGCGTGAACGCCGCTTTGATGCCTATCAGGACGACTCCCACTTCTATGAGCGTCGTCCCAGCGTCTGGGTGGAACCGCTGGGCGATTGGGGAAGCGGCTCGGTGCAGTTGATCGAGATCCCCACCGACCACGAGGACATGGACAACATCGTCGCCTTCTGGGTGCCGCAGACACCGCCCGAACCGGGCTCGCGCCTTTCGCTCTCCTACCGCCTCCACTGGCTTGCCGAGGAGCCCTATCCGCCGCGCGCCGTCGCACGCGTGGTGGCCACGCGAAGCGGCCCGGCCGGCGTCCCGGGCAATCGCACGGAAAACGGCCGCAAGTTCGTGATCGACTTTGAGGGCGGCCCGCTGGAGGAGCTGGTGCGCAGCGAGCCGGTGGAACCCGTCATCTCCGCACCCAGCGGCGAGATTCAGGGCCCCTATGCGATCCAGATCGTCGGCACCAATCGCTGGCGCGCGGTCTTCGATCTGGTGGGCGCCGAGGGCGACGCGCTGGACTTGCGGCTCTACCTGCGCCTGGGCGAGAAAACGCTGAGCGAAACCTGGCTCTATCAGTACCTGCCCCAGCGGGCCTGAGCGCGCGCTACCAGATATCAGGCCGATTCAATGCCGGCACACAGTGCGAGGGGCCGTGAAGCGCCCCCATTTCAGTGCCCTTTTTTGTCTGGCCCAACCAGCCGTGAGGATACGTCAGAGGCAGTGGAGGCGAAGCGAGCGCTTCGGCAATCGAGGTGAAACCCACGCGTCCGTAGAAGGCAGGGTCACCATAGGTCATGACCACATCCACCCCCTCCCGGAACAGTGCTGACAACGACTGAGACACCAGTGTCTGCCCGACCCCCTTGCGCTGCTGGTCGGGCATAACCGCCAGCGGTGAGAGCAGAAAGACGCAGCGGCTGTCTTCCGGATAGCGCAGACGTGAGAAGATGACGGCGCCGATCAGTTCACCCACTTCCTCTGCCGCAAAGACGCGGATGTCCGCTGCCTTGGTCTCGGTCAGCAGGTCACGCGCCAGATCACCGATCAGCATTCCCTCTTCAGCGCCTTCGGAAGCTGTAAAGCTTGCCTTGAAGAGGTCGATGATCTCCTGCTCGCGCCCCTCGACGCTGGTCTGCACCTTCATGAATTCCTCTTCCCCCATGCTGGCGACCGCAACACTGCCACTGGAAGCGCGACCCTGAGACTCTGGTGCTGGGTGTCTGTTTCCAGCAAAGGCTATTCTTCGGCCAGAGCTTCGGCGCGGGACCGCTCGGAGGCCGCCATGCCCTCGCCAACGGCCGTGACTGCCGCCTCAGCCCCGGCAACACCGGCAGCACGGGCGCGCAGCAGCCAGGCAAGCGCCATCACCTCGTCTTTCGCGGGCCGTTTCAGTTCCAGCAGGCCGCGATTCAACGCCGCCCCTGCAACACCGCCGACATAGGCCTGTTCATAAAGGGCAGCGGCCGACTCCAGGTCGAGGTCCACACCCTGGGCATTCTCCAGCATGACAGCGAGATTGAAGGCAGCCGGGGCATGCCCCCGCTCGGCCGCGCTGCGGTACCAGTGTGCGGCAGCTTTGGGATCCTCGGTCTTGAGCTGCTGTGCCAAGCGCCACTGTGCCTGCAGATGGCCCTGCCGGGCGGCGGCGGCATACCAGCGCTCAGCCAGTTCAGGGTCGGACCCAACGCCGATGCCGTCCTCGTAGAGCTGGCCCAGGCGGTATTGTGCTTCCGCGTCGCCGCGCTCAGCGAGCCTTTCGTACCAACCCGGGCCCACACGCTCGTGCCAGGGGAGGTCGAGCCACAGGCTCTCCTCGGCCAGGGCCTGCCCGGCCGCAGCAACACCCATCCCCAGTGCGAACAGACCTCCGCGCAGGAAGTCTCGCATTCACCCCTCCCGAATCCCGCCCCGGCGCCGATAGATCATCGGCGCGACTGTTCCGATCGAAGGCTGTATAGCCCGGATGCCCCGTGATCGAAACCACAAGGGCTGGGATGCGACAGTAGACTCCTGCCTGTATTCAAGTCGCTAGGAGGCGCTAGCGCCACCTGGCAAGGAGAGTGCGGCGCACGACGATCTCGGCCACGCGGATGGCGTCGGCAAGATCCTGTGCTTCCGGCGCTTCGTCGGCCTGGACGCGTTCCGCGATCCGGCGATCCAGAGCCAGCGCCAGGTCGGCGGCACATTCGCCGATGTCGTCGAGATCGTCTTCCGACTCCAGCCGTTCCAGGCAGGCCGCGACGATCTCGCCGGGCGCCGCGGCAGCGGCCCGCAGCGCGTCTTGAGTGCCGGCAGCCACGGCGGCCCAGGCACTGGCGCGTCGTTCCACCAGATGCGGGTCGGCCCGGTGCAGGGCAAGGTCGAGGGGATCGAGACAGGAGCGCGCCAGGGCCTCGCGACCGCGTTCGGTCAGGTGAAAGCCGCTGCCGGAATCCGCGACCAGCCCGTCGCGCTGCAGCAGATCGAGCGCCTCTTCCACTCTGACGCGCTCACGCCCGGGCAGTGGCCGCTCGAAGGCGCTATCGACCAGGCCGGGCTGCCGCTGCCCGCCAACCAGCAGCTGGCGGGCCAGAGGCCCTTCCCGGTCGAGCGTGGCCAGCAAGGCCAGCTTCAGATCCCGATAGGTCAAACGCGCGGCATACCGGCTCATAGCCCCTCCGTCGCCCTGCGAGTGCACCCCTCAGTCTAACGGTACACCGCCTAACGATTCACCGCCTAACGATACACTGCGCCGAACCGCAAACGCGGCGCTGCCTCAGCGCAGTGGCTCAAGGATCGACACGTAGTTGGCGACCGCAGCACCACCCATGTTGAAGATGCCTGCCAGCTTCGGGTCGCGCAGCTGCATCTCCCCGGCGGTGTTGGTCAACTGCATCGATGCCATAACGTGCATGGACACGCCGGTGGCCCCGATGGGATGGCCCTTGGACTTGAGCCCACCGGAGGGATTGACCGGCAGCTTGCCGTCCTTGCGCGTCCAGCCTTCCATTGCGGCACGGGCGCCCTGGCCGCGCTCGGTCAGACCCATGGCCTCGTACTCGATCAACTCGGCAATGGTGAAGCAGTCATGGGTCTCGACGAAGGACAGATCCTCCAGCGAGACGCGGGCCTTGTCGAAGGCCTGTTTCCAGGCAACCTCACAGCCCTCGAACAGCAGGATGTCGCGCTTGGAGAGCGGCAGATAGTCGTTCACGTGCACCGCGGAACGGAAGGCGATGGCCTTGTGCATGCCCAGCGCGGTGTCCACGTCGGTCAGCACCAGCGCCGCCGCACCGTCCGACACGAGCGAGCAGTCCGTGCGCTTGAGCGGCCCGGCCACGTAGGGATTCTTGTCGGAAGGGTTGCGGCAGAAGTCGAAGCCCAGATCCTTGCGCATCTGCGCCAGGGGGTTCACCGCGCCGTTGTGATGGTTCTTTGCCGCGATCTGTGCCAGGGCATCGGACTGATCGCCATGGCGCTGGAAGTACTGCGCTGCGATCTGACCGAACACGCCGGCAAAACCGCCCTCGATGTTGCCTTCCTCCTTGATGTAGGAGGCCTTCAGCAGGTTCGCTCCGATCTCCGGCCCCGGCAGACCGGTCATCTTCTCCACGCCGACCACAAGGACGAAGCGCGCCTGCTTGGCGGCAAGCGTCTTCAGGCCCTGATGAATGGCTGCGGACCCGGTCGCACAGGCGTTCTCGACCCGGGTGGCCGGCTTGAAACGGAAGGCGTCCGAGGCCTGAAGCACCAGCGAGGCCGGAAAGCCTTGCGGCGAGAAGCCCTCGCCGAAAGACCCCAGCACGATCTCGTCGATGTCCGAGGGATCGAGGCCGGCATCGGCCACCGCCTGGGTGGCGACCTGAGCGATCAGGGACTCGGAATCGTCATTCTCGTGCTTGCCGAAGGGCGTGTGCGCCCAGCCGACGATACAGGCGGTCATGGTTCCTCCTTCCGCTGCAGCGGCCACGCGCCACCTGCAGCCCTTTTGAAACGTCGCTCCCTCATATAGCGCCCCGGCCGGTCCCTCGCCAGACACCCGCGGGATTTCGCGGCAATCTCCGTGCTTGAAGCGACGGCGACGTGGATCTATCGTCCATCGTCGAATAACGATTAAGCACTGCCAATGACCCAGTCTGCCTCAACCATATCCCACTCAGAGCCACCAGAGTCCGACCAGGCTTTGGCCGGGCTGGCCAAGGCACTGGCCCATCCCGCAAGAATACGCATCGTGCGCAAGCTGCTGGCGACGCCCTCATGCATCGGCTGCGATTTCGTAAACGACATCGGACTGGCCCAGTCCACCGTTTCCGAGCATCTGAGGATCCTCAAGGCCGCCGGCGTGGTGGTCGGCGAGATCGAGCGCCCTCGGGTCTGCTACTCGCTCAACCCCGCCAGCGTAGCGCCCCTGGTAGCTCTGCTTTCCGAGATCAACAACTGCGCTTGCGCTCCCGCTCCCATAGACCAAGGGCCCAGCCAAACATGAGTTCCTTCGAACGCTACCTCTCGCTCTGGGTCGGCCTGTGCATTCTGGCGGGGCTCTTGCTCGGCAGCTTCATTCCCGAACTCTTCGAGCTTCTGGCCGGCTGGGAGTATGCCTCGGTCAATCTGCTCATCGCGGTGCTGATCTGGATGATGGTCTACCCCATGATGGTCAACGTGGACTTCTCCAGTCTGCGTCACATCGGGGAGCGCCCGAAGGGCCTGATCATCACCCTGGTGGTCAACTGGCTGATCAAGCCCTTCACGATGGCGGCCCTCGGCGTGCTCTTTTTCGAGCACCTCTTTGCCGGCTGGATCGATCCGGCAAACGCCTCTCAGTATATCGCCGGGCTGATCCTTCTGGGCGCGGCGCCCTGCACCGCCATGGTTTTCGTCTGGTCCCAGCTCACCCGGGGCGATGCGACCTACACGCTGGTCCAGGTCTCGGTGAACGACATCATCATGGTCTTCGCCTTTGCGCCGATCGTCGCATTGCTGCTCGGCGTGACCGATCTTTCCGTTCCCTGGGAAACGCTGCTGCTGTCGGTCGGCCTCTATGTGGTCATTCCGCTCGTGGCCGGGGCACTTACCCGTCGCCAGCTGACGCGAAATGCACAGAACAGTTCGAACGGCGAAGCCAGCGTCGCCCGCTTCACCGCGCGGGTGAAACCGCTCTCCGTGCTAGGACTTCTGGCCACGGTCGTGCTGCTGTTCGGCTTTCAGGGTGAGGTAATCCTGGAACAGCCGCTGCTTATCCTCCTGATCGCGGTGCCGCTGCTCATCCAGTCCTACGGCATCTTCGCGCTCGCGTTCGGCGCCGCCTGGCTCTGGCGGGTGCCCTACAACGTGGCCGCTCCCTGCGCGCTCATCGGCACCTCGAACTTCTTCGAGCTTGCCGTGGCGGTGGCGATCGGCCTCTTCGGACTGAACTCTGGCGCCGCCCTCGTTACCGTGGTGGGTGTCCTGGTGGAGGTCCCGGTCATGCTCTCCCTCGTCGCCCTGGCCAACCGCACCCGGGACCGCTTCGACCTGCGCGCCGCCCAGCCCCTCACGAGAGACCGCAAGGATCCCCTGCCATGAAGCGCATCCTCTTTCTCTGCGTTGCCAACTCGGCGCGCAGTCAGATGTCCGAAGGGCTGGCGCGGGAGCAATTCCGCGACCGGGCAGAGGTCATGAGTGCCGGCTCTCAACCCGCCACAGTCAATCCCTTCGCCATCGAGGCCATGGCGGAGCTCGGCATCGATATCGCCGACCATCGCTCCAAGTCCGTGGACGGCATAGACGTGTCGACGATCGATCTGGTGATCACCCTGTGCGCCGAGGAGGTCTGTCCGATCCTTCCCGGTTCGGTCCGCCGCCTGCATTGGCCGATTCCCGACCCGGCGGACAAGGACGGTACCCTGCCTGCAGCGAAGTTGCGTGAACGCTTTCGCTCGGCGCGTGACGAAATCCGTGGCAAACTGGCCAGCCTGGAGCCGCATCTGGACTGACCAAGCCGAAGGGAGGAAGGCCATGCTCAAAGGCCTCCATCACGCCGCCTACCGCTGTCGCGATTCGGAGAAGACCCGCGCTTTCTATGAGGACTTTCTCGGTCTGCCCCTGGTGCACGCCTTCGAGATCGCCCAGACGAAAAGCGGGCGGGAAACCCGGGTGCTGCACAGCTTCTACCGCATGGACGACGGCTCACACATTGCCTTCTTCGAGGCACCGGACATGCCCTTCGACTTCAAGGCGCAGCACGACTTCGATCTGCACATCGCGCTGCAGGTGGAGCCGCCGGTTCTGGAGCGCATGCTGGAGAAGGGCCGCACCGCCGGCATCGAGACACGCGGACCGTCCGATCACGGCTTCATCCACTCGATCTACTTTCGCGACCCCAATGGTTATGTCGTGGAGTTGACGGCGCTCACAGGCGAAGCGGCTCCGCCGGAAGATGCCCACGCGGTGCTCTCATCCTGGCAGAAGAGCAAGTCGCATGCCGGGGCAGAAGCTCAATGAGCCCAAGCGACGCCCGCCACGCCCCGGCAACGGCTCGCAACCAGGAGCCCATTCGCAAGGTTCTCGAAGAAGTCCTGCCCGCCGCGGGCCTGGTGCTGGAGATTGCCGCGGGCACCGGCGAACATGCTATCGCCTTTGCGGCCGCCTTCCCCCAACTGCACTGGCAGCCGAGCGACCCCGATCCGGCGGCGCGACGCTCCATCGCTGCTCATGCGGCGCAGGCAAATCTGCCCAACCTGCGCCCTCCCCTAAAGATCGACGTGAGCCTGCCGGACTGGCATCGAGCCCTCGCGGAAAAGCCAGCGGCCATCCTGACGGTGAACATGGTCCACATCTCCCCCTGGGAGGCCACGCTCGGCCTGCTCCACGGCGCCGGCGAAACTTTGCCGCCCGACGGGCCCTTGATCCTCTACGGTCCCTACCGCCGAAAGGGCCATGCGACCGCACCCAGCAACGAGGCCTTCGACGAAAGCCTGCGCTCCCGCGACCCGCGGTGGGGATTGCGTCTGCTGGAAGAGGTCACGCAACAGGCCGAAGCCGAGGGCCTTGCGCTGGAGCGTGTGGTGGAGATGCCCGCGAATAACCTCACGGTCGTCTATCGGCGGCGTTGAGGTTCGCGATCCGGCCAGACCCGATCGTCTCTGCTTGTTCGATGTAGACCGGATTCACGCATTTGATCTGAACCCGGGATGGTTCAGATCAAATGCGATCCGGCCTAAGTGAGCGGCATCTCAAGCAGGAGCGTGGCCATACCGAAGTAGAGTGCCACGCCAACGGCATCACACAGCGACGTTACCAGGGGGGCCGAGGCGGTGGCCGGATCGACGCTCAAGCGATTGAGCAGGAAGGGCAGCGACAGGCCGATCAGGCTGCCGATCAGCACGATCAGGACCATGGTTGCCGACACCACCAGCGCAAGTTCCGGTCCGCCACGCAGCAGGCCGATGCCCGACACGGCCAACGCCATGGTCAAGCCAAGCAGCCCCGCCACCAAGAGTTCACGCCCCAGCATTCTGGACCAATCGCGCAGCACCACTTCCCGGGTTGCCAGGCCCCGTACCACGAGCGTTGCTGCCTGGGATCCGGCATTGCCACCGCTTCCCACCAAGAGCGGCAGAAAGAAGACGAGCCCGATATGGGCGGCGATGGTTGCCTCGAAGAAGGCAATGCCCGCGCCCGAAAGCAGATTGCCGAAGATCAGCACCACAAGCCAGACGATCCGGCGGCGGTAGAGCAGTCCGATTCCGGCCTCGCGCACGGAGGTGGTGATGCGCCCCAGGGAGCCCACCTTGTGCATGTCCTCGGTCGCCTCCTGGTGGACTACGTCCACCGCGTCATCGTGGGTGACGATGCCCACCAGGCGTCCTGCGTCATCCACCACGGGCAAGGCGATGAGATCGTAGCGCGCGATCTGCCGCGCCACCTCTTCCTGGTCGTCGTTTACATGCGCGCGTTTGGGATTGCGCTCCATGAGGTCGGCAATCGTGGACTGAGGCGCCGCCAGAATCAGGGTCTGTAGGCGCAAGGAGCCGATCAACCGCCGCTGCTCGTCGACGACGTAGGTGCGATAGATCGTCTCCTTGTCCGGCGCTTCGTGGCGTAGTCGCTCCAGGGCTTGGCGCGCCGTCAGGTGCGGGGCGAGCACCGCGTACTCCGAGGTCATCAACGCGCCCGCGGTTTCCTCGGCATAGCCCGCCAGGCGGCGGATGTCCTCGCGTTTGGCTTGCGCCAGCGCAGGAAGCAAGGTTTCGCGCAGCTTCTCCGGCAAGTGCTTGAAGAAGTCAGCGCGCCGATCAGCCTTGAGGTCGGAGATGAGGCCGACCAGAACCGGTCGCGGCAGTTCCTGGGACAGGAGGCGCTGACGCCGTCCACTGAGCTGCGAGAAGGTCTCGGCCCGCTTCGCCGGATCCAGGCGCAGCAGCAGATCGGCTGCCTCGCTTGGCTCCAGGCGCTTGATCAGGAGAGCGATATCCGCCGGATGCTCTTCTTGCAGGAATCCTTCCAGCAGCGCCGTCTCCCCCTGGCGCAGAGCCTCCTTCACAGCCTGCACGACACGAACGATGTGGCGATGTCCGCCCTTGCGCGCGGAGGCCAGAATCTCCGGGTCGGTCAGGACCTCAACGCCCATCGTCATCTTCCTCCCTGAACGGAGCCAACGACGCTGCGCAGGGCAAGCTGTGGTGCTAGTCGTTGGCGTAGGGGTTGCGCGACTTCTTCAGATGCAGCCGGATCGGCGTACCGGGCATATCGAAATCCTCGCGCAGGGCATTCTCCAGATATCGCAGATAGGCGCCGGGCAGATCTTCAGGGTGGGAGCAGGAGAGCGCAAAGGTCGGCGGCCTGCTGCGCGCCTGGGTGATGTACTTCAGGCGAATGCGCCGCCCGCCCGGCGCCGGCGGCGGGTGCGCCGCAACCACCTGCTGCAGCCAACGGTTCAGCATTCCGGTCGAGAGACGCTTGTTCCAGATGGCATAGATATCGAAGACCGCCTTGAGCAGCCGGTCGGTACCCCGGCCCTGCAGGGCGGAGATCGTCACCACGGGGATGCCGCGGGTCTGGGGGAAGGAGCGCAGCAGGCGATCCTCCACCGCACGCAAGGCCATGGCCCGGTCGTCCACCGCATCCCACTTGTTCAGCGCAATGACCAGAGCGCGCCCCTCCTCCACCACCTGGCGGGCGATGGTGAGGTCCTGCTTCTCCATGCCCTGTGCCGCATCGAGCAGCAGCACCACGACCTGCGCGAAATCGATGGCGTGCTTGGTCTCCGCAGCCGAAAGGCGCTCGACCCGGTCATCGACGCGCGCGCGGCGACGCAGCCCTGCGGTGTCGATCAGGCGCAGCTGTTTCTCACCGTAGCGCCAGTCGATTTCGATGGCATCGCGGGTGATTCCCGCTTCCGGGCCGGTGAGCAGTCGCTCCTCGCCGATCAGGCTGTTGACCAGTGTCGATTTGCCCACATTGGGGCGTCCCACGACCGCCAGCTGCAGGGGACCTCTGTCCTCCTCGGCCTCCGGCAGAATGTCGTCTTCGGCGGAAAGCTCTTCGCCATCCCCGAGCTCATCCGCGTCCTGGTCCTCAGCCTCGGCCTCATCTTCAGGAACGGCCGGTGCGATAAGCGGTGCAAGGAATTCATAGAGCTCGTCGAGGCCCAGCCCATGCTCTGCCGAGAGCGCTATGGGCTCGCCGAGACCCAGGGCATAGGCCTCGAGCCGTCCAGTCTCACCGGACTTGCCTTCGCTCTTGTTTGCGGCCAGCAGCACAGGCTTGTGCGCCCGGCGCAGTTGATCAGCGAAGTGCGAGTCCAGAGGGGTCACCCCAGCCCGGGCGTCAATCATCATCAGGATGGCATCAGCCTGCTCGACGGCCTTTTCCGTCTGGCGCCGCATACGGGCTTCCAGGCTGTCGTCGGTCACGTCCTCCAGGCCCGCGGTGTCGACCACGGTGAAATGGAGATCGAACAGGCGCCCTTGCCCCTCGCGTCGGTCACGGGTCACGCCCGGGCGGTCATCCACGAGCGCCGCACGGCGGCCTACCAGGCGATTGAAGAGCGTGGACTTACCCACGTTGGGCCGACCCACCAGGGCCAGGGTAAAGGCGGCGGGCGCCTCTTCCCTCGATCGTGTCGATGCCTTGCGTCCCCGGGTCACCGGAGGGCCAGAAGCTGACCGGCGTCGGTGAGCAACAGCAGTGTGCCGTCCGCAACAACCGGCTGGATGGTGACCGGGCCGGGAAGCGACTGGCTGGCCAGAACCGTCCCGTCCTCAGGCGAGGCAAAGACCAGATGACCCCGGTTGTTGGTCAGCACAAGGCGCCCGCCGGCCAGAACGGGGCCGCTCCAGACGATGGGGTCGGTTCGGTCCTCGGGGTCGGCATAGCGCTCAAACTGCTGCACCCAGCGCACGCTGCCGTCGTTGCGGCGCAAGGCGACCAGTTGGGCATCGTTGGTAACCAGGAAGACCGTGTTGCCCGAAACCCATGGGGTCTGCGTGCTGCCGATGGAGGCCTCCCAGACCGGCATCCCGCTGCGCTGATCCACCGCCAGCATGAGGTCGGAGTTGGACACGGCCACCACTAGGCCCTCGTCCATCACGGGATGACCACGCACCTGAGCGATATTGGCACTCTGCTCGAGCCGCCGCACGCCCGCCAGGGAATCCTCCCAGAGCACCCGGCCATTGTCAGTCAAGAGCGCCACGATCTCACCGGATGAGAAGGCCGCCACGACGGTGTCCCCGGCCACGGCAGGACTGGCACCGCCAAGCAGGCTGGCAATCTCTTCCAGTCCGGTATGGTTCCAGAGTCGTTCTCCCGTTTCGGCATCCACGGCGTGCAGCACGTTCTCCGTGGTGCTGGCATAGACTCGGCCGTCAGAAAAAGTCGGGCCTGCGCGCAACGGAGCGCCCAGCGACGCTTCCCACAGGATCTCACCGCTGCCGGCGTTCAACGCAAAGAGGCTGCCAAAGCCGGTGGTGACGTAAACGCGCCCTTCCCCACTGCTGACACCGCCGCCGAAGTACTCTTCGCGGCTGCTCCGCTCGCTGCCCAGGTTCTGGCGCCAGGCCCGACGACCGCTGCTGAGATCATATGCGCTAACCTGCCGCCGGGCATCGAGCGTGAAGACGCGGCCATCGCGAACCACGGGCTGCGCCAGGAGCCTGCGATTGCTGCTGCTGCCCTCCCCCACACTGGCGCGCCAGGCAATTCGCGGGCTGGAGGAAAGCTCCAGGTGCCGGAATGCGTGGGCGGAATCGCCACCGGGCTGCGGCCAGTTCGTGTTGCGGAAGGCCACAGGCAGACTCACCCGTTCGGCCGCTGCGCCGGCATCGGCTTGAAGACCGCGCTCTCCCATGAGCACAGCAACGCGCTCGCCAGGAAGTGGCGGATCGTCCGCCGCTCCGAACCAACCGCCAACCGTGTCGCAGCCGGATAAAACCGTCATGCCGGCCAAGGCCAAACCTGCAAGCAGCAAACGCATGCGCATAAGTGTTACTCGGCTAATGTTGCAGCAAGTTCGCCAGCGCGCTGACGCACGCCCGGCGGTGTCTCGACGTCCGCCAGCAGCACGTCCAACCGCTGGCGCGCGGTTTCCCGCTCGCCTTGAGCCAGAGCGGCTGCGGCAGACAGCTCCACCGCAAGCGAGCGATAGGGCCGGCCGGGCTCGCTCAGCGGCTCCAGCATGATCTCGGCTTCGCTCGCCTCACCCGCATCGAGGCGATAGCGCGCCGCCGCCAGAACCGCCGCATCGCGGAAGGTCTGCTCGGCGCTGCTTTCGGCGATGCGGCCCCAGTACTCAAGCGCCAGGTCGCCGTTGCCGGCTTCGGCCGCCAGCCGCGCCACCTCGAAGGAGGCGAGCAGTGCGTATCCTCCAGCGTCGGGGTCGGCGAGTTCGACAAAGGCTTCCGCGGCTTCCTGCTGCTCGCCCGCGGCAAGTTGCGCTTCGGCCGCGCCATATGCTTCGGCAGCCTGTGTGCGCTGATGCTGCACATAGGCCGTCCAGCCCTGGTAACCGGCGACGCCCAGCACCACCGCCAGAACGACGACGATGATCAGAACGCGGTACTTCTTCCACAGTGCGAGCAGTTGGTCGCGGCGGACCTCTTCCTCGACTTCCTTGAAAATATCGCTCACGAAATGCCTCTAGGCTGCTGCGCCGCCCCACTTTGGCCGCTTGGCTTTGGCGGGTAGCATAGCCCGAACCGCCGCTCAAGGTAAGGCATGGTGCCCTGGACCTGCCAAGTGATTTGGGCAAGACTGTTTTTCGACGGAATCACACGACCGAATGAACGGCTGAGGAGGCTGACGGATGGTGGGGGTGGTCCAGCTCGAGGAGTACCGCGCGGGGCATCGCAAAGGCCAAGGCGTCGTCTACTTCCACAGACAGGAGCTCGATCAACTCCTCGCAGTCTACAGCCGTCGGGTGGCCAAGGGCGAATGGCGCGACTATGCGCTCGATCATCAAGTGGGCTGCGCCATTTTCTCAGTGTTCCGCCACTCCTTCGACCGCCCGCTTTTCTCGGTGGTCAAGCGTGTCAGGCCGGGCAACAGGGGCACGGAGTACCTGCTGCTCTCGGGACCGCGCCAACTGGACAGCAACAAAAACCTGCCGAGCCTGCTGAAAGGGATCGAGAAGAAGCTGCGGGTGGTCTCGTAACAGCGAGTCCCCAAGACCAACGTCGGCAGCCCTTCCCCTATTCAAAGGCTGAGTAGATCACGCGGTCCCCCTTGGCGATGCCAAGCCGCTCGACAGTGCCGCCCGGAACCTCCAGCACGGCGCGCGCCGGGCGTCCCGAGGTGATGGCGCGTTCGGACAGCGGCGTGGTGCGCTCCGCAATGCGCACGATGCGTCCACGCCGATCTATGAACAGCATGTCCAGCGGAATGAGAGTGTTGCGCATCCACATGCTGAGCACCTGATCACGCCGGTGCAGAAAGAGCATCCCCCAGTCCTCGGCCAGGGACTCGCGGTGCATCAGTCCCTGGGCCCGTTGCTCGGGCGTGACGGCCAACTCGATGTTGAAGACATGGCGGTTGCCGTCACTGGTCTCGATCTCCAGGCGATCCACCTCCCACTCCACCGCGCTCGCCGAGAAAGGCAGGGCGAAGCATAGCAGTAGCAGAACGGTGCCCAGGCGCAGCATCACGCCTGCTCCGCGCGATAGGCTGCCCCCAGTTCGACGTAGCTCTGGCCGATGTGGGCAAAGACCTCCATGTCCTCAGGCTTGAGTTCCCGCAACCGCTTGGCGGGATTGCCACCCCAGAGTTCACCCTTCGCCACCCGCTTGCGCGGCGTGACCAGCGCGCCCGCAGCGACCATGGCGCCACCTTCCACCACGGCCAGGTCCATCACGACAGAGCGCATGCCGATGAAAGCGCCGCTTTCAATGGTGCAGGCATGCAGCAAAGCAAGGTGCCCCACCGTCACATCGTCGCCAATGAAACAGGGCATGCCGCCCCCGGTCTCGCGATAATCGCCCTTGGGGTCGTGGTTGACGTGAACGATGGTGCCGTCCTGGATGTTGGTGTTCTTGCCGATGCGAATCCAGTTGCCGTCTCCGCGCAGCACGCAGCCGTACCAGACGGAGCTGCCGGCTCCGATCTCAACGTCGCCGATGATCACTGCATTCTCGGCGATGAACGCATCGGGATGAATCTTCGGGGTGACGCCACGATGGGCCCGGATGATAGCCATGGATCTGAATCTTTCCTTGCTCAGGCAGCGGCCGGGCGAGGCCCAGCGGGTTGCCGCGAGGTTTACCACAGCATCCCGGCAAGGCACAGGTTGCTACTTCAGATCAGTGCCGGGGAGTCGGGCTTTGCAGCGCAGTACCCGGAATCAGAGGGCCCGGAATCAAAACGACCCCCGGTTGGGGGGGTCGTAGAGCCATTCGGCCCGTTGTTTGTCTCCAGGGCGCGAGCCTTCCCACAGACTTGGGATAACCCAGCGATCGCTTTTTTGCCACAGCTCGATGCGGAACGCAAGATTTAATACGTAAGGCGCGCCGATAGTGATAAAAAATTGCCCCCGGCGCCGGGCGTCGGGGGCAGGTACGGGAAAGCGGGACTCGACCGGATCGCATTATGCGATCTGGGTCGGTGAAGCTTGCTTCACTCCTTGGACCGACCGGCAAAGGCCAGAGCCAGGGCAAAGGCCGCAAAGGCGCCGATAACGGTAGCCAGATAGATTGATTCTGCAGAAGTCATCGAAACCTCCTTGGCTCAGCAACAGCTTCAGTAAGCCAGGAGCGCCGGACGGCGCCTTGATGTAAATCAAGCCCATCACGCTGTTACAATCTTTGAAGCACGACCCCACTCTTTCCCGCGGCCGTTACGCTTTTGCTTCGCCCGCAGAGCCATCTGAGTTATAATTGCCGCGTCATCCATCAGAGGGGTGACGCAACAATGAGGTCATCCGGGAGGAAAGCGATGACGGTGCACAACACACCCTCGAACCCGGTTCCCCGTACCTCGGCTCGTGGTTCGGCGCTGCAGCGGCGCCTTGTCATGAACATTGGCCTTTTGACCGGCGTGGCCTTGATTGGCTCCCTGGCGGCCGCCCTCTGGGTGCGCATGGTGCTGTTCTAGCAGCACTTCCCTTTCCGCCTCAGGCCGGCGGCTGACTGCCGTCGCCTTCTGACGCCTCAGGTCGGGGCGCACGCTTCAGTTTTGCGCCCAACAGCGCTGAAAGCACGCCGTGCAGCGTGCGCACTTCCTGTTCCGTTGGCGTGGCGCGATCGATCAGCGTGCGCAGATTTCGGCGCATGCCCGGCGCCTTTTCCGGCGGATGAAAGAAGCCCACCTGCTCCAGCGTGGCTTCCAAGCGCTCGAAGAAGCCGATCAGCTCCTGCTTCTCCGCCGGACGCCCACCGCCCAGGTGCAGGCTGCGCGCCGGCGTTTCATCGTCCGCCTGATACCACTCGTAGGCCAGCAGCAGCACCGCCTGTGCCAGGTTGAGCGAGGAGAAGCCCGGGTTGAGCGGGACGTTCACGATGACATCGCCCAGGGCCACATCGTCGTTGGACAGGCCGGTGCGTTCGGGGCCGAAGAGCAGTCCGACGCGCTCTCCTGCCGTCTCCAGGGTGCGAATCTCGCGAGCCGCCTGCCGCGGCGTGACGATGGCTTTGACCTGTTCGCGGTTGCGGGCCGTGGTGATATAGAGCCGGTGTAGATCGGCCACGGCGGCTTGCGTGGTCTCATAGACCCTTACACCTTCGAGCACGCTGAGCGCACCCGCTGCGGCCCGCTCCGCCGTCTGATTGGGCCAACCATCGCGAGGCTGGACCAGGCGCAGGTCGCTGAGACCGCAGTTCAGCATCGCGCGCGCCACCATCCCGATGTTCTCGCCCAGCTGCGGGGCAACCAGGATGACCGCCGGCCCCGGGATCGCAGCCGGCCTCACGACCGTTCGATTCGTGCCCGCCATGATTCAGCCCTTCGGTGGCTCAACGCCGGCGTTATGCAGCTTCCAGCTCAGCGCATCGTAGAGGGCGTTGAAGGAGGCATCGATGATGTTGGGCGACACGCCGACCGTGGTCCAGCGTTCCCGATCGACGCCGCTTTCGATCATCACCCGCGTGACCGCCTCGGTGCCATCCTGGGGCGTCAGAATGCGCACCTTGTAGTCCAGCAGGCGCACCCGTTCGAGCACCGGGTAGCGTGGGATCAAGGCCTTGCGCACCGCCTTGTCCAGCGCATCCACCGGCCCGTTGCCATTGGCCACGGTCATCAGCTGTTCCGAGCCAATCGTCAGCGTCACCGTGGCTTCCGATTCGGTGATCAACTCGCCGCGCGCATTGCGGCGCCGGTCGTCCATCACCCGGAAGCGGTTGAGCGAGAAGTAGTCCGGCACCTGATCCAGCAGCCGCCGCGCCATCAACTCGAAGGACGCCTCGGCCCCATCGTAGGCATAGCCCTCGTACTCGCGGCGCTTCACCTCCTCGATCAGGCGCCCGACCTTGGGATCCTTGGGGTCGACTTCCACCCCCACCTCCTGCAGCCGGGCCAGGACGTTGGCGCGCCCTGCCTGGTCCGACACCACAACATGCCGGCGATTGCCCACCGTTTCCGGTGGCACATGCTCATAGGTGCGCGGGTCCTTGGCGACGGCCGAGACATGCAACCCACCTTTGTGAGCGAAGGCGCTTTCGCCGACATAGGGCGCGCCGCGCGTCGGTGTGCGATTCAAACGCTCATCCAACAGGCGCGAAGTAGGCGTCAACAGTCGCAGCCGCTCGGCATCGATTCCGCAGTCCCAGGTGGTCTTCAGGGCCAGCGAACCGACCAGGGAAATCAGATTGGCGTTGCCGCAACGCTCGCCCAGGCCATTCAGGGTGCCCTGGATCTGGCGTGCGCCGGCAGCGACCGCGGCAAGCGAATTGGCAACGGCGTTGCCCGTGTCATCATGCGCATGAATGCCCAGGCGTGCCTCGGGCAGGGCCTCGCGCACTTCGGCCACGATGGCGCGAACCTCATCCGGGAGGGTGCCGCCGTTGGTGTCGCAGAGGACCAGCCAGGCGGCACCGGCATCCGCCGCCGCTTGCAAGCAAGCCAGGGCGAAGGGCTTGTTGGCCTTGAAGCCGTCGAAGAAGTGCTCGGCATCGAACATCACCTCGCGCTTGCTGCGCCCGAGCTGGGCGATGGAGTCACCGATCATGGCGAGATTCTCCTCGTGGGAGATCTCCAGCGCCAGGTCGACATGAAAGTCCCAGGTCTTGCCGACGATACAGGCCACCGGCGCCTTGGCATTGACCAGCCCGGACAGGCCGGGATCGTTCTCCGCCGAACGCCCCGGCCGACGGGTCATGCCAAAGGCCACGAGACTGGCCTCCTTCAAATCGGGAGGCTCGGCAAAGAAGGCGTCGTCCGTGGGATTGGCGCCGGGCCAGCCACCTTCAATGTAGCTCACCCCCAAGCGATCCAAGGCCTCGGCAATGGCCGTCTTGTCGGAGACAGTAAAGTCGACCCCTTGAGTTTGGGCGCCATCGCGCAGGGTTGAATCGAAGAGGTGAATGCGGCGGTCATCGCTCATCGGGGCAGAGGCTTTCAGGCGTATTGTTGCAGAAAACCCATAGGGCATAGGCTCAGGGCAGCGTCAACCGCCAGCCAGCGCAGCCATCCGCACAACTTGCATGCCCTTGAGCCCGGCCATAAGCTTTGCCGGCAATTGGTTATTGCTCGAGCCTCCCCTGCTGGGTCACGTGTGACACGGCCTTCATCCTTCCGCTTCTCCACCCCTCCCCTGAGGCCGATCCGTGACCCGTCCAAGTGAGACTCGTCCGCACCGCCCCCTGTCGATACAGGGTCCACTGTTTCTCGCTGCGGCGGTCCTGCTTTGGGGCACGGCGGGGGTTGCTTCAAAAGCGGTCAACGGCATCGAGCCAGTAAGCCCGGTATCGATTGTCTTCTATCGCCTGCTGTTCTGCCTGCCCCTGCTGCTCGTCTATGGCTGGACGCGCTATGGTGCGCGCCTCTTGGCTGTCCGCCGTGAGCATTGGCTGGCTGTCTTCGTCCTGGCTTTGACCACCGCATGCTATCAGGTCTTCTATTTTGCCGCGGTGCAGGAGGCCGGGGTCACTCTGGCCACCTTCGTCTCGCTGGGCGGCGCCCCTTTTCTCGTCGCTCTGCTGGCCGCGCTTGTGCTCAAGGAACGCCCGAGCCGGGGCGTGTTGATCGCGCTCCTCCTGGCTGTACCAGGAGCCTTGTTGCTCGTGGGCCTGCCCGGCCAGGAACTGGCCGATGGCGATCCGCTCCTGGGGACCCTGCTCGCCAGCTGTGCTGCCTTCAGCTATGCCGCTTTCGCGCTGCAGAGCCGGGTGGTGGCCAACTCCTATGACCCCGTCCAGCTTGTTCTGCTGGCCTTTGGCGGCGCGCTCATTCTGGTGCTGCCGCTCGCCTTGCATCAGGGGTTGGCCGTGCCATCGAGTCCGGCTGCCTGGGGCCTGCTGATCTATATCGGCTTGCTGCCCACTGCCGCTGCCTACCTGCTCTTCTTTGCGGGACTTCGGGAAGCCAGCGCCACGCTTGCCGGATTGCTGACGGTGCTGGAGCCTCTGGCTGCCGCAGTGCTGGCTTGGTTGCTGTTCAGCGAACGCCTGGGCCCGGGCGGTCTGGTGGGCGCCGGGCTCATCCTGCTTGCCCTGGTGATCTCATCGCTGGGTGGACGGCGGTCCCGGACTGCATAAGCGCTTTCAGCGCCCTGGTCGCGGTGCTAACCAATGCCGCCATGAGGCTCTCCGACTTCGATTTCCATCTCCCGCGCGGAGCGATCGCGCAGCGGCCGGTGACACCGCGCGATGCGGCCCGGATGCTTCATCTGCCCGTGCAAGGCGCACCACAGGATCTGGGCGTGCGCGACCTGCCCCGGCTGCTGCGTCCGGGCGATGTCGCCGTCTTCAATGATACCCGGGTGATCCCGGCGCGCCTGCGCGGCAAGCGCGGCACGGCGTCGGTCGAGGTGACGTTGCACAAGCGTGAGACGGCCGAGCGCTGGCGTGCCTTTGCCCGGCCGGCCCGCAAGCTGCAACACGGCAACCGCATCGACTTTGCTGAAGATTTCTCGGCAGAGGTTGTCGAGCGCGGAGAGGGTGGCGACGTGCTCCTGCAGTTCGATCGGGGCGGCGCTGCCTTGATGGAAGCGCTGGATCGGCATGGGGAGCTGCCACTTCCCCCCTACATTCAACGTGCCGGCGGCGCCGATACCCTGGACCAGGAAACCTATCAAACCGTCTATGCCCGCATCGCCGGCGCGGTGGCGGCGCCGACCGCCGGGCTGCACTTCACACCGGAACTGCTGGAGGCGCTCGACGAGCGCGGCGTCCAGCGCGTCAACGCAACCCTTCATGTGGGCGCCGGCACCTTCCTGCCGGTCAAGGACGAGGATGTGAGCCAGCATCGCATGCATGCCGAATGGGGCAGCCTCTCGGCTGAGGCAGCTGCGAAGATCGAAGCTGCCAAAACCGCTGGCGGACGCGTTGTGGCCATCGGCACCACGGCGCTGCGCCTGCTGGAAACCGCCGCCGACGACAGCGGGCACATTGGTGCCTTTGAAGGGGAGACCGACATCTTCATTCTGCCGGGATACCGCTTCAAGCTGGTGGACCTGCTGATGACGAACTTCCACCTGCCGAAATCGACGCTCTTCATGCTGGTCTGCGCCTTCGCCGGTCAGGAGCGCATGCGCGCCGCTTACGAGCACGCGGTGTCCCAGGGATATCGCTTCTTCTCCTTCGGCGATGCCTCACTGCTGGAGCGGCACGCGTGAGCCTGGATTTCGAGCTTCTGGGCCAGGACGGCACGGCGCGGCGCGGTCGGCTGCACACGGCCCACGGCACCGTCGACACCCCCGCCTTCATGCCCGTCGGGACCGTGGGGACGGTGAAGGGCCTGATGCCCGAGCAGGTCGCAGCGAGCGGTGCGCAGATCCTGCTGGGCAACACCTACCACCTGATGCTGCGCCCGGGCGCAGAGCGGGTGGCGCGGCTGGGCGGCCTGCATCGCTTCATGGGCTGGGATCGGCCCATCCTGACCGACAGTGGCGGCTTTCAGGTCATGAGCCTGGCCAAGCTGCGCAGCATCGACGAGCGCGGTGTGGTCTTCAAATCCCACCTGGACGGCAGCACGCACGAACTGACGCCCGAGCGGTCGGTCGAGATCCAGGACCTGCTGGACTCCAACATCACGATGCAACTCGACGAGTGTATCGGCTACCCCGCAGCCGAAGGCGAGGCCGAGCGGGCCATGCAGTTGTCGCTGCGCTGGGCTGAGCGCTGCCGTCAGGCCTTCCGCGACCGCGCCGGCTATGGCCTCTTCGGCATCGTGCAGGGCAGCGTCGATGAAACGTTGCGGCAGCAATCGGCCGAGGGCCTGACCGGGATCGGCTTCGACGGTTACGCCATCGGCGGTCTTGCCGTCGGCGAGCCGCAGGCGACCATGCTGAAGGTGCTGAACTTCACCCTGCCCGCCCTGCCGTCCGACAAGCCACGTTATCTCATGGGTGTGGGCACGCCGGACGATCTGGTGAAAGCGGTGCTCGAGGGCGTCGACATGTTCGACTGCGTCATGCCCACACGCAGCGGCCGGACGGCTCGCGGCTACACCCGCCGGGGCGTGATCAACCTCCGCAACGCCCGCCACCGAGACGATCCGCGCCCTATTGATCCGGGCTGCCCCTGCCCGGCCTGCGGAAGCTGGTCGCGCGCCTACATTCACCATCTCTTCCGCGCCGAGGAAATGCTGGGCCCGATCCTGCTGACGCTGCATAATCTCTATTACTATCAAGAAGTGATGGCCGGCTTGCGCCAGGCCATCGAGATGGGTGGGGTGCAGGAATTCGCGGCCCGCTTCTTCGAGGAACAGGCGCAGGGCGACATCCCGCCTCACGAAAGCTGAAGCGCCATGACCGATGCCAAGGCAGAGATCCGCGACAAGGCTCTGGACCTGGGCTTCGATGCGGTCGGCTTCGCAGCAGCAAATTTGAGTGACCAGGCGCGAGACCGGCTCGCCGACTGGCTGGCGCAGGGCCGTCACGGCGACATGGGCTGGATGGCCGACACCTTCGAGCGCCGGGCACACCCTCAAACGCTCTGGCCCGAAGCACGCAGCGTCGTGGTCCTGGGTCTCGACTACAGTCCTGCCTCGAACCCGATGGCCCTGCTGAACCACACCGAGCGCGGCAACATCTCCATCTACGCCCGCAATCGCGACTATCACGACACGGTGAAGAAGCGTCTCAAGGCCCTGGCCCGCTGGATGCATGAGCACTACAGCGAGGAGGTCAAGGTCTTCGTCGACACCGCGCCGGTAATGGAAAAGCCGCTGGCCCAAGCCGCCGGCCTGGGCTGGCAGGGCAAGCACAGCAACCTGCTCTCCCGCCACCACGGCAACTGGTTCTTCCTCGGCGAAGTCTTCACGACCCTCCCGCTGGAACCCGACGCACCCGAAAAAGAGCATTGCGGGTCCTGCACCGCCTGCCTTGACGTCTGCCCCACAGACGCCTTCCCCGCGCCCTATCAGGTCGATGCCCGGCGCTGCATCTCCTACCTCACGATCGAGCACAAGGGGCCGATCCCGCGCGAACTCCGGCCGCTGATGGGCAATCGCATCTATGGCTGCGACGACTGCTTGGCAGTCTGCCCCTGGAACAAGTTCGCGAAGGTGGCACGCGAAGCCGATTTCCTTCCCCGCGTCGAACTGACGGCACCGCGGCTGGCGGACCTGGCTGAGTTGGACGACGCCGCCTTCCGCGCGCTGTTTTCCGGCAGTCCGGTCAAGCGGATCGGTGTGGCCCGCTTCCTGCGGAACGTGCTGATCGCGATTGGCAACAGTGGCACGCCCGGTCTGCTGCCGGCGGTTCAGGCACGCCTGGACCACGAGTCCCCGCTGGTGCGCGGTGCTGCGGTCTGGGCTCTCCGACGCTTGGCGCCAGAAGACACCCTGGCGCAGGAGCGCGCCCGCTGTCTGCCGGAGGAAGCGGACCCTCAGGTGATCGAGGAATGGACAGCGTGAGCTGGGACGAGGAGCGCATTGCCAGCCACGTCTGGATCATGGCCGGCATCCGCAGCAGCAACCGGCAGGGCACCCCCGCCATGCTGCGCCACCGGGGCGAAGCCATGAGCGGCCTGCTGCTGCTCAAGGTTGCGCTCCTCGACGGCACCGCCCGCGCCTATACGCAACAGCGCGACCTGGACGGCCGCCTGGGCTGGATGGGCGTGCCGCGGGACGAGGCCCTGCCGGAGCCGGAGCTCGAGGCCTATCTCGAACGCACCCTTGCGCGCGACCCCGATCTTTGGCTGGTGGAGGTGGAAGACCCGCAGGGCCGCAATCCCTTCGCCGAAGCTGAGTAAAGCTGCATTACTCTGAGCGCAGTCCCTCTGCCAGTCTGGCAATGTGCTCAGGTCCGATGCCGCAGCAGCCGCCCACCATCGACGCACCCGCCGCCACCCAGCGCCGCGCCCAGTCCAGGTAGGCTGGCGGATCGACCTCCTTGCGGAAGGGTGACAGGCCCTCGTTGGCGATCGCATCCTCGTCCTGGGGCGGGAAGGCATTGGCGTAGACCCCCACCTCGAGCCCAGGCCGCGTCGCCTTGGCTACCCGCACGGCGCTTTCCATCACTTCGGGCTGACTGCAGTTGAACAGCAGAACCTCCGCCCCCAGCGCCTCGGCCTTGGCCGCGGCATCCGCGACCCTTTCGCCTGAACGCAGCACGGCCTCCCCCTCGACCAGGCGGTCCTTCAGGGTGAAAGAAATCCAGAAGGGTCGCGCATCGTCTCCCACGGCAGCACGCGCACCCTCGGCTTCCTGCAGGGCACTCTGGGTCTCGGCCAGCCAGACATCCACGTGGGGCGCCAGACCCGCAACCAGTTCAGCCCAGACCTTGGCCGCGGCCTCCGGCTGGAACAGGTCCGGGCGGTAGGAGCCGCAAGGCGGCGGCAGCGAACCCGCCACCAGCACCGCCTTGCCGCTGTCATGAACGGCTTCCCGCGCCAACCGGCCGGCCAGGTCCGCCAGCTCACGACCCTGGCGGCGAAAGCGCTCCTCGCCAAGGTGATAGGGCACGAGCGCGTAGGAGTTGGTGGTGATCACCTCCGCACCGGCAGCGATGAAGGCCGCATGGGTCTCGCGCACCGTTTCGGGCGCCTCCATCAATGCCAGCGCAGACCACTCCGGTTGCCGGAAGGGCGCCCCACGCCGCTGCAACTCGCCACCCATGCCGCCATCGAGTATCCGCGTCGCTTGCCTCATGACCTTCACTCCTTTCGGCTGGCGTCTCTGGTGCCAACATTCGGCCCCTTCGCAGCTCTCAAGGCAAGAGATCCTGCAGCCGGAACCAGAGCATGGCGAGGACCAAACTTGGGGTGCGCAGCAGCGGACCGCCGGGGAAGGAACTGTGTGGGAGGCAGGCGAAGAGGTCGTAACGTTCCGCCTGCCCGGCGATCGCTTCCGCCAGGACCCGGCCAGCGATGCCGGTAAGCGCAACACCCTGGCCGGAGAAGCCCTGAGCGTAGTAGAGGCTCGGCGTGAGGCGGCCGAGGTCCGGGGTGCGCTCGCGGGTGATGCCGACGAAACCGCCCCAGGCGCTGTCGATCTGCACCTCTGAGAGCTGCGGAAAGACCTTGAGCATCGCCCGGCGCATGGAGCTGCGAAGGTTGGCGGGCTCCAGCTTGGAATAGCTGACCCGGCCGCCGAAGAGCAGACGGTGGTCATCGGAGCGGCGGAAGTAGTCCAGGACGAACTTGAGGTCGGCGACGGCGTGGTTTTGCGGCAGCAGTGCCCGAGCCCGCTCCTCGCCAAGCGGAGTGGTGGCACCTATGTAAGTGCCGACGGGCATGATCGTGCTGCGCAGTTCCGGCAGGAGATCGTCCAGGTAGGCGTTACCCGCCGACACGGCAAAACTGGCGCGCACCTGGCCAGCTGCAGTACGCACCACGATCGGCTCGCCGCGCTCCACTGCCACGGCCGCACTGTCCTCGAAGATTCGTACACCCAGGCTCTCGGCACCACGAGCCAGGCCGGCGCAGTAGTTCAGCGGATGCAGGTGCCCGGCGCCGTGGTCGATCAGGCCGCTGGTGTAGCGCGGCGAGTTCACCAGTCGCCGCAGGGCCGCGGTATCGCGAACCACCTCCAGTTTCTCGTAGCCATAGTCGCGTGCAGCACTCTCGGCCCACTCCTCGCATTCGCGCAACTCGCGCGGCCGGTTCGCGGCCAGCAGATAGCCCCAGTTGATTGAGCAATCGATCCCGAAGCGCTCGATCCGCTCCCGCAGGATGTCCTTCGATTCCTCGGCGAGATCAAAGAGCCGCTTGGCGTCGGCCTGGCCCAGCCATCCGGCGATCTTGTCCATGCCGGAGGCATATGCCGTGCAAACCTGTCCGCCGTTGCGCCCCGAGGCACCCCAGCCGACCCGCTGCGCTTCCAACACCACGACGGAATAGCCGCGATCGGCCAGCTCGATGGCGGTGTGCAGCCCGGTGTAGCCAGCACCGATAACACAGACATCGGCCTCGATCGCCTCGTCCAGGCGTGGACGATGGGATGGATCGTTGAGGGTCTGAGCATACCAGGATGCGATGTGAGCCGGAGCGGACATGGGGCCTCGTGTGAGGAGTTGGGTTGAAGAATGGGCGGGAGGCGCCTCGCTTGTCAGTCAAGCAGGGCGGTGCTAGCTCTGCCGACGCGGCCGCATCGGGCCGAGTGACCAGAGCAAGAAAAATGTCCGTGATCGAAGAATTTCTCAAGGAGCACCGGATCGAAGAGGTGGAATGCCTGGTTCCGGACATGGCGGGAATTGCCCGGGGCAAGATCCTGCCGGCTCAGAAATTCGTACAGGGCATGCGCAACAGCGGCCTTCGGATCCCGGAGGCCATTTTTGTTCAGACCGTCACTGGCAGCTACCCACCGAGCGATGCCGGGGTCATCAACGCCGCCACCTCCGACGTCTACCTGGTGCCGGATGCCGAAACGATCCGCCTGGTCCCCTGGTATCCCGAACCCACGGCGCAGGTCATCTGCGATCCCTACTACTTTGATGGCACCCCCGTCCCCTTCGCTGCGAGGCATGTGCTCAAGCGGGTGGCGGAGCTGTTCCGGGCCAGGAAGTGGACACCACTGGTCGCGGTAGAACTGGAGTTCTACCTCGTCGAGCGCAACGACGATCCCGACTATCCCCTGCGTCCGCCCATCGGCCGCTCCGGCCGGCGCGAGACCAGCCGTCAGGCTTACGGGGTCGATGCCGTCAACGAGTTCGATCCCATGTTCGAGGAGATCTACGACTTCTGCGAGGCCTCGCGCATCGACATCGACACCCTGACCCACGAGGCCGGCGCCGCGCAGATGGAGATGAACTTCAATCACGGCGACGCTCTGGAGCAGGCGGATGAGGCTTTCCTATTCAAACGCACGGTGCGCGAGGCGGGTCTGCGCCACAAGCTCTACGCCACCTTCATGTCCAAGCCCATGCAGGGCGAGCCGGGCAGTTCCATGCACATCCACCAGTCCGTGGTGGACGAGACCGGGCGCAACATCTTCTCCAACCGCAACGGCCGAGACAGCCGCGCCTTCCAGGCCTATATCGCCGGGTTGCAGAAGCACCTCCCGGCGGTGATGCCGCTCTTCGCGCCGAACGTGAACTCCTACCGCCGGCTGATGCCCGACACAGACGCGCCGATCAACACCCACTGGGGTTACGACAACCGCACCGTGGGCCTACGGGTGCCCCACTCGGATCGCGCCTCGCGACGTGTGGAAAACCGCGTGCCGGGCGCCGATGCCAACCCCTATCTGGCCATCGCCGGCTCGCTTGCCTGCGGCTACATCGGCATGACCCAGAACATGAAGCCGCGCCCGCCGATCGAGGGCAGCGCCTATCGCCTGGCGCACACGCTGCCGCGCACGCTCTACGACGCCCTGAACCGCTTCTCCTCCTCCCGGCCCTTGAAGAACGCGCTGGGCGAGAGCTTCATCGACGCGGTCTGGGCGGTGAAACAGTCCGAGCTCGACGCCTATCAGCAGGTGATCTCCTCCTGGGAGCGCGAGCATCTCTTGTTGAACGTATAACCGCCACACCCGACCAGGAGCGTGAAATGGAGTACCGTCCACTAGGCCGCAGCGGCGTGCAGGTCAGCGCGCTCTGCCTCGGCACCATGATGTTCGGCGGCCAGACCGACGCGAGCGAGTCCGAGCGCATCATTCTCGATGCAGCCGACAAGGGCGTGAACTTCATCGACACCGCCGACGTCTACTGCGACGGCGAGTCCGAGCGCATCGTCGGCCACACCATCGCCGGGCGCCGGGATGACTGGGTGCTGGCAACCAAGGTCGGCAATCCCATGGGCGCGGGCCCGAACCGTCAGGGCCTGAGCCGCCGCTGGATGCTCCAAGCGCTCGAGGGCTCCCTGCAACGCCTGGGCTGCGACCACGTCGACCTCTGGTACCTGCACCGCGAAGACCTGGACACTCCGCTCGACGAGACCGTGGCCGCGCTGGCCAGCGCTTACGCCACCGGCAAGTTCCGCTACTGGGGTTTCTCGAACTTCTGGGGCTGGCAGATCGCGAACCTGATGCGCCTGGCGGATTCAGCCGGCCTGCCCCGCCCGGTGGCGGCCCAGCCGCTCTACAACGCCACCAACCGCCTTGTGGAAGCCGACTACATACCCGCCTGCGCGCACTTCGGCGTCGGCGTCATCCCCTATTCGCCGCTGGCGCGCGGGGTGCTGACCGGGAAGTATGCCTCGGCCGACAAGCCGGATCCCGACAGCCGTGCCGGGCGCGGTGACCGCCGCATCATGGAAACGGAATGGCGCCCGGAATCGATCGAACTGGCGAAGAAGCTGAAAGCGCATGCCGAGGCCCGCGGCACCACCTCGGGCGCGCTGGCCCTGCGCTGGTGCCTGAACAACGGTGCGGTTTCCTCGCTCGTCGCCGGGCCGCGGACCTTCGAGCAGTGGTCCGCCTATCTTGATGTGCTGAAGGTCGAGTTCACCGCCGAGGACGAGGCGTTCTTCGACGCCCTGGTGCCTCCCGGAAAGGCCTCGACGCCGGACTACCAGGATCCGAAGTATCCCTACCGCGGTCGAATGGCGATCACGGGCGCCGGGACGAAAGCTTAGCGCAGCCCCACGGTCTCAACGGGCGGTCTCAACGGGCGCTGGCGGCGTTTCGGCCGGTGCGGTGCCCGGAGCCTCCGCACATCAATCCTTGGCGCGCTCCATGTAGCTGCCGTCGGCAGTATTCACCACAATGCGCTGCCCGACGGAGATGTGCGGCGGCACGCCCGTGCGCATCCCATTGGACAGCATGGCCGGCTTGTAGGAAGAGGTGGCGGTCTGGTTCTTGATCACCGGCTCTGTCTCCGTGACCTCAAGAATGACCCGCTGCGGCAGGCTCACGCTCACCGGCACGCCCTCGTGCAGGGAGATCTGCACCACCATGCCTTCCTGCAAGTAGACGCCCTGCTCGCCCATCACGTCCTTGGGTACTGAAACCTGCTCGAAGGTTTCCGTCTGCATGAAAGCAAAGGCTTCGCCCTCGTCATAGAGAAACTGGAAGTCGCTCTCCTCAATGAAGGCGCGTTCCACCTGCTCGGTGGTGCGGAAGCGCTCCGAGGTTTTCACACCGTCAGAGATGCGCCGCATTTCCAATTGCGTAACGGGCGTGCCCTTGCCCGGCTGGATGTTGTCCGCCTTGAGGATGACATAGAGCTTGCCGTCCATCTCGACGACGTTGCCGTTGCGCAGGGCGCTAGCATTAACCTTCACGTGTTTGAAACCCGAGCTTGCTTGAAGATGGCAGGGAAACTAACAGCTTGACCCTCCCGGCTCAACGTCGCTGCGCAAAGGAGGCTCCATGCAATCGTCATCGCCGGCCGCCACGCGTCCCGCCTGGCATCCGGAGGTCTATGCCCGGCGCCGCCCCTATCTGTTGAAGCGCAGCACGGTGCTCGCCGCCTTGCGCAGCTTTTTCGCGGCGCGAGACTTCGTCGAGGTGGAAACCCCGGCGTTGCAGGTATCCCCCGGCATGGAG
Organism: Aquibaculum sediminis; assembly: GCF_040712085.1. Classification (NCBI taxonomy): domain Bacteria; kingdom Pseudomonadati; phylum Pseudomonadota; class Alphaproteobacteria; order Rhodospirillales; family Rhodovibrionaceae; genus Aquibaculum; species Aquibaculum sediminis. The sequence goes on from NZ_JBFCVK010000001.1 coordinate 412,208, forward strand.
CCACACCTGCAGGCCTTTGCCACCGAACTGCGCACTCCAGACGGCAGCCGGCAGCAGCTCTACCTCCATACCTCCCCCGAATTCGCCTGCAAGAAACTGCTCGTGGCCGGCGAGCCACGGCTCTATGCGCTTGCCCGGGTGTTCCGCAACGGGGAGCGCGCCGCCTGGCACCATCCGGAGTTCACCATGCTGGAGTGGTACCGTGCGGGGGATGGCTATGAGACCCTGATGCAGGACTGCGGCGATCTCTTGCGCCACTGCGCCGAGGCAGCCGCTTGCCGCCGGATCGAGGTGGAGGGACGGCACTGCGACCCCACCGCGCCGCCGGAACGCATCTCCGTCGCCGAGGCATTCGCCCGCTGGGCCGACATTGACCTCCTCGCCACCACGCCGGATCCCTGGTCCCCCGACCGTGACCGCCTCGCCCGACAGGCACAAGCGGCCGGCATCCGCGTTGCCGAGGACGATGACTGGCTGGCCGTCTTTACCAAGGTGATGCTGGCGCGCATTGAGCCCCGGCTCGGCAGCCCCGTCCCGACGATCCTCTATGACTATCCCGTCTCACAGGCCGCGCTGTCCCGGCCCAAACCTTCGGACCCACGCGTCGCCGAGCGCTTCGAGTTCTATGTGGCCGGCGTGGAGCTGGCCAATGCCTTCGGCGAGTTGACCGATGCGGTGGAACAGCGCCGCCGCTTCGAGGCGGACCAGGCGCTCAAGCAGCGCCTCTATGGCGAACGCTATCCCATCGACGAGGATTTCCTGGATGCCCTGGCCTATGGCATGCCCGAAGCGGCCGGCATAGCACTTGGAGTCGACCGTCTGGTGATGCTGCTCAGCGGCGCGCCCCATATCGAGGAAGTGCTCTGGCTCCCGGTGGCAAGCCCTTGAACCAACAGTGCAATCGGATACCGCCTTCGTTTTGTCCAAATTGCCTCTCGCGAACCAGGCGAGGCATGCTATAAGCGCATAGGGGCTCGTTGAGCTATTCAGAGAGGGAAGCATTCTATGGGGGGGAAGGCTGCGCGCCCGCCCTTTTTAATCCTCTGCATGCTGATACTGGCATCAGGCTTGTTGTTTGGCGCGCGGGCAGAGCCTGCGAAGGCCATGATGATTGGTCCGAGCGTCCTGGATGGCGTCAGCGCCTTCCACAGCAACGGCAGCCAGGTTCGGGTCGACATGTTCGTTCCCCGAGACCAGGAGCACCCTCTTCCCGCCGTGGTCCTGTTGCACGGCGCCAGCGGCGTGGGCGATGGCTATCTGATCTATGCTATGGCGGAGCGTCTGGCCGAGACGGGACTGGCGGTCTTCGCGGTCCACTACTTCGACGCCATCAAGCAAGGCAATCGCGCCGGTATCGGGCGCTATTATCTGCGCGATGATGTCATCGCCGACGCCATCGACTACGTGTCTTCCCTGCACTTTATCGACCGCAATCGCGTCGGGCTGATGGGCTATTCCCTCGGCGCCTTCCAGGCGATGGAGCGGGCCACCCGGGATGGCCGCGTGCGCGCCGTCGTGGCGCTTGCCGGCGGAATGGACGGGCGACGGGTGAGCGAAGGGCTGGATTCCATGCCCCCCACTTTGATCCTGCACGGCAATCGCGACGGCATCGTGCCGGTCAACCGCGCCATGCAGGCGGCCCAACTGCTGGAAGCGGCCGGGGCACCCTACGAGATCGAGATTAGCAATGGCGTGAGCCATGTGCCGCGCGGTGAGGTATTCGACCAGTGGATGCAGCGTGCCGCCGGCTTCTTCCATGAGAATCTGGCTGTGCGCGGCGTGGTCAGCGAGACCGTCCTGTTGAGGACTCCCGGTCGGCGCTGACCTCTCATTCCGTTCTGAAGAGAAGGCGGCTTTCGTCGCGTCAGCGGCCTTTGCTGCTTCCCTTTCCCTTCTCTGACAAGCCGGTCATGCGCTGAAGCTGGACCCGCCAGGCACTGAGTATTTCTGGCGGGAACTCCGGCGTTTCGGCCTCGATCAGGGCATCCATGCTGCGCAGCCGCTCCCAGCCTTGATTGGTTAGTTCCACCCGCTTGCGCCGCTCGTCCTTGGGATCACCCGCTGTCACCAGGTAGCCCTGCGTCACCAGCTCGGCCACCTGCTTCTGCGCGCGCTGTCGGCTGACGCCCAGTTGCTTCGCAAGCTCCGCCATCTGGTTCGAGGGCGCGCCGGAAAGCCGCTTCAGCAGCAGCCAGTCCCCCAGTCGAAACGTGGGGTCGCGGCGGGAGAGCTTGCGCCCCAGACGCCGGCTGAAGGCATTGATGGTGCTCACCAATGCGGCAAGTTCGTCACTCACCTCGGCACGCCGGGTTGAGGTGCTGTCCTTTTGGGACATGCGAAAGCTCCGTCTAGACTAGCGACTCCGCGTTCCGCGTCGCCAGGCGACACGCCGGAGTCCGCAAGCGGCAGGAATGCGGAGACCTTAAAGCGTCACGCGGTTTTCATCAACTTGGTTGACAAGATTTGCTGTCGATCCTGTCCGGATCAGTCCACCGCCAGGCAGTCGGTCAGGCTGTCTGCCAATGCACGCAGCAACTGCTCATAGGCATGGGGACCGGGCGCCAGGGTCGCGCCCAGCGGGTCCAGTTCGCCCAGGCGCGCGTCCGTCCCCTCCACGACCACTCGGGCAAGCCGCGGTTCGAACTGGGGCTCGCTGAACAGGCAGACTGCCTCCTCCTGGGCGATCCAGGCGCGGATCTCCTTCAGCCGCTGGGCGCCAGGCTGGCGTTCCGGCCCGAGAGAGAGCGCGCCGGCGGACGGAAGGTCGAATGCCGCCTCGAAGTACTGGTAGCCGTCGTGAAACACCAGAAAGGTTGCGCCTTTCAGTGGTTCGAGCTGTGCGCGCAGGTCGGCTTCCAGCTCTGTCAGTCGAGCCTGAAGCTGCGCGGCATTGGCGCGGTACTGCTCGGTGTGTCCGGGATCGACCTCCGCCAAGGTCTCGGCAATCGCCGCCGCGATCACCCGGGCGTTTGCAGGGTCGAGCCAGAGATGGGGGTCGTAGCTCCCATGAGCGTGGTCATGGCCGTGACCAGCGTCGTGATCATGATCGTGGTCGTGATCATTATCGTGGTCGTGCTCTGCCGTGCTATGCAATCCGGCTTCCCGAACGGGCAGGAGCGTTATGCCTTCGAGCTCGCTGACTGTCAGGACGGTCGCGTTGGCCGCCACCGTCTCAAGCGGTCGTCGCAAGAAGAGTTCGAGATCCTCGCCGATCCAGATCACGACCTCGGCATCAGCCAGGTCACGGGCATCGGAGGGACGCAGGGAGAAGCTGTGCGGCGATGCCCCGCCCTCGAGCAGCAGCGCCGGCTCCCCTACCCCCTCGGACACGGCACCCGCCAGGGCATGCAGCGGCAGGATCGACGCCGCCACATGGGGGCTGTCCTCCGCGGACAGTGGTTCCACTGCAAACAGACCGGCACACATGAAGATTGCCGGCATCACACTACCCAGTCGTCGCGCGCCGCCGCCCATTCGCCGCTCCTTCACACTCTACCATACAGGCTTGCCAAACGCGCTGCGCATGGCATGATCGGACAGCATTGATGATACGTTATAGTATAACAGTCAATCGGAAACTTTCGCATGACCACGCCGGGCTTCCACGATCCCGTTCACGACCACGAGCGCTGCCTCGCCGAAGCACTTCAGGAAGCGGAACAGCTCTGCCGCGACCGGGGCGCACAGCTGACTCCGGTGCGTCGACGGGTACTCGAACTGGTCTGGTCCGAGCATCGGCCCCAAGGCGCCTATGAACTGCTCGAGCAGCTGCAGGCCGAGCGCGGCCGCGTCGCGCCGCCCACGGTCTATCGCGCCCTGGACTTCCTGCTGGCCCAGGGACTGATCCACCGCATCGAAAGCCTCAACGCCTTCGTCGGCTGCCCGCGCCCCAGCCATGTGCACAACGGTCAGTTCTTCATCTGCGAAGCCTGCGGCGCCACGGCCGAGCTGACGGACTCAGGGCTGGCAGAGCGCATCGACCGCTCTGCTGCCGCTCTGGGCTTCGCTGTCAACCAACGCATCGTGGAGGTGCGCGGCCACTGCCCGGACTGCACCGCCGACGAAAGCCAGAGTCCATGAGCGCCCTGATCTCTGCCGAAGGCATCTGCTTCAAGCGCGGCGGCCGACAGATCCTGGACAACATCACCCTGAGTGTGGAGCCGGGAGAGGTGGTCACGCTGATCGGCCCCAACGGCTCAGGCAAGACGAGCCTGCTGCGCATTCTGCTCGGACTGGAGCAGGCCGATGCAGGCCGGGTAGAGCGCCGTCCGGGGCTGACCGTGGGATATGTGCCGCAGCGCCTGACGGTCGAGCCAACCCTGCCCATAACCGTGCTGCGCTTTCTCAGCCTGCCGCACCGCGTCTCTCGCACGGCCGCCCGCGAAGCGCTTGAGGAAACCGGCGTCGCCCATCTCGAGCGCAACCAGGTTCATGCGCTTTCGGGTGGCGAGTTCCAGCGCGTACTGCTGGCCCGCGCCCTGCTGCGCCGCCCGGACATCCTGGTGCTCGACGAACCGGCACAGGGTATCGATTTCAGCGGCCAGCTCGACCTCTATCAGCTCATCGACAGGATACGGCGGCGGCGCGGCTGCAGCGTGCTCCTGGTTTCCCACGACCTGCACCTGGTCATGGCCGCCACCGATCGGGTCATCTGCCTCAACCGCCATGTATGCTGCTCGGGCGAGCCGGAAGCCGTCAGTCGGCATCCGGAGTACCTGGCCCTCTTCGGCCCACGGGCAGCGCAGGCGCTCGCCATCTATCACCATCACCACGACCATCACCACGACATCGCCGGCGAGCCGGTTCCGCTGACAGGAAAGGCGGGCCGTAGGACCCCACAGGCCGGCGACGCATCTCGCGAAGACGGGCAAGTCTGATGCTGGACGATTTCCTGTTTCGCGCCTTCCTGGCCGGCGCCGGCCTGGCGCTCGTGGCCGGGCCACTGGGCTGCTTCGTGATCTGGCGACGCATGGCCTACTTCGGCGACAGCCTCGCGCACTCGGCGCTGCTCGGCGTGACGCTCGGCTTTCTGCTGAACATCGACCTGCAGCTCGGCGTCGTGGCCACCTGCGTGGCCGTGGCCCTGACGGTGGCCGCCCTCCACCAGCAGCAGCGCCTGCCGACCGACACGCTGCTCGGCATCCTGGCACACTCGGGCCTGGCGCTGGGTCTCGTTGCCCTTTCCTTCATGTCGGACCTGCGCGTCGACCTGCTCGGCTATCTTTTCGGCGATGTGCTCGCGGTCGGGACCGGGGACATCCTGTGGATCTGGCTGGGTGGACTGGCCGTGCTGGGGGTGATCGTCCTGGCCTGGCGGCCGCTGCTGCTGGCCACGCTGCACGAGGAACTGGCCCGGGCCGAAGGCGTGCCGGTGCTGGCCATGCGCCTGACGCTCATGCTGACCCTGGCGGTCACCATCGCCGTGGCGATGAAGATCGTCGGCATCCTGCTGGTGACCTCGATGCTGATTCTGCCGGCCGCCGCTGCGCGGCGCTTTGCCCGTACGCCTGAGGAAATGGCGGTGCTGGCCGCACTGTTCGGCGTCCTGGCCGTGGGCGGTGGCCTCTGGGGCTCCTTGAGCTACAACACGCCCTCCGGCCCCAGCATCGTCGTCGCTGCCCTCGCCTGCTTCGTCGCAGCCCTGGTGCTGGGCGGACTGGTGCAGCGCCGCTAACCAGTGCAGATCGCGTTCAATCTGAAACCTTGTGGTTCAGATTGAACGCGATCCGGTCTAGGCGCTGCACCAGGATTCTCCATCAGAACCGCAAGCGGATACCGGCACGGGCCGTGTGCTCCTTCTGAGTGGACGACAGGTAGGCGTCGTAGCCGGCAAAGGCTTCGACGTTGTTGTCGAGGCCGATATCGAGCCCCACGCCAACCACCGCGGCATCCTTGCTACGCTTCGGTCCCGACACGCTGAAGCTGGAGCCGCCGGAGGAGAAGGCCATGCGGGCATCCCCGCTGGAGCCCACCAGCCGCCGCTCCCAGGCCACGCTGGCATGTGGGCGCAGGCGCAGGCCGCTGTCGAAGGAGAAGGTCTCGCTGAGCATCACGCCAATGCTCGAATGGAGCGTCGAGGCCCGGTCGCTGTCGACGTCCAGGTTGGCCGCACCGGCGCCGCTTTCGGAATAGCTGTCGGTGCGGGTGTGCTGGAACGCCAGCCCAGCGAAGGGCTCGACCTCGGCGGTTCCCAGCGGCAGGCGATAGCCCACCTCACCGAAGCTCTGGGCCGACCAGCCCTTGTAGTCGGCCTTCGCGGTTTCATTGCCGGTCGGCAAGCTGACCGTGCGGCGTGATTCGAAGTCGTGCCAGCCGAAGCCGGCACCGCCACGCAGCCGCCAGGCGCCGCTCCGCCAGAGACCATAGGTAGAGATCGAATAGGTATCGATCTCGGTGCGACTGTCCCGCGCTGCCGTCTCCAGTCGGTCGTCCTGGGAGCCGAAAGCCAAACCTATGCCGAAATTCTCCGAGAAGAGCATCTCGGCTCCCAGCATCGTGCCCCAACTTTGGGTATCAGTCTCCGCGGCATTGCTATCGGAATCGAGGGAGCCGCTGGAGCCGTGGGCCTGCACCCAGGCCGCGGGCCCGAGCGCCGGCTGTCCAGGCTCGGCGGAGGAGCGCTCCGCTTCGCCCGCGTCGCTCACGGCAAGAGATGCCAGGCTGTTGGCCTGCAGGGCATTCTGCTCACCGCCTGAGCCGCTGGAGAATCCTGCGCCGAAGCCGGACAGGCGGCCCAAAAGCTGGCTGCGCGTGCGCCGAGCAATGTCGACTGGAGCAGCCTGGGCCGTGGCATGGGTCTCACCGGAAAGCGTGTCGTAGATCTCCCGGGCCTCTTCCTCGTCGGCCCAGACCAGCATGGCATAGAGCGGGTTGTCGCTGTCTCTCCCGAAGCTTTCCAGGGCTCCGGCGACCGCACGCTGATTCTTCGTGCGGGCGACGGTGACGAAATCCGTGCCGCTGCGCCCCACATCCAGGGCCACGGCATTGGCGCCGTGATCGAGGCGGAATTCGAGGAACGGCCGATCCTGCACGACGCCGGCAAAGGTGCCTTCCACGTCTTCCGAGGCGTTCAGGATTTCGTAGCGAGTGCCATAGGGATAGGCGCCTTCCGCCTTCTCGACGACCACATCCACTCCATCCGCGATCGACGCTGCCCCTTCGACGATGAGGCGGTCGGAGCGGTTCTCGGGTGCAATGTCGAGCAGGTAGCGGCTGCCATCCGCGAAGCGAAGGTCACCCTCCACCTTGGTATGCTCGATCCCGCCTGAGCCACCCGGGGAGAGGTCACCGGCGTTGCGCAGCTCGCCACCACCCAATGCGATCAGGCTGCCCGGCTCGAAGAGCGCCCCGGCACGATTGTCCAAACGATTGCGACCCGTGCCGAGATCGACGCTGCCGTAGATCCAGCCGTGGTTCACCACCGTCTCGTTGCCGACACCGCCGCGGATCGCCAGGTCGCCGTCGGACGCGATGGACCCGTGATTGGTCAACAGGTTGTCCGCGCCGCCCTCGATATCGATCGCAAAGCCGCTTTCTGACAGTACGGCTCCGTCTTCGCCGACGGTGATCTCGATATCGCCGGGGTGGCCGGTATCCTGAGGCGTGCTGGTGTGAGATGCCGCGCGAATGCCCGTTCCGCGGGCCAGAACGAGGCCATCGTTCTCGATCAGAATGCGTCGATGCGGCGGCATTCCAAGACCCTGCATCTGGCTGGAGACAACGTTGATGCTGGACACGGCAACGATGCCGTCCCCGCCGGCGACGATCGCCCCGCTATTGCTCACCTCGATTCCCGCGATGTCCTCCTCGAGATGGACAGCCAGGGACTGATCACCACTCTGCGACTGGCCCACCTCGTAAGTCTGCACGATGCCGGCAGAGGTCTCCTGGCTGGAACTCCACTCGGCGCTGTCCTCCGCCTCGCCAAAGACCTGCCCGATCGACAGATCGGCACGGGCGCGCGCCGTTACGCCGTCGCCTTCGGCCAGCACGAGGCCGTCGTTCTCCACCCGCACGAAAGCCGCTTCCTCGCCCAGCGAAGCAAGCGTGCTTTGCACAGCGGTCTGGCTCTGCGACAGGTCGGTGGTCTGGCCACCGTTCAGGCTCTCGGAGGCAAGCTGTTCGCCGCCGAGCGATTGGCTGATGCTCTTGGGAGCCGAAAGGCCCAGCGACAGGTGAGACTCGGCACGGATGCCATCGCCCTCGGCATCCACGATGCCGCTGTTCAGGACGGTGACGGCGCCGGCGCGATGACCGAGATCCACATCGACCTCCTGAGTCGCCGTCGCGTCCTGCAACGCCGCCTGGGACTGCTCCACCTCCTCGGCGCTCATGCGCTGCAACTGGTAGCCACGCTGCTCGATCGACTGCTCCATCGACAGGTCAAGGTCGAGCCGAGATGCGGCCACAAGACCGTCACCAGCGGCAAGCAGCAAACCGCTGTTCTCGACCAGAACTGATGCAGTGCCGTCGCCCAATCGAAAGCGTGCGGACTGCGCGCCGCTCTTCGACTGCTGCCCGTCCTGGTCCTGCTCGAGATCCACTGCAGTCGCACTCTGACCGGTTTGAATGAAATCGCCGTTCTGCCGCTGATGCTGTGTCAGATGAAAGCCGAGGGACGCCTGCGTATCGGCACGCAGGCCGTCACCCTCGGCCATCACCTCGCCGCTGTTGCGAACGCGGATGGCACCCAGATCGTCGCCGACCGAGATGTCCAAGTCCTGCTGCGACAAGAGGTGATGCTCGAACGCCTGTCCCTGCAGCGCTGGAGCATCCATATCCTCCGGCCTGCCTCTGTTGGCGACCTGAACCAGTCCATCGATCTGACCCACGGACTGCGATGCCTCCCAATGGCTTTCGACGCGGGTCGAGGCCGACATCCCGTCGCCCAAGGCCATCACCGACCCATCATTGCGAAGATCAAGTGCGGCGATCTCCTCTCCAAAACTGGAACTCAGGCCTTGGTCGTTCTCGCTCGATTGCTCGCCGACGAGAAGCTGGTCCGCGCCGTTGTCACTGTGACGCAGCTGAACAAGGTCGGTGTTCTGCCAGGTTTCCTGGTGGTGGCTCGAATCCATTCGCCAGGCAGATCCAGCGACCAGCCCGTCTCCTTCGGCCATCACCAGCCCGCTGTTCTCAATCCGGACCGCGCCCAGCCGATCGCCGACCGACCGCTCTGCGCGCTGTTGATTATCGAGACTCTGGAAGAGGGCCTTCGCCTGAATGCGATCGCCGTTCCGGCCAAAAGCCGCCTGCATGCCGGAGAGAGTCTGGTCCGCAGCCTGGATCGCGAAACTGCCAAGCTCACCGTGCGTCGCCGCCGCGATGCCGTCGCCCGCTGCCTCGATTAGACCGCTGTTCTCGACATAGATCGCGCCCTGCTCCTCGCCCAACGCGCTTTCGGCGTTTTGATCGGAAACATTCAACATCTCAACGTTCATGAGACTAGCGGAGTCTGCGGCTGCATCTTCACTCAGGGATGCCCAGTCATTCGCACTCGCCCGGCTGCCCTGTTCGCTGATCTGATGCGTACCACCGCTATGATTGTGCTGATTGACGGCCAGAATGCCGTCACCACCGGCGAGAATCTCCCCGCTGTTCACGATGGCCATGGCGCCGACACGATCGCCGGACGTTGCCCTGCTGTCCTGGACGGCGGCATTGATCTGGACGGCCCGGCTTTCGCCCTCACCATCGCTGACCGCCACGCCATCGCCGGCGGTGTATACAGATGTTTCGCTATAGGCCCCCCGGTCGTTCCCCTGGCGGACGAGTTGAAGGGCCGCATCCTCATGTCCAACACGCGAGCGCGCAGCGACGCCATGCCCCATGGCTATGACCTCGCCAGTATTGAGGAGTTCGATCAGACCCGCTTCGTCCAGCTTGCCGCCCACATTACGTTGCAGCGCCTGGTTCACCTGAACCCTGTCACCGAAATCGGCAGCCTCGGTAAGCGTAACTCCCTCCTCGCTCTCCTGCTCGACCCAGACGGCCCCTTCGGCCAGGTTGTCCTGCTCGATTGCCTGGTAGCGCCTACCGGCAAGCAGGAGTTCGGATTCCACCAGCAAGCCGTCACCCATTGCGGCAACAAGTCCGCTGTTCTCAAAGCTCACACCGCCGAAGCCCGACAAATCGGCTCCCCGATCCATCTGCAGCGCTTCGTTGCGGGATGCCTCCTCGTGAGCTGACGCCAGGTCATCGAGGGCGTGACTTCCCGATCCCCAGGCACCGCTCCAAGGTGAGGCTTCGTGAAACGCGACAGTTCCCTGGTCGAGTTCCTGCTGCCCGTGGCGCTCATACCCGTTGGACGACCGCAAGCGCACACCATCGCCTTCTGCCGCAACGGTCCCCTCGTTGATCGCGAAAATCGCCCCGGCCTCCGCCAGACCGTTGACTTCACTGCGTTGCACCAGGTCATTTTCGCGGCCGCTTTGCGTGGCGCTGCGGGCCTCTCCGATAGAGAGTCCCTCCTGGGCGCCGTTATCCCGCCACAAGACCCGCCAACTGAAGTCGCCCTGGAGCCCCTCCTGTTCGCTCTCGATGCGATGGCGTTGCGCCGCTTCCACGGCAACGCCATGCCCCTCTGCGAGGACCAAACCTTCATTGACCAGAGTTATGCTTCCGGCTGCCGCCGCGCCCCCATCCGACATGACCTGGAGAGCGCTATTGCGCTGGTCCGTTTGCTGCGAGCCAAGATGCAGCGATACGCCGGTAGCGTCCTCGCCATCCGCGCCGGAAACACTGACACCCATCCCGTCGATTTCGTTTCCTTGCCGGGAGTCCTGGGACAACTCGACATTTCGTGCCAGGGAACGCTCGACCGACATGCCCTCTTTCCCGGAGAACAGGTCGCCTTGATTGACGAGGACCACCCGTCCGGCCTCGGCGGCGCTTCCCAATTGCGCCTGCTGCTCAGTCCCGTTGTACTGCCGCCCCTCGCTGGCGTAGGGCAGCAGTGATGCAGCCTCGCCCTGATCGGCGTGGAGGCGGCTCGCCGTCAGAACACTGGTGTCGTTACCCTGAATGTTCACCTGATCGGCAGAAGCAGCGAGTTCCAGGTCGCTGCTTACGGCCAGGCCGCGTCCTTCGGCCACGACCAGACCGTCGTTGACTGCCACCACGCTGCCACCGCCAGCCGGTCCGCCACGCTCGACAATCTGGACCGCCTCATTGTCGTGCTCCCCTGTCTGCCCGGAGACGCTGGCCGCGAGTGCGGCGGCGTCGCCAACCGCAGCGCTGTCCACAAGATTGGACTGCGATATGTCGTTGCCCTGCAGCACAATCTGCTCGGAAGCCTCCGTCGTGCGCAGCAACGCGCCGGCGGCGATGCCATCGCCATCAGTGAGAACAGTGCCTTGGTTGACCAAGGTGATTGCACCCCCATCGACGAGAGATCCCGCTTCGCGAAACTGGAACCCCTCGTTGCGCTGGGCGAACTCGCTCAGGAGCAGCGCGCCGGCCAGCGCCTCCCCTTCCTCTGCGGTCGCCGCGACGGTTGGCACCTGCTCTGAAGACTCATGCTCTGCAGGCTTTTGCTCGACCGCATTGCCCTGATCGATCCCTTGCCGGGCCAGGTCGTCGAGCATGACGAAGGTTCCGGCGGCCAAGCCGTCCCCATCGGCGACCACCAGGCCTTCGTTGACCAGCGTGGCGCCTGCTGCACCGCTGGCCCCGGGACCCTGCTGCCATTGACCGGCGCTGTTCATCTGGGTATCGCGCTGCGCCAACACGCCGATGGCCAGGCTTTCCCCTTCTTCGGCCTCCGCCAACTGCCGGCTGAACTGCCCGGACTCGTTGCTCTGCTCGGACGCCTGCTCGCTCAGGCTGGACAGACTCATGGTGGCGCCGACTTCGATGCCCGGTCCGGCGGCTGCCACGATGCCTTCATTGACGACGGTCGCCCGGCCCGCCCCCTCCAGGCTGTACTGCTCCAGGCTCTGCTCAGCCTCATTGAGCTGCGCGGCTTCGCGCAAACCGGCGCCTGCAGCCAAAACGCCCGAGGCACTGCCGCTCAGTGCCCGCTGCCTCACGTCCTGCTCGGACTCGTTGTCCTGAAAGACGTCCTGGCGGCTTTCATCATCGAGCGCAGTGGCCGCTCCCACGACGATGCCGGCTCCCTCCGCCACAATGGTACCGCTGTTGATCACCACCGAATTGGCGGAACCGGCATAGCCGCCATTCAGCACATGCTGCGCCGCTTCGTTGAGCTGTTCGCTGCGCTGGAGCGCGATGTCCAGAGCGAAGGCGCTGCCGCCGTCTGCTGCATCCGCCTCGCTGCCCGACTGCTGCTCACTCCGGTTGGCCTGCTCAGCCTCTTGGACCGAGATGTGATCTGCCGCGAGTTCCGTCCCAGCGAGAATGCCCTCTTCCCCGGCCACCACCAGGCCCTCGTTCTGAACGATCACCCGTCCCGATCCGGTCACGCCAGGGTCCTGGATGCGCTGCGCGGCGATGTTTTCTTGCTTTGCCTGCTGGAGCGACAAAGCTTCAGCAAGCGCCTCCCCGGTTTCCTCGGCCCAGGCGAAGGATGACGGGGGAAGTTGCGACACACCGTACCCCTGCTCCGCATCGTTCTCCTGATATGCATCCTGTGCCTGAACGCCTGATGTTTCGAGTTGAGACCCCGCGCGGATGCCACTGCCGCCCGCCTCTATCTCACCTGAATTCAGCACAAGTGCGTTTCCAACTCCCTGGACATCTCCCGTCATCAAAGTCTGGTCGAGTACATTCTCATGACTGGCTTCCTGCAGGGCCTCGGCGGCAGCAGATGCCAGTGCATCACTCCCCTCGGCTTCCGCATGGGCGCCTATGAGAAGTTCAGCTCCGTTCTCCTGAGAACCGCCTTGGCCACTGAAGTGATCAACGCTCACTCCAGTGCTCGCCACGATCCCGTGCTCGCCTGCTCTGATTGAACCAGCGTTGTCGACTGAAACAGTCGCCGCTGCACCAAGCGGCGGCACGAACATCTCTTGCACCGAGTGGTTCAGGAACAAATCCTCCTGCTGCGTGACAGCCAAAGCGTTGGCAATCGTTCCTGGAGTCAGTGCAAGGGCCTCTGCCGCCGCGCTGGCTTCGCTGCTGTTAGACTGACCGGAGAACTGTCTTCGGTCAGCTAACTCATCACCATAGGCGTGAGCGACGATGCCGCTTCCGCCGGCGTCGATATCACCGCGGTTCATGATCTCGACATTGTGATCGCCGCTGGTGAGTCTGGCCGCCTCGGCCTGCGCCAGAATGCCGATCCCGTCACCGCTGGTCACAATGCTGTAGGGGCCGATATCCGCGATGATGCGGATATTCGTTGCTGATTCGAACTCTATGCCATGCACACCCTCGACCGGCGCAATGTTGCGGTCGAGGTTCTGCACCAGCAGCGTCTCGATGACACTGGGATCGAAATCGCCGCCAACGGTCCCGCTGATGCCCGAAGACTGATCGCCGTTGCACACCGCGGTGTCACCGAATAGATCGCAGGCGTCAGGCGCGGCGCGAGCCGAGGAGGCCGCACCCAAGGCAAAGATGGCTGCCGTTGCCGAGCAAAGAAGGCGTTTCCGGCGGGTGACCCGATCTAATAAACCTTCGTGAATAGCCACGCCCCGAACCATGGTCGCCCCCTGTCTACCCCGGAATTTCCCACCGAAATGCCACGAGAGTGCGACAGGGGTCAAGCAAAGGCAAAGAACCTCAACTCCAGGGCAAAATAGCGGCCGCCGAATCCCAACCCAAAACGTCCTGGGACCGAATCTCGTTACAAAATTGCATTTCCGCTTGCATGGCGCGCGCCTGGATTACGCACCACCTGTCCCCTCGGATAGACCAGATAAGGTCATCCTCCCGGTTCCGACCCCGGGCTTTCCTTCAGCATGCCGAACAGCTATATGCAGCGGACTGTCTAGGGGTGTGAGAATCTGAGGCCGAGAAGCCGCTCCTGGCCATTGTTCCACTTGTTCGAGCCGAGAGAATGCAAACAAGGCAGAGACTGACGCACCTGCAGCGCCTGGAAGCTGAAAGCATACACATCATGCGCGAGGTTGCGGCGCAGTTCCGCAATCCGGTGATGCTCTATTCCATCGGCAAGGACAGTTCGGTGCTGCTCCATCTGGCGATGAAGGCCTTCTACCCCTCCAAGCCGCCCTTCCCGCTGATGCACGTGGACACGACCTGGAAGTTCCGGGAGATGATCGAGTTCCGCGATCGCCGTGCGGAAGAACTCGGCATGGATCTGATCGTCCATATCAATGAGGACGGGGTGCGCGAAGGCATCGGGCCCTTCACCCACGGCTCGGCCGTCCACACGGACGTAATGAAAACGCAGTCCCTGAAGCAGGCTCTGGACAAGTACAAGTTCGACGCCGCGTTCGGCGGCGCCCGTCGCGACGAAGAGAAGTCCCGCGCCAAGGAGCGGATTTTCTCCTTCCGCACCTCGACGCATCGCTGGGACCCGAAGAACCAGCGCCCCGAACTCTGGAACGTCTACAACGGGCGCATCCACAAGGGCGAGTCGATCCGGGTCTTCCCGCTTTCCAATTGGACCGAGCTCGACATCTGGCAGTACATCCTGCTCGAGCAGATCCCTGTCGTGCCGCTCTATCTCGCCAAGCCGCGGCCGGTGGTGGAGCGCGACGGCACGCTGATCATGGTCGATGACGAGCGCATGCCGCTGGAGCCGGGTGAAACAGTGCAGGAGCGCTGGGTGCGATTCCGCACCCTGGGATGCTACCCCCTGACCGGCGCCATTGAGAGCCGCGCCGAAAGCCTGGTGGACATTATCCACGAAATGCTGATCGCCCGCAGTTCCGAGCGGCAGGGGCGCGTCATCGACCGCGACCAAGCGGCCAGCATGGAGCAAAAGAAGCAGGAGGGTTATTTCTGATGCTGGACGCAACCTCGCTGCGCCCCGAAGACACCGAAGCCTACCTGCTGCAGCAGAGCGACAAGGAACTCCTGCGTTTCATCACCTGCGGCAGCGTCGACGACGGTAAGTCGACGCTGATCGGCCGCCTGCTCTTCGACAGCAAGCAGCTTTTCGAGGATCAACTCGCCGCCCTGGGGCAGGACAGCCGCCGCTGGGGCACCACCGGCGAGGAGATGGACCTGGCACTCCTCGTCGACGGCCTGGCGGCCGAGCGCGAACAGGGCATCACCATCGACGTGGCCTATCGCTTCTTCGCCAGCGAAAAGCGCAAGTTCATCGTGGCCGACACCCCGGGCCACGAGCAGTACACCCGCAACATGGTCACCGGCGCCTCCACCGCGGAACTGGCGGTCATTCTTGTGGATGCGCGCAAGGGCGTGCTGACCCAGACCCGCCGCCACGCTTTCCTGGTCTCGCTGCTGGGCATCCGGCAGGTCGTGCTCGCCGTGAACAAAATGGACCTGGTCGACTTCGACCGCAGCCGCTTCGAGGAAATCCTTGCGGATTTCCATCAGTTTGCGGAGGGCCTTGGGTTCGAGACCATCATCGGCATCCCGCTCTCGGCGCTGACCGGCGACAATGTCATCAGCGCCAGTGAACGCACTGGCTGGTACGACGGCCCTTCCCTGCTGGAAGCCTTGGACACGGCACGGATCGGGCGGGAACAAGAAGAGCTCCCCTTCCGCCTGCCCGTGCAGTGGGTCAACCGCCCGAACCTCGATTTCCGGGGCTATAGCGGCACCATCATCGGTGGATGCGTACGACCGGGGGACGAGATCGTGGTTCTCCCCTCCGCCCGCACGAGCAAGGTCGAACGGATCGTCGCCTATGAGGGCGAACTGGACGAAGCCGTCGCCGGCCAGGCCGTGACCCTCTGCCTTGCGGATGAAGTGGATGTCAGCCGCGGCGATGTCATCGCTGCCGCCGACGCCCGCCCGGAAGTGACCGATCAGTTCGCGGCCCATCTGGTGTGGATGAGCGACCAGCCGCTGCTGCCGGGACGCAAGCTTCTGCTGCAACTGGGGCCGAAGCAGGTCTCCGCCCAGGTCACCGAGATCAAGTATGCGGTCAACGTCAACACCATGGAGCACACGGCAGCCAAGCAACTCGAACTGAACGAGATTGCGGTTTGCAACGTCTCCACCGACCAGCCCGTTCCCTTCGGGCCCTATAAGGAGGAGCGCGAAGGCGGTGGCTTCATTCTGATCGACCGGATAAGCAACATCACGGTCGGTTGCGGCATGATCGACTTCCCGCTGCGCCGGGCATCCAATGTCCACTGGCAGGAAATAGCGATCAACAAACAGGCCCGCGCCGCCTTGAAAAGCCAGCAGCCGGCCATCCTCTGGTTCACCGGTCTGTCGGGCTCGGGCAAATCCACCGTCGCAAACGCCCTGGAGAAGAAGCTGCATCTGCTCGGCCACCACAGCTACCTGCTTGACGGCGACAACGTGCGGCACGGGCTGAACCGCGACCTCGGGTTCACCGACGTTGACCGGGTGGAGAACATTCGCCGCGTGGCCGAGACGGCCAAGCTCTTCGTCGATGCCGGATTGATAACACTGGTCTCCTTCATCTCCCCCTTCCGCTCGGAACGCCGGATGGCTCGGGACATGGTGGAGGACGGTGAGTTTATTGAGGTCTTCGTCGATACGCCGCTGGAGATCTGTGAGGCCCGTGATCCCAAGGGGCTCTACCGCAAGGCGCGTGCCGGGCAGCTCGCGAATTTCACCGGCATCGATTCCCCTTACGAAGCACCGGAGGCGCCGGAAATGCGCTTATCCGGCGCCCAAGACGAACCGGATGCGCTGGCCGACCGCATCATCGATGAATTGCGCCGCCGCGGAGTCATTTGATGCCGTTTCTGGAGGCAGCCCGACTGTAGGTGCCCCGGCTGGAGGGTAAGTTCCAAACGCTCCCTTCAGCCGGGACTCCAGAGGAGCTTTGAGGTAGTGCCAGAGCAATATCGTCAACAGAGTTGACAGAAACTGGGTGTGCCCCCTAATCTCACACTCGCATGAGCCTGTGGCGTGCTGTAACTCTCGCCCCCTTGCGCTGTCGCCTGCGGGAGATTTCCGCAGGAAGACCCCGGGCTTTGGGCCAGGATTTGACGCTTGTGGTATAAACCGAGTTGCTTCACAGCCACCAAGCCAATTGAGGAGCGGGCAAGAACGTGCATCTTACGATGAAACTGCTGAGCGGTCTGTCGCTCTGCCTTCTCGTGGCGGCTTGCAGCACAGTTAACAGCGCGACACCGGAAGGTGCGCCGACAGTGGGCGGCATACCGGTTGCCGTCGAGCAGCCGACCACGACACCAGCCGACGCAGCATTGCTTAAATTTGCGTCCACGGCGCCTCCGGGCAGCCAGGAGTTGATTCCGCTTGAAGGTGGCGTTGAGGCCCAGGTGCTGATTAACGAGGAGTATGTCTCGGCTCGCGGCCGCCTGTGTCGACGCCTGACACTCTGGAACACGCAGACGGCCCGCCCCAGCGATCGCGTCGTTTGCCAGGGACAGCAGGGTTGGCACTTGATCAGGCCACTGCGCGAGCTGGCGGCCCGCTGACATCAGCGGCAGAGAAGGTAAGCCTAGATGAATCCTACCCGGAGCTTCGGCGATCTGGGCCGCAGCTTGACGGTCCAAAGCAGAGTCATCTACGCCCTGATTCTGCGGGAAATGCAATCCCGCTTTGGCCGGTCAAACATCGGCTATCTCTGGGCCCTGGTAGAGCCACTGCTGCTGGTGGGCGTGTTCACCCTCGGGTACGTTGCGATCGGCCGACGGTCACCGCCGCAGGGCATGGAATTCCTGCCGTTTCTGGCAACCGGGATCATCGCCTACCTCTCAATGCGCAACATCGCCTCCCGCATGTCCAGTGCCATTGAGAGCAATCGCAGCCTTCTCCTCTTTCCACAGGTCACACCCTTCGATCTGATGCTCGGACGCCTGCTGCTGGAAACAGCCACCTTCATCGCGGTCTTTGTCGTGATTATCGGTGGTGGCGTTCTGCTCGGTTTTGCCTCGCCGCCGGATCGGCCGTTCCTGCTGCTGGTCACCGTTATGTATACGGCCCTGCTTGGCGCCGGCATCGGCATGCTGCTGGGCGCCATCACGATGAACTTTCCCTGGGTCGACCACTTCATGCGCCCGACTTGGCGGCTTATGCTGTGGATCTCTGGGATTTTCTTCACACTGAAGCAGTTGCCCATGTCGGTGCAGGACATACTCGTCTGGAACCCGATCCTGCACGTGATCGAATTGATGCGCGCTGCCTACTTTGCGCAGGTTGAGCCCTACCGGGTGAGCTATGGCTACGTGAGCTGGTGGATTCTGATCACCATGTTCCTTGGCCTGCTGTGTGAGCGGATGTTTCGCGACCGGAGGAAGGAAAAGTGATCCAACTCCAGGGCGTCACCAAGTACTATCGAACCAACGAAGGTCGACACTATGTGTTTCGTGACCTGACCGAAGATATCCCCACTGACTGCAACGTTGGGATCCTCGGTCGCAATGGCGCCGGCAAATCGACTCTCCTGCGAATTCTGGCCAAGGCCGAAGCACCGAACCGGGGCATGGTCCGTTCCAACGTTCGCTTATCCTGGCCCATGGGTTTCAGTGGTGGATTCCAAGGCTCGATGAGCGGAGCTGATAACATCCGCTTCATAGCCCGAATCTACGGCGTCAACTGGCGAGACGCGGTGGACTTCGTGCAGGACTTCGCCGAGCTCGGCGACTACATGCACATGCCTATCAAGACGTACTCCTCGGGCATGCGTGCCCGCCTTGCCGTGGGCATGTCCTTTTTCGTCAAGTTCGACTGCTATCTCATCGACGAGATTCCGGGCGTCGGCGATTCCCGTTTCCGCCGGCGCTTCACCCAATCCTTCGGGGAATTGAAGAAACGCTCCACGATGATCCTGATTTCGCACAGCGAGGCAACCATCCGAAAGATCTGCGACGTGGTCTTTCTTCTCAATGACGGTACGCTTGAGCGCTATGACGATGTCGACGAAGCGCTACGGCTTTACCGCGAGATGTAGGCGACTTACATGGCCCACTTAGACGATCTTTCCAAATACCGCCGCCCTGATGAAGCAGCCGACAGCGCCGCGCCTCAGAAGGCTGGAAGTGACGCGCCCGCGAATGGCGACAAGGCGAAAGCCGAAGCCGAGTCAACAGCGCAAAAGGCAGGGCCAGCGAAGTCTGATGACGATGCTGCTCGGCGCGAAGCGCAGGTTGCCAAGCGCAAAGCGCGTCAGAAGGCCAAGCTGAAGGCAGTACCTCCTCCCGAGCGTCCGCCAGCAGAGGAAGCCGACGACGATCTCTTTGATGACGATATGTTGGCAGAAAAGAGCAGTGCTCCAGCCGCTGCGCCTGCGAGGAAGAAAGCTGCCAAAGCCTCTTCGGCGCGGGCCAAGTCCGGCGCAGTGGCTCGTGCTCCCAGGCGCGAGGACAACGAAGACAATAGCGACGACCCTACCGCAAAACCTGCGACGCAACCCGAGCCTCGAGATGCCGGTTCGAGCCTTCACAAGGGCAAGACACGCCCCAGTTTCTTCGCACGGCTGAAGCGCTGGCTGCCGGCGCTGCTGATCGTCGGCCTGCCGACCTTGGGGGGTGTGCTCTACTACGGTTTCATCGCCTCGGATCTCTACTATACGGAAACGCGCATTTCCGTGCGCTCACAGAGCGCCACCGGCGCGCCCTCGCTCATGAGTTCGGCCATCGGCGGCATTCAGCTGGGCAGCGCCTCTATCGAGGCCGACAGCATCGCGGAGTTCGCTACCTCGCATGACGCTGTCCAGCAGTTGACGACACAGGTGGACCTACGGGAAATATTCTCTCGCGACGAAGGGGATTTCCTGTCGCGCCTGTCCGCGGATGCCCCGCTGGAAGACCTGGTCGATCACTTCCAGAACCGCGTCGAGGTCACCTATAACCAAACCACCGGCATCATTACCATCGGCGCGAAATCCTACCGACCGGAGGATTCCCGTGGGATTCTGGTCGCTCTGAACGAGATAAGCGAACGTTTGGTCAATGAGTTCAATCAACGGGCCGAAGCAGACTCGCTGCGTCTGGCACGCAGCGAGGTGGATCGGGCCGAGCAACGCATGGCCGAAGTGCGTCGCGAGCTGCTGCAGTTCCGCCTGTCGAACCAGGAGCTCGACCCGGAACAGCGCTCGGGCAGCATCCTCGGCATCATTTCGGGCCTGGAGTCCGAGTATGCTCAAGTGGCCTCTCAGTTGGGTGAGATGAGCAGCTACATGGACGGCGACAGCATGCAAATGACGTCGCTACGCAACCGTCTCAACGCCATCGAAGAGCAGATCCGGGTCGAGGAGCAGCGTCTGACCGGAGACGACGGGGAACGACGCTATGCAAATGTGCTGAATGACTATGAAATGTTGACCCTGGAGCGCGAGCTGGCGCACCAGGATTATACCTCCGCTATCGCGTCCCTGGAGAATGCCCGCGTCGAGGCCCAGCGCCAGCAGGTTTATCTCGTCCCCATCGTCTCGCCGCACCAGGCAGAAGCCGCCAAGTTTCCGCGACGGGAAGAGAACATGGCTTTGATCTTTGCGGCTTCATTGTTGATCTTTCTCATCGGACGCCTGATCGTGACAGGCATCAATGACCACCTCATGAACTGAGGCTGGAGTAAGAGGTGGCGTGAGAAACATGCATTCGGGAGGCTCGTCGGGGCCGGCACTCGGGGGAAGGCCAAACAACCCGACTTGCATCTTCCCACGCATCCATTTGGGCAGGGGACAGCCAATCGTGCGCTTACTGTTGATACTTTTCGGCTTCGCGCTGCTCCTGGGAACATCCGGGGATGCCCTGGCTCAGGCAGGGCAGGCAGTGACTTCGACCCAGGCAGACTCCGAGCAGCGGGTGGAGCCGCCGCCGCCTCGGGCTCGCCCCGACGACGGGTCGGTTCAAACACAGCAACCAGGTCGCTGGCCCCAGGTGGTCGTGCCCGACACACCGGAAGATCCCTTCGCCGCACAGCTCCCGCCCTTTGGCGCCAGTCTGTTCGAGGCACCGGGAATGGCCGGCGGCCAAGGACCCAATCCCAACTATCAGGTGGATGTCGGCGACCAGATCCTGGTCAGCACCTGGGGACAGGTTGAACAGGAGATCACGACGGCCGTCGACCCCCAGGGCAACATCTTCCTGCCCGGCATCGGCCCCGTCCATGTCCGCGGCGTTTCAAGTGGCAGGCTCTCGCAGCACGTCGAACAGGAGGTGCGTTCGGTCTACCGTGAGAACGTGGGCGTTTACGCGACACTTGCGAGCACCCGCGCCATCGGTGTCTTCGTCACCGGTTTTGTGGAACGCCAGGGCCGCTTCCCCGGAGCTCCTTCGGAATCGGTGATCGACTTTCTCGCCAAGGCTGGCGGTGTCGATCCCAACCGTGGCAGCTACCGCGATATCACCATCCTGCGTAATGACCGCGTCATCGCTCGCGCGGATCTCTATGACTTTCTCCTGAGCGGCCAGTTGCCCCGCATCAATTTCCAGGAGGGAGACACCATCCTCGTGGGCGAGCAGCGCAGCACGGTGACTGCGGAAGGCGACATTCGGAACAACTACCGCTTCGAGTTTCCGGTGGGTGGGCCGCTGACGGGTGCGGAATTGATCCGGATGAGCAGGCCGCTGCCCAAGGCGACCCACGCACGCGTGATTGGCAGCCGCAGCGGCATGCCGGAGTCCGATTACATTCCCCTCGACGTCTTCGAGCGCGAGGAACTGCAAGACCAGGATCGGGTCACCTTCGGTGCCGACCAGGCCGGCGAAACCATCATGGTGGAGGTGAGCGGAGCGCACATCGGCCCCTCCACCTATGTCACCAGCCGCAATGCCTCGCTGCTCCAGCTTCTCGACTACATCAAGGTCGATCCCGAACTGGCAGCCGTGCACGCCGTCCATCTCCGCCGCGAGAGCGTTGCGCGGCAACAGGAGGCCTCGCTAGAAGCCGCGCTGGACCGGCTGGAGCGCTCGCTCGTCAGTTCCACCATTGATCTTCAGGGCGAGGCGACAATTCGCCGTGCTGAAGCCGAGATGGTGATGGGCTACATCGAGCGCGCCCGGCGGGTCGAACCCGATGGCACCGTGGTGGTGGTGAATTCACGCGGCCAGTTCGTCGACCTGCGCCTCGAAGACGGTGACGAGATCATCATCCCGCCGCAGCGGGGCGTGGTCATGGTCTCCGGCGAAGTCATGGCACCGCAGGCTCTGGCCTTCGAGGAAGGGCAGACCGCGCGCTTCTACATCGGGCGCTCGGGTGGCCTGACCGATCGGGGCGACAGCGGAAAGGTCATACTGCGCCGCCTCAATGGCCAGGTCGAAGTGGTGTCGCCCACAACGGTCGTCCGCGCGGGGGACGAGGTCATCGCGCCGCCGCGCGTCGACTTCAAGGGCTGGGTCTTCGCCCAGGAGCTGGCGCAGATGATCTACCAGCTAGCCGTTATCACCCGGACGGTTATGCTCTTCTGATCGCTGCAGTAAGAAGCGCGCCATGGTGTCCTGATCTCTCAGGGCGCCGTGGCGGTTCTTGGACGCATCAGCTGCCCCGGCGCACGGTCTGAAGATAGCCGCCCCTGCCCGTCAACGATCCGCACGCCATTCACCCAGACACCCTGCAGGCCGATTGCGTCGGTCGTCAGGCGGGCTCCGCCTCCAGGCAGGTCGTGCACCCGGCGATTGGGACCGCGATCAACAGTCTCAGGGTCGAAAAGCAACAGGTCCGCGGCGTAGCCCGGCGCCAGGCGGCCGCGGTTGGGCAGGCGGAAAATCTCGGCGGGCTTGGCCGTCAGTTCCCGCACCGCCTCCTCGAGGCTCAGGACACCCCGCCGGCGGGCCCAGTGCCCCATCAGGTGCAGGCCGAAGCCGGCGTCACAGAAGAAGGTGAGGTGCGCCCCGGCATCCGACAGCGCCACCGAGGCATCGGGATGGCGAATCATCCGCCCCACGGCCTCCTCATCGGCGTTCAGCAGTATCGCGGTGAAGAGGCTTTCCAGATTCTCCGACAAGCCGAAGTCCAACAGCCAGTCCAGCGGATGCTGGTCGGCTTCTGCCGCAAGCTCTGCGATGCTGCGATGCTCCAGGTGCCGATTCTCCTCACGCGCCGCCTCGGTGAGCGCCAGCTTGTCCCATTCGCCATTGAACAGCCGCACGCCGGCCGGCTGTTCCAGTTCCTCCTTCACGGACTGCCGGAAAGCCGCATCGGCCAGTAATCTGTGCAATTCTTCGCCGGTGGCAGCCATGGCCGGCTGCCAGGCCGTAAGGCTTTCCAGCGGATAGGCGGATGCCAGGGAAAAATCCATCGTCAGGGGACAGCAGCTCACCTGGCCCCAGAGTTCGCGTCCGCGCGAGCGCGCCTCGGAAATCTGGGCCAGTTCCTTGAAGGTGCCCTGCGGGTTGGTGGGATTGTGCAGCAAGGCCGCGATCATCACAGGGCAATGGGCCGCGCCTGCCAGGGCTTCGAGCCAGGGTACGTCCGTGTGATTGCCCTTGGTCAGCATGAAAAGGCCGCGACCTGATCCGGCCATTTCCCGCACCAGGGCGTAGTGCTCCCGGTCGTCTGCGAGCCGCGAGGGCATGGGAACGCCGCCCCAGCCGTTGTGCTGAGGCGCTGTCGAGGTTGCGAAGCCGATGGCACCGGCTGCCATGGCCGCCCCGACGTGGCGGCGCATCTCCGCCACTTCTTCATCCGTGGCGGCGCGTTCCACCGCCGCATCGCCCATGACGTAGCTGCGCAGGGCGCTGTGGCCGAGGAAGGCCGCCACATTGGCCTGGGTCCCGCGCCGTTCCAGCGATGCGAGGTACTCGGGAAAGGTCTCGAAATCCCAGACGATGCCCTGGCGCAGGACGTCAAGAGACATGCCCTCCACCTGGGTGAGGTTGCGCATCACCAGTTCGCGGTCCTCTTCCCTGCAGGGGGCGATCGTGAATCCGCAGTTGCCGATCACGACGCTCGTCACCCCGTGGGCCGGCGACGGGGATAGGCCGGGATCCCAGGTCGCTTGCGCGTCATAATGGGTGTGGGTGTCGATGATCCCCGGCATGAGGGCGAGGCCGTCGGCATCAATGACCTCCGCGCCCTTCGGAACTGCAAGGTCCGGTCCCACAGCGTCGATGCGACCGGCGCGCACGGCCAGATCGCAGTTCTCCCGCCGCGACTGACCCGACCCGTCGAAGAGAGTTGCGCCCTTGATGATGAAGTCCATTGGCCCCTGCCTCCCACTGCTTTTTCTTAACTGTCAGTGCCAATCCTAGCACGACACCGCAAAAGATTCCTTGCACGTGAGACCAAAAGCAGGCATATCTTGTGCACTGCACAACGCAGTGTTCGGCGCAGCGGCCGCGTGAACGGGATCCCAAAAGATCATCGTCTCGCCGCGCGCCCGTCCTTTCACAGCGATCGCCCAGTCACGCGGGGCATCTCCACACCATCCCCGCGTTCAGCGCACCAGGGTTGCCGCCTTTCGGCGCATCCCGTGCGTGCCACGCGATTGTTGATACACGAAAGCGAGTTTCCATTTTGACACAGTTTACTGACCTCGGCCTGGCCGAGCCGCTCATGCGCGCTCTGACCGACGAGGGTTACACCACGCCCACTCCGATCCAGGCGCAGGCCATTCCCGGCGTTGCCGCCGGTCGCGATCTTTTGGGCGTCGCACAAACCGGCACCGGCAAGACAGCGGCTTTCGCCCTTCCCCTGCTGCATCGTCTGCATGAGATGGGCGGCCGCCCGAAGCGCAAGAGCTGCCGTGTCCTCGTCCTCAGCCCCACGCGTGAGCTGGCCAGCCAGATTCGCGACTCCTTCCGCGCCTATGGGCGGCACCTGTCACTGACGACCGCCGTGGTCTTCGGCGGCGTGCCGATCAATCGGCAGATCCGCACCCTGCAGAATGGCGTCGATGTGCTGGTAGCCACTCCCGGTCGCCTGCTTGACCTCACCGGTCAGCGCGCCTTGGACCTCACCGGCGTGGAGATGTTCGTCCTCGACGAGGCCGACCAGATGCTGGACATGGGCTTCATCCAGCCGATCCGGCAGGTGGTGGCACAGCTGCCCAAGCGTCGCCAGAACCTCTTCTTCTCCGCCACCATGCCGGGAGACATCGCCAAGCTGGCCGGAGAACTGCTCACCGATCCTATGCGCGTCGCAGTGACACCGGTGGCCTCGACCGCCGAGCGGGTGTCCCAGCGCGTGATCCTGGTTGACGGGGTCGACAAGCGCGGCCTGCTTACCGAGGTGCTCAACGACGTCGGTTTCGACCGGGCCCTGATTTTTTCCCGCACCAAACACGGCGCGGACAAGATCGCCCGCAACCTGACCAGCGACGGCGTGGCGGCCGAAGCCATTCACGGCAACAAGTCCCAGGGCCAGCGTGAGCGCACCCTTGGCGCATTCCGGCAGGGCCGGGTGCGCGTGCTCGTCGCCACGGATATTGCCGCGCGCGGCATCGACGTGGACGGCATCAGCCATGTGGTGAACTACGATCTACCGAACGTGCCGGAAAGCTATGTCCATCGTATCGGCCGCACGGCGCGCGCTGGTGCCGACGGCGAAGCCATCTCTTTCTGCAATGCCGAAGAGCGGGCCTACCTGAAGGACATTGAAAAGCTGATCCGTCAGGAAATCCCTGCCGAAGACCGCCGTCGCGGCAACGAACCCGAGTTCATGCCCAGGCCCAAGCAGGGCCGTGGGAACGGCAAGCCGCAGCGCTCGTCGCGTCCTGCCAACAACGACGCCGGTTGGAACAAGGGGCCGCGCGCCGGCAAGCCGCGGTCTCGCCCGGCGCAGGCCAACGCTCGCGGCAACGGCCGAAGCGCCGGCAAGCCCAGTGGCGATGGCGGTCGCCCCGACATGGGTGGCGTCGGCTTCATGCGTGAGCGCCGCCGCGCCGGCTGAGCACTGCTGCTAACTCCTGCGACCGTGCCTCCTGCTTGGAGGCACGGTCGTGGCAGGCTGCAACAGCCGGGACAAGTGGGCTACTCAGTCTGAGCCAGGCGCAAGCCTGGAGCTTCAGGATCGTATCCTCCGCCCAGCGCTCGATAGAGACCGATGGCAGCTTCCAGTCGCGCCTGACGTGCTAGGATCGCCTGAGTCTCGGCGTCGATCAGGCTGCGTTGGGCTTCCAGAAGATTAAGAAAATCCACGGCGCCGGTGCGAAACTGCGCTTCGGCGATAGCCAGCGCTTGGCGCGCCGCGTCCAGCGCTTCCAAACGGGCGCTTTCAATCCGGGCCTGCGCTTGCGCATCCGACAAGGCCGTCACGACTTCCTGCAGCGCGCTCAGCACAGATCCGCGATAGCCTTCCAACAGGGCAACCTGTTGCGCCTCTCTGCTCTCAATGCCGGCACGTCTTGCGCCACCATCAAAGACACTTTGGGCCAAGCCGGCACTCACGGTGAGCACCAGACCGGCTGGATCCAGCAGGGAGCGCAGCGCATCGCTGGCGGAACTGCCGGCGGCGGTCAGTGACAGGCTCGGAAAGAGCGCGGCCCTGGCCACCGCCACGTCGGCCGCAGCGCCAGCCAGTTCCGCTTCGGCCGCACGCAGATCCGGACGCCGCCGCAGAAGCTCTGCCGGCAGGCCCGGGGATGGCAGTGGCACGGCCAGATCCAGCATGGCTTCCCCGTTGCCAAACTGAGCGCCGGGCGCATCGCCCAGGAGGACAGCCAGGGCCGCTCGGCGAGCTCTGACCTGCCGTTCGAGGTCGGTTGCCCGGGCTTCCAGACCAGCGATCACGCTGCGCTGCTGGGCCGATTCCAGGCCGGAACTGGCCCCGGCCCGTTCGCGCACTGCGGTCAGGGTTTCCACCTCGCGCGCCAGTTCCAGGCTGCGCCGGGTGGCATCGATCTGCCGCTCGAGCCCCAGCAACGCGATATAGCCCAGAGCCACTTCCGAGACCAACGAGAGCGCCACGGCCTCCTGATCGTAGCGGCTCGCCAAGGCCCGCGCCGCCGCCGCCTCCACCGATGCGCTGTCTGCGCCCCAGAGATCCAGTTCATAGCTGGCCCGCAGGCCGAGACTGTAGCTGGATCCACCGCCGTCCTGAGGGGGATCGACGAAGGGCCGGCTGTTGCGGCTGGCGCCGCCATCGGCGTTGACCTGAGGCAGCAAGCCGGCGCGATTGCGCCGCAGCTCCGCATCGGCCCGGGCGATACGCGCGGCCGCAGCCGACAGATCGGGATTGTTGTCGATCGCGCGCGTGACGAGATCGTCGAGAACGGGGCTGTCGAAACGCTGCCACCAGTCCGCTTCCGGGAAGGCCACGTCCGCCGGTGCCAGTTCTGCAAGTTGATAGCTTTCGGGAACCGCTATCTCCCGGCTTTCGGGCGGCGGCCGTGTCGCGCAGGCGCCGAGTATCAACACGGCTGTGGTCAGCCCAAGAACGGCTCGCCCGCGCCCGAACCTTCGCAGGTTGTTCCGTAGCATCATCAATCCGCTCCCAGAGCACGCACGGGGTCGAGCTGCGCGGCGCGGCGCGCCGGCATCAACCCGAAAACGAGCCCGATCAGCATGGCACAGGCCGCCGCTCCGACGATGGGCGGCAGGGTTATGAGGACGGGCGTTCCCAGGGCGCCAACGCCCCAGGTCACGGCCAAGCCCAAAAGGACACCGATCCCGGCCCCAAGTCCGCATACGACCAGGGCTTCGACGAGGAACTGCGCCATGACATCACGTGGCCGAGCTCCCACAGCCATGCGCACGCCGATCTCGCGCGTACGCTCGGTCACGGAAACCAGCATGATGTTCATCACACCGATCCCCCCAACCAGCAGCGAAACCGCGGCAATCGAGCCGAGAAGCAGCGTCAGGGTTTGCTGCGTTTCCTCCACCGAGGCAATCAAGGCTGCCCGGTTGCGGATCGAGAAGTCACGCAGTCCATGACGCTCCAGCAGCAGCCGATCAATCGCCGCCTCGACGTCATGAACATCGGCGCCGCGCTCTACCTGGGCGGTGATGGAGCGCAGGTGCTGCTGGCCCAGCAGGCGAAGCTGCCCAGTGGTCAGGGGCGCAATGGCCACGTCGTCCTGATCGGAGCCCCAACTGGTCGCACCCTTGGGCGTCAGCACGCCAATGACCTGCAACGGCACGTTCTGCGCCAACACCCATTGGCCAATCGGATCGCTTCCGGCGGGAAAGAGCGCCTCGGCCACGGTCTGTCCGAGCACCACGACGGGGGCATAGCTGTCGAGATCGCTGTCCTGCAGGAACATCCCGGCCGCAACCGGCCAGTTCTGCAGGGCGGCATAATCGGCGGACGTTGCCAACAGGCTCGTGCGGATGTCCTGCAAGCCGGCGCGCAATGTCATCGAACCGCTGATTTCAGGGGCAGCAGCGCGCACGTTCGGCAGGCCAGCCACCGCCTCGGCATCGGCCGCGGTCAGCGTGGCGTCGCCGCCGCGCTGACCGGGTGCGCCGGGGCGCACCACGAGCAGGTCGCTGCCCATGCCCTGAATACGCGTCACCACCTCGTCCCGGGCGCCATCTCCGATGGCCAGCATCACGATGACGGCGCCCACGCCAATGACGATACCAAGCAGGGTCAGCAGGGTGCGGAAGCGATTGGCTGCCAACGAACGCCAGGCAATGCCGGCCGCTTCACTGAGCGGCAGGCCTCCGCTGCGTTTGGCCGAACTTTGCAGAGGCGCCACAGCCCCTGCCCCAGCGGGATCGTCGATCGTGCCTGTGTCGGAGACGATGCTGCCATCCACGATCTCGATCCGCCGATCGGCAGCGGCTGCCACGGCGGGATCGTGGGTGATGAGAATGACGGTCCGGCCTTCGGCGTGCAGCTCGCGCAGCAGGCGGAGCACCTCCTGACCGCTGGCGCTGTCGAGTGCCCCGGTGGGCTCGTCGGCCAGAATGACATCGGCACCGTTCATCAGGGCGCGCGCGATCGATACACGCTGTTGCTGGCCACCGGACAGCGCCGAGGGACGGTGGGTCACGCGCTCACCCAGGCCGAGCCGTTCCAGCAGGCCACGCGCCCGCTCGCGCCTTTGGCTCCGCCCGAGCCCGGCATAGAGCGCCGGCACCTCCACATTGCCGAGGGCATCGGCGTTGCCGACCAGATTGTACTGCTGAAACACGAAGCCGAAGCAATCACGACGCAGCCGCGCCAGGCTCTCCGGGTCGAGATCCCCGACCTCCCGGCCCTGGAAGCGATAGTGCCCGCCGCTTGGCTGATCCAGGCAGCCGAGCAGGTTCATCAGGGTCGACTTGCCGGAACCGGAACTGCCGACAATGGCGACGAACTCGCCGCGTTCGATGGCCAGGTCGATCCCGCACAGCGCCTCGAAGCGGGTGGCGCCCTCACCATAGGCCTTGCGCAGCCCAACCAGCTCGATCAGCGGCGCACTCACAGGCGTGGCACCCGCTGTCGGCTGGCACCCACTTGAGCGACACCAGATGCGGGGAGTTGCAGCGCGATCTGCTCGCCCTCGCGCAGACCGTCACGCACCTCGACGGCGACGCGGTTACGCAGGCCGAGCACGACCTGCCGGGGCTCGAGCTTGCCGTCCCTCTGGACCAGCACCCGACCTTCCTCTTCGCCCTGGGCATTCGGGCCGAGGCTTTCCACCGCGCTCAGCGGGACCTGCAAGGCGTCCTCGGCAGCATCCCGGACAAAGAAGACCTGGGCGGTCATCTGCGTCAGCAAGCGCCCGTCCTCGTTCGGAACCTCGAAGAGCGCCTGATAAAGCACGACGTCGTTCACCACCTCCGGGGTCGGCAGGATCTGCCGCAAACTGCCTTCCCAGCGCCGGTTGCGGTCGCCCAGCGTTGTGAAGTAGGCGCGCATACCCGGTTCCAGGCGCATCACGTCGGCTTCGGATACCTGGGCGCGCACGGTCATGGTCGCGAGATCGGCGATGCGCAGAATGATCGGGGTAGACTGGTTCGCATTCAGGGTCTGGCCCACCTTGGCATCAAGGGAGACCACGGTCCCACTCATCGGCGCGTAGAGCCGGGTGTAGCCCAGGTTTGCCTCGTTGGCGCGCAACGCCGATTCACTCTGGGAGATCTGTGCGCGCAGCCCCATGATCTGCGCCTCGGCAACCTTCACGGCCGCCTCGGCCGATTCGTAGGCTTCCCGGCTGGTGGCGCGTTGCGCCAGGAGCTGCTCGGCACGCTCGAACTGACGACGGGCCAACTCCAGTTGCGCCTCACGCTCGGCCAGCGAGGCTTCGAGCCGCCGCAGCTCTGCCGCGTCGGAGTCGACCCGGGCCTGAAACACATCGGCATCCAGTTCCGCCAAGAGATCACCTTCAACAACCTCCTGGCCCAGTTCCACGTGCAAGGCCTGGATCTGCCCGGACACCTGCACGCCCACGTCCACGAAATCCTGTGGTTCCAGCGTTCCCAGGGCACTGATCTCGTCGCGCAGCGTCCCCTTGGTGACAGGCGTGGTCATCACCGCGTCGTTGCTGGCGGGCGTAAGGGCCGACCAGGCCATGCTTCCGCCCAGGCCGGCCAGAAGCAGCAGGACTACCGCGCTTGCAATGTATGGAGCTTTCCGCACTCTCTCCCCCGGGCCGCGCAGTGCGGCCTCATTCCACTCGCATCTCTGATTGCCTTTACGCAGTGGAACGCATCGGGCATCCCCCCGACGAGCTGCTCGCGAGGAGAGAATCGGCGCGAACAGGGCGGCCATGCGGCACGCGGCCGGCAAGAGGACTCGACGTCACCACGGGCTTTCGCGCAGACTGCGGCGCGCGCCAGATAATCAGGAGAGCATGCAATGTCCGCCGAGGTCGAAAACCTGACCCCCTTACGATCAACGCCGGAGATCGGCGATGCCGAATGGCAGGTCCGTCGCAACCTCGCCGCCTGTTACCGCTTGATTGCGCACCACCGCATGACCGATCACATTTACACGCACATTTCCGCCCGGGTGCCGGGTGAACGCGGACATTTCCTGATCAACCCCTATGGCATGACCTTCGACGAGGTCACAGCCTCCTCCCTGGTCAAGATCGACCACGATGGCAACAAGGTGGTCGACAACGGCTTCGACGTGAATCCGGCCGGCTTCACAATTCACTCGGCCATTCACGGCGCGCGTGCGGATGCCGCCTGCGTGCTCCACACCCACACCCGCGCCGGCGTCGCCGTGTCCTGCCTGAAGGAAGGCCTGCTGCCGCTCAACCAGATCGCATTGCAGTTTTACGGCCATCGGCTCGCCTATCACGACTACGAGGGCATCGCCCTGGACCTCGATGAGCGCGAGCGTTTGGCCCGGGATCTCGGCCAGGCCCAGTCGCTGATCCTTCGCAACCATGGTCTGCTGACCGTGGGCCGCTCGGTGGCGGAGGCCTTTTCTCTGATGTTCTACCTGAACCGCGCCTGCGAGATTCAGGTGGACGTCTGCGCGATGAACCAGGCGTACGTGCTTCCCTCGGCGGAGACCTGCGAGTACACGGCGCAGCAGTATGACCGCGGGCTGGGCAGTGGGACCCACGAGTTGGACATGGAGTGGAACGCTCACTTGCGCGTTCTCTCCCGCGCCAATCCAGGTTGGGATGCCTGATCCCGTCCTTCCGAACAGAACCCTTCTTCCTTCCCCTCGAGTGGAGCGATCCATGCCTCGACAGCTGTTGCAGTGGTCCGGTTTTTGCCTTCGCAGCCTTCTTCCGGCGTTCATGCTGCTCGTTCTCGCTACCACCGCGCAGGCTGCGGACAGCAACGATGCAGCCGCCCACGTGGACAGCACCGACCGTCCTGTAGACTTGGCGACCTACTGCCGCTACTTCCGCACCTCGCCCTACTGCGCGCCAAAGCTCTCAGGCGACGATGGTGGTCCGCGGCTTTACGTGATCTATTTCGATCCCGAAACGGCGGAAATCCGGCCCGGCGAGGAAGCCATGCTGCGCAGCGCTCTCGCGGCCGCCAAGTTGGAAACCCGGGCGCCGATCGCCGTCACTGGCCATACTGATCGGCTGGGTGACGAAGAGGAAGCGATCGACCTCTCGGTGCGGCGGGCGGCGGCCGTGAGCGACTGGCTGATCGAGGAGGGGATCGAGCCCGAGCGCATCTCCCTGTCGGGCGCCGGCTACTCTCGCCCGATGCTGCCCGCACGCGACGGCGGGGAAGAGAACCTCAATCGCCGCGCCGAGATCATCCTGGACATCTTCTGAGCGGAGCGCGCCCGGCGGGCCCGCCTCAATCCAGGGCAAGGAACAGGGCCTTGAGATACTGGGTTTCCGGCAGGCGCGGGTCGACCGGGTGGTCAGGAGCCGCGCCGGCGCTGCGCAGCAGGCGCGCCGGCCGTCCTGATTCCGCCAGGCCCCGGCCGATCTGGTCCACGAAGGATGCCAGATCGACGTGGTGGGAGCAGGAGCAGATCACCAGATAGCCCTCCGGCGCCACCACCTCCGCGGCGAGACGGGCCAGCTTGCGATAGGCCCGCAAACCCTGCGGCAGGTCCTTGCGGCCTTTCACGAAGGCCGGCGGATCGGCGATCACCAGATCGAAGCTGTCCCGCTTCTTGGCAAGGTGCTCTAGCGCTGCGAAGGCATCGCTCTTGCGGAAGGTGCAGCGCTCGGCCACGCCATTGAGCGCCGCTGCCTCTCCCGCCAGTTCCAGCGCCCGGGCCGAGCGATCGAGACCCATAACCGCCTGCGCACCGGCCAGGGCCGCCTGAATCGAGAAGCCGCCCGCAAAGCAGTAGGCATCGAGGACCCGGGCGCCCTCCGCTGCGGTGCGGATCAGATCCGCGGCCCAGCGGCGGTTGTCGCGCTGATCATAGAACCAGCCGGTCTTCTGTCCCTCGCTCAGGTCGGCGAGGAAACGGGCACCATGCTCCCTTACCTCCACCGGCTGCTCCACCGAGCCGCGCAGAAGGCGCACGTAGCTGTCGAGCCGCTCCAGTTCTCGCACCGGCGAATCGTTGCGCAGCAGCACCGTCTCAGGGGCGATCACCTCATCGATCGCCTCGAGCAGCGCCGGGGTGAGCGCTTCCATCCCGGCGGTGTTGACCTGCAGCACCAGTGAGTCACCGAAGCGGTCGATGATCGTCCCCGGCAGTCCATCGGCTTCCGCATGCGCAAGCCGATAGAAGGGGACGCCGACGAGCCGTTCGCGGATCGAGAGCGCGCGCTGCAGACGGCGGCGGAAGAAACCGGCATCGATGACCTCGGCCGGATCGCGCGACAGGAGACGGGCCGCGATCAAGGGATGGCGGTTGAACAGGAAGGTGCCGAGCTCCTCGCCGCCGCTGGAAAGCAGCCGCACGAGGCTGCCCGGCGGCAGAGCCTTCACCTCCGCCGACATCTCGATTTCGTTGGAATAGACCCAGGGGTGGCCCAGCCGCAGGCGCTTCTGCGCCTTCGGCTTCAGCCGAATGATCGGCCGGTCAGGATTTCTTGTGGACATGCCGCGGAAGATAGCGCCTCACGACGCACTGTCCAGCGCCGCCGAGCCCAACAGGAAACGCTGGCTCGCCAGGGCCACCAAGGCAGAGAGGAACATGACTGCCATCATGACCTTGGGCGTGCCGTCCTGGAACTGGCCGACGAACACGCCCAGAACGGCCGCACTGCCCATCTGTACAAACCCCAGCATCGCCGAGGCCGAGCCGGCCAGCCGGGGAAAGGGCCGCAGGCAACCGGCCTGGCCGTTGGGCATCACCAGACCAGTGCCGAGAAAATAGCAGGAGGCAGGCAGGACGATGCTTGCGACCGAAGCCACGCCCAGGAGAGCAAAGCCCAGTCCGCTTACCGTCGCGACCAAGAGAGCAATAATACCGAAGCCGATCAGTCGGTCGATGGAGAACTGCGCCTGCAATCGGGCGCTGGCAAAACTGCCGATTACATAGCCGCAGATCACGCCGGCGAAGCTGAGGCCGTAGGCCAGGGGAGTGAGCCCCAGTCCGCCGATCAAGGCAAAGGAGGAACCGGAGATGAACGCGAACATGCCGCCATAGCCCGCGCTCACCGTCATCACATAGCCAAGGTACTCGCGATTGCGCAGCAGGCCGGCGTAGTTGGCAATCAGTTTTCCGGCCTGGGTCGCAGTGGGGTCGCGATAGCGGTTGGTCTCCGACAACACCAACAGCACACCGGCGAGTGCGATCACACCGAATAGGAGCAGCAACAGGAAGGTGGCCCACCAATCGAACCACTGCGTCACCAGTCCGCCCAGGATCGGTCCCAGGGCCGGGGCCAGGGCCATGGCCATCGCAACGTAGGAAAGGGCGCGGGCCGCCTGGTTGGGGCCATAGAGATCGCGCACCACGGCGCGCCCGAGCACCGGTCCTGCGGCGGCGCCGAGCGCCTGCAGCAGCCGCCCCGCGATCAGCCATTCAATCGAGGGCGCCAGCAGGCAGACCAGGCTGGCAAGCAGGAACAACAGAATGCCCCCGACAAGCACCGGTCGCCGGCCAAAGCGGTCGCTCAGCGGCCCGTAGATCAGCATGCCACTGGCAAAGCCGACCAGGAACACCGAGAGGGTCAGCTGAACCGTGCCTGCGGACGCGCCGAAGACCTCGCCCAGGCGTGGCAGGGAGGGCAGATAAAGGTCCGTCGAGATCGGGCCGAAGGCGACCAGGACGATGACCAGTGGCAGCAGCAGCGGATGGCGCCGGGGGGAATCCATGGAAGACAGTCTCGGCAATGGCGGTAACAACGGCTGCGCGCAATTTAACCCGGTACAGCCATGCCGCCAGCCCTCGGCAGAGTCTGGGAGACCTGCGGCTCGCACATGAGAAACAATGACCGCTCGTAAGGGCAGGATGGCTACCCCAACTAGAGAGCTTCACACTTTCAAAGCCAGAGGTCCCAATGGCACGCAAACACCAAAAAGCACAGCAAAGCCTGGTCTCGGGATCGCTCACGCTCCCCTTCCTCTGGTCTGCTCTGTTCTCCGCTTCCCTCGAGACAGTTGCCCGGCGCAGCCTGCTGCTCGCCACCGGCAACTTCACGCTTGGAGAATACCAGCGGATGATGTGCGAGAAAGCTACCGCGCTGCAGGGAACCGCCGTGGCCGCCGTTTCGCCTGCACCCACACCGGAGGCACTTCTGGCCCCCTGGCACCGCATCGCCAAGGCCAACGCCAAGCGTCTACGCCGCACCCAGAGTTAACCCTCACTCTTCCTGCCAGCGGCTGTCCACGATCTCTACGATCCGCGCCAGAATGCCGGTGATGTCGTAATCCTTCGGCGTGAAGACCGCCGCAACGCCGGCCTTCCGTAGGGCGTCGGCATCTTCCGGGGGGATGATGCCACCCACCACGAGCGGCACATCCTCCATACCCTCGCGTTGCAAGCGCGCCAGCGTATCCTCCACCAGCGCCCGGTGACTGCCGGAGAGGATCGACAGGCCGATCACATGCACGCCCTCCTCCAGGGCGGCGCCGACGATCTGCCCCGGCGTGAGGCGGATGCCCTCATAGACCACCTCGAACCCGGCATCGCGGGCGCGCACAGCGATCTGCTCGGCCCCGTTTGAGTGGCCGTCGAGGCCCGGCTTGCCCACCAGCATCTTGATGCGCCGGCCGAGGCGTTCCGACACAGCCTCCACACGCTGGCGCAGCACGGTCAGTTGATCACGGCCGCTGCCGCGCAAAGGCGCCGCCTTCCCCACCCCGGTCGGGGCGCGGTATTCGCCCCAGACACGGCGCAACGTCTCGCCCCATTCACCAGTGGTCACACCGGCATGGGCGCACGCGATGGAGGGCTCCATCACGTTGCGTTCCTCACGTGCGGCAGCTTCCAGTTCCCGAAGGGCCGACTCCACCGCGCCACCGTCGCGCTGGGCGCGCCAGGCCTGGAGGTTCGCGATCTGCTGGGCCTCGGCTTCGGGGTCGGGCAGGAGAAACCCGCCATCGCGGCTTTCGGTCAGGGGCGAAGGTTCGCTTTCCGTGAAGCGGTTGACGCCCACGACGACCTGCTCGCCGGCCTCGATGGCCCGGAAGCGTGCGACAGCACTCTCCACCAGCCGCTCCTTCATGTAGCCGTTCTCGATGGCCGCCACAGCGCCGCCCATGGCCTCCACCTTGGCCATCTCCGCCTTGGCCTCGGCGCTCAGCGCGGCAACCTTGGCCTCGACCACCGGATTGCCGTCGAAAAGATCTTCGTACTCCAGCAAGTCGGTCTCATAGGCCAGGATCTGCTGCAAACGCAGGGACCACTGCTGGTCCCAGGGCCGCGGCAGGCCGAGCGCCTCGTTCCAGGCGGGAAGCTGCACCGCGCGGGCCCGCGCCCGCTTCGACAGCACGACGGCCAGGGTCTCGAGAAGAATGCGATAGACGTTGTTCTCCGGCTGCTGCTCGGTCAGGCCCAGGGAGTTGACCTGCACGCCGTAGCGGAAGCGCCGGTACTTTTCCTCAGTGATGCCGTAACGCTCGCGGCAGATCTCGTCCCACAGCTCGGTGAAGGCGCGCATCTTGCAGAGCTCGCCGACGAAGCGCAGCCCGGCGTTTACGAAGAAGGACATGCGCCCGACCACCTTGGGGAACTGCTCGTCCGGCACCCGGCCGCCATCGCGCAGCGAATCCAGCACGGCAATCGCCGAGGACAGGGCATAGGCCAGTTCCTGGGCCGGAGTCGCCCCGGCCTCCTGCAGGTGATAGCTGCAGACATTGGTCGGGTTCCATTTCGGCACCTCGGCCACGGTGAAGGCGATGACATCGCCCACCATGCGCAGCGACGGCCGCGGCGGGAAGATGTAGGTGCCGCGGGAGAGGTACTCCTTGAAGACGTCGTTCTGCGTCGTTCCCTGCAAGGCGGTGCGCGCCACGCCCTGCCGCTCCGCACTGGCGATGTAGAGCGCCAACAGCCAGGGCGCCGTGGCATTGATCGTCATGGAGGTGTTCATCCGCTCCAGCGGAATGCCCTCGAACAGGCGCTCCATGTCGCCCAGGTGGGAAATCGGCACGCCGACCTTGCCCACCTCGCCACGCGCGAGCGCGTGATCGGCGTCATAGCCGGTCTGGGTGGGCAGATCGAAGGCCACGGACAAGCCCGTTTGCCCCTTCGCCAGATTGCCGCGGTAGAGCGCGTTGGAAGCGGCGGCCGTGGAATGGCCCGCATAGGTCCGGATCAGCCAGGGCGGATCGGGTTCCCGCTTCTGCTGCAATGCACTCTCCGCGCGCTGTGCAACGGCCATAATTCGTCCCCTGAAACAGCTTTCTTCAAACTCCGTCGACCATAACAATATAAAAATTGCTTGCAATGGATATCAGTCGCAAGATTTAATCGTTTTGCATCGCAGCGAATGATGCGAACTCAGGGTCGCCGAGTGCCAAACCGGCTTGTCAAAGGAGAGTGCCGAGATGAACAGCGCAGCCGCCCCCTCCCCCGCCGCAACGAAGCAAGCCGCCGAGGTCGTGGCCCTGCGTCCGGCGCGCACGGCCAAGGATCTCTACGAGGTGGGCGAAATTCCGCCGCTCGGCCACGTGCCGAAGCAGATGTACGCCTGGGTGATTCGCCGCGAGCGGCACGGTGAGCCGGAAAGTTCAATGCAGCAGGAAGTCGTCGAGGTGCCGGAGCTCGACAGCCACGACGTGCTGGTTATGGTGATGGCGGCCGGCGTCAACTACAACGGCGTCTGGGCCGGCCTCGGCAAGCCGATCTCCCCCTTCGACGTCCACAAGGCCGAGTATCACGTCGCCGGTTCCGACGCCGCGGGCGTGATTTGGGCGGTGGGCTCCAAGGTCAAGCGCTGGAAGGTCGGCGACGAGGTCGTGGTCCACTGCAACCAGGACGACGGCGACGACGAGGAGTGCAACGGCGGCGACCCAATGTTCTCCCCCTCCCAGCGCATCTGGGGCTACGAGACACCGGACGGCTCCTTCGCGCAGTTCTGCCGCGTGCAGGACCGCCAGCTCATGCCGCGGCCGCGCCACCTGACCTGGGAGGAGAGCGGGTGCTACACGCTCACCCTCGCCACGGCCTACCGCATGCTCTTCGGTCACCGGCCGCACATCCTGCGCCCGGGGCACAACGTGCTGGTCTGGGGCGCTTCCGGCGGCCTCGGCTCCATGGCGATCCAGTTGATTGCGGCAGCCGGGGCAAACGCCATCGGTGTCATCAGCGACGAATCCAAGCGCGACTTCGTGCTGTCGCTGGGCGCGCGCGGCGTCATCAACCGCAAGGACTTCAACTGCTGGGGCCGTCTGCCGGATGTGAACGGAGAGGCCTTCTCCGACTACATGAAGGAATGCCGCAAGTTCGGGAAGGCAATCTGGGAGATCACCGGCAAGGGTAAGGACGTCGACTTCGTCTTCGAACATCCCGGCGAACAGACCTTCCCCGTTTCCTGCTTCGTGGTGAAGCGCGGCGGCATGGTGGTCTTCTGCGCGGGCACCACCGGCTACAACCTGACCATGGATGCCCGCTTCGTGTGGATGCGGCAGAAGCGCATCCAGGGCAGCCACTTCGCCAACCTGAAGCAGGCGGCGCAGGCGAACACCCTGGTCGTCGAGCGGCGGGTCGATCCCTGCATGAGCGAGGTCTTCGCCTGGGACGACATCCCGCGCGCCCACACCAAGATGATGAACAACCAGCACAAGCCCGGAAACATGGCGGTGCTGGTGCAGGCGAAGCATCCCGGTCTGCGCACCCTCGAGGACGCAGCTGAAGGCTAAAGGCCCGGAACGTTGGCCTGGCAGGGAGGGAACCGTTAGCATCCCTCCCTGCCGTCCGTGCCCAGCCAGTGCTCCACCGGCCATTGAGCCGGTGCGGCAAGGGCGTGATCCGAGACCCGAAGCGGGAAAACCGTAGCAATGATCTTCTCCTCCGCCGCCCAGACCGGCACGAGCTCGCCCATGCTGCCCGACCTTCTCGATCTCTGCCGCGCGGCACTCCCGGGCGTGGAGCGCTTCGAGGCCGAGGCGCGCCAGGCGCTGTCCGCGCTGGTGGCACCTGGCGGCAAGCCGACCCCCGAACTGCTGGAGCGCGAGCAGTTTGCCGCGCACGGCTATGCCTGGCTGGCCACCTATGTCGCCGCCCTGCGCGAGAGCCTGCATTGGGCGGAGCGGCTCGAAACCGACGCCCAGCTGGGCGAACTGGAAGCGCTTATGCTCCAGGCGCTCTGGGGCGAGTACCTGGGGCAGCTTTCCGGCGGCATCGCGCTCAGCCAGGTCGAGGTTTTCCGACCGCAGGATCTCGGGCTCGACGGCGATAGCCTGCGCAGCCCGCCTGTCCGCCAGTTGATCCAAGGCGGAAACACGACTGCCGTCCGCCGGCGCCTCGCTGACCTCAGCGTCGAAGCCCACTTCGGCCAGCGCGGGCTCGACGAGACCGAGGCCATGATCGCCGAGCAGTTCCGCCGCTTTGCCGATGAGCACGCGGAACGCGCTCACCAATGGCACCTCGCCGACGACCTGATCCCGATCGATGTCATCCAGCAGCTGGCGGAACTCGGTGTCTTCGGCCTCACGGTGCCTGAGGAGCATGGCGGGCTAGGGCTGGGCAAGACGGCCATGTGCGTGGTCACCGAGGAGCTGTCGCGCGGCTACATCGGCCTCGGATCGCTCGGCACCCGCTCGGAAATTGCTGCCGAACTGATCCGCCTGGGCGGCACGCCGGCCCAGAAGGACCGCTGGCTGCCGCGCATCGCCAGCGGCGAGATCCTGCCCACCGCCGTCTTCACCGAACCCAACACCGGCTCGGACCTGGGGGCGCTGCGGACGCGGGCGGTGCGCGAGGGGGCGGTGCGCGAGGGGGCGGTCTATCGCGTGACCGGCAATAAGACCTGGATCACCCACGCTGCCCGCAGCGACCTGATGACCCTGCTGGTGCGCACCGACCCCGACAGCCGGGACTACCGCGGCCTCTCCATGCTGCTGGGCGAGAAGCCGCGCGGCAGCGATACGGATCCCTTTCCGGCAGCAGGCATGAGCGGAAGCGAGATCCCCGTGCTCGGTTATCGCGGCATGAAGGAGTACGAACTCGCCTTCGACGGCTTCGAGGTGCCGGCGGAGAACCTGCTGGGCGGCATCGAGGGCCAGGGCTTCAAGCAGCTCATGGCCACCTTCGAGTCGGCCCGCATCCAAACCGCCGCCCGCGCCGTGGGCGTGGCGCAGAATGCGTTGGAGCTGGGGCTGGCCTATGCGCGTGAGCGCAAACAGTTCGGCAAGGCCATCCACGCCTTCCCGCGCGTCAATGGAAAGCTGGCCTGGATGCTGGTGGAGTCCATGGCCGCGCGCCAGCTCACGCTTTACGCCGCGCGGGAGAAGGACCAGGATCGCCGCTGCGACATCGAGGCGGGCATGGCGAAACTGCTCGCCGCCCGCGTCGCCTGGGCCAATGCCGACGCGGCGTTGCAAATCCACGGCGGCAACGGCTATGCGCAGGAGTATCCCATCTCCCGCGTGCTCTGCGACGCCCGCATTCTCAACATCTTCGAGGGCGCAGCGGAAATCCAGGCCCAGGTGATCACCCGCGGGCTGTTGGCCCCCGGACGCAACTGAGTAGCCCTATCCCAGTACAGGAGCCCGCATGATTCCGATGGTCGACATCGCCAACCTTTTCGCAAGCGACAGCCAGACCCGACGGGAAACGGACAGGGCAATCATGGCGGCGGCGCAAGACAGCGGTTTCATGGTGGTCACCGGGCTGGGAGCCGAGGGCGCCGCCGCCCCGGAATGTCGTAGCGAACTGCTGCGCTTCTTCACCTTGCCGCAGCAGACGAAAGCGCCACTGTCCCGCCGCAAGTTCGCGCCGGACAATCCCAACGTCTATCGCGGGTACTTTCCCGTGCAGGAAGGGCAGGCGACCTGCAAGGAAGGGATCGACATCGGACCCGACCTTCTCGACCCAAGCCGCCAGGAGCCGGGCGACCCGCTGCGTGAGGCGACACCACTGCCCAACGAGCACGATCTGCCCGGCTGGCGTGCGGCAGCTGCACACTACTTCAAGGCAATGGAGGCGACCGGGGCAGCCCTGATGGCATCGATCGCCCGCGGACTCGATCTCCCGGAAAGCACCTTCGCTCCCTATTTCGAACAGGGCATCTCCACCCTGCGCTTGCTGCGCTACCCGCCCAGGTCTATGGGCTCAGCTGACCAACAAGACCCTGAGCTCACCGTGGAGCATCAGGGCGAGCGTCGACTGCTTGCCGGCAAGGCACATGTGGACTCGGGCTTCGTGACGCTGCTGCAGCAGCACGGGGTGAGCGGCTTGCAGGCTCAGTTGCCTGACGGACGTTGGCATGACGTGCCGCCGCAGGAAGGCGGACTCGTGGTCAATTTCGGCAAGCTGCTGGAACGCTGGACCGGCGGACGCATTCGCGCGACGCCGCATCGGATACTCGCCAACGAGGCGGAGCGCTTCTCCATCCCCTTCTTCTACGAGCCGGCGGCCGAGGCCCGGATCGCCCCGCTGCCGCTCGAACATGGGGGAGACTTTGAGCCCTTCGTCTACGGCGACCATCTCTGGAGCGCCATGACCCGCTTCATCGAGTTTCAGGGACTGGAGACCCTGCGGCCGGCGCGCGCCGCCTGAGCCGTCAAGAAGCTGCGACGCCAGTGGGCAGCGGACAGCTCACTCCCGTCCCGGCCAGGCCGCAGTAGCCGGCCGGATTCTTCGAGAGATACTGCTGGTGAGGGTCCTCGGCGAAGTAGAAGGGCGGCGCCGGGCGGATGGTCGTCGTGACCGGACCATGACCGGCACTGCGCAGCGCTGCGGCAAAGCGCGCCGCCGAGGCTTCGGCTTGCGTAAGCTGGGCATCGCTATGCGTGAAGATGACGCTGCGGTACTGGGTGCCGTGGTCGTTGCCCTGGCGCATGCCTTGCGTCGGGTCGTGGCTCTCCCAGAAGACCGTGAGCAGGGCATCGAGAGAGACGACCGCGGGGTCGTAGACCACGCGCACCACCTCGGCGTGGCCGGTCATGCCGCTGCAGACCTCTTCGTAGGTTGGGTTAGGCGTGTGACCACCCTGATAGCCCACCGCCGTCACCCAGACACCGGACAGGCGCCAGAAGAGGCGTTCCGCACCCCAGAAACAGCCCATCCCGAGGTCCACGATTTCCATGCCCTCTTGATAGGGCGGAAGGAGCGTGTGGCCGTTCACATGGTGGGCCGCCGGCGCGGGAAGAGGGGTGTCGCGCCCCGGAAGGGCCTCGCTTGCCATGGGCAGGCGCTGGACGGTCTGACGAAAGAACATGGTGGCCTCCGCTATAACTGCTGCTCTGAAGATGGAGTGGCCTGTGTCCCGCCGCAACGGCGTCGGCACCACAAGCGCCCGAGATGGTGGCCAACCCACACCGAAAGCATCCAGAGCAGCACGGACAGGGTAATCAGGCCGGCACCTGCCAGCAATTGGCCGTCCTGCAGAAAGTGCAGGCTTTCGAGGCTGAAGAGAGAAAAGGTGGTGAAGCCACCGCAGACACCGGTCATCACGAAATGCCGCTGCCAGGCTCCAACGACAAGACAACCCTGCGGACCGATGAGGCTGGCATAGAAGCCGATCAGGGCGGACCCGAGAATGTTCACGGCCAGCGTACCAATGGGCAGCCCCTCGCTTATCTCCGCCAGCGGTGCAAGCGAAAGGCCCCAGCGCGCGAGCCCACCCAGGGCGCTGCCCAGGGCGACGGCCAGGTAAGCGCTCCGCCAAGGCTTGCGGGCGCCT
Source organism: Aquibaculum sediminis (assembly GCF_040712085.1). Taxonomy (NCBI): domain Bacteria; kingdom Pseudomonadati; phylum Pseudomonadota; class Alphaproteobacteria; order Rhodospirillales; family Rhodovibrionaceae; genus Aquibaculum; species Aquibaculum sediminis. The sequence continues at coordinate 454,710 of NZ_JBFCVK010000001.1, forward strand.
ATCTCTGCGCTGCTCACGACCAGGCCCCCATCAGCGCGGCTCCCGCCGTCACCGCCGCGAGGCAAAGCCCCAGCGACAAGAGAAGATTGCCCGCGGTATGCGCAAAGCGCCGGGCATGCAACAACTCCAGGGTCTGCAGGCTGAAGGAGGAGACGGTGGTGTAGCTGCCGAGGAAGCCCACACCGGCCAGGAGCCAGACGTGCGGTTGCGCGGCAAACCACTGCGCCTGCGCGCCCCAGGCCGCGAGAATGCCGATCAGGAAGCTCCCACTGACATTGACCGCGAGCGTGCCCCAGGGAAAACCAGCCGCCAGTCGTCCGACCAGGCTGGAGACGGCGTGTCGTGCCATGCCGCCACAGGCGCTGCCGGCAGCCACCAGCAGGGCTGCGCCCCAGAGGCTCACGCCTGCGCGGCGCCCAGGCCGAGCACGTCGAGCATGCCGTAGAGACCGGCCGGGCGCCCCTTGACCCAGCGCGCGGCCTTCACGGCGCCCAAAGCGAAGACATCCCGGTTGCTCGCACGGTGGCCGAGCTCGATGCGCTCGCCATCACCGGCGAGAATCACGCTGTGTTCGCCGGGCACATCGCCGCCACGCAGGCTGGCGAAACCGATCTCGCCCGCCGGTCGCGATCCGGTGATGCCGCTGCGCCCCTGCCGCGCCACCTCCTCGAGCGCCACCGAGCGGCCCGATGCGGCCGCCTCGCCCAGAAGCAGGGCCGTGCCGGAGGGGGCGTCGACCTTGTGGCGGTGGTGCATTTCCACGATCTCGATGTCGTAGCTGGCGTCCAGGGCCCGGGCAGCCTGCTCCACAAGCAGCGCAAGGAGATTGACGCCGAGGCTCATGTTGCGGCCGTAGACCACGGGAATGCGCTCGGCCGCCTGCTGCAGGGCTGCAAGATCGCGCTCGCCCAATCCGGTGGTTCCGACCACCAGGGCCGTGCCAGTCTCGGCCGCAAGCGCGGCGTGCCGGGCCGTGGCCTCCGGCGTGGTGAAGTCGATCGCCACCTCGCAGTCGGCCAGAACCTGTCGGGTGTCGGCACTGCTCTCGGCGCCGATGTCACCATGCCCGGCCAGCCGCCCCAGGTCCTGCCCCAGCAGAGGGCTTTCGGCGCGCAAGGAACCGCCGACGAGCCGGCAGCCATCGCTTTGCAGCGTGACCGCCAGGAGGCGCCGACCCATCCGACCGCCGCAGCCCAGAACCGCAATTCTTGTCTCTTGCATGACGCCCTCCTTGCCGGCCAAGACTGTGCCATCATAGTGCGGATCGCGTTTGATCTGTGACGCGCAGCGTTCAGAACAAACGCGTGAATCCGCTCTGAATCAATGGTGTAGAGCAGATTCACGACTCAAACCAGGTCGCTTCGCGAACCCGATGTGAGTCGATCTGCTCTACTGAATAACTTCGGAGATGGCTCGCAACCGCCGCTGCTCCGCTATAGGGGGCACGCTCCGCCATGTCGAGGCTATGACTGAGCCGCCACGTCTGACCATCTTCTATGACGGCACCTGCGCGCTCTGCCGCCGACAGAAGGCCTTCTGGGAAAGGCGTACGGCCGCAGGACGCGTGGCCTGGCAAGACATCGGCCGCGATGCCCGGCCGCTGTTGGGCAGCGGCATCAGTCATCGCCGGGCGCTGCATCGCCTGCATGCGCGCACGCCCGATCGGGAGACGCTTACCGGCGGGCGCGTTGTGGTGGCTCTGCTGAGAGAAGTGCCCGGCTTTCGGCGGCCGGCTTCACTTCTGGCACATCCCCCGTTGCTCTGGCTGGTGGAGGGGCTCTACCGCCTCTTGCTGCCCTTGCGCCGCCTGGTCACGGGGCGGCGCTGCCCCGGCTGCGCCAGAGAGGACTGAGCCGGTCCCGGCCTTTCAGGCCCGGGGCACATGTGGTAGCGTCCAGCCACTTCTCACCACAGCGGTTGATGACCCATGTCCAATCGGACGATCGCGTTGGCGGCGGATCACGCTGGCTATGCGCTGAAAGAAGTTCTGGCCGAGAGCCTCCGTAACCAGGGCTATGAAGTCCTCGATCTCGGCACCCACAGCCTCGACTCGGTGGACTACCCCGATTACGGCAAGGCCATGGCCCAGGCCATCGCCGACGGCCGGAGCGCGCGTGGCGTCATTGTCTGCGGCAGCGGAATCGGTATCTCCATCGCTGCGAACCGACACCCGGCGGTACGCGCTGCCGTGTGTCACGACGTGACCTCGGCCCGCCTCTGCCGACTGCACAACGACGCCAACGTCCTGGCTCTCGGCGCCCGGCTGGTCGGCGAGCAGGTCGCAAAGGATTGCCTTGAGGTCTTTCTCGAGACGGAGTTCGAAGGCGGCCGCCATCAACGTCGCGTCGCCAAGCTCGGCGAGACTCCCTGACCCCGCTTGCGCCTGATCCTACGGCTGCACCACCTCGACAAGGAACCAGAATTAGATGACTGCTGATATCCCTCACGCCGGTTTTTTCACCGCTGGTCTCCGTGACGCAGACCCTGCGCTGGCCGATGCCGTCGCCGCCGAGCTGCGCCGCCAGCAGCAGCAGATCGAGCTGATCGCCAGCGAGAACATCGTCTCGCGCGCCGTGCTGGAGGCGCAGGGCTCGGTGCTGACCAACAAGTATGCCGAGGGATACCCCGGCCGGCGCTATTATGGCGGCTGCGAAGCCGTCGACATCGCCGAGGAACTGGCCATCGAGCGCGCCAAGGAGCTCTTCGGCTGCAGCTACGTGAACGTCCAGCCGCACTCGGGCGCGCAGGCGAACCAGAGCGTCATGCTGGCGCTGCTGAAGCCCGGCGACACCTTCATGGGCCTGGCGCTCTCGGCCGGCGGACATCTGACCCACGGCGCCGCCCCCAACCTCTCGGGCAAGTGGTTCAATGCCGTGCAGTACGGCGTGAGCCCCGAGACCGGGCAGATCGACTTCGAGGAGGTCGAGCGCCTGGCCCGCGAGCACAAGCCGAAAATGATCATCGCCGGCGGCTCGGCCTATCCGCGCATCATCGATTTCGCCCGCTTCCGCGCCATCGCCGATGAAGTGGGTGCGCTCTTCATGGTGGACATGGCCCACTTCGCCGGCCTCGTGGCCGGTGGTGCCCATCCCAGTCCCCTGCCCCACGCCCATATCGTGACCACCACCACCCACAAGACGCTGCGCGGCGCGCGCGGCGGCATGGTGCTGAGCAACGACGCCGACATCGGCAAGAAGATCAACAGCGCCACCTTCCCCGGCCTGCAGGGCGGGCCGCTGATGCACGCCATCGCCGGCAAGGCGGTCGCGCTGGGAGAAGCGCTGCGGCCCGACTTCAAGGACTATGCCCGCCATGTGGTGGACAACGCCAAGGCCCTGGCAGAAACCCTGAAGGAAGGCGGCGTCGACATCGTCACCGGCGGCACCGACACCCACGTCGTTCTGGTGGACCTGCGTCCCAAGGGGCTGACCGGCAACGTCACCGAGAAGAGCCTCGATCGCGCCGGCATCACCTGCAACAAGAATGGCGTGCCCTTCGATCCCGAGAAGCCGACCGTGACCTCGGGCGTCCGTCTCGGCACGCCGGCCGGCACCACCCGTGGCTTCGGCGTGGAAGAGTTCCGCGAGATCGGCCGGATGATCACCGAGGTCCTGGACGGGCTTGCGAGCGCCGGCGAGGACAATGCGCTGGCCGAAAATCGCGTCCGCGGAAGAGTGCAGCAGCTGTGCCAGCGCTTCCCGATCTACCCGGACCTGACGGTCTGAGGGCGAGCGTCGCGTTCGAGGGCTGAGCAGGGGGAAAAGAAATGCGCTGTCCGTTCTGCGGTCACGAAGACACCCAGGTGAAGGACTCCCGGCCGACCGAGGACGCCTCCGCCATCCGTCGGCGGCGCCACTGCCCCGACTGTGGGGCCCGCTTCACCACCTTCGAGCGCGTGCAGCTGCGCGAGCTCACGGTGATCAAGTCCGACGGCAAGCGCCAACCCTTCGAGCGCGACAAGCTCATGCGTTCCATGCAGATCGCCCTGCAGAAGCGGGCCGTGGATCAGGAACGGCTGGAGCGCATCGTCAACGGCATCGTTCGCCGCCTGGAAAGCACCGGCGAGGCCGAGATTCAGAGCAAGGTGATCGGGGAGATGGTCATGGACGCCCTTTCGACCCTCGACCCCGTCGCCTATATCCGCTTTGCGTCGGTCTATCGCAATTTCCGCGAAGCCAGCGACTTCGGCGAGTTCGTGGGGCAGCTCGGCGGCGAGCCCGAGGAAGGCTGAGGACACCCCGCAGTCCTCCGCCATTGCCGGCAAGCGGGCCACCGGATACCGGCCGCCATGATCGGGCAGAGATGAGCAGCAGCGACCAGCTTCACATGCGCGCCGCCCTGGCGCTGGCACGCCGGGGCCTGGGGACCACGGCCCCCAATCCGGCCGTGGGCTGCGTGCTCGTGCGTGAGGGGCGCGTGGTCGGCCGTGGCTGGACCCAGCCCGGCGGCCGCCCGCACGCAGAGACCGAAGCACTGCGCCGTGCCGGTGCTGCAGCCGCCGGGGCAACGGCCTATGTCACCCTGGAGCCCTGTGCCCACCATGGCGCCACACCGCCGTGCAGCGACGCCTTGATCGCTGCCGGCATCCGCCGCTGCGTTGTCGCCTGCATCGACCCCGACCGCCGGGTGCAAGGCAGCGGCCTGCGCCGCCTGCGCGATGCCGGGATCAGCGTAGAGGCAGGCCTGCTGCAGCGCGAGGCGGAGGGGATCAATCAAGGCTTCTTCTTGAACCGGACTGCTGCCCGCCCGCTGGTGACGCTCAAGCTCGCAACCAGTCTTGACGGCCGGATCGCCCTGGCCTCGGGAGAAAGCCGCTGGATCACCGGGCCGGCCGCGCGCCAGCGCGCGCACCTGCTGCGCGCCGCGCACGACGCGGTGCTGGTGGGCTCCGGTACCGCGCTCGCCGACAACCCGCGCCTGGACGTGCGCCTGCCCGGACTGGCCGCGCGCAAGCCGCTGCGCGTGGTGCTGGACGCCGGCCTGCGCCTGCCGGGGAGCCACGACCTCATCGCCCGTGGCTGGGAGCACAACACGCTGATCCTGACCCGTCCCGGCCATACGGAGGCGCGCCGGAGCAGCTACCATGCCCGCGGCGTGGAGGTGGCGGCCCTGGCAGATTGCGGACCCGACGGGCGCCCGACGCCACAGGCCGTGCTTGCAGAGCTGGTGCGCCGGGAAGTCACCCGGCTCATGGTCGAGGGCGGTGCCGGTGCTGCGGCCGCCTTCCTCAAGGCAGGGCTGGTGGATCGCCTGGTCTGGTTTCGCGCCGGCAAGGTCATCGGCGGCGACGGTCGCGAAGCGGTCGAAGCACTCGATCTGGCTGCCTTGGCCAAGGCGCCGCAGTTCGAGTTGGAGGGCGTCGAACGCCTGGACGGGGACCTGCTGGAAAGCTGGGTCCGGAAGGAGTAAGGAAGCCCCATGTTCACTGGAATCATCACCGATCTGGGCGAGGTCCTCGTCGCCGACGCCAAGGCCGGCAGCGACCTGCGCCTGTTGCTGCAGACTGCCTGGGACACAGCCGAGGTGCCGTTGGGCGCCTCGGTGGCCTGCAACGGCGTGTGCCTCACCGTGGTCGAGCGCGGGCCGCAGCGCCTTGCCTTTGATGTCTCGGCCGAAACCCTGTCGAAGACGACACTTGATACCTGGCAAGCTGGCCAGCGCATCAACCTGGAGCGCTCCCTGCGCCTCGGCGACGAACTGGGCGGTCATCTGGTCTACGGCCATGTGGACGGTCTGGCCGAGGTGCTGGACATCCGCCGCGAGGGTGAATCCCACCGCTACCGCTTCCGCGCCGACCCCGCACTCCTGCGCTTCCTGGCGCCCAAGGGCTCCATCGCGCTGGACGGCGTGTCGCTCACGGTGAACGAGGTCGAAGCCGACGCTTTCGGCGTGAACATCATTCCGCACACGGCCGAGGTCACGACATTCGGCGCCTACCGGCCCGATGACCGGGTCAACCTGGAAATCGACATGCTGGCGCGCTACGTTGCGCGCCTGCTCCCCAAGCCCGAGTAAAGCCCCTATCATGCCCCAAACGGACGAAGCCTGGCGCCTGTCTTTCAGCGAATTGGTCTCCCCCATCGAGGAGGTGATCGAGGAGGCGCGCAATGGTCGCATGTTCATCCTGGTCGACGACGAGGACCGGGAGAACGAGGGCGATCTGGTCATCCCCGCCCAGATGGCCGGCCCCGAGGCGATCAACTTCATGGCCAAGTACGGCCGCGGCCTGATCTGCCTGGCCATGACCCGCCAGCGGATCGAACAGCTTGGCCTGCCCATGATGTCGCGCAAGAACGAGACGCGCCACGAAACGGCCTTCACGGTCTCGATCGAGGCCCGCGAGGGCGTGACCACCGGCATATCCGCCTCAGATCGTGCCCGCACCGTGGCCGTGGCCATCGATCCGGACAGGGGATCGGAGGACATCGTGACCCCGGGCCACGTCTTCCCGTTGATGGCCCGCGACGGCGGCGTGCTGGAACGCATCGGGCACACGGAAGCCGCCGTGGACCTGGCGCGCCTGGCCGGCCTCTATCCGGCGGGCGTGATCTGCGAGATCATGAACGACGACGGCTCCATGGCCCGGCGCGACGACCTCATCGGCTTCGCTCAGCGCCACGGCCTAAAGATCGCCACCATCGCCGACCTCATCGCCTATCGCCGTCGCTACGACAAGATTGTCGAGCGCACGCTGCAGCAGCCTTTTGACAGCCGCCACGGCGGCCGTTTCGAACTGGCGGTCTACCGCAACATGGCCAGCGGAGCCGAGCATGTGGCGCTGTGGAAGGGCACGATCGATGCCGACAAGCCGGTGCTCGTACGCGTGCATGCCCTTTCAGTGCTCGACGACGTGCTGGCGGACGATGCGCTGGGTCGTGGCGGCGAGTTGCAAGCGGCCATGGACGAGATCGCCAGCGAGGGACAGGGCGTGGTCGTGCTGATCCGCGACCCCTCACCCGCCTCGATTTCTGACCACCTTGCGGCGCGGGCTGCGGGCCGCGATGCCCCGGAAGTGGCCCTGCGCGACTATGGCGAGGGCGCACAGATCCTGCTCGATCTCGGCGTGCGCCAGATGATTCTGCTGCACAACACCCGCCACACCATCGTCGGCCTGGAGGGTTACGGCCTGACCGTCGTCGGCCAGCGCCCCTTGCGATCCAACGATTGAGGAACAGCCCATGAGCACCCCATCCAAGCCGCGCATCCTGGTGGTGGAAGCGCGCTTCTACGACGAGATTGCCGACGAACTCTTTGCCGGTGCCGAAGCGGCCCTGCAGGAAGCCGGGGCAAGCGTCGAACGCCTCCAGGTGCCCGGCGCCTTCGAGATTCCGGCGGCCATTTCCATGGCCATCGCCGCCGCCGACGTTGGCCAGCGCCCGCCCTTCGACGGGTTCGTCGCCCTGGGCTGCGTCATTCGCGGCGAGACCAGCCATTACGACTATGTCTGCGGCGAAAGCGCCCGCGGGCTGCAGGAACTGGCCACGGGCGATCTGGCAGCCATCGGCTATGGCATCCTGACGGTGGAGAATGCCGATCAGGCCTGGGCCCGTGCCGATCGCAAGCGCAAGAACAAGGGCCGCGATGCCGCTCAGGCCTGTCTGCGCATGATCGAACTGCGTCGTCATTTCGGTCTGCACGAGGAGGCGTGAGCGCCTTGACCACTTCACCCCCCGGCCCGAGCCGCCAGGACAAGGTCATGCGCCGCCGGCGCGCCGCACGGCTTGCGGCGGTGCAGGCGCTCTATCAGGCCGATATCGGTCAGGTGGCCCCCGACACCGTGGCGCTGGAATTCCTGCAGCATCGGCTGAGCGAGGATTTCGACGGCTTCACCCTGGGCGACATCGACCAGCAGCTCTTCATCGAGGTCTTCCGGGGCGCGCATGCGGTGCGCGAGGACCTCGACGACATGCTCATGGCGGTGATCGCCGAGGGCTGGTCGGTCGAGCGCCTCGACAGCATGCTGCGCCACATCCTGCGCGCCGCGGCCTGGGAACTGGCCTACCGCCCCCAGGTCCACGCCAAGGTCGTCGTCTCGGAGTACGTCGGCCTGGCGCACGATTTCTTCGATGAGCGCGAGGCGGGCATGGCCAATGGCATGCTGAACCGACTGGCCCGCGAGCTCCGCCCCGACGATTTCCAGGCGGACTAGGCCGCTTCCGTGGTGCGCGGCGAGTTCGACCAGATCGCCCGGTACTTCGCGCCGCTCGCCGCCGGTGCTCCCGGCGCTTTCGGCCTGGGCAACGACGCCGCGGTCCTCAGCCCGCCGCCGGGCGAGGAACTGGTGGTCACCCTCGACACCCTGGTCGAGGGCGTGCATTTCCTGCCCGAGGATCCCCCGGATCTGCTGGCCCGCAAGGCCTTGCGGGTCAATCTCTCGGACCTGGCCGCCATGGGCGCGCGTCCGCTGGGCTACCTGCTCTCCACCGCCTGGTCCTCGCGCATCGACGATGCCTGGATCGAGCGCTTCACCCAGGGGCTGGCGGCGGATCAGGAGACATTCGGCCTGCATCTGCTGGGCGGGGACACGGTCAAGACCCCGGGCCCGCTTACGCTCTCGATCACGGCCTTCGGCAGCCTGCCCCGCGGCGGCGCCCTCACCCGCTCCGGCGCCAAGGCCGGCGATGGGCTCTATGTCTCCGGGCGCATCGGCGACGGCGCGCTGGGGTTGCTGGCGCTGCGTGGCGGGCTGCGTCACCTCTCCCTGAGCGAGCAGAAACTGCTCGAACAGGCCTATCGCCTGCCGGAGCCGCGCTGCACGCTGGGTCCGGCGCTGATCGGCCTGGCCAATGCCTGCCTCGACGTGTCCGACGGCCTGCTGGCTGATGCCGGGCATCTGGCCGAGGAGTCCGGGCTGCAGGTCATCATCGAAGCGCCCGCGGTGCCCCTCTCCGACGCCGCCCAGTCTGCCCTGGCAGAGGATCCGGAGCTTTTCACCCAGGTGCTCACCGGCGGCGACGACTACGAACTCGCCTTCGCTGTCCCGCCGGATCAGCAAGCCCGGCTTGACGAAATCAGCGAGCAATTGGGGCTGCCGCTGACCAGGATTGGCCGCTTCATTACCGGCACGGGAGTGACGGTTCACGACCGCAGAGGCCAGCCTTTGACCCTCGAAGGTCGTGGCTGGGTGCACTTTTAACACCCTTCGGCTCACACCGAAGCTTGCCGCCAGCGCAAAAGTGACGTGAAATGGGTAAAACCGCCAGGAAGCGAGTACCGCCCATGCCCTTCCCGTCCCTGTTTCATCCCGTTTCTGCCGCTGCACTGCTCCTGATTGCCCCAGCCGTCGCTTTTGCCGACGTGCCAGATGGCGACCTGCCGCCGCCGCAGACCACGGCAGTGCCCGTGCCCGCCGGCCAGATCGAAGCTGCCATTGAGCAGCTCGACGAACGGGCGGAGGCGCTGATGGAACGTTCCGGCATTCCCGGCATAGCGGTGGCAGTCGTGCATGAAGGCCAAACCGTCTATGCCGCCGGCTTCGGCCTTCGCAAGGTGGGCGAAGAAGCGACGGTGGATCCCGACACGGTGTTTCAGCTCGCCTCCCTGTCGAAATCCATCTCCGCCACGGTCGTCGCCCAGCAGGTCGCCGAAGGTGTGGTGGGCTGGGACACGCCGATTATCGAGTTCCTGCCGGACTTCAAGCTGGCCGACCCCTGGGTTACCGAACATGTGACCGTCGGCGACCTCTTCTCGCATCGCTCCGGGCTGCCCGATCATGCCGGAGACGACCTGGAGGATCTCGGCTATACGCGTGAAGAGGTGCTTTCGCGCCTGCATCTGCTGCCGCTCAGCCCCTTTCGCGACACCTACGCCTACACCAACTTTGGCCTGACCGCGGCAGCGGAGGCCGTGGCAGCCGCTGCCGACCTGGACTGGGAGAGCCTGGCCGAGGACGCGCTCTACGAGCCCCTGGGCATGAGCTCCACCAGCTCCCGCTTTGCCGACTATGCAGCGCGGGAAAATCGTGCCCATGGGCACGTGCGCGTCGGTGATGACTTCGAAGCCCTCTACGTGCGGCAGCCGGATGCGCAGTCTCCCGCCGGCGGGGTGAGCGCCAGTGTGAACGACATGGCGCGCTGGATGGCGCTTCTGCTGCAGGACGGGCGCTTCGAGGAGCAGCAGATCCTCCCGCCTGGTGCTCTTCTGGAACCCATGACGGCGAAAATGATCTCGTCGCCTTCCTTCGCTCCCGACGCCCGTCCGGGCTTCTACGGCTACGGCATTGGCGTGGGCATCGAGGCTTCAGGCCGCGTGTCGCTCAGTCACTCCGGCGCCTTCGCCCTGGGCGCAGGCACCAACTACACCCTCCTGCCCTCCCTGGATCTCGGCATCGTGATCCTGACCAATGCCGACCCGACCGGCGTGGGCGAGGCATTGGCCATGGAGTTCTCAGAGCTGGTGCAGTACGGCGGCATCAGCCGCGACTGGTACGCCGCCTATCAGCCGCTGATCGGGCCGATCACCGCCCCGATAGGCGAGCTTGTCGGGAAGGAACGTCCGAGCGCGGCGGCTGAGCCGGCGCCGCTGGCGCACTACGCCGGTATCTACGACAACCCCTATTTCGGCACGGCGGTGATCAGCAACGGCTCCGAGGGGCTGCGGCTGACCATCGGCCCAGCCCACCTCAATTATCGCCTGAGCCACTGGGACGGGGACAGCTTCACCTATCGCCCCTTCGGGGAGAACGCTCCGGCCGGCTCGATCTCGGAAGTCACCTTCGAACGTGACGGCGAGAAGGCCGCTGCCATGACCATCGAGTTCCTGAACGAGCAGGGTCTCGGCCGCTTTCAGCGTCAGGACTAAAGCAGGTCGCGTTCTATTCGAATCGCTTTGCGATGCGAAAGAATGGGTGAATCTGCTTTAACTCTGTGAGAATAGACCGGATTCACGCGTTCAACCTGAACCCCTACGGTTCTGATTGAACGCGATCCGGTCTAAGTCAGGAAAGGCGCGCGCCCAGACCGCGCATCAGCTCGGGGAAACCGGGGAAGGAGGTTGCGATCGGCGCGGCATCGTCGATCGTCACCGGCTGCTCGCTGGCCAGGCCCAGCACCAGGAAGGACATGGCGATGCGGTGATCCAGTTCCGCCGCGATGGTGGCACCGCCGCGCGGGCGGCCGCCACAGCCTTCCACGATCAGGCTGTCCTCGCCCTCCTCCACCACTACGCCGCAGGCGGCCAGGCCGCGGGCCACACCGGAGAGGCGGTCGCTCTCCTTCACCCGTAGCTCTGCCAGGCCGCGCATGACGGTGCGTCCCTGGGCACAGGCCGCTGCCATGGCCAGGATGGGATACTCGTCGATCATCGAGGGCGCGCGTTCGGCCGGCACCTCGATGCCCCGCAGCCTGCTGCTTTTGATGCGCAGATCGGCGACCGGCTCGCCGGCTTCGACGCGGCGGTTCTCCTCGGTGATGTCGGCACCCATTTCCAGCAGCGTGCGGAACACGCCATCGCGCAAGGGATTGAGGCAGACACCCTCCAGGCGCAGCTCCGAACTGGGCAGCAGCAAGGCCGCGACCGCCGGAAAGGCGGCGGACGAGGGATCGGCCGGCACCATCACCGGCGCTGCCTGCAGTTCCGGCTGCCCGGTCAGCACCACGCGCCGCCCGTCTTCGAGGTCGGTGACCGCGACGCTGGCGCCGAAATGCTGCAGCAGGCGTTCACTGTGGTCGCGCGTGGGCTCGGGCTCGATCACCACCGTTTCGCCCGGGGCCGAGAGCCCCGCCAGCAACACCGCGGACTTCACCTGGGCCGAGGGCACCGGCAGGCGGTACTCGATGGGCAAGAGGGTCTCCGGCCCCGTTACCGCCAGAGGCAGACGCCCGCCCTCACGCGAGACGAAACGCACCCCCATGCGCTCCAGCGGCGCCATCACCCGTCCCATGGGACGCCGGCGCAGCGAGGCATCGCCGGTCAGGAAGGCGGTGATTGGTTGACCGGCCAGCACACCCAGGGCCAGCCGCGCGCCGGTTCCCGCGTTGCCGAAGTCCAGTACGTCGTCCGGCTCGCCAAAGCCGCCGATGCCGCGCCCGAACACCCGCCAGCGTCCCGGCCCCTCGTGGATCACCTCGGCGCCGAGCGCGCGCATGGCTGCGGCAGTGCGCAGGACATCCTCGCCCTCCAGCAATCCTTCGATCTTCGTCTCTCCCACCGCCAAAGCGCCGAACATCAGGGCGCGGTGGGAGATCGACTTGTCGCCCGGGACCTTCAGGCTGCCCGTCAGCCCATCGCTGGGCAGCGCGGTCAGCGCTGGACCGGCGAGGGAGTGCTCCGAAGGAGAAGGGGCATCGGCAGCCGTCACGACAGAACTCCTGGATTGAGGACGAGGGATCGAGGCGGCCAGCGACCGCGAGAGCGGTGATAGCATGCGCCCGCCGACCTCCCAAGAGAGCGCATCGGGCAGGTTTCCGGCGCCGCCTGGGGAAGGTGTTTGACAGTATCGCGAACCCGTGGCAAATGCGCGCCTCGTCATTCGACGGTCAGGATCCGAGGAGGTTGCAGTGGCCAAGCCTGAATGGGGCACCAAGCGGATGTGCCAGAGTTGTGGCGCAAAGTTCTATGACTTCTCCCGCTCGCCAATCCTCTGCCCGAGCTGCGGAGCCACCTTCGACCCGGAGACGCTGCTGCGGTCGCGTCGCAGCAAGCCAAGCCCCGCCAAGGCGAAGGCCAAAGTTGAGCCCGTGGCGGCCGAGGAGCCCGAAGTCGAGGAGGCAGCTGACGAGCTTGCCGACATCGAAAGCGAAAGCGTCATCGAGGACACCGACGACCTCGAAGGCGAAGAAGATCTGGGCAAGGTCAGCGTCGACGACACCGACAAGGAAAGTTGATCGTCCACGGGCGCCGGGCTGCGCACAGGATCCTCCCGGCAGGGCGCATTTTTCGCTTGCAACCACCGCCCGCTCTTCATAGTTTCCGCTCCGCCGCCGGGCACGCTCTTCCGCCCGGCAGCGGGTTTCAGATGGGGCCGTAGCTCAGCTGGGAGAGCGCTACAATGGCATTGTAGAGGTCAGCGGTTCGATCCCGCTCGGCTCCACCACTTTCCAAGGCTCGCTGGCACGCAACTGGCACGCACTTGGGTGAAAATCAGACCAGAGAGGGTCGCCGCCTAGCTTGCCTCTCAGGTCGACGAAGTACGCTTCTAGGGCCCGGACACACTCTGCCAGGTGGTCCGGGCCTATTTTTGCGTATCGCTCGGTCGTCTTATACCCGGAAGAGTGACCGAGAAACCCTGCTACCTCCCAGACCGGAACGCCGCGCTTGCGCAGCTCGGTCGCGACGGTATGGCGCAGGGTGTAGGGCGTGATCTCCAACAGCGCATCGGCGGCCGCTCGGGCCTGCTGCAGCGCCTTCCACGCGGCCTCCCGCTGCCCGCTCCGCCAGAGTGCCCGCACGCGTGGCGCGGCCTCCTGGCGCGCCTGGAGCTGGGCGCGCGCGACCAGGCGCCGGAAGGGGCTGCGGATAGACTTCATGGGCCGCGGGTCACTGTCCGGCCGTGCGTTGTGCGGGCGGTAGGCTACCAGCAGGCCCGGCTCGGCATCGCGGATCAGCGGCACCAGAAAGCCGGCCATGGGCAGAGTCGGCCGCCGCTTTTTGTTCTGCCGCCGCCCCGGCGGGTTGAGCTTGATCACCCGCGCCTCGAGGTCGCACTGGAAGGTGGCCAGCTGCAGGATCGCCTCAGGGCGCGCGGCGGTGCCGATCGCCAGGAGGAGATAGCGCCGCAGGTGCTCGGACTCAGCCGCGCGTAGCAGGCGCGCCACTTCCTCGACCGATGCCACCCGCTCGCGCGCCTCGGCCTCCGCCGGCAGGGCAATATGCGGAGCGGTCTGCAGCTCCCCTTCGCGCAGGGCGCGGTTCATCGCGCCTTGCAGGACGGCCAGGGTGCGCCGGGTGTAGCTGTCGCTGCAGCCTTCCGCACGCATGTCTTCCACGAAGGCCCGCACGCGCGCCGGCGTCACCTCGGCCACCAAGAGCTCGCCGAAGACGGGGTCGAGGCGCTGCGTGATGGCGTAGTAGGCGGCCTCGGCGCTCCGGAGCTGCTTGCCGTGCTGCTCGTACCAGCGCCGCAGGACGGTGCGCACGCTTACCTCCTGCGCCGGGGCGTCGCGCAGCTCCCCATAGGCCGAGACCCAGGTGGCGAGGGCGAGCTTGGCGGCCTCGAAATCGTCTGTGCCAAGGGTGGCTCGGCGGGTCTGGCGGGTCTGCGGATCGAACCAGGTGCGGTACCAGGCGGCGGAGCCGGCGCGGCGGGACAGCCAGTAGGCGCCGATCTGAAAGCGGTTTCCCCCTCGCCCTGCCACTGCAAAGCCCTCCTGTCGATAAAGTCTTCGATCCACTCCGCCCGGTACTTCCAGCGCCGGCCGATGAAGCTGGCGCGGATTTCGCCGCGCTGGCGCGCCCGGCGCACGGTGTCGATGCTCACGCCCAGGGCCTCGGCCGCCTGGCGTTCGCTCAGCAGGGTCGGCAGCGCATGCACGTTGCTCATGCGCTGCCCCCGCAATGAATGCGCAGGCATGGGCCTACGCTTCGCCCTCGCCCTCGAGGGGCAGCGCCCCGAAGGGGTCGCGGCCGGCGCAGAGGTACCAGCCAGCCACACTCTCCGGCGTGTGCGCTCCCGCCTCGGCGTGAAGGAAGCGCAGCAGGGAGTAGACACAGAGCTCCTGCCGGCGCATGGCCTCGGCCCGGTCCGGGTCGGCGTCGGCGTCGAAGACCTCCGCGAAGCGGTCGAGGCACCCGGCGATCACAAGCGCCTGATAGACCGCACCCTCGGCCGACTGCGCCGGGCTCTCGGCCACCTGGCGTTCCAGGGTTTCGACACGGCTCCAAAGCAGGCGCTCGGTTGCCCCATGGGCCGGGTCGCGCGCCTCGTCGAAGCGGGTCAGTCGGGTCAGGGTGTGCGCCAGCTCGCGCCCGGCGATGGCCGCCGGGCAGCTCGGAAGATTGCTGCGAAAAGTCATGGTGTCGTGCTCCAAGGTTCGGCTTTTCAGACCGTACCAGCGGGCGGCGCTGGCGCCGGGAGCTGAAAACGCGACCTTGGACGCGCCCGTCTTCTTTCCCCGAAGGGTGTTCTATCCGACGGACTCCCGGCATGAAGCCGCGCCCGGTGAAATCCGGGCATAGGAAAACCGCCAGCTTTCGGGGGCGGCCTCCGCCAAGGTTACAGGGCGTTTTCAGCGCCGTCATCAGACTCCCCTCCCAATCTGTGGGGGTCAACAGGAAAATGCGGTCGGCCCTTCCGCCGATCTCTCGAGCGCCCGCCGAGAGGGCGGTGCGGGCGCCCTCGGGGGCGCGGCGGAGGGGCTTGAACGACGGACCGCGCGCCGCGAGTGGGTGCGCCCCCGATCCCGTGAATTGAACTGCGGCCGGCCTCCGGGGTGGGGAGACAACCCGGCGGTGCATGGCGACACGCGCCGGAGCCGGGGGGCACCCCGGAGACTTGTGGCAGGGCCGCGCCACCATTGCTGCATCCCCCCGGTCAGAAGCTGCCGTTGAGGCGCACGCGCACCAGGCTCGAAGGATTGCCCGCGGCCTCGATCGCCACGCCCACGGCCATGTTCGCGCCCTCGGCATCGTCGGTGGTCACTTCGCCCTCGGCGTCATCCCAATAGAGCTTCGCGCCAAGGGAGATATCGTCGGTGGTCGCCTTGGGCAGCTCGTAGACGCCCACCGTGGCGCCCTCGACCTCGGCGCCGTTCTCGGCATCGGCCGCAGCCACCGCGAAGAGGTCGCCCACCTTGAAGCCGTCGCCGCTGGTCAGGGCCTTCGGGGCGGTCAGGGTGATGACCTTCCCCGGCTGAATGTAATTCTTCATTGTTCGAACCCCTTGCTGGAGTGAATGCGCACCTGGCGCACGGGGCCGGTCCCCTGGAGGCGCTGCATTTGCGCCTCCAGGGCGGCCAGCGCCCGCTGCAGGTCCGCGATGGAGCGGTAGGTGATCCGCCGGCCGGAGGCGTCCTGCAGCGACAGGGTGCCGCTGTAGAGCGCCTGGCGCAGCTTCTCGCGCTGCGCCTCGAGGTCGGCCAGGGTGGCGGCCACGGCCTTATTCCTGGCTGCCGGTGTGGTGGTACCAGCCGCGCCAGTCGACGAAGCCGGACCCGAAGTCCAGGCGGACGCGGATCTGCACGCCGTCGACCTCGAAGCCGCTGCGGCTTTCGATCTGCGGCCCCTCGGCGCCCTCGAGATAGGCATACTCCAGGCCGTCGACGTTCTCCGCCTGGAGGTAGAAGCCGGATGCATTGGACAGGCGCGGCTCCACCACCAGGTTCAGGCCGGCGAAGGGATTGACGTCGGCGGTCCGGGCCGCCTGGACGGCGGTCAGGAGCTTTTCAGCCTCGGTCTCCAGGTCCGCCGGCACCAGGAAGTTTCGCGGCACCACGGAAATGCGCTTGCCGGAAAGCCCGGTCTGCTTGCGCATCGCCAGGCGCGCCGCGGAAAGGTAGGCCGCGTCGGGCCAGGTGCTGGCGCCGTTCGTGCCGTCGTCGTGCAGGTTCCCGTGATCGGCGTGGAAGAGGCTCTTGCCGTCCTCCATGGTCGGCCCCAGGCCGGCATTGACCTCCAGGAGATCGACCAGGAACTGCGCTTCGAACTCGGCCGCCGCGATGCCCAGGCGCCGCGCCAGGTCGGAGAAGGCGCCCAGGTCGTCATTCACCAGGGCCTGGCGGGTGATGCCGAAGACCCGCCCGAAGGTGTCGATGCGGTAGGATTCCGCCGCCTCGGCCATGCTGCCGGACTTGAACTCCCCGTGCTCGTTCACCTTCTCCAGGCTCGGCGCCTCGCCCAGCTGGATGCGGTGCTTGGCGCGGAAGTCGCGGGCGCTGGTGCGCCGGCCCATCTGGCGCACACCCGCCGGCGCCGCCTCATAGGCCGCCCGCAAGGTGCGGTTCACGCTGTCGCCCACGATCAAGGCGAAGTCGGAGTTTCCGTGCATGCCGGCACCGTCCAGGGCGCGGCTGATCAGCGCCGCCTGCGACAGACCCGTGGTCGAAAGCCCCCGCAGCCGCAGGGTCTCCCGCGCCATCTCCGGCGCCGGCATAGCGGCATAGCGGCGCGCCGGCTCGGAGAGCTGGTGTCCCGGATCGTTGCGGGCGTAAAGCGCCTCGCCCATCCAGGCCGCCCGGGTCTCCGGGTCATCGAAGCTGCGGCCGATCTCGACGCGCGGCTGCGTGCTGTCGACGCGGGTCTGCGCCGCACGCTCGGCCAGGGCCTCGAAGGCCGCCGCCCGGGCTTCCTCGAGGCTCGCCCCGCGGTCAATCAGGCCGTCGGCAAAGTCCGCCTCCAGGCCGGCCACGCGGGCGATGGAACGGATTTCGGTGTTGACCGCCACCCGGGTGTTCTCCGGCTGCGGCGGAACGGCCGCCGGGGGCGCCTGCGGCGCCGCCGGGGCGGTGGTGGTAACGTCTTCAGGCATAGCGCCCTCCATGGTTCGAACGGTTGCGCCGGCGTCCGCCGGCATGGCGACGAAGGAGAGTTCGATCGGTGCCCAGCGGGTCGCCGTCCGCGTCCGGGTGCCGGTGGCCGGGTCTTCCGCATCGTCCCAGCGCTCCACGGCGTAGCCGATGGACACGCCGCGGACGATTCCCGCCTCGATATCGCGCATCAGGGCTTCGGCCGCCGGGCGCTCGGAAAAGCGCACGGTGGCCTGGCCGCGTCGGCCGTCAACGTGCGCCAGGTCGACCACGCCCAGGACGCGGTCCAGGCTGTCCTGGCGGTGGCTGTCCAGCACCGGGCCACCCACGAAGCGGCTCAGGTCGACGGCTTCCGGCGCCAGCGACAGGCGCTCCTGGAACGGCCCCTGAAAGTCCCGGCGGGTCACGGCCGCGCCGGTGGAGAAAGTCACCTCCACGGTGCGCCGCTGCCGGTCCAGGCTTTCCGGCGCCAGGGGCGCCCGGCGGTGGTGGATCTCAAGCGTCTCGGGCATTGCCCTCGCTCCTCTCAGTGCTGCCGCCCTCGAAGTTCAGCCCCAGGGCCTCGGCCCGCGCCCGGTCGGCGGCAATCTCGGCGTCCAGGGCCTCGACGTTCAGGCCGCGGCCGGCCACGGCCTCGCGGCGGCTCTTGAGGCCGGCGCCGATCGCCTGCACCTCGGCCTGGATATCCTTTAAGGGATCGATCCAGTCGACGCCCGGCGTCACCCAGCCGGCGCGGTAGCGCTCCGGGAAGTCCTCGAAGTCCGGCGCCTGGAGCTCCCCGGCCAGGATCGCCAGGCGCAGCCAGCGGTCCCAGACCGGCTGGCAGAGCTGCGGGATGATCACGGACCATTGCAGCTGCTCCACCTGCCGGCGGAACTCGACCAGGCCGGCGCGAATGGAACTGTAGTTGACGCCCTCGAGGTCGCCGGTCAGCTGCTCATAGGTCGTGCCCAGGCCGGCCGCGATGGCGCGCAGCTGCCCCTTCACGAAGGAAGCGTAGGCGCCGCTGTCGCCGCCGGGATTGGAAAAGCTCACGTCGGCGCCGGGCGGCAGGCTGTAGAGGGTGCCCGGCTGCAGGCCGGCCTCGACGATGGATTTCAACGCCCCCTGCCCGTCTGCGAAACCCGCTGCGCTGCCGTCTGTGTCGCGGATGAAGCCCGCGAAGAGCGCCTGGACCTTGTGGCGCATCGCCTCGGCGTCCTCATAGGCGTCGAGCTCGTGCAGCCGCAGCAGCACCGGCGCCAGGCGCGACACGCCCCGCACCTGCCCGGGCGTCACCGGCTCGAAAAGGTGGATCACGTCGGCTGCGGGAATGCGGCGGGTCGCGGTGCTGCCCAGGCCTTCGCCGGGGCGCTGCTCATAGACGTGATAGGCGCGCCGACGGCCGGCGGAGTCGAACTCGATACCGCCGCGAATGCGACCACCCCCGGCCAGGTCCTGGTGCAAATCTGTCGGCACCTGGTCCGGGTGGATCAGCTGCAGGCGCAGTCCGCCTGGCTGCGGGCGCATCAGAATGAAGGCTTCGCCCTCTTCCAGCATGCAGCGCACCGCCTGCGCCTGGAGGCCGTAGAAGTCCGTTCGCTCGGCCAGGTCGGCCGCGTCGGTCCAGAGCGCAAAGCGCTCGTTCAGGCGCCGGCGCTGCCCTTCGTCGGGGTGCGCCGCCTGCGGCACGATGCCGGCGCCGACGATGTTCGCGACCAGGCTGCGCAGCGCCGATGCCGCGTAGGGGTTGTTCGCCGCCTGGTGGCTGGCGCGGGCGGCCACCCGCCGGGCGCCGGCCAGGATGGCGTTGCCCTGATTCCAGGTCGCGCCCGCCCCTTCCCAGCGCCGCCCGCCGGCCGCGGCCTCGAAGCTGCGGCGGGAAATGGCGCGGGCCAGGCGGTGGCGGAAGCGGTCAAGCATCGGGATCCCCCTTGTCCGGCCGCAGGCCCTCGGCCAGGGCCTCGGCCACCACGTCATAGGTTGCCGGAGCCTTCAGGGCTTCCAGGGCCTGCGGATCCCCGGCCAGCATGCGGCCGATGTTCCCGATGGCCATTGCCGGAAGGGCGGTGCGGCGAACCATAAGCGCCTGCTCAGCATGGTCTTCGTAGAAGTACTGCACGCCGCTACCGTCGTCGCGAAGGGCAGCCTGCGGAATCCATTCGTGGCCGCGAATGTCGAGTTCGATGCCGCAGCGGTAGACCCCGCGCTCCACCCAAAATTCGGTGTCGCCAAAGATCTCTTCGAACTCGAATTTCAGTAGGACGGCCGCCCGAATGAACCAGTCCAGCGCATCCACAAAGCTGTGATGTCGCTTCAGAATGCGCACGTCATCCGGCACGCCCTTCTCGCGCAAAGCATCGATGGTGGGCGCGGTAAGCTTCGTGCGGCGCATGGTCTCGACCGCCGCCGCTGCGCTCGAAGCCGGACCATCCGCCATTAGAGCCGCAACCAGGTTCGCGCAGTGCCGCGCGTTCGCTCGCGGCGACTTCGGCCCCTTGACCTCTCGCACGAAGAGACCCTGCTCCCGCAGGCGGCGCTGTGTCAGGCGCACCTGGTCCAGGTCTGTGCCAAACCAGGTGGCGAAGTGAGCTGCAATATCCGAAGCACGCGGCATTGATGAA
This sequence comes from Aquibaculum sediminis, assembly GCF_040712085.1. NCBI lineage: Bacteria > Pseudomonadati > Pseudomonadota > Alphaproteobacteria > Rhodospirillales > Rhodovibrionaceae > Aquibaculum > Aquibaculum sediminis. The sequence goes on from NZ_JBFCVK010000001.1 coordinate 474,712, forward strand.
TCCTTTTACATCTATCGTGATGCCATAGCCTTGCGACGTTGGCAAGAGTTCCTGCATTCCCTTTCATAGATTATTTTCGGAGCCATCGCGAGGGCACCACGGCCGGGGCGGTCGAGGCCGGCCGTGCGGGCGCCGTTTCAGGTGCGGCCGGCTTTTGCGGCGCGGCGGCCGGCTTCACGCCCACGGCCGCCTCGGCCGCCGCCCAGTCGGCCTCGGACCAGCGGTCGAGGCCGGCCGCCAGAGCCGCCGCCATGGCGTAGACCATCGTGTCCAGTGCCTCATTGCGCTCGCGCGACAGCTCCCATTCCAGGGAGGTGAAGCCGTTACGCTTCTGGCGCCGCACCAGGCGCTCGGCGGTCATCTGCTTGAAAAATTCTTCGCTGTAGGCCTTGGGGTGATGGCACCAGCCCTCCGGCATCGCCGCCGCGGCCTGGTCGAACAGGGTGGGCTCCGCGGCCTCGGGCATCTCCTGCCCCAACCAGCCATAGAGCTGCGATTTCAGGATGCTCGCGCCCACCGGCCAGAGCCGGGCGCCGCGCTTGATGCGCCGGCCACGGGCGTTCAGCTCGACATATGTCGGCACGCCCAGGGCCACGGAAGCCTTGTCGACGCCCTTCACGGCCATCGCCCGGTCGGCAGGATGGCGCGCCGCCCAGCTATAGACCTCGGCCGTGTGGTGGCCGCCGCTGTCGATGGCGAGCCGGCCGATGCCCAGCAGGCCGCCGCCCGCGTGCTCGTACTTGCGCTGCAGCAGCTCGTCGAGCTGCTGCCAGACCTTCGCCTGGTGCGGGTCGCCGTAGAGGAACTGATAGTCGATCGACCAGTTCTCCCGCCCGCGGCCCCAGGCGATCACCTGGACCTCGATGCGGTCTTTCTGCACGTCGGCGCCGGCGGTGAGATAGAGGCCGCCGGCGGGCACCTTACCCAGGGGGTAGTCTTCCCGCCGGTCGAAAAGGCGGCGCCAGTCCGGGGCCTCGGAGGCCTCGGCAAAGGTCTCGCCCAGGACGGTATTCGTCCAGACCTTGAGCTTGTGCGGGTTGCGGCCGGCGGCCTCGAACTCCCGCGCCGCCTCGCCCCAGGTAAACCAGGGGCTGTAGAGGGCGGAGAGGTGAAAGCCGGCGGTCTTGCCGTCGCCCTCCGCCGTGGCGCGCCACTCACCGCGCGGCAGCAGCCAGGCCTTGCGCGCCTCCGGCCAGAGACTGCCGCAGGCCTCGCAGGCGTAGTGCGCCTGGTCGGCCGGCAGCTCGATTTCCTTCCACTTGATGTTCGCCCAGCGCAGCACCTGGAAGGCGCCGCAGTCCGGGCAGGGCACGTGGTAGCGCCGCTGGTCGCTTTCGTCCCAGGCGCCTTCGATGCGCGACAGGCCGGCCGTGGTGGGGGTCGAGACCATCAGGATCTTGCGCCGCGCGAAGGTCGAGGTGCGCTTGATGGCGAGATTGACGGGATCCCCTTCCCCGTCCGCGTCGGGCGGATAGGCGTCCACTTCGTCGAGGAAGAGGTAGCGCGCCGGCATGGAGCGCAGGCCCACGGCCGAGTTCGCGCCGGTCATCACCAGCACCCCGCCCGGGAAATCCTTGCTCAGCAGCGTGTTGCCCGAGTCCCTTGCCCTGGCCGGCTGAACCAGCGCCCGCAGCGCCGGGCTTTCCTCGATCAGGGGTTCGATGCGCTGCCGGCTCGCGCGCTTGGCCATCTCCACGGTGGGCGCCACGGCCATGGTCGGCCCCGGCGCCTGGTGAATGATGTAGCCCAGCCAGTTGTTGCCGGCTTCCGTGCCCCCCAGCTGCGCGCCCTTCATGAAGACCACCCTTTCCAGCGGCGAGGCGGCCGACAGGGCATCCATGATCTCGCGCAGATAGGGCGTGCGTTCGGTCGACCAGCGGCCCGGCTCCGCCGACGCGCGCTGCGACAGCATGCGGTGCCGGTCCGCCCAGGCCGACACGGCCATGGCAGCGTCGGGCCGCAGGGCGCGGCGCCAGATGGCATCAGCCCAGCTCGTGGCGTCCGTGTGCATCCTGCAGGACCTCCAGGGGGGTTTCGGAAAGCTGCTCGAGGTGCTCCCGCAGCTGCGCGTCGAGGAGCGCCAGGAGCCGGGCCTGGTCGACGCCCAGCTCGGCCGCGATCAGCGGCGCCGCGCGCACCACCCATGCCAGGTGGGCGTCCCGCTCGAGGCGCGCCCGCGCGAAGACCGCCGCCTCCACCGCCTGGCGGTCGACCAGGTTCCCGGCGCGGCGCTCGTTCTCCATGCGCAGGCCGCGCAGCCGCTCGGCCTCGGCCTCTTCGCGGATCGTGCGCAGCTTCGACGGCGGGGCACCGGCGGCCTCGGCCTGTGGGCGGCGCCGGCCGCTCGGCTTCACGTTCTCATCGCACCAGGCTTGCGCCTCCGCCACCGCAACCTTCCCGTGTTCAGTCACCGGCATGCCGGCCGAAACCAGCTGCGACACGCGCGCCTTGCTCACGCCCAACAGGTCCGCGAACTCCGACTTGCTCACCACGGCCGGTCCGTCATGGTCCGCACAGTCCGTCACTGCGCCCGCGTCGACCATCAGCTCTTCCTGCACCACGATAGAACCTCCATAAACAGGACCGGGTTAAGTCCTTGATTTTCTGGAACTAAAAAACCTCTGCGCTGCCCCCACCCGTATACCTTTGGGCCGGGAAGGACCCGCCCCCGGGGGGTGGTGGGGGCGCTGTAGAGAGTGGCGGAGTGGCGCAGGTGGCGGACTTTTCCTATAGACCCCCGAAACCTGCCGGTCGGTTGTATAGATGCCAGGGCAATACACCCAACTCGCAACTTTTCAGCTTTCGTAAGAAAGTCCGCCACCTGCGCCACTCCGCCACTCAACACGCTGCCCGCCAGGGTCGAATACCTGCGGTGCCCTTGGGCATCTGCCGCCATCCCAATGTGAGCAGAATTGCGCGCACCCGGTTCTGGCCGCGGCGGTCGAGGCGCGGGGTCTCGATCTCCAGGGCCTCTTGCATGACCTCCCCGACCGTGACCTGGTCGCGGGTGCGCAGATAGCGGGCCACCGCCTCGTGCCAGGGGTCGCTCTCGTAGCGCTCGGCCTGCTCCTCCGCCGCCATGCGCAGCGTCTCCGGGTCGATCATGTGCCAGGCGTGACCGGCCTGGTAGAGCGCATCGGCCTCGGCCAGGAGCTGGTCGCGATCATCCTCGAGGGCCAGCAGGTCTATCTCGCCCACCCGCACCGGCAGGAAGCGACGGCCGCCGGTGGCATCCTTGAGATATGCCCCCTCATTCGTGGTTCCCAGGAAGATGGTCTGCCGTGGCTGCTCCACTTCCCGCCGCTCATAGGCCGGCCGGAAGCGCCCCACCTGCCGGGTCAGGAAGCTCTTGAGAACGGCCGCATCGGCCTTGCCCAGGGCCTCGAGCTCGGTCAGTTCGACCAGCCATTTGCCCGCCAGGTGCCCTTCGGCATCCTTGCTGCGAATATCCGGCAGGGCATCGGAAAACCAGGCGCCGCCGATGATCCGGCAGGCCGTCGACTTGCCCGCACCCTGCCGGCCTTCCAGGATCGGCACGGTGTCGACCTTGCACCCCGGCTTGCGGACGCGGGCGATCATGGACAGCAGCAGCACCTTGCCCACTGCCCGGGTGTAGCGGTTCTCCTCAACCCCCAAATAGCGGCTCAACCAGCTCTCGACGGTATCGCCGCCCGGCGTGCTGCCGCCTTCGATGCGCGGCACCCCGTCATGGCGCAGACCGTCGAGGTAGCGCAGCACCGGGTGGTAGGCATTCTCCCGCGCCACGGCGCCGACCGCGTTCGACACGATCTCCATGGAGACCCGGCGGAAGTCGGTCATCTCCAGCCACTCGCGGGCCAGAAGATCGTCGGCATGGGTCCAGAGCCGGGGGTAATCGTCCCCCTCCGGCGCCCGCATCAGCTCGGCACACGGCAGCGGCTTGAGCGCCATCACGGCGTTGCGCATTCGGTCGAAGCCGATCACGCCCGCCCAGGCCGGGTCGTAGCGCAGGGGCAGGATCACATTCGCATAGACCGACAGGACCTGGTCTTTGGATCCCCTGATCAGCGGCTTGCGCCAGTCCACGACCTCGGCCACGTCCAGGCCAATCACCCCGTCGAGATAGTCATGCGGCATGGCGCACCTCCCGAACGGCAGCAGGTGCCAGGGCGGGCTTCGCGGCCTCCGCCATCAAGCTGCGCGCCATTGCCTCGAGCTGCCGCCGACGCAGGGCATGCAGCGCCAAGCCGTAGTGCCGGACATCGTCGCTCACGACGCAGCCGGCCAGGTCGCGAAAGTAGCGCCGCGCCTCGAGGTCGCAGGTCTGCGCGAAGCCGCGCAGCGACACGCCCTGCTGCAGCGCTTCGACCAGGTCGACGTGACGTTCGTCCTCAAGCCACCCGGCATCGAACCAGCCGCGCAGATCCTCAATGCGCGCCGGCTTCACGATCAAGGCCGCGACCAAGGCCGCTTCGACCTCGGCGCGTAGCGGTGCCAGCTCGGCCGCCGCGCTCATCGCTGCACCTCCAGCTCGCGAGCGAGCTTGACCAGGCGCGCAGCGATCTCACTCTTTGCCACTGCGATGGTTTCCGGGTCGGAGCGATAGCCACACCCGATGCGCCGAACTTCCCCCGCGAGCTGCCGCAATTCTTCGACATGGGAGGTGCAATCGGCGGGTGTTTGTGGTAGCACGCAACTGGCACGCAGCATGTGCGAAACCCCTTGTTTTCCGTGCGTGCTGCTGCTGTTGCGGGCTAGTCTAAGCCATTGGAAACATTGCGCTTATGGCGCAATGGCATTGTAGAGGTCAGCGGTTCGATCCCGCTCGGCTCCACCAGACAAAGGCTGTATCAGCCGCACTTCCGAAAAAGGCCGCTCTCGCAGCGGCCTTTTTTTTCCTGCCGCCTCACATGACAAAGGCTATGACGGGGGCATTGACCGCCTTAGCGCATCCGCCCAACTCGGGAGTCCAGCAGCGGAACCCTTCGTAAGCAGAGGCGTTGATGGATGAAACGGGGAACGGGGGGTCATGACTCGCTTCTGGAGTTTGTCCACGGCAGGCTTTGCGGCGACCGCCATCGGCTTCGGACCGGCCCGCATGGGGTTCGGTCTCTTCGTGCCCGAGTTCCGGACGGAATTCTCCATTTCCACCTCGGCAATTGGCCTCGTCTCCAGCCTCGGCTTCCTTGGCTTCTTCATCGGCCTCCTGATCGCCCAGGCAGAACTCAACCGCAGCGGTCCTCGATTGCCGGTCCTCTCCGGCCTGGCCGCCGCCACGATGGGAATGGGCATTGTCGCTCTTGCGCCCAGCCTCTTCGTGCTGGCAGCCGGAGTGTTCCTCGCGGCGTCGAGTGCGGGCCTTGCCTGGACGCCATTCAACGACGCCATTCATCGCTACGTCAGAGACGAGAACCGGCCGGTCGCGCTGTCGGTGGTGAGCAGTGGCACCGGCCTCGGAATTGCCCTGGCCGGCGCCGCAGCGCTTGCCATGGTGCTCGCGGGTCTGCCCTGGCGCTACGCCTGGACCCTGTTTGCGGCCGCAAGCGCCGTCGCGCTCCTGGCCAACTGGATGGCGCTGCGAGGCATCGAGAAGGACCGAAGCCCGAGGCCGGCCTACGGCTGGCGGAATCTGGCCCAGGCCGCGGCGCTTCCTCTCTTCGCCATCGGTTTTGTCTACGGCGCCACCTCGGCGATCTATATCGCCTTCGCCGCGGACCACGTGGTCACCGCGGGCGGCGTCCCGGGCATCCCCGCGGCTTCGGCGCCGGCGCTCATCTACATCTCCTACGGCCTCTTCGGCCTCGCCGGGCTACTGACCGCAAGCATCAAGGCGACGATCGGCCTGCCGATGCTGCTGCGGTTGCTCATGTTGACCGGCGCCCTGTCGGTGGCTCTCGTGGCGCTCTCACCGAACAGCTGGGCGGGCGTGGTCCTTTCCGCCGGCCTCCAGGGCATACTCGTGCTCATGACCAGCGCGGTCCTGGCCTTCTGGTCGGAGCGCCTCTTCCCCTCCCTGCCGTCATTCAGCTTCACCGCCGCCCTGTTGGCGGCGGCAGTGGGCAACGTCCTGGGGCCGGCGGTGGCAGGAATGGTTTCTGACGCATTCGGAGCCGACGCGATGTTCTTCGGCACGGCCGCATTGCCGGCACTGACAGCGCTGCTGCTGCGCGAGCGCCACGCCCGGGAGCGTCCCGCGGAACCGGCGGAACCGGGCCACACAGCTGCTGCTCCCTGACACCGCGCTTGCATGGGCGCGTTGTTGCCATGCGCGGAGAGCGTCCCCAGACGAGGTCCCTCTACCGGTGCCTGTTTTCCCTGGAACACGCATGGAGCCGGGTCGGTTTCGGAGCAACAGCATGAGCAGGAAGAAACTGATGTCCTACATCCGCTTCGGGTTGATGATCCTGACCTCCACGGTCGTGATGTTCGTCCTGATGTATCTGAACACCTACGCGTGGGAGCATGTCTTTTACTCGGAGACGCGCACCTACATGGCGATCATGATGGGCGCGACGATGGCGGTCATCATGCTTGCCTACATGCTGGGGATGTATTCCAACAAACGGCTGAACATCGCGATCTTTGCCGGTGCCGTGATCGTTTTTGCGCTGTCCCTCTGGCTGGTCCGCAGCCAGATCACCGTGAGCGGACCCAGCTACATGCGCGCTATGATCCCGCATCACTCGATCGCGATCATGACGTCTGAGCGCGCACAAATTCGCGATCCCCGCGTTCAGAAGCTCGCGGATGAGATCGTAGAGGCGCAACGACGAGAGATTGCCGAAATGCGCTATCTCATTGCCGAGGTCTCTTCCGGCAGCGTGGTCGAGAGCATCTATCACGATCCACCAGCCGAACCGGGAAGCATCGAAGATGCCCTCGGAAACACGCTTCTCAGCGAGTTGGATCTCGCACCGCTGCCCCGAGCAGAGGCCGACCAGATACTCGAGGCGCGCGAGCACTGCGTCTTCAATCGGAGCCCTGAAACCGACCCGGTTTTCTGGATGGCGCGAGAGGGCGATGCCGCGGCCATGAAGCTGAACGGTGTCCTCGTGGCGCTCGAGGGGACGGCTGACCTGTCCAGCGGCGCTGCCGCATTCTCGACCCCCGGTGCGCGGGTTACCTTTCGGCAGTTGGACGATGAGGCGGATTGGCGCCAGAACGCCGAACTCGTTTTTGAACTCGATGACGCCCTCCAGGTAGGCTATCGCGGCTTCTACAGCTGCCGGGCCGACTGGTCATCAAGGCAGGCGAAGCTCCTCTCGCCTCACCCACAGCGGCTGTAGCTGCACGCCGTGCAGAGGTCGCAGCCTTCCTGGCGCAGCAGGGCCAGGGAGCCGCACTTGGGGCACTGGCGCAGGGCCGGCGCGATGGCGTCACCGTTGGATGCCACGCCCTCTCCCGCCGCCAACTTGCCTTCGGCGTCGGCAGGCAGGAAGCCGGTGTCGATCATGTGCCGCTCGATGACACCGCCGATGGCTGCCAGCAGGGAGGGCACATAGCGCCCGTCCATCCAGGCCCCACCGCGCGGGTCGAAGACCGCCTTGAGTTCCTCCACCACGAAGCCGACCGCGCCGCCGCGACGGAACACCGCGGATATCATCCGGGTGAGCGCCACCGTCCAGGCGTAGTGCTCCATGTTCTTCGAGTTGATGAATATCTCGAAGGGGCGGCGTCGGCCTTCGCGCACGACGTCGTTGATGGTGACGTAGAGCGCGTGATCGCTTTCCGGCCAGGTGAGCTTGTAGGTGCGCCCCGGCAGAGTCTCGGGTCGGGCCAGCGGCTCGGCCGCCGGCGGCTCGGCATCGCGCGCTGGCGTCGTTTGGTCCGCCCCCGTTTCCAGCACCGCACCGCGCAGGGGGCTGGGGCGATAGGTGGTGCAGCCCTTGCAGCCCAGATCCCAGGCCTGGTCATAGACCCGGCGAAAGGCCTCGAAGCCGATTTCGGCCGGCAGGTTGATGGTCTTGGAGACCCCGGCGTCCACGTACTTCTGCACCGCCGCCTGCATCACCAGGTGATCCTCCGGCGAGAGGTCCTTGGCCTCGACAAAGGCCGGCGACAGGGGCGCCTTGGCACCGAAGCGCTGGCGGTAGGCCCGCCAGGCGGGATCGCTGACCTGCTCGCTGCGACGGCTGCCGTCGGGCTCGCGCACCTGCCGGCGATAGGAGAATGCGAAAACAGGCTCGAGCCCCGAGGAGAGATTGTCGGCCAGCAGCGAAATCGTACCGGTTGGCGCGACCGAGGTGAGCAGGCCGTTGCGCAGGCCCTTTTCGGCAATGGCGGCGCGAATCTCGGTCTCAAGGCTCTGAGTCGCCTCGCCGGCGAGGAAGGCCTCGCGGTCGAACAGTGGAAAGGCGCCCTTTTCCGCAGCAAGGTCCGCTGATGCCAGATAGGCAGCGCGGCGCAAGGCGGCCATCCAGCCTTCCACGCAATCAACCGCCTCCCGGCTGCCGTAGCGCAGGCCGCAATAGATCAGGGCATCGGCCAGGCCGGTGATGCCGAGACCAATCCGCCGCTTGGCCTGGGCTTCCCGGCGCTGGGCCTCCAGCGGAAAGCGCGAGGCTTCGATGGCGTTGTCGAGCATGCGCACCGCCACCGTCACAAGTTCCTCCAGCGCCGCCTCATCCAGGCGCGCCTTGGCCGTGAAGGCGTCACGCACCAGGGCGGCCAGATTGATCGACCCCAACAGACAGGCGCCATAGGGCGGCAGGGGCTGCTCGCCGCAAGGGTTGGTCGCCTGGATGGTCTCGCAGTAGGCCAGGTTGTTCAGGCGGTTCACCCGGTCGATGAAGATGACACCGGGTTCAGCGGTTTCGTAGGTGGCGCGCAGGATGCGCTCCCAGAGCCGGCGCGCCCTCACGCTGCGGAAGACCTGGCCTTCGAAATGCAGCGACCAGTCCTCGTCCGCCCGAACGGCGCGCATGAAGGCGTCTGTGACCAGGACCGAGAGGTTGAAGTTGGTCAGTCGCCCCGGCACCCGCTTGGCATCGACGAACTCCTCCACGTCCGGATGGTCACAGCGCAGCGTCGCCATCATTGCGCCCCGCCGGGCGCCGGCCGACATGATGGTCTCGCACATGGCGTCCCAGACCTGCATGAAGGAGACCGGCCCGGACGAGGGCGCGCCCAAAGACTTCACCAGCGCGCCTTTCGGGCGCAGCGTAGAGAAGTCATAGCCGATGCCGCCGCCCTGCTGCAGCGTCAGTGCGGCCTCGCGCAGATGGGTGAAGATCCCGCCGAGGTCGTCGGGGATGGCACCCATGACGAAGCAGTTGAACAGCGTGACCGCCCGGTCGGTGCCGGCGCCAGAGAGAATCCGGCCCGCCGGCATGAAGCGGAAGTCCTGCAGGGCGTCGCGGAAACGCGGGCGCCAGTGCTCCGGCTCGGATTCGACCGCAGCCAGGGCCTGTGCCACCCGGTCCCAGGTGGCATCGATCTCCGCCTCCGGGGGACTGTCCAGCGGACCGGCATAGCGGTACTTCGCTTCCCAGATCTGGCGGGAGAAGGCAGAAAGCTCGGTCATGCGCCACCTCCGTCGGCAGGAGTCTAGCCCGAATCGCGGCCGATCTGAACCGTAACACTCGAAATCACCGCTCCGGCAGAGTTCTTGCCCACGCGAGAAGGAATCGGCATAGACTATCGCCATGAGACAGTTCAGCGCCCTCCCCCTTCTCGCCATCCTGCTTGCCGCCTGCGCCGGGCAGGAACCGGAGCCTTCTGCCGACGCCTTTCAGGAACCGGCGGCGCCCAGCGTGGCCGTCGCGGTCGATGCCGACCGCGGGCTGGAAGTGGCCGAACGCTGGTGCGCCTCGTGCCATCAGGTGGCACCGGACGGCGCGCCGCGCCGTCCAGCACCCAGCTTCATGGAAATCGGCCAGGACCCGCGCAAGGGTCATGCCTGGCTGGAAGACTTCATGGCCGAAGAGCATCTGCCCATGCCCACCTTCCGGCTCTACCCGGACGAGCAGGCGCATGTGATCGCCTATATCGATAGGCTGGGTACACGAAACTGAACCGGGTCAGCGCTCCGGCGGTATGGAGTAGGTGAGTGTTGAGTGGGCCACCGGCTCGCCGTCGCTCACCGCCGCGCTGGTGATCAGCACCTCCCCATAGGCCAGGCGCTTGCCCAGCTTGAGCAGGCGGCAATCGCCGATCAGGTCTCCCGGAGGCGGCGGGCGCAGGAAGTTGATCGAGAGGTTGGTGGTGAGCGCCATCTCGACCCGGCCGATCGCGCCCAGCACCGCCACATACATGGCGAAATCCGCCAGGGTCATCATTGTGGGGCCGCTGATGGTGCCGCCGGGACGCAGCACCTCCTCCGAAGCCGGCAGGCGCAGGCGAGACGAGCCCTCCCCCACCTCCTCCACCGTGATGCCCAGAAGTGTCACCCACTTCAGTTCCTTCGCGATTTCGGAAATTTCCTCGACGGTGATTCTCGCCATGAGCTGCTGCTCCCGCTGTGCTTGCGCAGATTTGAGAGGCTGTCGGCGCTACCTCTTTGATCTGGATCGGATTCACGCATTCAATCTGAACCCGGGACGGTTCAGATTGAATGCGATCCGATCCAGTGTTTATGACTTGCCCCGACGCGAATGAAAGGTCCAGATTGAACTTGACGACTCCAGAGGAGTATCGCTGAGAGCGAGGGGACTCGAGAGAGCATGACTGCAACAGGCGCAAATGAACCGCTGCTCCTGCAAGAAACGCGCGAGGGCGTGGCCTGGCTCACCCTCAATCGACCACGGCAGTACAACGCCCTGTCAGAGGAACTGCTCGCGGAACTGACCCGGACGTTCCGGAGCCTGGCAGACGACCCGAAACTGCAAGCCGTGGTCCTGGGCGCTGCTGGCAAGGCCTTTTGCGCTGGACACGATCTCAAGCAGATGCGCGCCCAGCCGGACCAGGATTATTACCGGCGGCTCTTTGCTGCCTGCAGCGAAATGATGCTTTCAATCCGGCGCCTGCCGGTGCCGGTGATCGCGCGCGTCCACGGCATTGCCACCGCCGCCGGCTGTCAGCTCGTGGGCACCTGCGATCTGGCGGTGGCGAGCAGCGAGGCGCGCTTCGCCACCTCGGGCATCAACACCGGGCTATTCTGCTCCACGCCTGCGGTGGCGCTTTCGCGCAATGTCGGCACCAAGCCCGCCTTCGAGATGCTGGTGACAGGGGATTTCATCAGTGCCGAGGAGGCTCGCCGGCTCGGGCTGATCAACCGCGTCGTGGCGCCGGAGGCACTGGATGACGAGGTGAAGGCTCTGCTCGGCCGCATCGTGGACAAGTCATCGGTGGCGGTGCGCACCGGCAAGCAGATGTTCTACAGCCAGCAGGAAAAGCAGCTGGAGGAGGCCTACGCCTACGCGGCCGAGGTGATGGCCTGCAACATGATGGCCGCAGACGTGGGGGAAGGCATCGATGCCTTTATGGAGAAGCGCAAACCGGTCTGGCAGGGGCAGTAAAGCCGCAACGACACTCGTTGGTCTTGCCCTGCTGCTCTCCGCCTGTGGGGGCGGCAGCAGCGTGCGCGAGGTGCCGCGCGACCCAAGTGCGAACCTCTATGGCGTGACGCTGGCGAGCCTGCAGCAGAACCCGCAACTCTGCACCTTTGCCCTCGGGGCCAGCGGTCATCGTCTGTCGTCTGTGCCCGACAAACCGATCCAGCAGGGCTGCGGCATCACCAACGCCATCGAGGTGAGCGGCACGTCGGTCAACTTCAACAGGGAGTTCACCGCCACCTGCCCGCTTGCCGCGGCTTACGCCATCTTCGAGGCCGACGTGCTGCAGCCAGCGGCACAGCGGCACTTCGGCGAAGCCGTGGTCGACGTGGAGCACTGGGGAACCTACGCCTGCCGCAACCGGAACAACCGGATGGCGGGGCCACGCAGCGAGCATGCCACCGGCAATGCCATCGACATCGCCGGAGTCACGCTGGCGAGTGGACGGAAGATCAAGGTGGAGTCCGGCTGGCGTGGGCGCAGCGACGAGCGCGCCTTTCTGCGCGAGATTCACCTCGGCGCCTGCAGCATCTTCCAGGGGGTGATCGGCCCCGATCACGACCGCGCCCACCATGACCACTTCCACCTCGACATGGGAAAGTGGCGCTTCTGCCGTTGAGGCCAGGTTCCAGCGGCGCGGCCGGCCGAAATCAGTCGTCGCGGGTGCGCAGGATCAGCACCGAGCAGTCCGCGTGGCGCGCAATGCGCGCTGCGTTGGAGCCGAGCAGGTAAGTCTGCATCCCCGGGTGGTGCGAGCCCATGACAATGAGGTCTGCCCCCCAGGACTCCGCCTCTTCCAGGACTTCGTGGTAGACCTTGCCGGAGCGCACAACCGCATCTGCGGAATGACCCTCGGCTTGGACGGACTTGGCAAACTTTTCGGCCTCACGTTCGGCAGTCCCGACCAATTCGGCACGCATCTCATCCGGCATGTAGCGGGTCTGGTAATTGGCCGCGGGTGCAGGAGGCAGGTCGATGACGGTGACCACCCTCACGTCGGCGCCGTGAACCAGCGCCAGTTTTTGCGCCTCCACCACAGCCGCTTGAGCATGCCTTTCATCGGACAGGTCGACCGGCAACAGGATCTTGCGGAACATCTCCATCCTCCCACTGTTTTCTATGCGCGCTGCGCAACGTGCGTTGAGCACTGGTTCGCATGGTGTCATTCCCATAGACGGATCAGCAAGCCCCGTATATGATACAAATCAAGCAAATGCCGTTGCTGGCACGGTCGGATCAAAGAAACTGGCCGGGATCAAAGGCGGAGGTTCCCTCTCTTCTCTTCAGGAGGCAACCTCATGAGCCAAGTCATCAGTCTGTCCCCAGCCCATCGCAGCGGGCCGGACCCAGCATTTTGCGTCGAAGAGCAGGTGGCACACCTGCTGCGGCGGGCCCATCAACGGGCCTGTGCGCTGTTCCTCTCGAGCATCGGCGCCGACAATCTTACCCCAACCCAGTTTTTTGCCCTGGCCCGACTGCACGAGCAGGGCCCCGTGTCGCAAAACCATCTCGGACGGCTTGCCGCCATGGACCCGGCCACAGTGCAAGGGGTCGTCCGGCGCCTCAGCGAGCGTGGCCTGGTCACGCGGGCACCGCATCCGCAGGACCGGCGACGCACCCTGCTCACACTCACGAAAGACGGTGAGGCCCTGATTGCCGGCCTGGTGGACAGCGCACAGGAAGCCGACGCCAGGCTCCTTGGTCGGCTGTCCTCCGAGGAACGGGTAACGTTTCTCGCTTTACTGCGCCGGATTACCTGACGCCGAGGCCGCGCATGCGGCGGCGCAGTGGAGAGCGGCTGCGTCGCTGCATCAATCGGTCGGGCAGATCGAGCACGCGCCCCATGGTTTTGCCGAAGCGGCCGCCGACCTTGAGCACCTCGTCGATCCGACGCTCGAGAAAGGCATGGGTATCGGCAAAGTCCTCCGACCGGTCTTCCAGCCAGTAGAGCGTGGTGGTGGAGAGCACGCCGGAGAGCAGGATACGCTTGCTGTAGTGGTTGTAGTCTGTCGCCCGGTCACCGGCGGCATACCAGAGTCGATCCGCGCTGCGCCAAAGCAGGCGCGGGCCGAGCGTGGCGTTCTGTGGCAGTGCCAGGAAGGACAGGCTGCGTCGGACGGCTTCGCGATGGGGCGCCAGGATCTCGAGGCGCAGCCGCACACCGGCTGAGATGCGATCGCGCACGCGCATCTCCTCGAGCGGGAGGTCCGCCAGCCGCACCAACATTTCGCGGTCGGCCCAGGTGGAAAAGGCCTCGACCAGGTCCTGCGGGCCGCTGGGGAAGGCCGTCATGGCCGCCTCGGCGCCCAGTCCGAGGTCGCGGCAGGCGGCACGCAGCGTCACTTCGCTCCAGCCATCGAAGACCACATGCGGCAGGGCTGCCTGCAGCAATGCCTCGCGCTGTTCTTCCAAGTCCATCGCGGTTCTCCCTACCACGGGCCGGCGCTCTTCTACCTCAAACGTCGAGGTTCGATACCTGCAGGGCGTTCGTCTGGATGAACTCGCGCCGTGGCTCCACATCGTCGCCCATCAGGGTCTCGAATATCTGGCCCGCCTCCTCGGCATGTGCAACCCGCACCCGCAGCAGAGAACGGGCCTCGGGATCCAGCGTGGTTTCCCAGAGCTGACCGGGGTTCATCTCGCCCAGCCCCTTGTAGCGGGAAACCGCCACGCCCTTACGGCCCCAGGCCAGGACCGTATCCGACAGGGAGACCGGACCATAGACCGCCTTCTCCATGTCCTTGCCGGTGAGCAGGCAGGGCTCCTCGTAGAGCTCCCACAGCGAATCGCGCAGTGACGTCAGGCTGCGCGCCTCGCTGGACGCAATCACCGAGGCTTCCAGGCGACGGGTTTCGGGCACGCCGCGCAGGGTCCGGGTGAAAACCAGCCCCCCGTTTCCATCCGCACTGCCGGACCAGCCGCGTTCGAATTCCGGCGCCAGCGTGTCGAGGCGTTCGGCCACGAGCGTGGCCAGCCGGTCGGCCTCGGACTCGTCGGCCATCAGGTGCGGTGCCAGGGCGCCGGCAATGGCTGCCTGCTCCACCACATCCCAGGAGCCGACCTTCCACACCAGGGACTCGATCAGCTTGCGGGCATGCAGCGCCTGGCGCACCAGACCGGCGAGATCCTCGCCGGAGCGCTGCTGGCCATCGCTGGTGAGCACCGTCGACTTCATCGCATTGGCGATCAGGTACTCCTCCATTTCCCGGTCGCCCTTCAGGTAGGTCATGGATTCGCCGCGCTTGGCGCGATAGAGCGGCGGCTGGGCGATGTAGAGATGCCCGCCTTCGACCAGATCGCGCATCTGCCGGAAGAAGAAGGTCAGCAGCAGGGTGCGAATGTGGGAACCGTCCACGTCCGCGTCGGTCATGATGATGATCTTGTGGTAGCGCAGCTTCTCGATGTTGAACTCGTCCGGCCCGATCGAGGTGCCCAGCGCAGTGATCAGCGTGCCGATTTCGTTGCTCGAAAGCATCTTGTCGAAACGCGCCCGCTCGACGTTCAGGATCTTGCCGCGCAGGGGCAGGATCGCCTGGAACTTCCGGTCACGCCCCTGCTTGGCAGAGCCGCCGGCGCTGTCGCCCTCGACGATGAAGAGTTCGGACTTGGCAGGATCGCGCTCCTGGCAGTCGGCCAGCTTGCCCGGCAGAGACGCCACATCCAGCACACCCTTGCGACGGGTGAGTTCGCGGGCCTTGCGCGCCGCCTCGCGGGCAGCGGCCGCCTCCACCACCTTGCCGACAACCTTCTTGGCCTCAGCCGGGTGCTCCTCGAAGTACTGCGACAGGCGGTCGTTCACCACCGATTCCACCACCGGACGCACTTCGGAAGAAACCAGCTTGTCCTTGGTCTGGCTGGAGAACTTGGGGTCGGGAACCTTGACCGACAGCACGCACGACAGACCTTCGCGCGCATCATCGCCGGTCAGGCTCACCTTCTCCTTCTTCAGGAGGCCGCTGGACTGGGCGTAGGAATTGACCTGGCGGGTCAGCGCGGCGCGGAAGCCGGCGAGATGAGTGCCGCCGTCGCGCTGCGGGATGTTGTTGGTGAAGCAGAGCATCGTCTCGTGGTAGCTGTCGGTCCACTGCATCGCCACTTCCACGGTGATGCCATCGCGTTCCACACTCATGTGGACGGGCTTGTCGATCACCGGATGCCGACTGCGGTCCAGCCACTGCACAAAGGCCTGAATGCCACCCTCGTAGTGCAGATCGCTGTGCACCGGCTCCGGATGGCGCGCATCGGTCAGGCGGATCCGCACCCCGGAGTTCAGGAACGCCAGTTCGCGCAGGCGGTGCTCAAGCGTCGCGAAATCGTACTCGGTCTGGGTAAACACCGCCTTGGACGGAAGAAAGGTGATCTGCGTGCCGCGCTTGCCGTCGGCCGGGCCGACCACGGAGAGTGGCTGCACCGTCTCGCCATCCTCGAAACGAACCAGATGCTCCTTGTCGTCGCGCCAGATGCGCAGTTCGAGCCAGAGGGACAGCGCGTTCACCACGGAGACACCGACGCCGTGCAGTCCGCCGGAAACCTTGTAGGAGTTCTGGTCGAACTTTCCGCCGGCATGGAGCTGGGTCATGATGACCTCCGCCGCCGACACGCCCTCTTCATCATGCAGGTCGACGGGGATGCCGCGGCCATTGTCCGTGACCGTCACCGAGCCATCGCCGTTCAGGGTGACCGTGACCGTGTCACACCAGCCTGCCAGCGCCTCATCGATGGCGTTGTCCACCACCTCATAGACCATGTGGTGCAGGCCCGAGCCATCGTCGGTATCGCCGATGTACATGCCCGGGCGCTTGCGCACGGCTTCCAGGCCACGCAAGACCTTGATCGATCCGGCGCCATAGACTTCCGGATCCAGACCGTCTTCGCGCTCCGGAGTGGGGTTCACGTTTGCGCTGACCATGAGTTTTCCGTCTTTCATTGCATCAACAAAGCAGCCGGGCGGGCGCCCAACCGTCACTCGATAAACATGCCGTCCTGCACGCGAAAGCGCTGTGCCGCGCCGTTCAGGGCCGCGAAAGGTGCCGCATCCGTTCCCGTCAACCAGGCCTGCAGCCCCATGGCGAGAATCTCCTCGTAGAGCGCCTCGCGCCGCCGGGTATCCAGATGAGCTGCGACCTCATCCAGGAGCAGGAGCGGCGTGCCACCCCGCTCCAGGCCGGTCAGCCGTGCATGCGCCAGCACGATTGCCAGCAGCAGCGCCTTCTGCTCCCCAGTGGAGCAGAGGCCGGCCGGGCGACCGTGCAGGCCGTGATGGACCAGCAGGTCGCAGCGGTGCGCCCCCACCGCAGCACCACCGGTCTCGCCATCACGCCCCCGGCTTTCCAGCAGGCGCGTCTGCAGACGTTCCTCGACCGCAAGGGCCGGCATCTCGTCCAGCCAGGTCTCCGCATCTCCGGCCAAGCCAAGTTCGGCGCGCGGGAAGGGACCACTGGTCTCGGCGCAGGCGCCGGCGAGCCGCCCCACCATATCCCGGCGGGCCGCGGCGATCGCCACCGCCTTCTCCGCCATGGTCCGCTCCAGTGCGCCCAGCCATTCGGGTTCGCCGCGCCCCTCGCGCAACAGGCGCGCCCGCTCGCGCAAGGCGCGCTCGTAGGCGCTCAGCCGCCCGGCGTGAGCCGGATCGAAGGCATAGACCAGTCGGTCGAGAAATCGCCGACGCTCGCTGGCGCCCTCCCGGAACAGGCCATCCATTTCCGGCGTCACCCAGACCGCAGCCAGAACCGCGCCCAGAGCCGCCTGACTCGAGGCAAACTCGCCGTCGACCTTGATCACGCGACGCTCCTGACCCGGCGCGGTGGTAATGTCGCGCCCTGTGCCGAGGTCATGCGCGCCCCAAGGCGTTTCCACCCGTGCCGCTACGGCCCAGCCGCCCTGCCCCGCTCCCTCGTTGCCGGGCAGACGACTTTCCAGGTCGCCGAGGCGCGCGCGACGCAGGCCGCGGCCAGGCGTCAAGAAGGACAGGGCCTCCAGAAGGTTCGTCTTGCCGGCGCCGTTCTCGCCCAACAGCACCACCGGCCCGGCACCGGCTGTCAGTTCGGCCTGGCGCAAGTTGCGGAAGCGCTGGATCGACAGCCGCGCCACCCACACCCGCCCCTGGTCAGCCCCGGATACCGGGTTCGTTCCACTCGGCAGGGCCGGGCTATGCTGTATCGCTGATTGCTCCATTCCGTCTGGCTGGGCGTGGCACCCGGACAGGGCGCGTCGCCTCACACCCGCATCGGCATCAGCACGTAGAGCGCGCTGGGGTCGGCGGCATCACGCACAATTGTCGGCGAGGCACCGTCGGCCATGGTGAACTCCGCCCCCTCGCCCTCGATCTGGTGGGCGATGTCCAGGAGGTAGCGGGAATTGAAGCCGATCTCCAAGGGGGGACCTTCGTAGTGGACCGGCACCTCCTCTTCGGCGCTGCCGGCATCGGGCGCGGTCGCAGAGAGCACCAGCGCCGAATCCCGCAGCGCCAGCTTCACCGCCCGGCTCTTCTCCGTCGAGATCGTGGAAACACGGTCGACGGCGGACGCGAAGGACCGGCAATCGACGCTCATGACCTTGTCGTTGCCGCTGGGAATGACGCGCTCGTAGTCCGGGAAGGTGCCGTCGATCAGCTTCGACGCCAGTTCGACGCTGCCAAAGGTGAAGCGCACCCGGGTCTCCGAGAGTGCCACCTCGACCCCGCCGTCGACCTCGTCGATGAGCTTGCGCAGCTCATTGACGGTCTTGCGCGGCACGATCACCCCGGGCATCTCCCCCGCCCCTTCCGGCAAGGCCATCTCGAAGCGCGCAAGACGGTGGCCGTCGGTGGCCACGGCGCGCAGGACGTCGACGCCATTGCTGGTACCGGCATGGAGGTAGATGCCGTTCAGATAGTAGCGCGTTTCCTCGGTGGAGATGGCAAAGCGCGTCCGGTCGATCAGGTTGATCGCCTCACCGGCCTGCAGCGTGAAGCGGCAAGGCAGTTCGACGCTGGCCGTCGAGGGGAAGTCCTCGCGCGGCAGGGTCGAGAGCGAGAAGTTCGAACGCCCCGCGCGCAGGCGAACCTGCCCCTTCTCTCCGTCCAGGGCCAGTTCCACCTCGCTGCCGTCCGGCAACTTGCGGATGATGTCATAGAAGGTGTGGGCCGGCACCGTCGTCGCCCCGGCCTCCTGGACCACCGCCGGCGTGACTTCGTGAATGGTCAGATCCATGTCCGTCGCCGTGAGGCCAAGCTGCCCCTCGGAGGCCTCCAACAGCACGTTGGACAGCACCGGAATGGTGTTGCGTCGCTCGACGACGCTCTGGACATGGGCCAGCGACCGCAGAAGAGCCGCTCTCTCGATGGTCAGCTTCATATCGTCTCTAGAAACGTCCGGATTGCGATTACGATTTACGAACGCACACCCGAGCGCGCCCGACGAGCCCGCCGAACGGCCAAATGTGGCATGTTTCCGCGCCTCTGTCCGGCCATTCTCAAGGCCGCCGGAGACGCGGAGAGGCACTATACCACAACACAGCAAAAAGATAAGGTTTTTCGCGGATTTGGGCGTCGCAGCGCCACCCTGCGGCGAGGCGCCGAGTCGCAGGCTTTATGCCTCCTCCGCCGCTCGCGACTGCGGCCGCTGGAGCTAGCCCTCGAGCATGCGCCGCAGCAGGTCCACATCCTCCGCAAAGGCGTGGTCGGTGGCCTTGAGCTCCTCGATCTTGCGCACGGCGTGCATCACCGTCGTGTGATCGCGCCCGCCGAACTTACGGCCGATTTCGGGCAGGGAACGCGAGGTGAGCTGCTTGGCGAGATACATGGCCACCTGGCGCGGCCGGGCCACGGACCGCGCCCGCCGTGCCGAGTACATGTCCGAAAGGCGGACATTAAAGTGCTCGGCCACCTTCTTCTGGATTTCCTCGATGGTGACCCGACGGTCGCTGGCACGCAGCAGGTCCTGGAGCAGGTCATGGGTCGTCTCGAGGGTCACGGAGCGGCCCACGAGGGTGGCATGGGCGACCAGGCGGTTCAGTGCCCCCTCCAACACACGCACGTTCGAGGTAATCTTGTGCGCCAGGAACTCCAGCACCTTCTCGGGAATCGGAACAGCGAGCTGCTCCGCCTTGGATTGGAGGATCCCCAGGCGCAGCTCGTAGGTGGTGGGATGGATGTCCGCCACCAAGCCCCAGCCCAGACGCGAGCGCATGCGCTCTTCCACGCCTTCCAGGTCCGAGGGGCTCTTGTCGGCGGAGATGACGATCTGGCGATTGTCGTCCACCAGGGAGTTGAAGGTGTGGAACAACTCTTCCTGGGTCGCGTCGCGGCCGGAGATGAACTGCACGTCATCGATCATCAAGACATCGACGGAGCGGAACTGCTCCTTGAAGGCCATGGTGTCCTTGGTGCGCAAAGCGCGCACGAACTGATACATGAACTTCTCGGCCGAGAGATAGATCACCCGCTTGTCGGGGTGATGGCGCCGGATCTGCCAGGCGATGGCGTGCATGAGGTGGGTCTTGCCCAGCCCCACGCCGCTGTAGAGGAACAGCGGATTGAAGGGCGCCGTTTCCGCCTCCGCCACCCGACGGGCCGCGGCGTAGGCGAACTCGTTGGGCTTGCCCACGACGAAGTTTTCGAAGGTGAAGCGCGGGTCCAGCGAAGCGGATATGGCCCGACAGCGCTCGGCCTCGCCATCAACCTCGAGCAGGGGCGGCTGCTCGGGCACGGGCGAGGAAATGCGCTCGGGAGCGCCGGCCGGCACTTCCGCCACGCGGGCCTCGCCGGGTGCGGTCTCGTTTAACGGCGCATTTGGAGGGGCGGACGCTGCCGACGCAGCCGGGCGGGCGGGCGGACGTACGACGATCTCGACGCCGGCCAGCGCCGGCTGTTCCTCACTCCAGAGCATCCGGATCCGGTCGACGTAATTGCTGTTGAGCCAATCGCGCATAAAGCGCGAGGGCACCGCCATCCGAAGCTGTCCGTTGTGCAGGCCGATCAGCGTCAGAGGCTTCAGCCAACTGCGGAAGGCGGCATCACCAACCTCGGTGCGCAGCCGGGCCCGGACCCTGGCCCAGATTTCCACGAGATCGCCGGTTTCCTCTCCGGCAGCCCCAGCTTCCTCCAGCTCTCTCGCTTGCAGCCCCGCAGCCATGCCTACTCTTGCCCCTTCATGCCGCCCATCGCCCCCGAGCGCGCCACCACTATCGGTAACGGCCACAGCCACCACCGAACAGCCACTTACCCAAAGTCACAAACAAAGCGCGGCCACTATTTCCCGCCGACCTCACAGCTTTTACCACCCGCCGGAGGTCCTTCTTATACTATCTGCAAAGTACTAATTAGCCCTAACAGCCCTTTTACAAAAAGGTGCGTGCCGGGAACACGGCAACCATTAGTGCGAGTGGGTCAATGTACAGGGACTGCGGGTGGGAGGCAATGAGACCGTTTGCAGAACGCCCACGCTCTGCTGAGTCCGCGCCTCAGCTTCCGGGCCCTAGAGTCGTCGGATTCAACGAGAATCCGGGGCTGTCACAAATGCGAAAAAAATCGCATTCGCTCCCAATGGCCCAAGCGCGGGCACCGGGTCCATGACCACCCGCCAGGAGCGATATGCCCGGCAGGCACCCATGCAAATGGGCACCGGAAAGCCCGGTGCTCACTTTACAGACTGTGCAGATTGACGCCCCGGAAGGAGGGGCTGTCAGCCTCGGGTCAGGCCATCGACTTAATGCGGCCACTGAGGCGGGAAAGCTTCCGCGCCACGGTGTTGCGATGGAGCACGCCCTTGGTAACGCCGCGGTGCAGTTCCGGCTGAGCTGCCTGCAGCGCCGTCTTGGCGGCGTCCTGGTTGCCGCTGGCGATCGCCAGCTCAACCTTCTTCACGAAGGTGCGGATGCGCCCCATGCGCGCACCATTGATCTCGCTACGATTTGCGTTGCGGCGGATCCGCTTTTGGGCGGACTTGTGGTTGGCCATAATTGATCCCGTTGGAAAAGCGTGTTTCAGGGCGCGATATACTGCTCGATCCCCGCTGCGTCAAGGACTGCCGGACGCACAACCCGGGCCGAACGTCGGCCCAGGCGGCGACCAAGGCAGGCCCTGCGGGTCAGCGGTGCTTCCAGCTCGGCTTGCGCTTCTCGGCAAAGGCACTCATGCCCTCGGTCCGGTCGTCCAACGCAAAGGTCGAGTGGAACAGCCGCCGCTCGAAGCGGATGCCTTCGGCGAGCGTGGTCTCGAAGGCGCGATTGACCGACTCCTTGCAGGTGCGCACCACCGGCTGCGACAGCCCCGCGATGGTCTTCGCGGCCTTCATGGCCTCCTCCTGCAGGCTGTCGGCCGGCACCACCTTGGCCACCAGGCCCGCGCGCAGGGCCGTTTCCGCATCGATCATGTCGCCGGTCAGGCAGAGATACATGGCAAGCGACTTGCCGACAGCGCGGGTCAGGCGCTGCGTACCGCCGGCACCCGGGATGGTCCCGAGCTTGATCTCCGGCTGGCCGAACTTGGCGCTGTCGGCGGCAATGATGAAGTCGCACATCATGGCGAACTCGCAGCCCCCGCCCAGGGCGTAACCGGAAACGGCCGCGATCACCGGCTTGCGGATGGTGGTGATCACCTCCCAATCGTCGGTGATGAAGTCCTCGTCCGCGACGTCCTGATAGCTCTTGTCCTTCATCTCCTTGATGTCGGCCCCGGCGGCGAAGGCCTTCTCGGAGCCGGTAAGGATGATGCATCCCACCTCCGGGTCCGCATCGAAGCTCCGCATTGCCTGACCGACCTCGTCCACCAGCGCGGCGCAGAGCGCGTTCAGGGCCTGCGGCCGATACAGGGTGACGATGCCGACGCCATCCTTCTTCTCCACCTGGATATTCTCGTAGGCCATGAGGGTCTCCTTAAAGGGTTTGGGCTTGGCAGGCCGCGGCGCAAGCGCCAGCGACTCACCGCTGCCGATGCGGGCAATAGAACGTGGAGCGACCGGACTGCACAAGGCGCGATATGCCGCCGGCCGCTGGGCCACCGCAGTCGCAGGCCGGACATGCCAAGCCTTCACGCCCGTAGACCGCCCAGGAATGCTGAAAATAGCCCAGTTCACCGGAGGTCTGCACATAGTCACGCAGACTGCTGCCGCCCGCTGCAATGGCCTCGGTCAACACCCGGCGGATGGCCTGGGCAAGCGCGTCGGCTTCATGCTCCTGAACCGTCAGCGCCAGGCGACCGGGCGCGATGCCCGCGTGGTAGAGCGCTTCGCAGACATAGATGTTCCCCAGGCCGGCCACCACCCGCTGATCCAGGAGGGCAGCCTTGATCGGTGTGCGCTTGTTCGCCAGCGCCGCCGCCAGAACCGGTCCGTTGAAGTCGTTGCCGAGCGGCTCCGGCCCAAGCCCCACCAGGTGCCGATGCCCCACAAGCTCCGCTGCGGGGATGATGTCCATGTAGCCGAAGCGCCGCGCATCGTTGAAACGCACCTCCCGGCCCTCTTCGGTGCGCAGCACGATATGGTCGTGCGGCAGCAGATCAACGGAGTCGGGATCGTCGATCAGCAGCATGCGCCCGGACATGCCGAGGTGCACCAGCAGCACCTCCGCGCTGTCCAGATGCAGCAGGAGATACTTGGCGCGCCGGTCGATGCGCTCCACCCGCTGCCCCTCAAGGCGGGCCACGAAATCCAGCGGCAACGGAAAGCGCAGATCCGGCCGGCGCTGTAGCACAGAGACGAGCCGCCGCCCCTCCAGCAGAGGCTGCAGGCCGCGCCGGACCGTTTCCACTTCAGGCAGTTCTGGCATGGGTGCTGTCGATTTGATTGCTGAGGTCGCGGCAGAGTAGCCGAAGCGGCCCGGGATGGCTATCTTGCGCGCCATGTCCAGGAAGCAGTCTCCCAACCCGCCGCACCGCACCACGCACTTCGGATTCCGCGAGGTCGAGGAAGCGGAAAAGGCCCCGCTGGTCCGCAACGTCTTCACCAATGTTGCGGCCCGCTACGACCTGATGAACGATCTCATGTCCGGTGGCATCCATCGCCTCTGGAAGGACGAGATGGTGTCGTGGCTGCGGCCCCGCCCCGGCTGGCAGGTGATCGACGTTGCCGGCGGCACCGGCGACATCGCCTTTCGCATCCGCGAGCGCATGGAAGGTCAGGGACAGGTCATGGTCTGCGACCTGACGGAGGATATGGTTCGGGTGGGGCGCGACCGGGCCATCGACAGCGGGCGACTGGACGGCCTGCAGTGGATTTGCGGCGACGCTCACTGCCTGCCCTTCCCCGATCGCAGCTTTGATGCCTACACCATTGCGTTCGGCCTGCGGAACGTCACGCGCATCGACGATGCCCTGAGCGAGGCGCGCCGCGTGTTGAAGCCGGGTGGGCGTTTCCTCTGCCTGGAGTTCAGCCAGGTCGTGCTGCCTGTCCTGGACCGATTTTACGACCTCTATTCCTTCCAGCTGCTGCCGAGGCTGGGACAGGTGGTGGCGCGGGATCGCGACTCCTATCGCTATCTGGTGGAGTCGATTCGCCGCTTCCCGCCCCAGGCCGACCTGGCGGCCCGCATGGCCGATGCCGGGCTCGAGCAGCCGCGCTGGCGTAATCTGAGCGGCGGGATCGCGGCCATCCACTCCGCCTGGCGCCTCTAGCATCATGCGTCAAACCCTGCAGCTGCCGTTCCGTCTGCTGACCATCGCCCGCGTCCTGCGGCGCCACGATGCGCTTTCCGCGGTGGAAGCGCTCGGCATCTACCCCACACTCATCGCCCTGCTGCGACGCGTCGGCGGACGCACGGGCAGCGGTCGGCCGGGCCAGAAGCTGGCGCGGGCGCTGACAGAGTTGGGGCCCAGCTTCATCAAATTCGGGCAGTTCCTCGCCACCCGTGCCGATCTGACTGGCGAGCAGATGGCGGCCGACCTTGCGGAGCTACAGGATCGCCTGCCCGCCTTCTCCTTCGAGGAGGCGCGCGAGATCCTGGAAAGCGAGCTGGGCCGGCCGCTGGACGAACTTTTCGAGCACTTCGAGCAGAAACCGATCTCCGCCGCCTCCATCGCCCAGGTCCACCTTGCCATTACCCGCGAGGAAGACCCGGACATCGAGAATCGGGAGGTTGCGGTCAAGATCCTGCGTCCGCGCATCGAAAGCGCGTTCGAGCGGGATCTGCAGCTCTTCTACTACCTCGCCTATCTGGTCGAGCGCACACAGCCGCGCCTGCGCCGCTTCAAGCCGGTGGAGGTGGTCGGCCTCTTCGAGGAAACCGTGCGCACCGAAATGGACCTGCGCATGGAGGCCGCAGCGGCATCGGAACTGGGCGAGAACTTCGAGGGCGATCCCGACTATCAGGTCCCCGCCGTGGATTGGGAACGCACCGCACGGCGCGTCATGACCCAGAGCCGGCTGTCCGGTATCCGCCTGGACGACCGCCAGGCCCTCTTGGCGGCCGGCCATGAACTGACCGAGGTGCTGCGCAAGGCCTCGGCCATCTTCTTCAATCAGGTCTTCCGGGACGGCTTCTTCCACGGCGACCAGCATCCCGGCAACATGTTCGTCACCACCGACGGTGGCATTGGTGCAGTCGATTTCGGCATCATGGGGCGCCTCGATCACCGCACCCGCACCTTTCTGGCCGACATGCTGCTGGCCACCCTGGCGCGCGACTATCGCCGCCTGGCCCAGGTGCAGGTGGATGCAGGCTACCTGCCGCCCGGCCAGTCCATGGATCTCTATGCCCAGGCCCTGCGCGCAGTGTGCGAGCCGATCTTCGGCCGGCCGCTGGCGCGCATTTCCTTTGCACGCCTGCTCGGCCAGCTCTTCCGTCTGACCGAATCCTTCAACCTCAGCGTCCAGCCGCAGCTCGTGCTTTTGCAAAAGAACATGCTCATGGCCGAAGGGGTGAGCCGCCATCTCGACCCCAGCCTGAACATCTGGGTGCTGGCCGAACCACTCATCACCGACTGGATGCGCGCACACCGCGGCCCCCAGGCCAGGGTGCGCGATGCCGGGCAGTCCATGATCGAAGGCCTGGAACGCCTGCCTTCCACCCTGGCGCAAATGGAAAGCATCGTGCAGCAGGCAGCCGAAGGCGGTCTGCGCCTGCATCCCGAGACGGTGGCCGCCTTCACCGAGGCCAAGCGGCAGGCCGCCGGCATTCGCCGGGCCATGCTTCTGGCCGCCCTGGCCCTTCTGCTGGCCGCCGGCGCCCTGATGCTGTAGAGGAGATCGCCCCAGAACGGGTTCGCGAAGCGACGCGAATTGAGGCGATCCGCTCTGGCGACCCGACCTATCCTTCGTAACGCGGCAGGATGGCCACAGCGCCTTTCGAGGCCGCCTGCCTGAGCGGAAGAATCTCCTGGTATTCGGGAGAGTTGTAGAAGCGTTCGGCCGCGGCCATGTCCGGAAACTCCAGCACCACCATGCGATCGATCGGCCAGTCGCCTTCCATGATCTTGGGCTGAGCCCCACGAATCAGGTACGTCCCGCCATAGCTGGCGATGGCCTCCGGTGCGCGGGCGGCATAGGTCTTGTAGGCCTCCGCATCCGTCACCTCCACCAGTGCTATCAGATAGGCGCTCACCTCAACTTCCTTTCAAAGCTTGCAACATACCATAGCTTCTCAAAGAGCTCCGCGGTCGGACAAGACTCGAATGGTGCTGCCAGCCGGGTCGCTGCGCTTGCACTCTGCTGCGGACCGCTTTACGTAGTGCCATGCCGCATCGCAGCATCATGAATGCCTGACCGGCGCCCTCTGCGCTGCCGCCCGGCATCCAAACCCCGACTCTATCGGATCCCCTTCACGCGCTTTGCGTTGTCGCGCCCTGTGCATGTCTTTTCGCACTGCACTATGCGCGGCACTGCTGCAGCGCATGCGTCGAGACTCTGTGCCCATGACCTTTGCTTTTCGCCGGTCGGAATGGCTTGGGAACCCCAAGGCCGAACTGCTCGCCGGCCTTGTCGTCGCCCTGGCCCTGATACCGGAGGCCATCGCCTTTTCCATCATTGCCGGCGTCGATCCAAAAGTGGGCCTTTACGCCTCCTTCTCCATCGCCGTGATCACTGCCATCGCCGGCGGCCGCCCGGGCATGATCTCGGCGGCCACTGCCGCAATGGCTGTCCTGATGGTGGACCTGGTCCGCGATTACGGCCTGGAGTATCTGCTTGCCGCAACGGTGCTTACCGGCATCCTGCAGATCCTCGCCGGCGTCTTCCGATTGAGCCGGGTCATGCGCTTCGTCTCCCGCTCGGTTATGACGGGCTTCGTCAATGCCTTGGCCATTCTGATCTTCCTCGCGCAGGTTCCCGAACTCACCGGGGTGGGGTGGGAGACCTATGTCATGGTGGCCGGTGGGCTCGCGATCATCTACCTGCTGCCGCGCCTGACCCGCGCCGTGCCCTCCCCGCTGGTCTGTATCGTCGTGCTGACGGCAATCACGCTTTTCCTGGGCCTCGATCTGCGCACGGTCGGGGACATGGGTGAACTGCCCTCCACTCTGCCGGTTTTCCTGCTGCCCTCCGTGCCCTTGAACCTGGAAACGCTGCTCATCATCCTGCCCTACTCCGCCACGCTGGCGATGGTCGGACTGCTGGAATCCCTGATGACGGCCTCCATCGTCGACGGCCTGACGGACACCAGCAGCAACAAGGACCGGGAAAGCCACGGTCAGGGCCTGGCCAACATCGTCGCCGGATTCACCGGCGGCATGGCTGGCTGCGCCATGATCGGCCAGTCTGTGATCAACGTGAAGTCCGGCGGCCGCGCCCGGCTCTCCGGCATCGCGGCCGGCGTGTTCCTGATCTTCCTGATCGTCGTTCTCGGCGACTGGGTCAGCCGCATTCCCATGGCGGCGCTCGTGGCCGTCATGATCATGGTTTCGATCGGCACCTTCAGCTGGTCATCGCTGTCGGACCTCAGGCATCACCCCAAGAGTTCCAGTGTGGTCATGCTGTCGACCGTCGCCGTCGTGGTGATCACCCACGATCTGGCACAGGGCGTACTCGTAGGCGTGCTGCTCTCGGGCATCTTCTTTGCGTGGAAGGTCGCCCAGATCTTCCGGATCGAGTCCCAAACCGAAGACGAGGGCCGCACCCGCCGTTATGTGGTGAGCGGACAGATCTTTTTTGCCTCGGCTGACGAGTTCAAACGCGCATTCGATTTCAAGGAAGTCCTCGAACGTGTCACCATTGACGTCGGCAGGGCACACATCTGGGACATCTCGGGCGTTGCCGCCCTGGATGAGGTCGTCCTGAAGTTCCGGCGCGAAGGCGCTGAGGTCGAGATCGAAGGCCTTAATGAAGCAAGCGCCACCATCGTCGACAAGCTGGCGATGCACGACAAGCCCGGCGCCCTGGAGCGCCTGATGGGCCACTAGGAGGAATAGCCGACCTTGAGCAAGATCATCGCCTGCATCGACGGCTCGGTCTACACGGCCAGCGTCTGCGACTATGCCGCCTGGGTGGCCCCGGCGTTGGAAACGGAAGTGGAGTTGCTCCACGTCCTCGGACGCCGGCAGGTCACGTCCGTTCCGGCCAACCTGAGCGGCAACCTCTCGGTCAATGACCAGGACTCTCTCCTGCACGAACTGGCCGAGCACGACGAACGCCACGCCAAGCTGGCACAACAGCGCGGGCGCCTGATCCTGGACGAGGCCAAGGCCCGCCTGGCGAAGGCCGGGATCGAGCGCGTCACGCCACGGCTGCGCCACGGCGACCTGCTCGATTCGCTGCGCGAGATCGAGGCTGATGCCGCCGTCGTCATCATCGGCAAGCGTGGCGAAGCTGCTGACTTCGCGAAACTGCACTTAGGCTCCAACCTGGAGCGCGTGGCACGGGCCAGCACCAGGCCGCTGCTGGTGGCTGCGCGCGCGTTCCGGCAGCCGACACGCCTGCTCATCGCCTATGATGATGGGCCGAGCGCGAGAAAGGCCGTCGCGCATGTGGCCAAGTCCCGGCTGCTGAAGGACCTGTCCTGTCGGCTGCTGATGGTCGGAGCCGACCAATCCAACATGCGCGAGCGTCTCGAGGACGCTGCCGGGCAGCTGCGCGGCGCCGGCTATGCCGTCGATGCTGACATCCTGCCCGGCGCTCCGGATGAGGTCATCGCGCGGGAGGTCGAGCGTGATGGCATCGACTTGCTGGTCATAGGCGCTTACGGCCACTCCCGCATTCGCCGCCTGATGATCGGCAGCACGACGAGCGCCATGGTGCGGTCCTGCAAGGTGCCGGTGCTCATGTTCCGATAAGGCCCCTGCGGCAGCAGGCAGCGGCGGCAAGCAAGAAAAAAGCCCGGTGGAACACGCTCCACCGGGCTTTCTCTTGATCAGCCCCCGAAACTGGGCAGCACGCTGCTATTCGCGCATGATCCCCAGAATGCTGAGGATGTAGATGAACAGCGTGATGAAGGAGCCGTAGAGCATGAAGGCGCCGAAGATGGACTTCTTGGTCGCCACGTCGGCACCATCGGTCTCGTAGTACATGTTCTTGATCATCTGGGTCTCGTAGGCGGTGAGAGCCGAGAAGACCAGAACCACGACCACCGACAGTAGCAGCTGGAAGGCACCATCCTGGATGAAGAAGGCGTTGACCAGCAGCGCAATCAGCAGACCGATGGTCGCCATCGCCAGGAAGGCTCCCATGGGTGCCAGGTTCTTCTTCGTCGTGTAGCCCAGGAGGCTCATGCCAGCGAAGGTGCCAGCGGTGATGAAGAAGGCGCGGGCAATGAGCATGGGATCAATGGCCGCGTAGGCCGCCATCATTGGCCCCAGAAGCGCACCCCAAAGTGCCGCATAGACCCAGAAGCAGGCCTGGGCTGCGCCCACGGACTTCGAGGTCATGATGCGCGGTGCCATGAACCCGAGCCCCAGAATACCGATGAAGAAAAGCCAGAACATCGACGCCACGGCCTGAACCAGGGCCGGGTTCATCGCGACGATCATGGCAACGGCGCCGGTAAAGGCGACGCCGAGGCTCATATAGTTGTAGACGCGCAGCATGTAGCTGCGCAGGCCCTCGTCTAGTTGCGCAGTCTGGGCCTGACTGCGGGACATGTACTTGGTGCGATCCTGACCGAACGCCATGGCGCTCCTCACTCCTGAAACACAGAAAAATGTCGTACCCAGATATGGGCGATCCCTGAAATGGGGTCAACAGAAACCGGTCGCGCTGCCTCCGAAAAGCGACATGAAGGCACAAATCAAACTGCTTCGTGCCATTAATCGTTGCGCAGGATCGGGGCTGCCTTCTGCGCCAAGGCCCGCCATGTTCCGCCAAATCCGAAGATGAGGGTTACGGCAACTGCCACAAGGGCGGTCAGTGCCACAGGCACCACCAGGAAGGTGAAGTTTTCGACACGCATCACCGTCGTCAGAACAGCCCAGGCAGCCAGCGTTCCCATGACGATCGCCAGCAGCGATGCGATGAGGCCCATCAGGCCGAACTCCAGCAGGAATGCCCGCAGCACGTCGCGGCGCCGGGCGCCGAGTACCTTCAACACGACCGCGTCATAGACCCGTCGGCGCTGCCCCGCGGCCACCGCCCCGGCCAGCACCAGCAGGCCTGCCGCAACCGTCACGGACGCGGTCAAGGTGACCGCCGTGGCGATGGCGCGCAGCATCTGCGCGAGACTTTCCAAGGCCTCCTTGACCCGCACGGCCGATACATTGGGGAAAGCATCCGCAACCGCAGCCTCCAGCGCCTCTTCCTGCTCCGGGTCCAGAGATACGGTGGCGATGTGGGTCTGGGGCGCCTGCTGAACGAGACCGGGGGAAAAGACCATCACGAAGTTGATGGAGAGCTCTGACCAGTCGACGGGTCGGAGGTTGGCGATCTCCGCCTCGATGTCGCGTCCCAGGAGATTGACGGTCAGGCTGTCGCCAGGGCCGATGCCGATCTGCTCGGCAATGCGCGCCTCCAGGCTGATGAGCGGCGGCCCCTCGTAGTCTTCGGGCCACCAGTCGCCGGCAGTGATGCGGCTGCCCTCCGGCGGCCCCGCCGACCAGGTGACGCCGCGGTCGCCGCGGAACACCCAGGAGACGTCCGAATCCACCTCCATCTCTTCCGGCCGCAGCCCGTTTATCCGGGTGATGCGCCCGCGCAGCATCGGGACCCGTTCCATGGACTCGAAACCGGTGTGGCCCTGAACCAGCGCATCGAAGCGCTCCACCTGATCGGGCTGAATGTCGATGAAATAGAAGCCCGGGGCCTCCTCGGGCATTTGCTCCACCACCTGGTGACGCAGGTTGCCTTCGATCAAGGCGATGGCCACCAGCACCGTCAGACCGAGCCCCAGGGAGGTGACCACGCTGCCGGTGCTGGCTCCCGGCCGGTAGAGGTTGGTCAGCGCCAGTCGCAATCCGGGGCGCCGCGGCCGGGGCAGCTGGCGCGCGGCCCAGGCGATGCCTGCCGCAGCGAGACGGAAGAGCAGCAGCGCGCCGACGGCACCCACGACGAATCCCAACGACACCCGACCGCCATCGGTGCCGAGAACCGCCACCGCCGCCAGGGCCAGGCCCGAGAGCCCCAGCGCCACCAGTGCCCAAAGCGGCGGCCGGCTTGCCGCACGGTCCACGACATCACGGAACAGGCTGCCGGCCGGAATCGACTGCGCCCTGGCCAGGGGCCAAAGCGTGAAGACCAGGGTTGTGAGCAACCCGAAAACCGCCGCCAGCGCCAGTGCCGGCCAATGCACGCCGCCCTGGAGCTGAAAGTTCAGCCGATCGGCCAGAAGCGGGCCGGCGATCAAGGGTGCGAGCGCACCCAGCGCCAGGCCGGCGCCGATGCCAAGCAGGGCGAGCGCCATGACCTGCGCCAAATAGGTGGTGAAGATCAAACGCCCCGGCGCGCCCAGGCATTTCAGGGTGGCAATGGTGCTGCGCTTGCTGTCGAGAAAGGCATGCACCGCATTGGCGATGCCCACACCGCCCACCAGCAGGGCCGTCAGCCCGACAAGGGTCATGAACAGCGTCACCTGGAAGATGAAGCGGTCCACCCCCGGTGCGGCGCGCGAGATGTCGCGCACGCGCCAGCCGGCATCGGGATAGGCCGCATCGAGGCGGCTGCGCCAGGAGTCGGCCGTCTCTCCTTCGGGCAGGTCCGCGCGATAGTGGTAGTAAATGAGCGAACCCGGCTGCTCGAGGCCGGAAGCGGCGAGGCTGTCGATATGGACCAGAACCCTCGGGCCGAGTGTGAAAGCGCGCGCCGCGCGGTCGGGTTCCCGGCTGACGGTACCCCGCACCTCATAGGCCAGGTCACCAATCCGCAGGGTATCGCCCAGGGCAAGATCCAGGCGGGACAGGAGGGCCGGATCCACCAGAGCCCCCCACTGCTCACCCTGCTGCGCCAGCGGCAGAGGGCCCTCCACCGACGGCTCGACGGTCACCGCGCCGTGCAGGGGATACGCGCCATCGACAGCTTTCAGTTCCACCAGCCGCCGGCCGCCGTCGGGGCTGTCCGCGCGCGCCATGGCCCGCAGGTCGGCGACCCGGGACAGGCGCGCGCTGTTGTCTTCCATCCAGCCAAGCTGCTCGGCCGTCAGCGGCTGATGAATGGTGCGCAGCTCGACGTCACCACCCAGAAGCGCACGACCATTGTCGGAGAGGCCGCCGAGCATTGCCTGCG
Source organism: Aquibaculum sediminis (assembly GCF_040712085.1). Classification (NCBI taxonomy): domain Bacteria; kingdom Pseudomonadati; phylum Pseudomonadota; class Alphaproteobacteria; order Rhodospirillales; family Rhodovibrionaceae; genus Aquibaculum; species Aquibaculum sediminis. The sequence goes on from NZ_JBFCVK010000001.1 coordinate 506,732, forward strand.
AGAGCGAGCCCACGGCCGCGATCGCGGCCACGCCCAGGAGCAGACAGAGCAAGAAGACGCGGAAGCCCTTCAGCCCTCCGCGCAGTTCCCGTCGCGCCAGCCGCCAGGCCAAGCTGACAGTGGACGGGGGCCGCTGCGTCTCGCTGCGAGGCCGGCCGACGAGCACACCCTCGCTCACGCCACCGGCTCCGCTTCCAGCCCTGTGAATTCCTGTCCGTTGCCGTGCAGCCTGCGGTCTTCAACCAGCGCACCGTCGCCGATTCGCACCACGCGGTTGCAGCGTTCCGCCAGGCGGGTGTCATGGGTGATCAACAGCAGGGTCGTTGCGTGGGCGCGTTGTAGGGCGAAGAGCTGCTCCACCACGCGCGCGCCGGTTTCGCCATCGAGGTTGCCGGTCGGTTCGTCCGCCAGCAGCAGTTTCGGGCCGGGGGCGAAGGCTCGGGCCAAGGCCACCCGCTGCTGCTCCCCGCCGGAAAGCTGGCCGGGATAGTGATCCAGTCGGTGGCCCAGCCCCACCTGCTCCAGCACCTGCGCGGCGCGCTCGAAGGCATCGTCGCGGCCGGCAAACTCCAGCGGTACCGCCACATTCTCCAGCGCCGTCATGGTGGAAATCAGGTGAAAGTCCTGGAATACGATGCCGACATAATCGCGGCGGAAGGCCGCCAGGTCATCCTCGTCCAGGGCGTTGAGATCGGCGCCCGCCACAGTCACCCGCCCACTGGTGGCCCGCTCGAGACCGGAGATCACCATGAGCAGGGAAGTCTTGCCGGAGCCCGAGGGCCCGACGAGGGAAACCGTTTCCGAGGGCGGGATCGTAAGGTCGATACCGCGCAGCACCTCCACCGGCCCGGCGCCGGAGCGATAGGTGAGGCGCAGGTCCTGCAGCGCAATCATTTCTTCCTGATCCCGGTGAGCAGCCCGCTGCATTGCGCCGTCCTTCTGTGCCGTTTGCTTCGCAGATGATGGGGAAGACATGGGGCAGATATGGGGCAGAGAGCGGAACGATCAACGAGAAGCGCGCCGGAGGCGGGACAGGCGACAGAGCAAGCCATTGCTTGACCGGCGCGTGTCGACGCCTACCTGAACCCCAGTGCAATCGACGAACGCGCCCTGCCGAAGAGGAAGACTTCATGCCCATCGCCCGCCGCCTGGCCACCAGCCTCTCCTCGCTCGCCCTTGTGGTCGGGCTCACTGCAGGGATCGCCCAGGCATCGGAACCGGTCCGCCTGATGGCGTTCGGCGATTCCCTGGTGCATGGCTACGGACTCGACCCCGACGACGTCTTCCCGCAGCAGCTCGAGGCCGCGCTACGGGACCAGGGGCATGAGGTGGAGGTGATCAACGCTGGCAATTCCGGCGATACCACGGCAGCCGGGCTGGCGCGGATCGACTGGGCCCTGGCCGACGAGCCGGATGCCATTCTGGTGGTGCTGGGCGCCAACGACGGACTGCGGGGATTGGACCCCAGTGAAACCCGGCGCAACCTCTCCGGGCTGCTGGAACGGCTGGAAGAGGAAGAGCTTCCGACCCTCTTCACCGGCATGCTGGCGCCGCGCAACCTGGGTTCGGACTATGCAGCGGAGTTCGACGCGCTCTTCCCCCGGCTGGCAAAAGCGCATGACGTGGTCTTCTACCCCTTCTTCCTGGACGGAGTGGTGGCCGAACCGGCGCTCAATCAGGGCGACGGCATCCACCCCAACGCCGAGGGTGTGGCGGAGATCGTGGCGCGCATCCTGCCCAGCGTCGAAGAACTGCTGTCCGAGGTGAACGACCAGGCTGAAGCAGAAAGCTAAGGCCGCTTGACGCGAACTATGCGCGTCCGCCGCAGTCGGCGATTTCCATAGCCGGTCGCTACGGCTATACCAGGGGCACCTCATCCCTTTTAGCCGGTGTCGCTGCTCCGAACGAGCCGCACCTGCCCACACTGCATGGAGCCACGCCTCATGGAGCTTCGCCGTCTCGGACGCACCGATCTCGACGTCAGTCTCATCTGCCTCGGCACAATGACCTGGGGTCGCCAAAACAGCCTCGAAGACGGGCTGGCCCAGATGGACTACGCCCTGGACCGCGGTGTCTTCTTCTGGGACACGGCGGAGATGTACCCCATCGCGCCCCAGGCCGAGACCTACGGGCGCACCGAGGAGATCATCGGCGAGTGGTTCGCCCGGCGCGGCCAGCGCAATAAGGTGATCCTGGCCACCAAGGCTGTGGGGCCGGGCGCGCGTTTCCGGCACGTGCGTGACGGCTATCCCAAGTTCTCCCGGGAGCAGTTGACCCAGGCAGTGGACGACAGCCTGCGCCGGCTCCAGACCGACTACATCGACCTCTATCAGCTCCATTGGCCGGAGCGCAGCGTCAACACCTTCGGCAAGCTGGGCTACAAGCCCAACCCGGACGAAGGCGACTGGACCCCCTTGGAAGACGTCCTGGGGACGCTCAACGATCTCGTTAATAGCGGCAAGATCCGCCACATCGGCCTGTCGAATGAGACCCCCTGGGGTGTCATGAAGTTCCTGCAGCTCGCCGAGCAGGGCATCGGTCCTCGCGTGGCTACCGTGCAGAACCCCTACAGCCTGCTCAATCGCAGCTTCGAGGTGGGGCTGGCCGAAATCGCCCATCGGGAGCAGGTGGGCCTCTTCGCCTATGCGCCGAATGCAGCCGGCGTGCTCTCCGGAAAGTACCTCAATGGCGACCGCCCGCCCGGCGCGCGCATGACCGTCTTCCCGGACAACACCCGCTACTTCACCCCACGGGCGGAGGAAGCCACGCGCCGCTATGTCACGCTGGCAAGAGATCACGGTCTCGACCCCTCGCAGATGGCCCACGCCTTCGTGCTTTCGCGGCCCTTCCTGACCTCCTCCATCGTGGGCGCCACGACCCTCGAGCAGCTCAAGACCGCCATCGATTCGACCGCGGTCACCCTGACGCCGGAGATCCTGGCGGAGATCGAGAAGATTCATCACGAGTTCACCTTCCCCTGCCCCTGAGCAGGACAAGCCATCGTCGGACCGGGAATCGCGGGCGGCTTTTGAAAGGCCGCCCGCTTCCTGTTAACAGAGAGGCTTGTCCCCTGTTTTGCGGGAGCGTCGTGCTATGCGCCTCTTCATCGCTCTCGGCCTGCCCGAAGACGTCCGCGAGCGGCTCCAATTCCTGGCCGGTGGACTGCCGGGTGCGCGCTGGGTGCCGCCTGAGAACCTCCACCTCACCCTTCGCTTCCTCGGCGACGTGGACAATGGGCTCGCACGCGACATCGACGATGCCCTGCACGGCATGGACTTTCCGCGCTTCGAACTGACATTATCGGGAATCGGCGTCTTCACCGAAGGTAAACGTATCAACACCTTGTGGGTGGGTGTTGAGAACAATCCTAAGCTTGAACGACTACAGGCCAAGGTGGACCAGGCGAGCGTGCGTGCCGGCGTGAAACCGGATCGGCGCAAGTTCAAGCCACACGTCACCCTGGCGCGCGGCCGCATCGAGCATGGCCCCAAGCTGGAGCGCTTCCTGATGGAGCATTCCCTCTTCCGTCTGCACCCCTTCACGGTCGATGCCTTCACCCTCTTCTCCAGCCATCTGCAGTCAGGGGGTCCGCTCTACGTCCCGGAGGTAACCTATCCACTTGAATGCGATAGGCTTCCTGAAACAGACGATGCCGCCGCCTCCGAGCGATGACGTCGGCCAGCCAGTCCGTTGGGCTTATTCCCTATTGACTTAGTAGAGAAACAACCCTACCCGGCATCCATCTGAAACAGTCGGGAGCAGGGCCGCATGGACGCCTGCCGATCCACTCAGAACCGGCAGCAGGAGAACCCGGCTGCCTTCCCCACCGCAGTGGCCACGCGCCGACGCTGGCGCGAGCTCGCCGCCCGCGGCCTGATCGCCTCCCTCTTCCTGGGAGCAGCAGCGCTCTGGATCGTCATGGTGACCTGAGCCGCGACTTGGCGGCTTGACGCTGCCCGCGCCTTCCCCGCATCCTCGGCGCACTGCTGGACGGAGGATGAGGCCATGATCCTGGTGATTTTTGAGGTGGAGCCGAAAGGCGAGGCCACCGACGACTACTTCACGCTCGCTGCGGGCTTGCGTGAGGAGCTGCAGAAGATCGACGGCTTCATCTCCATCGAGCGTTTCCAGTCCGTGACCAATCCGGAGAAGTTTCTCTCGCTTTCCGCCTGGCGCGACGAAGCTGCGATCGAAGACTGGTATCGTCACAGCGGCCATGCGGCGGCGCAGGAGGCCGGGCGTGCGCGCATCTTCAACGACTACCGGATCCGCGTTGCGCGAGTTTTCCGTGACTATGACATGGCCAAGGGGCGAGCAGGCGCCATGGCGGAAGCCACGGCTTCCGCTGAATAATCGAGGCCCGCGATGAGCGGGCTGGCTTACATCGGCAGTGTTTCCAGAACCAGATAGCCAACGGCACCGGTGGCCAGGAAGGCCAGGGTCGCCAGCAGTCCGTCGTGCGCAACCAGCGCCAGGGCAAAGAGGCTCACTGCCGCCGCCATCGCCGAATTGCTCATGGGAACGAGCTCCATGGGCGGCATGAAGCAGGCGATCGACAGGCAGATCACGCCGATCAAGCGGGCAAACGCCCCCTCGGTCAGGAAGCTGAAACGCCTGTTTATCAACCGGTCCACCACGCGAATGGCGGGTGTGAGGAAGCGCAGCGCGCCCGTCAGACGCGCCCGCGGCACCGCCCGCGACAGCAGGAAGCTGGGCAGCCAGATTCGCCTGCGCCCCAAAATCAGATGCAGACTAACGATCCCGATAATCAGGCCCCCGATGGTGCCTGAGCCGGGAATGCCGCTCAAAGGTGATACAAGCAGCAGGCCTGGCACGAGCAGCAGCGGCCCGAAGCTGCGCTGACCGACGGACTGCATGATCTCGGCAACAGAAACGCGCTCACCGGCTCCGGCCGCGCCGATACGCCGAACAACCTCTTCCAGAGTCTGCGCTTCTTCCGCTTCGTGCATGCAGGCAACCCTCGGTCGTTGGACGGGACGGCAGCGCCGCTTCGGCCATCGATTTGGGAACCTGTTCCCGTGAAACAAGCACTTACCTGCGTAATCGCACTACAACCTGTGAGAAAACTGCGGCCTTTCGTACCATAATTGCACCTTGCGCAACGTTTCCCGCTGCCCAAGTGTCAGAACACGTAGTCGTCGCCTAAAAGACGAATGGGAGAGCGGGAATGAACATGAGTGCAGTGACTGCCCCTCAATTTTCCCCCACCAGCTCTATAAACAGGAGAAGGCCAAACGGTTCTTTCAAGCAAACCGTCACTACGCCCCGAAACTCGGCCACGAGCGGCCTTCCAGAGCGCGAACTGATCATCACATTGATTCCATCGTTGCGCGCCTTTGCCCGCTCTCTGACCCGCAATGCTAGCGAAGCTGACGATCTGGTGCAGGAGACGCTGCTCCGAGCGCTGTCCAGCCTGCATCAGTTCCGTCCGGGAACGAACATGAAGGCCTGGTTGTTCCGGATCGAACGCAATGTCTTCTACACCAACTACCGCAAACGCCACCGTGAAGGGACTGTGCTCTCGAGAGAGGTTGAGGACATGCCCTGGGTGGAGGCACCACAGGAGTGGCTGATCAAGGCCCGCGCGATGGACAACGCCTTGGCGCAGTTGCCCAACGATCAGAAGGAGGCGCTGCTGTTGGTGAGCGGTACGGGCTTGAGCTACGAGGAAGCCGCCGAGCAGTGCGGTTGCGCCCTGGGCACCATTAAGAGCCGAGTAAGCCGCGCACGCAGCCGCCTGCTCTTGCTGCTCCAGGTCTATCACCATGAGGAGTTTATGGAGATTGAGCGCCACAGCTTGTAGAGCCGGTCGCATTCGATCTGACCCGGCTTCCCCCTGACGTAAACTCGCTTATATCTATGATAGGCATGCCCCGAACCCTGCCGCTGCGGATGGATCGGTGGGTGGGGGTTCAGGGGCGCCTTGACCGCACAAAGGAGTTACCAGCATGAACGACAGCCTTCACGACCGGATCCGTGAACTGCAGAAGCAGGTAAACGAGGCCGCCCATAGTCTCGAGGAACTCGGCGACGAGAATGGCCAAGTGCGGCGTCGCCTGCGCCGCGCCGGACGGCGCACGGGCGAACTGGGCCGCGAGGCCGGGGATCTGGTGCAACGCCATCCTGCCGTGACCGGATTGCTGGTCCTGGGAGTGGCAGCCATCGCCACCGCCTGGTTCATGCATGGTCGGCAGGACTGAGCAACGCACGATCGCGCAGCGTCAGGCGTTGGGCCGAAATTCCCAGATGAAATGCGGCACAACGCCACTCCAACCGAAGCCCAGCCGTTTCACCGCCAATCCCAGTTGGCGGTGAGCGATCGGCGGGCGCGGAAGGTTGCCGTACTGCACCAGCCGCGGTTCGGACATCAAACTGAAGACCTGCTCCACGAAGCGCCTTTGCTTTTCCACGCCATAGTGGACGATCGGCAAACCCGACACACAGGTCGTGATCTGCCCGGCCCATTCGGGCGGCAGCAGCGCCGCCGGATTGAGCGCATCACCCTCGAGCACCAAGGCCTCGGGGAATGCGCTGCGTAGATGTTCGCACAGGTTCGCGTCCAGTTCGACCATGACCAACTGCGATTCCGGCAACCCCGCCAGCACCATCGCCGCCCCCACAGCACCCGTGCCAGCGCCCAGATAGAGCACTCTCTCGTGAGATGTGCGCAGCGCCTTGGCCGCGATGTGGGCGGAAAGCTTGGGGGAACTGGGATAAAGCGAAGCCACCTGGGTGGGTTTGGCGAGCCAACGAGAAAGGAACAGCCGGGTTTCCGGGCGCACAACGATCTCCCATGTGGTGAAAAGCAGAAAAGTGCCGCAGACGTAGGGCATGAGCTAAAACGCACAGCGCCCAGATCAAGGAAAAATCGTGCAGCACAGCGTGCCAACCCGTCGGTCTTTGTGAGCGCGCCATGTCAATCTGTCGGTTTGGCTTGCACCCGACGGAAGCTTTGCCCGACAATGCTGCATGGGAGAGGGCGTCACCCGGAGGCCTTCAGGATTTTTTTCGGATTCGGGAGACGCTGCATCCTTGGTTCAACCAGGGAGTGTTATCATGGCTTCATCCGCTCTTCCCCTCCCGCGCTATGCGGGAATCGCCGCTCAGATCCCGGACCTCCTGGACTACGCCCTGGCGCACTGCCTCGATGTAGGCACCGCGGAGGACCTGGTGGAGGAGTGCGTCATCCGTGCGCTGACCCGTGTGCGGCAGCACCGCTCCGACCGGGAAATGCGCGCCTGGGTTTTCACAATTCTGCACAATCTCTGCCTGGCACAGCCGGTTCGCAGTCCGAAGTGCCTTCCCCCTGCTTCCGAAATAGAAATCGCCGAAGCGGCCGAACGCCTGCTCCTGCGTGCGCTGGGCAAGGCCTCGATGACCCTGCCGTTTCCGCAACGCCAGGAAGCCACAGTGTTCTCGGCCTTGCTGGCCGATACAGGCAGCGCAGCGCGCCATGAAGGCTGGACCTTTCCGATGAGCCCCACGTTGCACTAAGGCGCAAGCCATGCTGACGCGCGAAGCGATTCACCGTGTCCTCGGCCCCGTCGACGACGAGTTTGCAGCGGAAGTCGTGGCCACCGGCGCACAAGAAGGCGAACTCCAGGAGGCCTGGGCCTGGGTCAGCAGCGACGAGGCTCTGCTCAAGGAACAGCACCCTTTCCCGGCGGGCAATGTTGCGACTCTCGTGGAAATCCTGCAGTCGTGGCAGGAAACCGACGAAGAGCCCTGACCCCGGCTGGGCGGCGGCGCTGAGCCAGCTTCTGCTTTTCTTCCGGTGCCGGCGGTGCCATTGAAGGCGGGCCTCGCCACTGCAGGAGCCCGCTGCCATGCCCTATCGCAGCCTGCGCGACTTCATTGAACGCCTGGAACAGAACGGCCGGCTGGTGCGGGTGAAGCATCCCGTATCACCGGTGCTGGAGATGACCGAGATCCAGACACGGCTGCTCGCCGAAGGGGGCCCGGCCGTGCTGTTCGAGAAGGTGGTGAAGCCCGAGGGCGGCGACTATGCCATGCCGGTGCTGGTCAACCTCTTCGGCACGGTGGAGCGGGTGGCCTGGGGCATGGACCGGGAGCCGCATCAACTGCGCGAGGTGGGCGAGACCCTGGCTTTCCTGCGCCAGCCTGAGCCGCCCGGCGGCTTCCGCGAAGCGGTAGACATGCTGCCGCTGCTGAAAACCGTGATGGCCATGAAGCCCCGTACGGTCTCCCGTGCCCCGTCACAAGAAGTGGTGCTGGAGGGCGAGGACATCGACCTCGATGATCTGCCGATCCAGACCTGCTGGCCCGGCGAACCGGCGCCGCTGATCACCTGGCCGCTGGTGGTGACCAAGGGACCGGGCAAGCGCCGCGAGGACGACTTCAACCTCGGCATCTACCGCATGCAGAAGCTGGGGAAGAACAAGACCCTGATGCGCTGGCTGAAGCATCGCGGCGGTGCGCAGCATCACCAGCGCTGGAAGGCGGAGAAGCGCGAGCCCTTGCCGGCCGCGGTCGTGCTAGGCGCCGACCCTGGCACCATCCTCGCCGCCGTGACGCCGGTGCCCGATACGCTTTCGGAGTACCAGTTCGCCGGCCTCCTGCGGGGGCGCAAGGTGGACCTGGTGGACTGCAAGACCGTGCCGCTCAAGGTCCCGGCCGAGGCCGAGATCGTACTGGAGGGCCACGTCAGCCTGGAGGACTATGGCGACGAAGGGCCCTACGGCGACCACACCGGCTACTACAACTCGGTGGAGCCATTCCCCGTCTTCACCGTCACCGCCATCACCCGCCGGCGCGATCCCATCTACCTCTCCACCTTCACCGGCCGCCCGCCCGACGAGCCCTCGGTTCTGGGTGAGGCCTTGAACGAGGTCTTCATTCCGCTGCTGCAGCAGCAGTTCCCGGAGATCGTGGACTTCTGGCTGCCGCCGGAAGGTTGCAGCTATCGGATTGCGGTGATCTCCATGAAGAAGGCCTATCCCGGCCACGCCAAGCGGGTGATGCTGGGCGCCTGGTCCTATCTCCGCCAGTTCATGTACACCAAGTGGGTGATCGTGGTGGACGAGGATGTGGACGCCCGGGACTGGAAGGATGTCTGGTGGGCGGTCTCGACCAAGATGGACCCGGCGCGGGACATCACGGTCTTGGAGAACACCCCGATCGACTATCTCGACTTCGCCAGCCCTGAGTCGGGCCTCGGTTCGAAGATCGGCCTGGATGCAACGGACAAGTGGCCGCCGGAGACCAAACGCGAGTGGGGTCAGGTGCTGCGCATGGACCAGGAGGTGGTCGACCGCGTCTCCGGCATCTGGAACGACCTCGGCCTGCCCGGCTCCGGCAAGCCGATCTGGAAGTAGGCCGAAGCTCCAGCCTTCAGACGACCTCCATGGTTTCCAGATCGAAGGCCGCTTTCATGAGCGCCCGGGTGTAGGTCTCGCGCGGCGCGTCGAAGATCCGGTCCGCCGGCCCCTGCTCGACCACGCGGCCGTTGCGCATGACCAACACTTCATCGGCCAACGCCCGCACCACCTTCAGGTCGTGACTGATGAAGAGGTAAGCCAGGCGGTGCCGGGTCTGAAGACTTCGGAGCAGATCGACGATCTGCGCCTGCACGGACATGTCGAGTGCCGAGGTTGGCTCGTCGAGCACCACGAAGCGCGGCTTCAACACCATGGCGCGCGCGATGGCGATGCGCTGCCGCTGGCCGCCAGAGAACTCGTGCGGGTAGCGGTGGCGGCTGTCCGGGTCCAGTCCCACCTCCTCGAGCGCCTCGACGATACGGGCATCACGCTCCGCCGCACTGCCGCCGCCATGCACCTTGAGCCCTTCGCCGACGATCTCGGCGATGGACAGCCGCGGCGAGAGCGAGCCATAGGGATCCTGAAACACCACCTGCATTTCGCGGCGTAACGGCCTGATCTGTTTGGCTTTCCATCCTTGAATATCGCGGCCGAGATAGACCACCGAGCCCTGGCTGGCGGTGAGGCGCAGCAGGGCCATGCCCAAGGTGGTCTTGCCCGAACCCGATTCTCCGACCACGCCGACGGTATGGCCTTCGCGCACGGCGAGATCGATGCCATCGACCGCCTTTACGTAGTCCACGGCGCGCTTGAGCAGACCCTTGCGGATGGGAAAATGGACTTTGACGTCGCGCCCCTCCATGATCACTGGGGCTGAAGCATCGCGCGCCGGCGGGCGCCCCTTGGGCTCCGCAGCCAGAAGCCGCTGGGTGTAGGGATGCTGCGGGCGCTGGAAGATCTCCTCCACGGCCCCCTGTTCGACGATCTCGCCTTGGGTCATCACGCAGACATGCCGCGCCATCTTGCGCACGATGCCCAGATCGTGGGTGATCAGCAGCATTGACATGCCCAGGCGCTCCTGCAGCTCCTTGAGGAGCTTGAGAATCTGCGCCTGGATCGTCACGTCCAGGGCCGTCGTCGGTTCATCGGCGATCAGCAGGTCCGGCTCGTTGGCCAGGGCCATCGCGATCATCACCCGTTGGCGCTGGCCGCCCGACAGTTCGTGCGGATAGGCGCTGAGTCGCCGCTCGGCATCACCAATCCCCACGAGATCGAGAAGCTCGAGAATCCGTCGCCGCGCCTGCACCCGGTCCATGCCCTTGTGCAGCAGCAGAACCTCGCCGATCTGCTTTTGCACCGTGTGCAGCGGATTGAGCGAGGTCATGGGCTCCTGGAAGATCATGGAGATCGCGTTGCCGCGCACGCTGCGCATCCGCCTGTCGCCAATGCCGATCAGCTCCTGCCCCTGAAAGCGGATCGAGCTCCCGGGGCTGTGCTCGGCCAGGGGATAGGGCAGCAGCTGCAAGACCGAGAGCGCCGTCACCGACTTGCCGGAGCCGCTCTCGCCCACCAGCCCCAGTGTCTCGCCTCGCTCCAGATCGAAGGACACAGCCTTGACCGCCTCGCTGACCGCGCCCCCGGTCCGGAAGCGAACCCCGAGATTGCTGACCTGGAGCAGCGGCGTCTTGCCGGTTTCCGCCATCACTCGGCTCCCTTCGCTGCCGCCGCGGGGCGGGAACTGTCAGTCACGGCGCTTTCCGGTGGGGGTGCAGCTCCCGCAAAGAGCTTGCGCGGGTCGAAGGCATCGCGCACGGCCTCGCCGATGAAGACCAGCAGGCTGAGCATGACCGCCAGCACGAAGAAGCCCGTCAGCCCGAGCCAGGGCGCCTGGAGGTTGGCCTTGCCCTGGGCCAGTAGGTCACCCAGGGAGGCCGAACCGGGCGGCAGGCCGAAGCCGAGGAAGTCCAGGGCCGTCAGGGTGGTGATCGAGCCGGTGAGCACGAAGGGCATGAAGGTCAGGGTTGCCACCATGGCGTTGGGCAGCACGTGCCGGAAGATGATGGTGCCATTTCCCACACCCAATGCCCGGGCCGCGCGCACATAGTCGAAATTGCGAACCTTGAGGAATTCCGCGCGAACCACGCCCACCAGGCCCATCCAGGAAAAAGCCAGCATGATGCCCAGCAACCACCAGAAATCCGGTTCGACCACGCTGGCCAGGATGATCAGCAGGTAGAGCACAGGCAGCCCGGACCAGATCTCGATGAAGCGCTGAAACAGCAAGTCGGTCCAGCCGCCGAAGTAGCCCTGCACGGCGCCGGCGGCAACGCCGACGATGGAGCTGAAAAGCGTCAGCGCCAGGCCGAAGAGGACCGAGATGCGAAAGCCGTAGATCAGGCGCGCAACCACGTCGCGGGCCTGATCGTCAGTGCCCAGCCAGTGCACCGAATCCGGCGGCGTCGGTGCCGGCTCAGCCAGATCCCAGGCCACCGTGCGGTGGTTGTAGGCCACCAGCGGCCAGATCATCCAACCCTTCTCGGCGATCAGTTCACGCACATAGGGGTCGCGATAGTCCGTTTCCGTCGGGAACTCTCCGCCGAAGTGAGTTTCCGGCAGGGCCTCGAAGATCGGCATGTAGAAGGCGTCGTCGTAGCGCACCAGGATCGGCTTGTCGTTGGCCAGGAACTCGGCAAAGAGGCTGAGTACGAAAAGGACCAGAAAGATCCACAGCGACCAGAAGCCGCGGCGATTAACGCGGAAGTTGCGCAGACGCCGCGCGGTGATGGGTGAGATCGAGAACCCGAGAAAGCGATGCCGCGGCGGCGCGGCGGCCGGTGAGCGCGCCATCAGCCCTCCCGCGTTTCAAAGTCGATGCGCGGGTCGATCACCGTGTACAGCAGGTCGCCCACGAGGTTCAGGAACAGCCCCAGCAACGTGAAGAAGTAAAGAGTCGCCAGGACGATGGGATAGTCGCGGTTCACCACCGCCTCGAAGCCCAGGAGCCCCAGGCCGTCGAGCGAGAAGATCACCTCGATCAGAAGGACGCCGGTGAAGAGCACGCCGATGAAGGCCGAGGGAAAGCCGGCGATGACGATCAGCATGGCGTTGCGGAAGACATGGCCGTAGAGCACCCGGTTCTCGGTCAGCCCCTTCGCGCGCGCTGTCAGCACGTACTGTTGATGTATCTGATCGAGAAAGGAATTTTTGGTCAGCATGGTCAGTCCGGCAAAGCCGGAGATCACCATGGCCAGCACCGGCAGGGTGATGTGCCACAGGTAGTCGGCGATCTTCATGGGCAGGGAGAAGTCATCCCAGCCATCCGAGGTCAGGCCGCGCAACGGAAACCAGTCGAGATAGCCGCCCCCGGCGAAGAGCACCACCAGCAGTATGGCGAAGAGGAAGTTCGGGATCGCAAAGCCCACGATGACAAGGCCGCTGGTCCAGATGTCGAAGGAACTGCCATCGCGCACGGCTTTGCGAATGCCCAGCGGGATCGAGACCAGATAGGTGATCAGCGTGGTCCAGAGGCCCAGCGAGATCGACACCGGCAGTTTCTCGACCACCAGCTCGGCTACGCTGCGGCTGCGGAAGAAGGACTCCCCGAAATCGAAGACCAGATAGTTGCCGAGCATCAGGAAGAAGCGTTCGTGTGCCGGCTTGTCGAAGCCGAACTGCTGCTCCAACTCGGCGATGAACTCGGGGTCGAGCCCCTGCGCCCCGCGATAGCTGCCGGTCTGGCCTTCGCGCCGGGGTGCGGCGGCGCTGACATCCGCGTCGCCGGCGCGGGTCACCCGCTCCATGGCGGAGCCGGCTTCGCCGGTGAGCTGGGCCAGCACCTGCTCCACCGGTCCTCCGGGCACGAACTGCAGCACCATGAAATTCAGCAGCATGATGCCGAAGAGTGTCGGCACCATGAGGAAGAGGCGACGAACGATGTAGGCGCTCATCTAGGCGACAACCCTGTCCGGCTTGTCGGCGTTAGCCTTGCTTCGGCCATCACCCCTCCCCCTCGACAAGCTGCTCGCGCGCCTCAAGGCGCCGGGCCCGCTCTTCGTCGTACCACCAGGTATCAAGTTCAAAACCCGAGTCGGGAATCACGTCAGGGTGGGCGAACTTATCCCAGTAGAGCAGCCGATCCACCCGCGAGTGGTACTGCGGAATGACATAATGCCCCCAGAGCAGCACCCGGTCGAGCGCGCGGGTGCGTGCGACCAACTCCTCGCGGGAGGGCGCAGCGATGAGCAGCTCGATCAGCTCGTCGACGACGGGATCCTGGACTCCGGCCAGATTGCGGCTGCCCGACATCTCCGCCGCCGCGGACGACCAGAACTCCCGCTGCTCATTGCCGGGGGAGTTCGATTGCCCCCAAACATTGATGATCATGTCAAAGTCGAAGGCGCGGTAGCGATTGATGTACTGCGAGCTGTCGACGAGGCGCACCGAAACCTCGATCCCCAGGCGCCGCAGGTTGCGCTGGAACGGCAGCACGATGCGCTCCATCGCCGGGCTGACCAGCAGCACCTCGAAGCGCATGGGCTCTCCGGTTTCCCGGTTGGTGAGGAGCAGCGTGTCCGGGTCGACCTCCCAGCCTGCCTCCGCCAACAAGCGGAAAGCAGCGCGCAAATTCTCGCGCGGCCAGCCGCTGCCATCGGTGGAGGGGGGATCGAAGTTCTCGGTGAAGACCTCTTCGGGAACCTGACCGCGGTATTGCTCCAGGATCTCCAGTTCCCGGCCGTCCGGCAGGCCACTCGATGCCAGCTCTGAGTTGGAGAAATAGCTATCGGTGCGCGCGTAGAGGCTGAAGAAGAGGTTTCGATTGGACCACTCGAAGTCAAAGGCATAGGCCAGAGCCTCTCGCACCCGTGGATCGCTGAATATCTCGCGGCGCGTGTTGAAGACGAAGCCCTGCATGCCGGTGGGCCGCTCGTGCTCCAGCGCCTCCATGATCAACCAGCCGTCGCGCACCGCTGGTACGTTGTAGTCGAGCGCCCAGGCCTTGGCCTGGTTCTCTTGCCTCAAATCGACCCGACCCGCCTTGAGGGCTTCCCGGATCACCGTGTCGTCCAGGTAGTAGTCGTATCGGATGCGGTCGAAGTTGTACTGGCCGCGATTGACCGGCAGATCCGCGCCCCAATAGTCCTCGACCCGCTCCAGAGTTACATGCCGCCCAGGCTCGAAATCGGCAACGCGATAGGGACCACTGCCCAGGGGCGGATCGAGGCTCGAACGTTCGAAGTCCCGCGTCTCCCACCAGTGCTGGGGCACGATCGGCATCTGCCCGGCGATCAGCGGCAATTCCAGGTTCTCGCCCTCACTGAACAGCATGCGCAGGCGCCCTTTGCCGAGTTTCTCGATCTCCTCGATGTTGCTGTAGTAGTAGCGATAGGCCGGGTGCCCCTCGGTGGTGAGGATCTCGTGCGAAAAGATCACGTCCTCCACGGTCACCGGCTGTCCATCGTGCCAGCGTGCCTCTGGGTTCAGGCTGAAGATCGCCCAGGAGCGATCATCCGGAACCTCGATCGATTCCGCCAGCAGGCCGTACATGGTGAAAGGCTCGTCGGCACTGGAGACCATCAGGGTCTCATAGATGTAGCCCATGCCGGAGGCGGCGGTGCCACGCACGATGTATGGGTTGAAGGAATCGAAGGTGCCCTGCGCCGCGAGGCGGATTCGCCCGCCCTTGGGGGCATCGGGATTGGTGTAGTCGAAGTGCGTGAAGTCCGGCGGGTACTTCGGGTCGCCGTGCATGGCAAGCCCGTGCAGCGGCTGCACCGCCAGCTCGGGCGGCGGGGACAAAGGGGGGGACTCTTCGTCCTGAGCCAGGCTGGATGGCACGCAGGCCACGCTCACAGCCAGCGCCCAGGCAGCAGCGCGCAAGTACACCTCGAAACCTCCCCGGAGTCCCCGGTTGCCAGTTGCGGCCTTAACCTAAGGCATAAGGCAGACGCCGCAACAGTCGAAGCCTTAACGCATCATTATATTTTTGAAAGGTTTGCGCCTGTCGGGCTTCACGCAACTTGCTGCAAGCAGGTCAAGGCCGCATCGCGGAGCCTTGCGCTGCCGGCGCAAACCACCCGCCCGTCGGACTCCAGGGTCAAAGGCTGGCCCTGCCAGTCACAGACGACGCCGCCTGCGCCTTCCACGACGGGCAAGAGCGCCATGAAGTCATAGGGCTGAAGATCGCCCTCGACCACGAGATCGACCCAGCCACTGGCAAGCTGCGCGTAGCAGAAGCAATCACCGCCGAACAGCGCGAGGCGGGTTTTGGCCGCCAGACGCGCGAAGGCGGCGCCGTCCCGGGCTGACGCCGCAAACATCTGTGGAGAGGTACAGCGGAGGATCGCCTGCTCGAGATCGTCGCACGCACGCACCTGGACCGTCGATGTCGCACCCTGCGGGTCTCGATGACGCGTGGGATGGCCGAGCGCGCCGACCCAGCGCTCACCCAGCGCCGGCATGGAGATCACCCCGGCCAGGGGGCGGCCACGATGGGTCAGTGCAACCAGCGTGCCGAAGATCGGATTGCCGGTGATGAAGGCCTTGGTGCCGTCGATGGGGTCCAGGATCCACACATAGTCGGAGTCCGCGCCCTGGACACCATGTTCTTCCCCGACGATGCCGTGGTCCGGCACCTCCTCGGCGAGAATCGCCCGCATGGCCGCCTCTGCCTCGCGATCGGCGCGGGTGACAGGACTTTCGTCCGCTTTGGTGTCCACGTCCAGCGGG
Organism: Aquibaculum sediminis; assembly: GCF_040712085.1. Taxonomy (NCBI): domain Bacteria; kingdom Pseudomonadati; phylum Pseudomonadota; class Alphaproteobacteria; order Rhodospirillales; family Rhodovibrionaceae; genus Aquibaculum; species Aquibaculum sediminis. The sequence continues at coordinate 522,757 of NZ_JBFCVK010000001.1, forward strand.
CTGCGGAAATAGCGCAGGGCGATTTCGCCCCCCACATCCGCCAACCTCTCTGCAAGAGAAACGAGGCCTGCGGGGCAGGCCTCGTTGCTGTCATCGGCGATGACCGTCATGGCGTTGTCTACTACTCGAGTGGCGCGGGATCGTCGCTCTTGCTGCGCAAGAAGGCGATCATGGCTGCCCGGTCGGCCGCATCGCGCAGGCCTGGGAAGACCATTCGGGTTCCCGGCATCCAATCGCGCGGGGCTTCCAGGAAGGCATCCAGGTTCTCATAGGTCCAGGTGACACCCTCCGCACCCATCTCCCGGGCGGCGTCCGAGTAGTTGAAACCGTCGAGGTGGGCCACCGAGGCGCCGACGATCTCCCAGAGATTGGGACCGACGCGGTTCGGACCACCCTCGTCCGCCGTGTGGCAGGCCGCACAACGACGGAACAGGCTCTCGCCGTCGGCCGGGTCGGCATCGCCGATCGCCGCCAGCAGCTCGCCGTCACCCTCGACTGCCGTTTCCTCGGCGCCGGCGGCAGCCTCTTCGCCCTCGGCCTCCTCGGGCGCGGCCTCTTCAGTGGCGGCTTCGGTGCCTTCTTCCTCGCTTGAGGCCTGCTCCTCGCCTTCAGCCTCGGCCTGGCCTTCGCCTTCGGCCTCAGCAGGCTCGGCTTCCTCTTCGCCGACCACTTCCTGGATCTCTTCCTCAGTGGGCAGCGCCGCCGGATCGTCGGACAGGCTGCGCAGATAAGCGATCAGGTTGGCGCGATCCTCAACATCGCGCATGCCACCATAACTCATGCGCGTGCCCGGAATGGTCTCTCGGGGGTTCTCGATGAAGGCGTTCAGCGCCTCGTAGGTCCAGGGCTCATCGCTCAAGGACGCCATGGCGTCTGAATAGTTGAAGCCCTCCGCATGCGCATGCGAGGCGCCCACGATGTCCCAGAGGTTCGGGCCAACGCGATGCGCCCCGCCCTCGTCGACTGTGTGGCAGGCGGCGCAGGCCCGGAAGGCCGCTTCGCCGGCTTCGACGTCAGCATCCGCAAGCAGCGGCAGCACGGGCTCGAGACCCGGCTCCTCCGCTTCCGCGGGCGCCGCTCCTCCGGCGTCGCTGACTTCGATAGGATAGGCATTCTCTTCAAGCGAAGCCGGGTGAACCAGCAGCTTGGCAATGAAGCCGGTGGACATTGCAACCACGCCGGCAGTGAGAACCGCCGCGGCCATCTTGTTCAGCTCGAGGGACATCGCGCTCCGCTACCCTTTCGATGCGACCTGCGTCTGGGCGTGCCTGACCCGCGCATGAAGGAAAGCAAGGCTGCATCGACCCCTGCCGAAATGCCATACCCCCACAGGCGCTTGCCGACGGCACCGGCCGATGCTTTAACCGCTCAAGCCCCGACCCGCAAGTGGAAGCCACAGCTTTGTCCGATCCCATCGTACTGATTCCCGCCCGTTTGGCCTCGACGCGGCTGCCGAACAAGCCGCTGGCCGACATTCACGGCAAACCCATGATCGTCCATGTCCTCGACCGGGCACGCGAAGCAGCGGTCGGCCCGGTGGTGGTCGCGGCTGCAGAAGCCGAGGTGGTGGAGGCTGTGGAGGCTGCAGGCGGCCGGGCGGTCCTGACCGACCCCGACCTGCCGTCGGGTTCGGACCGCATCCACCAGGCGCTGCTGCGGATCGATCCGCAGGCGCGACATGATCTGATCGTCAATCTCCAGGGCGACCTGCCCACGCTGGACCCGGAGTTGATCCGCGCCGTACTCAGCCCGCTGGCCGATCCGGCCGTCGATATCGGCACCCTGGCCGTGGAGATCGAGGACGCGCAGGAAAGGGACAATCCCAACGTGGTGAAGCCGGTCTGCGCCTTCGCTGAGAAGGCATCGATTGCCCGAGCGCTCTACTTCACCCGCTGCAGCGCACCCTGGGATGGGGGCGATCGGCAGAAGCCGCTCTATCACCACATCGGCATCTATGCCTATCGACGCGCCGCCTTGGACCGTTTCGTAGCCCTGCCGCCCAGCCCCTTGGAACTGCGGGAGAAACTGGAGCAGCTGCGCGCTCTAGAAGCCGGCATGCGCGTGGATGTGGCGCGCGTTGACACCCTTCCGCTGGGTGTCGATACTCCCGCTGACCTTGAGAGGGCCCGCTCGCTTCTCGCGCCTCGCTGAGTCGCTCCCGCTGTTCCGAGAACCGGTGAATTCCATGGCCGAAACCTCTACCGCCATTGCCTTTCAGGGCACGCACGGCGCCTATTCAGACATGGCCTGCCGGGCGGTCTTTCCCGAGCGAACCACCCTGCCCTGCGCCACCTTCGAGGAAGCCTTCGCCGCCGTGCGCGAAGGCGCGGCGGAACTGGCGATGATTCCCATCGAGAATTCCAGCGCCGGGCGGGTCGCCGACATCCATCACCTGCTGCCCGACTCGGGCCTGCACTTCATCGGCGAACATTTCCAGAAGGTGGAGCACCAGTTGCTGGCGCCCCCGGGGGCGACTCTGGAAGGGCTGGCGGAAGTTCACAGCCATGAGCAAGCCCTGTCCCAGTGCCGCAAGTTTCTGCGCGAGCACGGCCTGCGGCCGGTGGTGCATGCCGATACGGCCGGCGCAGCCAAGGAGGTGTCGGAGCGCGGGGATCCGCGCATCGGTGCAGTTGCGTCCGCCCTGGCCGGGCGCGAATACGGTCTGCAAACCCTGCTGCCCGACGTGCAGGACCAGCGGCACAACACGACCCGCTTCATCGTAATGGCACGGGAGCCGCTGGATATCGGCCCCGAGAACGGGCCGGTGATCACCTCACTGGTGTTCCGCGTGCGCTCCGTGCCGGCCGCGCTCTACAAGGCCATGGGCGGCTTCGCCACCAACGGCGTCAACATCACGAAGCTGGAAAGCTACATGATCGACGACCGCTTCACGGTGGCGCAGTTTTATGCGGACGTCGAAGGACATCCCGAACAGCGCCTGGTGCGCCTGGCCCTGGAAGAACTGGGATTCTTCAGCCGCGAGGTCCGCATCCTCGGCGTCTACCCCGCCGCCCCCTTCCGCCGCGGTGGCCATTCCATCTGACAAGGGCAGGTCCCTGCCTGTCGGCTAGATCACCCAGTCGCCGACACTTACCAGCCCAACGACCACCGCAACGAAGATCGCAACGGCCACTGTGCCGATTGCCAAGCCGACGAATACGACCAGGCCATCGTGCTGCAGCAGGCCCAGCGCAATCAGCAGCAGGGCCCAGCCTGGCACCCAGCCGGTGAAGGGCAGCGGCGCCACCGAGACCAGCGCAATGGCAATGCAGGCCAGCCCGAGCAGCCGGCCACCATCCCTGGCCCAGATGTTTGCGTAGCGCGGACGGATCAGGCGCTCCACCCGGCGCAGCGGCGGCACCACCTTCTCGCAGATCTGTTCCAAGCGCTCGCGCCCTACGGGCTTGTCCAGCAGCCAGTTCGGGAGCCAGAGACTCTGCTGTCCCAGCATGATCTGGACGGCGACTGCCAGGATGGGCAGTGCCAGGAGATTGGATATGAGTAGGGGTATGGGCAGTACCTGGGGAACCGTGAGCAGCAGCAAGGCCGAAGCCATGCTCCGGTCCCCCAGGGCATCGAGCAATTGGCGCAAGTGAATGGCCCCCGTCGGCAGGGTCCGTGGCAGGCCCTCCAGCAGGTCGGCTATGGAGCGGTTGTTTCGGCGCGGTGCGGGGACAGTCACGAAGAAGGCAAGCCCAGACAATGGTTTCCCTGCTGCGCAGAGACTGCGCAGCCGCCATGCGCGCCTGGCCCGGGGCGGCCATGGACAGCGCTCGCTTTGCTTCCTATAACCGCCGAATGCGCTCAACCCTAGCAGAACCTTCCAGCGATCCGACGGACAGTGCCCTGGAGGTCGTCACCTTTGGCTGTCGGCTCAATGCCTATGAGTCCGAGGTGATGCGCCGGCATGCCCAGGCGGCCGGACTGGAACGCGCGGTGATTCTCAATTCCTGCGCCGTGACAGCCGAGGCCGAGCGGCAGTTCCGCCAGGCCGTGCGCAAGGCCAGGCGCGCGCATCCCGATGCCATGATCATCGTCACCGGCTGTGCCGTGCAGATCGATCCCGATCGTTACGCCGCCATGCCGGAAGTCGACCGCGTTCTGGGCAATCTCGAAAAGCTCGAGGCAGGCTCCTTCGACCCTCATGGCGTTCCGCGCGTCGTCGTGGCCGACATCATGGAAGCCCGGGAGACGGCGGGACACCTGATCGAGGGCTTCGCGGAGAAGACCCGCGCCTTCATCGAGGTGCAACAGGGCTGCGATCATCGCTGCACCTTCTGCATCATCCCCTACGGACGCGGCCCCAGCCGCTCGGTCCCCATGGGTGAGATCGTCGAACAGGTGCGGCGCCTCGTTGCCGCCGGCGTGCGCGAGGTGGTGGTGACCGGTGTGGACGTCACCTCCTACGGCGGCGACCTGCCGGGGCAACCGAGCCTGGGGCAGATGCTGCGCCGCCTGCTGGCTTCCGTGCCGGAGTTGCCGCGCCTGCGCCTCTCCTCGCTCGATCCGGTGGAGATCGACGAGGACCTCTATCGCCTGTTGGCCGAGGAGCCGCGGCTCATGCCGCACCTGCACCTTTCGGCCCAGGCCGGCGATGACCTCATTCTCAAACGCATGAAGCGCCGGCATCTGCGCCGCGATCTTCTGGCCGTCACCGAGAAGGTACGCCGCCTGCGCCCCGACGTGGTCTTCGGCGCCGATCTCATCGCCGGCTTCCCGACCGAGGACGAAAGCATGTTCCGCAACAGCCTGAACCTGGTGGAGGATGCGGGCCTGACATGGCTGCATGTCTTCCCCTATTCCGAACGCCCGGGCACCCCGGCCGCGCGCATGCCCGCCGTGCCGAAGCCCGAACGCAAGGAGCGCGCCGCCCGTCTGCGCGCCGCCGGAGACGCGGCCGTCGACCGCTTTCTGGAAAGCCGGGTGGGGAGTCACGCAGAGGTCCTGATCGAACAGCCCGGCCTGGGCCGCTGCAGCCATTTCGCGCCCGTCTCCCTGGAAGGGCCGGTGGGCGAAATCGTAACGGCGCGAATCACCTCGCGCACAGGCAGCCAGTTGCAGGCACAGGCATTGGAGTCGGCAGCATGAGCGGTTGGTTTTCGCGCCTCAAGGAAGGCCTTTCCCGCTCCTCCTCCCGACTCGGCGAAGGCATCACCGGCATCTTCACCAAGCGCAAGCTCGACGACGCGGCGCTGGAGGAACTGGAAGAACTGCTGATCGCCGCCGACCTCGGTGTGGCGCCGGCGGCCAAGCTGACGAGCCAACTCGCCCGCACCCGCTTCGGCAAGGATGTAAGCCCGGAAGAGATCCGCGGCGCCCTGGCCGAGGAAGCGGCCAAGATGCTGGAGCCGGTGGCACACCCGCTGGAGCCCGATCCGGCCCGCAAGCCGCATGTGGTCCTGGTGGTGGGCGTCAACGGCACCGGCAAGACGACCACCATCGGCAAGCTCGCCAAGTTCTACCGCGAGCAGGGCTTGAGCGTGGTGTTGGCCGCCGGGGACACCTTCCGCGCCGCGGCCATCGAGCAGCTGCAGATCTGGGGCGAGCGGACCGGTTGCCCGGTTGTCTCCGGCAAGCAGGGCGCCGACGCCGCGGGCTTGGCCTACGATGCACTGCAGAGGGCGCAGAGCGAGCGGGCGGACCTGCTGCTGATCGATACAGCCGGCCGCCTGCACAACAAGGAAAACCTGATGGCCGAGCTGCAGAAGATCATTCGCGTGATCCGCAAGCTCGACCCCGAAGCGCCGCACGATGTGCTCCTGACCCTGGACGCCACCACCGGCCAGAACGCGCTCCAGCAGGTGTCCACCTTCAAGGACCTGGTGCATGTCAGCGGTCTGGTGGTGACCAAGCTCGACGGCTCCGCCCGTGGAGGCGTACTTGTCGCCCTCGCCGAGAAGTTCGGCCTGCCGGTGCATGCCGTGGGCGTGGGCGAAGGCGCCGACGACCTGCGACCTTTCGAAGCCAAGGCCTTTGCCCGCGGCTTGATGGGCCTGGACAGCTAGGCCATGCCGGATCTGGGGGCGATGAGCCCTACGTGGGTTCTGCCCCTGGTGTTGCTGGCTGCGGCGCTGCACGCGACCTGGAACGCGCTGGTCAAGGCCGGCGGCGACCGCCTGGCGGTGCAGGCATTGGTGATGCTGGCACCTGGTCTCGTGGCGGCGCCCTTCCTGCTGTTCCTGCCTCTTCCGGCCGCAGCCGCCCTGCCCTTTCTCGTCGCGTCCGTCATCATCCACATCGCCTACAACGGCCTGCTGGCTGCGGCCTACCAACAGGGAGACCTCTCTCAGGTTTATCCCATCGCCCGCGGCTCCGCGCCGCTGCTGGTGGCGTTGGGCGGCTGGCTGCTGGCGGGCGAAACCAAGACCCCGGCGGAGATGGCCGCCATCGCAATCGTCAGCCTTGGCATTCTCGGGCTCTCATTGCGGCGCGGACCGCGCCGAGCCGGTGAGTTGCGCTCCGTCGTCCTGGCGCTGCTCGTCGGCCTGTCGATCGCCAGCTATTCCCTGGCCGACGGCCTGGGCGCGCGCAACGCAGGCTCGACGCTTAGCTACATCGCCTGGCTCTTCTTCCTCGAAGGCACGATCTTCATGGCCATCGTGGGCTACCTGCGGCGCGGGCGTCTCGTAAACAGCTTTCGCCCGATTCTGCTGCCCGGAATCGGCGGCGGCCTGATGGCGGGCACCGCCTATGCAATCGTCATCTGGGCCATGACCGTGGCACCCATGGCTCACGTGGTGGCCTTGCGGGAGACTAGCGTGCTGATGGCCGCGGCAATTGGCGCCTTCATCCTCAAGGAAGGCTTCGGCGCCCACCGCATCACTGCTTCGGCCCTGGTGGTGACCGGCGCTGTCCTGCTGCAGATCGTGCACTGACTCTCCAGATCGGGTCGTGCCGAAGTCAGGCGACCTCTTCCCCGGCCTCGCCGGCTGGATTCTCCCGCGTCGGCATGCGGCGGATGTGCGGCACCACGTCCTGGGCAAAGACCTGCAGCAGGCGCTGCAACTCCTCGATTGGCCGGGCGTGTTCGTCGACCCGAATGTCCCAGAGCGGATAGTCCTCGCTGTCGACCACATAGAGCGTCGCCGAGCGTTCCCCCTTGCGATCTCCGCCGCCGGCGTCGGCGCTGGCCAATGCCTGCACCAGGCGCTCGGGCAGCGGCTGCCCTTCCAGCGCCAGGTAGCGTTCGCGCGCACGCTCCAGCACCTCCGCCCCGGCAAGGCGATTGCCCTGCAGGCTGTAACCTTCTCCGGTGATATGACCCGACCAGACCGGGCAGCCTTCGCCGGTGAAGGCCGCCACCCGCCCCTGCGCGTCGACCACGGCCACTTGGCGCAGGTCCATGCGTGGATCGCGCGGCTTCAGGGCCTCAATGACGTCGAGAGCGGGCATGCCTCGCGCAAGCAGCGCCAGGCCGTCGATGCCGAGATAGGGATTGATCTGCGCCTGCGTCGCCACGGCGCCAACACCGGCCTGGGCATGGGTCAGCAATTTGCCCACGGCCGGCATGGCGGTCGCGGCGGCAATGCCGAACTGCCCGCTGCGCGGACAGCGGGCCACGATGGAGAAGGTCAAGTGGCCGCTCCCGTGCCTGCCAGACCGAGGCCGGTCTCGCGCTGAAAGGTGATGAGATCAAGCCCCGGCGCATCGCCCGCCATCTGCGTAAGCAGGCAGTGAGCCTGGCCGCGGTGGTGGGTCTGATGATTGAAGAAGTGGGTCAGGGCCGGCGCCAGCGGCTGCTCGATGTCCTCTGGTTTGGAGATCGTGCGGTAGCGAAAACTGCCGGCGAGCGCCGCGTCGTCCAGGCCGCCAACATAGTCTTCAATACGCCGGTCCTCCGCTTCACGGGCCGCAGTGAGTTCAGGCAGGGACTCGAAAAGGATCGCATCCAGCTGTGTCGGCGCTTCGCCCGTGCCGGTAAATCGCTGCATCCAGATCCGGTCGGCCACCAGCAGATGATTGAGCGTGCCATGCAGCGATCCGAAAAAGGCCCCGGCGTTGCGGCGATAGGCTTCCTCCGGCACCGCGGCAGCGGCTGCGTAAACGCGCCGATTGGCCCAGCTGTTGTAGCCAGCCAGTATGACAAACTGCTCCATCATCTCGCTCCTCTCCGTGTATGCGATCCGGCCTAGCCTTGACCCAGGTCAAGGCCGCCGATTCCCGCTATGCAATACTCTCCATATTCCCAAGACAGGAGTCGCGTCATGGGCCATAAGCAGGTCCTGTTTCGCTCCGCCGCCCGCGAGAAAGTGCTCCGCGGCGCGACGCAGCTTGCCGACGCCGTGCGGGTCACGCTGGGTCCGAAATCGAAGTCGGTTCTGATCCAGAAGCCCTGGGGCGCGCCGATCGTCTGCAACGACGGGGTCACCATCGCCAAGGAGATGAGCCTGAAAGACCCGGAAGAGGATCTGGGTGTTCAGATGCTCCGGCAGGCCGCTGAGAAGACCGGTGACGTGGTGGGCGACGGCACCAGCACCGCCACCGTCCTGGCCCATGCGCTGCTGGCCGATGGCATTCGCAATGTCGTTGCCGGCGCCAGTGCGATCGACCTGCGGCGCGGCTTCGATCGCGGTGCCAGGACGGCCATCGAGGCCCTGCGCAGCCTCTCACGGCCGGTCGAGACCAGCCGGGAGAAGGCGCAGGTCGCGACCATCTCCGCCCACAATGATGCAAGCATCGGCGCCCTGGTGGCCGAAGCCATGGACAAGGTGGGCGACGAAGGCGTGATCACGGTGGAGGAGGCCAAGACCACCGAAACGACTCTGGAGGTGGTCGAGGGTATGCGCTTCGACCGCGGCTTTCTCTCGCCCTACTTCATCACCGATCCGCAGAAAATGGAGGCTGTGCTCGACGAGCCCCTGATCCTGCTGCTCGATCGGAAGCTGGGCGCGCTCAAGGATCTCGTTCCCCTGCTCGAACAGGTGGCCAAGGCCTCCCGGCCGATTCTCGTCATCGCGGAGGACGTTGAAGGCGAGGCGCTGGCAACGCTGGTGGTCAACCACCTGCGCGGCACCTTGAAGAGCTGCGCCGCCAAAGCGCCCGGCTTCGGGGACCGCCGCAAGGCCATGCTCGGAGACATTGCAGCGCTGACCGGCGGCACGGTGGTGTCGGAGGAGCTCGGGATGACCTTGGAGACGATCATCCTGGAGCAGCTCGGCGGCGCAGAACGGGTGGTCGCCGACAAGGAAGGCACAACCATCATCGGCGGACGCGGCCGCAAGGAAGAGATCAACGGCCGCGTGGAGCAGATTCGCCACGAGATCGAGCAGACCACAAGCGACTATGACCGGGAGAAACTGCAGGAGCGTCTCGCCAAGTTGTCAGGCGGAGTTGCCGTCATCCGCGTGGGCGCACCCTCCGAGGCGGAGATGAAATCCAAGAAGGAGGCGCTCGACGACGCCATCAACGCCACCAAGGCGGCGGTGGCTGAAGGTATTGTGCCCGGAGGCGGTTTGGCGTTGCTGCGGTGCATCCCCGCCCTCGCCGAAATGGAGGGTTCGTGCGAGGGCGATGAACGCACCGGGGTGCAGATTCTTAAGCGCGCCCTGGAAGCGCCCACCCGACAAATCGCGGAGAATTCAGCGGTCGACGGTGGCGTGGTCGTGGCCGAGATGCTCAAGGGCACCGGCGGTCGCGGCTTCGACGCAGCCCGCAAGGAGTATGTGGATCTCGTGAAGGCCGGCATCGTTGACCCGACCAAGGTCGTGCGCATCGCTCTGGAGAACGCCGTCTCGGTCGCCGGCGTGCTGCTGCTGACCGAAGTGACCATGACGGAACTGCCGGAAAAGGAGAAGGAGCATGCGGGCCAGCCGGAAATGATGCTGTAATCGCCATGCCGCCGAGCCCTTCCCATGAGCCTCGCCCTGTTTCGGCAGTGGGCCACGGCAATGCGCTCTTCACCGATCTTTATGAACTGACCATGCTGCAGGCCTATCTGGCCGAGGGAATGCAGGAACCGGCGGTCTTCACGCTGACGGTCAGGCGGCTGCCGCCCCGCCGCAACTTCCTCCTGGCCTGCGGCCTGGAACAGGTGCTCGATTATCTCGAAGCTCTGCGATTCACGTCGGACGACCTCGCCTATCTGCGCTCTCTCGGTCACTTCTGCGATGCCTTTCTGGTGTGGCTTGCCGCCTTTCGTTTCACCGGTGAGGTGCGGGCGGTGCCGGAAGGCACGCCGGTCTTCGGCGGCGAACCCATCCTGGAAGTGCGCGCACCGCTGCCGCAGGCGCAGCTCATCGAGACCTTCGTGCTCAACCAGATCCACCTGCAAACCCTGCTGGCCTCCAAGGCGGCGCGCGTGGTGTCGGCAGCCCAGGGCCGGCCGGTCATCGACTTTGGCGCCAGGCGCATGCACGGCCTCGATGCCGCAACCATGGCCGCCCGGGCCTTCCACATTGCCGGCCTTGCCGCAACCTCGAACGTTGCGGCGGGCCAACGCTTCGGTCTGCCGTTGGCCGGCACCATGGCGCACAGCTACATCCAGGCCCATGACCGGGAAGCATCGGCCTTCGAGGCCTTCGCTCAGGTCTATCCCGACAGCGTGCTGCTGGTGGACACCTACGATACGCTGGAGGGTGTGCAGCGGGTGATCGCCCTGGCCCGGGAGCAGGGCAAGACTTTTCGTGTTCGGGCCATCCGGCTTGATTCGGGCGATCTTGGCGCTCTCGCCCGCGACGCCCGCGCGCTTCTCGACGCAGCCGGCCTGCAGCGCGTGGAAATCATTGCCAGCGGCGGTCTCGACGAGACGAAGATTGCTGCCCTGCTGGCGGAAGGGGCACCCATCGACGGCTTCGGCGTCGGCACGGCCATGGGCGTGTCGGACGACGCGCCCAGCCTTGATATCGCCTATAAGCTTTGCGCTTATGCCGGCCGGGGTCGGTTGAAGCTGTCTCCGGGCAAGCTGGTGCTGCCCGGGCCCAAGCAGGTCTTTCGCAGGGACGCGGAGGGGAGTGCAGAGGGCGATACCATCGCACTTCAGGACGAGCGCCTGCCCGGTCGCCCGCTCCTGGTGCCGGTGATGCACGATGGCCGACGCCTGGCGGCCGGCGGGGAAACGCTTTCGCGGATCCGCGCCCGGGCCCGCGACGAGATTGCGGCGCTACCCACTCACCTGCACAGCCTCAAACCGGCCGACCCGCCCTACCCCGTTGCCGTCAGCGAAGTCCTGCAAGGCTTTGCAGACCAAACCGCCGCCTGGGTGGCCGGCACGCTGTAGCCGCCACAGCCACCTCACCCTGGATTGGCTGCCCCTCAAGGGGAATCCCACCCCCCTTCGCGCCTGCCATACAGCCGCAAGATCAGCGCGGAACCAACGCTTCCCGGTCTAAGCATAGCAGGCGAAAAACGAAGGCTGCGGGAGGGCGGATCAAAATGCTGCGCGATGCCACGTCGTGGGTGGGCTGGCGGATGGCCGGGCTGGGGATCGGGCTGTCCCGGCGCGCTCTGCACTCCATCAAGTCGAACAAGACCCTCTATGACCTAGCTTACAGCCTGCGCAACAGTCACGAGTTCAGCGATCTCTACGAGCACGAGAAGATGCTGGCCGACAGCGTTCGCGTCGACTGCTACGCCGAAGCCATCCGGCGCCTGATCAAGCCCGGCGACGTGGTGGTCGACCTGGGCACCGGCAGCGGCGTGCTCGCCATGCTCGCCGCGCGCCAGGGGGCGAAAGTCTATGCCATCGACCATTCGGACTTCATCACCCTGGCCGAGGCCAATGCACGGCGCAACGGCATCGACACCATCACCTTCGTCCACGCCAACAGCCGGCAGTTCCGCCCGCCGGAGCAGGTCGATGTGTTGCTGCACGAGCAGATCGGCGACAATCTCTTCAACGAGAACATGGTGGACAATCTGCTGGACCTGAAGCGCCGGCTGCTCAAGCCCGGCGGGCGCATCCTGCCCGGCCGCTTCGAGCTCTACCTGGAGCCGGTCTGCCTCCACCCGGACTATCGCGTGCCCTTCCTGGAGGAAATCCGCGTCCAGGGGCTGGAGTTCAGCCACCTGGCGGAGATCGCCCGCTCCTATCGCTCCCCGCACTACGGTCGCCGTTCCATGATGGATCACGACGATGTCGAAGACTTTCTGGGTGCTCCCAGCCCTGCCTTGACGGTGGACCTCAACGAGATCAACGACACTTCGGGCCTGCCCCAGCGCATTGCGCTATCGCGAGAGGTGCAGCGCCCCGGACAGCTCGATGGCATCTATCAGTATTTCGCCGTCGTCTTCGATGAGAGCCTGCGCTTCGACACCTCACCCTTCAGCCGCCGAACACACTGGCGGAATCGCATGTTCCGCGTGCCCCAGCGCAGCGTGGCGGTCGGTGAGCGCATCGACTACGAGCTCACCCTGACCGAACTGCGCCTGCACGACAGCTGGGCCGTTACACTGGCCCAGCCTGCGGAAGAGTCTCGGCCCTACGCCGCGCCACAGCCCATCCCGAGCGCGGTCTAAGGCCGAGAGCCGAACCCGTCAGTCCTGCTTCACCGGGACGGTGTAGTTGAGCGCCATGCGCCCGCCGTCGGGATAGATGGTCTGGCCGGTGATGTAGCTGGAGTCTTCGCTGGCCAGGAAGACGGCGACGGAGGCGATCTCGGAGGTCTCGCCGACCCGGCCCATGGGGGTGCGCGAGAGGATGCCCTTCATCTTCTCCGGATCGTTGGCCACGGCGGCGAAAACCTCGGTGCGGATCGAACCTGGGCCGATGCCATTCACGCGGATGCCCTTGTCGACCAGCGACAGCGCCATGGACTTGGTGAGCTGGTTCACACCGCCCTTCGCGACCACGTAGGGCGTGATCGCGGGTATGGCGAGCACGGCGTTGACCGAGGACATGTTGATGATCGTGCCGCCCCGGCCCTGCTTTGCCATCTGGCGCGCCGCCGCCTGACCGGTCAGGAAGACGCCCTTCAGGTTCACGCGCAGCACGCGGTCGAAATCCTCCTCGGCGAGTTCGAGGAAATCGCAGGCATGGACGATACCGGCGTTTGCCACGGCGATGTCCACACCGCCATAGGCGGCAACCGTGGCTTCGATCAGTTTGTCGACCTGGGCCTTGTCGCCGACGTCGCAGGCCACAAAGCGCGCCTCGCCGCCCTGCTTGCGGACCTGCTGCGCTGCGGCTTCACCTCTTTCGCTGTTGATGTCGGAGAGCACGACCTTGGCGCCCTCGCGCGCAAAGGCCTCGGCGCAGGCGAGACCGATCCCGGCCGCCGCACCCGTTACCACCGCCACCTTGTCCTTGAGCCGCATGTTTCACGTCCTCCTGAGTTCGAGCCGGCGGCAAGCTGCCACGCGCCCACCAGAGGCTCAAGCCTGACCGCGTGATAGTCGGCGCCTAACGATCAAGGCCGGCCCGGACCGCGGGCAGGCAATCGGGCAGATCCTCCGAGATCAGGCCCGGCCCGAAATGCTGGGCCGCCGCACCGAGCAGCCAGGCGCCGGCAGCCGCGGCCTCGAAAGCCGGCAGGCCCTGGGCCAGCAGGCCGACGATCAGGCCGCTGAGCACGTCACCCGTCCCGGCCGTCGCCAGGAAGGGCGGCGCATTCTCCACCAGGGCCGCACGGCCGTCGGGCGCGGCGATCACGGCGTCCGCTCCCTTCAGGAGCACAACAGCGCCGCTCTCGCGCGCGGCGGCACTGGCCCGCTGCAGGCGGTCGCCCTTCAGTGAGGGGAAGAGCCGCGCGAACTCGCCGTCATGCGGCGTCAGCACCGCCGGGCCCTTAATGGCGCCGAAGAGGCGTGACGGCGCGCCGGCAAAGGAACTCAGGGCATCGGCATCGAGCACGCAGGCGCGACCGCTGGCCAGCAGCGCTTCCGCCGCCGCGCAGGTCTCCTCCCCAACCCCGAGGCCAGGTCCGATCAGCAGGGCATTGTAGCGCGGATCCTCCAGGCGGCGCTTCAGCACCTGCGGATCGCTGCCCGGCAGCACGATCAGGCTGGGGGAGCTGAGCTGGTAGACCGCAAGCGCTTCGGACGGTGCGGCAAGGCTCACCAGCCCGGCACCCACCCGGAGCGCCGCCCGGGCCGCCAGGCGGGCCGCGCCAGTCATCTCTGCTCCGCCCACGAGCAACGCGTGGCCGAAGTGGTACTTGTGGCTCTCCACCGTGCGCCGTGGCCAGTGCTGCAGCCACAGCGGCGGCTGATTGCGGTGGAGCTGCGGCGCAATAGTCTCGAGCACGGTCTCGGGAATGCCGATGTCGGCCACCACTAGCCGGCCGCAAAGGCGACGCCCAGGCAAGAGCAGGTGCCCGGGCTTGGGCCGGAAGAAGGTCACGGTCAGGTCCGCCGGCGCCACCACTGCGCCCAGCACCGCGCCACTGTCGCCCTGCAGCCCGCTGGGCACGTCGACGGCCAGGACCGGCAGCCCGCGCTCCCGAGCCGTAGTCAGAGTCTGCGCTGCGAGGCCCTCGATCGGGCGTGCCAGGCCGGCGCCGAACAGCGCATCGACCACGAGGCCGGCTCCTTCCAGCAGCGCCGGCGAGAGCCCGGCGATGGGGCCATTCCAGAGGGCGGCATGGTGGGCCGCATCGCCCTTCAGGGCTTCGCGCGCCCCCAGCAGCCCGAGCCGCACCGGCCAGCCGGCCTCCGCCAGCAGACGCGCGACGACGAAGCCATCGCCGCCGTTGTTCCCGGGTCCGCAGAGCACGACCACGTCGCCGCGCAGGCGGCCCAGCGGCCAGGCTTCCCGCAAGGCATCGAAAACCGCGCGGCCCGCATTCTCCATCAAGCGCACCCCGGGCACGCCAGCCGCAGCGGCCGCTTCATCGGCACGGTAGCAGGCTTCCACCGGCAGCACGGCCAGGTCGTCCAATCCAATGCCTGTCTGAAACTGCGTCATCGGCGGCCTTTCCCTAGCGTTCTTCCGGCACTGGATAGCAACCGCCCCCAAGCACCTGTCAGCAACACGCGGGGTCGGATTCAGTTGGATGGGCCGTGATGCATCTCGGAGGCTCGGTGCTCCCCATAGTGGTCGCCATGGCTGTAGCCACGCAGCATGTCATACTGCTCCACCTGGTCTCGGCTGAGAATCCTATCAGTCTCCAGATGGTACCTGAGGTGCGTGGCGCGGAGTTCTCCGGTTATTCTCCCGATTTCGGAAGTGAGCTCATCCAGCCGTGCGGCGCCAATCGATCTGCTCGCGAATTCCCGATCCAGCGTGCTCTCAAGCTCGACGAGATATCTCCCCAATTCTATCGCTATCCCTTTCATTTCATCGTACAGGCCCTCTATCTGCCGCCGCTGCTCCGGGGCCAACTCCAGCTCCTCAGAGAGTTCCAGCACGTGCAACGGGCCGGGGTAGCCGTTCAGCTCCGCCGTGAGGGCAAAGCCAGCGCCCTGACCGTTCAGGAGGGCTTCCACCTGTTCTTCGGGCAGCGCCTTGATTGGCCTTTCTAGAAGCCCCGCGTAGGGCTGCTGCATCTCGGCAACTGAAACGCTGGTGCCAAGAACCAGCATTGCCGCGATCATGGCGCATCGGATCGTGAGCCGCATGTCGATCCTTTCTTTCAATGTGGCAGCAGCGTTCCGAGGTCGCCCGAAGCCTCGCTCAACTCGTCAAGCGTGAACTGGAAGCGCTCTTCGCGCTGTGGAGGCATTACCCAGACTTTCATTTTGTTGCTACTTCAGCAGCACAGGTTTGGTATGCCACAGTGCTCTCGCTGCGGTCTATACGCGGTGCATGCCAGTATCGAGAAGTGAAGCCTGTGGCCACTCCACAGCGATACAAAGCGGCGCTAGACTGATGCGCGCCCAGAACGAACCACATGAGGAGCAAAGCGGTGGCCGCAGCGCGACGCCAGCGCATCGAGGCCTATCTCGACCGGCTCTATGGCTACGCGCTCTCTCTGGCGCATGACCGGGAGGCGGCGCGTGATCTCGTCCAGGACTGCGTGGTGCGAGCGCTCGGTGCGCGACGTGTGCCCGAGGACGAAAGCGCCTATCGGGCCTGGCTGTTCCGCATCCTGCGCAATCGCTTCCTGGACACCCAGCGCCGCAAGGGCAGGCAGGTTCTCGAGCAGACAGAAGACCACGCAAATGGGGGGTCCACGCCGCCTACCATGGGCGAGCGCCCCTTGATCGACAGCCTCACGGTTCGCCGTGGTCTGAGCCGCCTCTCGCCAGCCCACCGGGAAATCCTCGCCTTGATCGACATAGCCGGGTTCAGCTATGCGGAAACGGCAAGCCTGCTGCAGGTGCCGAACGGCACCGTGATGAGTCGCCTGTCCCGTGCCCGCGCGGCGCTTCTGACAGCCATCGAGGATGACAACGTGATACCGCTGCGCCCCCGCAACGGACGATCAGTGCGATGAGCAATTCTCAGACCTCTGACCACGCCCCAAGCTGGGCGGAACTGAACGCCTATGTGGATGGCGAACTCGACAGCGAGGACGCCGCCCGCGTCGCTGCGGCCGCGGCGGCCGACCACCGTCTGGCCCGAGAGATCGCACAGCTGGCAGAGTTGAAGTCCTCGCTTCAAGTCAACGCGGAAGCCCTGCCGCCTGAACTGCTGCAAGTCCCGCTACGCCGTCACCGTTCGCGCCGCTTCGCACAGGCGCTGGCTGCCTGCATTTTCTTGGCCGCAATGGCGGGCGGACTCTGGCTGACCTATCCCCGCCTGCAACCGCCTACGGGTCTCGAGGCGACGCTGCAGACGGCAGAGACCTTGCACGATACATGGTTGCAGGGCGCTGGCGAATCTGCGGAACCCTCGGCGGGTGTCCTGCTCGCCACTCTCCAGGACTTCGGCCTGCCGCTACAAATCCCGGACCTCAGCGACACGCGCCTGAGCATCGCGCATATCGCACTGACAGGCCCGCAGCGCGACGTGCTGCACGTGGGCTATCTTGGCACCCGGGGCTGCCAGGTGAGCCTGCTGGCGTTCCGAAGCCAGGAGAAGACAGCCGCTGGATTCCCCCAGCAACTGACGCATCGCACCGCAGACGGCGAGGAAGCCTATCTCTGGAAGGCCGGATCGGTCGCCTATGTCCTTCTGGCCGATGGTATGGAGTCCGGGCGCATGGCGCTCATCGCGCGGGCCGTGGAGGAGGCCACCCGCCGGCTGGCCCCTATGTCTCCGACAACCCGCTCCGCATTGGCCGACAATCGAGAGAAAAGCGCCCCCTGCCTGGCCTGACGCGCAACCTTTCTTCCCTTCGCTGAGTTATTTTTTCGCCGCTCGGGAATGATTCGGGCTCCTGCGGCGTTTTGTCTCTATAGCAGAGGGCTGCTCAGCGCCTTCGCCGCGCGCATGCCCAGAAGCGACGACAGGGAAGGAAAGATTATGCCCGAGGTTATCAATCTGCAGCGCCGCTACCTGCTGGCCGGAACCGCCGCCACAGCGGTCGCGGCAGGGACATTTGCACCAGGTGCGAGCCTGCGTGCCAGCGAAGGCAGCGACCTGCCGGACTATGTGAACTGGAAAGAACCGGATGCGCTGATCATCCACTCGGACAACACGATTGAGACCAAGCGCAGCGCTTTCGGCACCGCCAGCATCACACCCGAAGACCGGCTTTATATCCGCAACAACGTCTCTCCGCCCCCGATGTCCATCGTCGAGGACCGCGATTCCTGGGAGGTATCGATCGAGGGCGTGGGCGAGCCGCGCACACTGACCCTGGGCGAACTGAAGACCATGGGCATCGAGACCTTGACCATGGTGCTGCAATGCTCCGGCAACGGACGCGCCTTCTTCGACCATGATCCCAGCGGCACCCAGTGGCAGCTCGGTGCCGCCGGCAACGTGATGTGGACCGGCGTGCCCCTGCGCACTGTTGTGGAGGCCTTGGGCGGTGTTGCCGAGGGCGCAGTCTATGTCACCGGGACGGGCGGCGAAGAACTTCCGGAGGGAATCGATCCCCTGTCGATCATGGTCGAACGATCCATCCCCCTTGAGGCGATGGAAGACATCCTGCTTGCCTGGGACATCAATGGCGAGCCGATTTCCCTCGCACACGGTGGTCCCTTGCGCATGGTGGTGCCGGGCTACACCGGCGTGAACAACGTAAAGTACATCAAGAAGATTGCTTTCACCGAGGAGGAATCTCCGGCCCGGATCCAGCAAACCCGCTATCGCCTCATGCCGGTGGGCGAGGAAGGCGGACCGCAGTGGCCGTCGGTCTGGAAGATGGACGTGAAGTCCTGGATCACCGGGCCGCTCGACAATCGCGGCGCCGGCCCCGTGCTGGTCACCGGCGTGGCCTTCGGCGGCACCAATCCGGTCGATACTGTCGAGGTCTCGGTCGATGGCGGAGAGACCTGGCATCAGGCCGATTTTATCGGTCCCGATCTCGGACGCTTTGCCTGGCGCCCCTTCGTTCTGGCCGTCGACCTGGAGCCCGGCAACCACCTGCTGGTGAGCCGCGCCACCGACAGCGAGGGCAACAGCCAGCCGGAGGAATCCGAACCAAACCAGTCGGGCTACAGCCACAATGGTTGGCGCGCGCCCGGCGCTGAAATCACTGTTTCCTGATCCCGTAGCCCCTCGTCCCCCGTCCGCAATGCGGGCGAGGGACCCCTTTTTTCAACGGAACCCTTGGATGAACCGGACACTGCTTGGGCTGCCGGCGCTCGCTGCGACGGCCCTGTTGCTCCTCGCCCCTCTCGACGGCGCCCGCGCCGAAAACGACAGCAACCTCGAACAGGGCCGCAGCCTTTTCACCGAACAGGCCGAGCCGCCCTGCGCCCTCTGCCACACATTGAAGGACGCCGGGGCCGGCGGCACCATCGGGCCGAGCCTCGACGTCATGCAGCCTGAATCCGAGGTCGTGCTGCGCGCCATCACCCAGGGCATCGGCCCCATGATGCCCTACGACGATCTAAGCGAAGAGGAAAAGCAGACCTTGGCCGATTACGTCGCCCAGGTGGCCGGCCAGTAACGCGACGGAAACGCCCTGGCAGGCCGCAGGTCAGCCGGGGCGTTCCTCAGTTCTACCCTCAGCCCCAGGCTTTGCGCTGGGCCTCCAGCGAGGCACGGGCGGAATCGCGCAGCAGCGCCACATCGGCGTCCTGCAGGATCATGCGATAGCCACCGCTTGCCTTGAGCTGCGCCAGGGAGCGGTTGGGGCTGACGATTGCCCCTAGACCACGACCCGCTGCGCGACAGGCCTCCTCAACCCGTGTGACCATGGCATCGACCTCCGGCGCGTCCAGCCGGTTGAACAGCCCCGCATCGGCGGCAAGGTCGTTGGGTCCGATGAACAGCAGATCGACGCCGTCAACGGCCGCGATGCTCTCGATGTTCTCCACCGCCTCGCAAGTTTCGATCTGGCAGATCACGAGGAGTTCCTCCGCCTCGAAGCGGCTCAGGTAGTCGTCGAGGTCCAGCCCGAAGCGCGAGGCCCGCACGATGGAGGCGGCATAGCCGCGCTTGCCCCGGGGCGGATAGCGACAGGCAGCGACGGCGGCCTCGGCCTCCTCGGCGGTATTGACCGAGGGCACCATGACGCCGCGCACGCCCGCATCGAGGACCCGCTTGATCGCCACCGGATCGTTCTGCGGAATGCGCGTCAGCGGCAGGCAGCCAGTACCCTTCATCGCCTGCATCATGCCAATGGTGTCGCCGATGGAGTGGGGGCCATGTTCCATATCCATCATGGCGCAGTCGTAGCCGCATTCGGCCAGCACCTCGGCGACCATGGGCGAGCCCAGTTCAAGCCACACACCGAAGAGCGTTTCCCCTGCCGCCATGCGGGCTTTGGGACCGGGCCGAGATGCTGACATCATTTATTCCTTGCGCAGGGGCTGACAGAAGGCGTCGTCGTTGGAAGTCCGCAGGCGCTCACAGAATGCGCCGGCATCCTCTCGGCTGCTGAAACCGCCGGCCAGGACGCGTCGATAGGCGCCGCGGTCGGTCTCTACAGTCTGATAGTGAACGGATCGATCACCCAGCAGATCCGGGTGGGTGGCGCGGGCCTCCTGCCAAAGCCTGCCCGCGCCTTCCTGGCTTTGCATGGAGCCGAGCCAGACCGCGAAGCCGCTTCCGGCCGCGGTGGACTCGGTGGAACTGTTGCCGCCCGCCGCCTCCCCTAGCTCATCGGCATCTAAGGCTTGCGCGTCGGGCGCCGCTCGCGGGACTTCAGGAACCGTTTCAGGCTCGGGCATGGACTCGAGTGCCGCTCCCGGTTCCGGTGCGGCTTCAGACTCCTCGACCTCGCCCTGCTTCGGGTCGGCGCTCTCTGCCGTCGACTCGGCAGCATCGCTGGCCGCATCATTCGGGGCGACCGCCTCGCTCATCTCTGGCGCCAAGGCCTCCACTTCCGACAGGGGCAACTCGGTTGCCTCCGTCTCGCTGTCGTCCATTGACTCATTGCCCATATCCGCCCCTGCCTGGAAGTCGCTCTCGTCGCCTTCCAGGATGGCGGAGATCGTAGCCGACAGTGCGGTTTCTCGGCTGGCGAAGCTGGCCCCTGGTGGGGAAGCGTTGCGCGCTGGCGGCGCTGGATCGGCCTCTTCCGGTGGATCGGGTACCGCCGGGATGTCCGGAGATTCATCCACCTCCAGCGCCCCGTCATCGTAGTACGGCTCCGCCTCCGCCGAAGTCAGTTGCGGCCTGTCGGGTGCCGGCTCAGGCGTGGCCGTGGCTTGGCGCTCTTCCCGCGCCGGCGGCTCGTCAGCGGCAAGCGGTTCACCTGCGTCGGCAGGAGCGCCGGCACCAGCGTCCCGCCCGTAGCCGTTGGTGCGCGCGCGTTCTTCCCAGGCTGCCGCCTGGCCCGCGTCGCGCGGGACGCCGACACCCAGCCGATAGAACTCCGACAGGCCGAACTGCGCTGCTGGCAGACCGTTCTCCGCGGCGAGTTCCATCCACTCCGCAGCCCGTCGCAAGCGCGGCGCCACGCCCACGCCGTTATAGTAGGCGAGCGCCATGTTGTACTGCGCCTCTGCCTGACCGGCCTCGGCGGCGTTCTGCCAGAGATCGATGGCGCGTCGGGTGTCGCGCACCAGGCCCCGGCCTTCGAGCAGCATGAGCGCAAAATTGGTTTCGGCTGCAAGGGAGCCGCGCTGCATGGCGCGGCGATACCAAGTGCCGGCGCGCTCGGCATCGGCGCCGATGTCTGCCCCCCCCTCCTCGTAGAGTTTGCCCAGCGCAAACTCGGCCTCGGGATTGCCATTGGCCGCAGCCATCAGCCAGTTCACCTCGGCCCGTGCCGCATTGCCGTGGCCATAGGCTGCCAGGCCCGCATCGTAATCCTGGCTCCAGGCTTTACCGGGCAAACCGCTCGCCAGAACGAGCGCAAGATACAAGGGAAGGGTCAGGCGCCCCATGAAGAGTCACACTCGGCTGCTGCAACGCCGTCACGCTACCCGCCGCCGCC
This sequence comes from Aquibaculum sediminis, assembly GCF_040712085.1. NCBI lineage: Bacteria > Pseudomonadati > Pseudomonadota > Alphaproteobacteria > Rhodospirillales > Rhodovibrionaceae > Aquibaculum > Aquibaculum sediminis. Next base: position 544,071 of record NZ_JBFCVK010000001.1, read on the forward strand.
AAAGGGGGCAAGCGCCAGACATCCGGGACAGGCGACCCGTCTGAAGGGGAGCGGCGTACCCAAGGCGGCGAAGCCCGCCCCACCCCAATGGCTCAGACCACGCCCAGAGCCCGCATGGACTCGGCCACGCGCACGAAACCGGCAATGTTCGCGCCCAGAACATAGTTGCCCGGCGCGCCATATTCCTCCGCAGTTTCCGCGCAGGAATCATGGATACGGCGCATGATCTCCGCCAGGCGCGCCTCGGTCTGGCCGAAGGTCCAGCTGTCCCGGGAGGCGTTCTGCTGCATTTCCAGCGCCGAGGTGGCCACGCCGCCGGCGTTGGCCGCCTTGCCGGGAGCAAAAAGCACGTTCGCTTCCTGGAAGGTGCGAATGGCTTCGGGCGTGCACGGCATGTTGGCGCCCTCACCGACGACGATCACACCGTTCTTCACCAGAGTGCGGGCATCCTTGCCGGTCAGTTCGTTCTGCGTGGCCGAGGGCAGGGCCACGGTGCAGGGAACGTCCCAGACCGTGCCGCTCTCGACATACTGGGCGTCGCCGCCCTTGCGCCGGGCATACTCGGAAATGCGCTGCCGGCGCACCTCCTTGATCTCCTTGACCAGATCCAGGTCGATGCCGGCTTCGTCCACCACATAGCCATTGCTGTCCGAGCAGGCGATGACTCTGCCGCCGAAGGCGCGGATCTTCTCCATGGCGTAGATGGCCACATTGCCGGAGCCCGACACCACGCAGCGCTTGCCTTCCAGGGAATCTGTGCGGCTTTCCAACATCGACTGCACAAAATAGGTGGTGCCATAGCCCGTGGCCTCTCTGCGCGCGCGCGAGCCACCGTAAACCAGGCCCTTGCCCGTCAGCACCCCCGCCTCGAAGCGATTGGTCAGGCGCTTGTACTGGCCGAACAGGTAGCCGATCTCCCGGTCGCCCACACCGATGTCCCCTGCCGGCACGTCCGTGTACTCGCCCACATGGCGCCAGAGCTCGGTCATGAACGACTGGCAGAAGCGCATGATTTCGCCATCGGATCGACCGCGCGGATCAAAGTCCGACCCACCCTTGCCGCCGCCGATAGGCATGCCGGTCAGGGCGTTCTTGAAGGTCTGCTCGAAGCCCAGGAACTTGATGATGCCGACATTGACCGAGGGGTGGAAACGCAGGCCGCCCTTGTAAGGGCCCAGCGCCGAATTGAACTGCACCCGGAAGCCACGATTGATGCGCACCAGGCCACGGTCGTCGACCCAGGGCACGCGAAAGATGATCTGGCGCTCCGGTTCGCAGATACGCTCGATCAGGGCTTGGTCGGCATAGTGGGGATGCTTCGCGATCACCCGGCCCAGGCTTTCGAGAACCTCGCGAACGGCCTGGTGGAACTCTTCCTCACCGGCATTGCGGTGGACCACATCTGCCAGGATGGCTTCCAGCTTCTCGTCGATCGGCGGCAAGGCTTGCTACTCCCCTGAGTGTGTCTCTCCTCTGCACCCAGCCCGGAACAGGAGCAGGTCGCGTCTTGTTGTAATCGCTTTGCGGTCCAATAAGACTGAATCTGCTCTGTCTCTTTGGCACCAGACCGGATTCACGGACGAGCGCCCCGATGGCAGCGGGCGTGCCTGAATAAACGTACACAAACGGAATCAAAAGCAGGATTCTTGCGTCACAGCGTCGCGTTCACAGCAGGGCTGGCCGCAACTGGCCGCCTAGCAAGGGGTGGTTGGAGCCATCGGCCGACGCAACAGCGCCACGTCCTTGACCGGAACTTCGATGCTCCAATCCCGGGAGGCTGCCAGGTATCGAAGGGTTTCTTCCCGGTAGAAGACCACGTGGGTCGGGTCCCGGCGATAGTGCCAGTTGGCGAAGCGCGTATCCTCCGTCTGGAAGCAGGTCATGATCCCCAGCCAGCCGCCTGGACGCACCAGTGCCATGAGACGCGCGAACTCTTCTGCCGGACGGTGGAAATGCTCTGCCGTTTCCGTGCAGGTCACGAAGTCATAGGTGGCCCGCAGGACCGAGGTCTCAGGATGGAAGAAGGGGTCGTAGAGCGCCACGCTGTGGCCGGACTCGCGCAGCATGGTCGCCAGCGCCGGGGCCGGGCCGCAGCCGTAGTCCAGACCCAGTGATGCCGCCGGAAGGCGCGCCAGCAGCGCCGTCGCGAATTTCTCTAGGAAGTGGCGGTAACCGGGATCATCCGGGTGGTTCTCGTGGCTCAGATAGCAGTTATACTCCTCGTCCGCAGCAGGCTGCTGCGTCGGATCGAGAAAGCGCGCCGCGCAGACTCCACAGCGCCAGTAGCGCTTGCCCTCGACCATCATGAGGGGCTCGGGGGCCGGTTCATGACACACCGGGCAGAATTCGGGCCGAGCAACGTCAGAGAACTGCGAATTCATCGACGGTCCTGCGCTCACGCCGACGTGCCATGAGGTGAAGACCGAGCATCGTTGGAAAAGGAAGCCAGCTCGGCCAAACGGTCCGCTCGCTCAGGGCAAATCTGCTTGAGAGCGCCACGCAAGAATCGACACCAATATCTTGAAAAGATTGGCGGGCCCGTAGGGATTCGAACCCCAGACCTCTTCCTCCGGAGGGAAGCGCTCTATCCAGCTGAGCTACGGGCCCGCGTGCGAGCGGACATTAGCCGAGGGGCCGGCATCGGACAAGCCCGCAGGAGGGTCATTTACCCTTCCCGCTGCTCCACCTCCTGGGCATGTTCCTCAGGCAGCCGCTCGACAGTAGAGGGCAGGGTTCCGGTGGGGTTGTCGATCCAGGCGACAATGTCGTCGATCACCCTCGGTCCCTGCAGATCGCGGGTCAGCAGGTGCCAGCCTTCGGGATAGCGCAGGAAGCGGTGGCCCGCCGCTTGCGGCATCTCCTGCCAGAGACGCTCCACCGGCTCGGCGGGAATGATTTCGTCGCGCTCGCCATAGAGCAGCAGGGTCGGGGTGCGCACGACCGGGCCAGCCGCCAGAGCCCGGTCCATCAGGTCCACAAGCCCGGCAATGGTGTCGATGCGGGCACTGCCGAGCACCAGGGGATCGCGCCCCAGGGCGCGCAGCATCTCGATGTTGTCGGAGGCCTGGCGACGCACGCTGCTGGCCGAGGGGCGGTACCAGGGGACGGTGCGCAGAGCCACCCAGAGCCCCACGCGCTGATACCAGGGCTGTGTTTCCCGCGCCCATACGGCCGGCGCGGAGAGAATCAGGCCATCCGCATCCAGACCTTCCGGCTCGGCTTCAGCAGCCAGCAGGACCGCGCCACCCATGGATTCGCCAAAGAGGTAGAGCGGAACGCCTGGAAAGGCGCCGCGCAGGCGGGCGGCGACGGTGCGAACATCGGCGGTCATCACCTTGCCGCCGGCCCAAAGTCCGGTGTTGGGACTCTCGCCAAAGCCACGCTGGTCGTAGGCCAAAACAGCAATGCCCTGCTGAGCCAAGGCCTCACCAAGCGGCGCAAAAGCATGGGCGTAGTCGTTGAAACCATGCAGGGCGAGGATCACCGCCCGGGGTTCCTCTTCGAGCGGCAGCCAGGCGCGTACCGCCAGTTCGAGTCCGTCAGAGCTGCGAAAATGCCCGCTGTGCGCGCGATAGCCGCGCTCCTCTGCCGCGCTCGCCTTTTCGGCCAAGCTAAAGCCCGGGCTGTGGTTTTCCGAACCGCCAGGCGCCTGCACAGGTGTGCAGGCCGTCACAGCCAGGACCAGGGCACACAACGCCCCGATGCAGAGCGCGACACGGCGGGCAAGCCAGCCCTCAGCCTTGCACAGCCCCGACATCGTCTCTCCCGGCCGAATCGTCCGTCGCATGAGCCCCGCTCGTCAGCTGCAAGAAAATGTCTTCCAGATCGGCTTCCTCCGTTCGCAGGTCGGCTACGGTCAAGCCGGCGCGCGAGAGGGCTTCGAGAATGTGCGCCACCGGGCTCTCGCTTGCCTTGTAGCGGAAAATCAGGCGGTTCGCGGCGGCGAGCTCTGGAGCAAAGGCTTGCAGCTCGGGCGGCGTTACGCGCAGCTCCCCTTCCACCGTCACCTGCAACTCCTTGTTATCGAGCCGCTGCAGAAGCTGCTCCTTCGGCTCGCAGGCGATCACCCGACCGTGGTTGATGATGGCGATGGTATCGCAGAGCTCCTCGGCCTCTTCGAGATAGTGCGTGGTCAGCAGCACGGTCGTGCCGGCGGCGTTGAGGGCACGCACCTGAGACCAGAGCTGCTGACGCAGTTCGATATCCACCCCGGCGGTCGGCTCATCGAGCACCAGAATGGGCGGGGCGTGCACCATGGCCTTGGCCACCATGAGACGCCGGCGCATACCACCGGAAAGGGTTCGGGTGTAAGCGTCTGCCTTGTCCAGCAGCCCCAGGCTTTCGAGGATCTCATTGGTGCGCCGTTCGCGCTTCGGCACGCCGTAGAGGCCGGCCTGCAGTTCCAGAAGTTCGTGGGGCGTGAAGAAGGGGTCGATGTTGAGTTCCTGCGGCACCACGCCGATGGCGGCCCGAGACATGCGCGTGTCCCGGTCGATGTCGTAGCCCCAGATCGCTGCCTGACCGCTGGTCTTGCGCACCAGACCCGCGAGAATGTTGATCAGTGTCGACTTTCCCGCACCATTAGGGCCGAGCAGTGCAAAGAGCGAGCCGCGCGGCACCGTGAGATCGATGTCGTGCAGCGCGACCTTTTCCGGGCTGCGACCGCTGCCCTTGTAGACCTTCCTCAGGCCCGAAACGGACACGGCATCCCGAGGAAGCTGGGCAGTGGCGGCGATTTTCTGGTCTTGCAGTTGCATGGCTTGATGACTTAAGTCACCCGCCGCCGGGGTGCAAGGCAGCGATCGCTGCCGTTGCCAGCGGAGCGAGGCCCACTATGATCGGTGCGGAACTGCAAGTCGTTGGAGGGGTTGGATGATGTCGGAAGAACGCATCGAGGTGGAGTCGGAAGTGGTCGCCTGTGACGGTGGGACCGGTGCGCTCGGCCATCCCCGGGTCTGGCTGAACATGGAAGGGCGCGGCGAGATCGTCTGCCCTTACTGCAGCCGGCATTTCGTTCTCAAGGAAGGCGCTGAAGCCGGCGCGCACTGATGGTGCTGATCAAGGCGGCGCAAGCGGCTCGACAGGGCGCGGGCGCCGCGGCATGCTCGCGGCCATGAGCGACGCCAAGCCCCCTTATGACCACCTCTTCGTCATTGACGGATCCGGCTACATCTTCCGCGCCTATTTCGCGCTGAAGACGCCGATGACCACAAGCCAAGGCGTGCCGGTTTCGGCAGTCTTCGGCTTCACGAACATGCTGCTGAAGTTCCTGCGCGACAACGAGGCCGGCGGGCTGGTCGTCGTGTTTGATGCAGGCAAGCGCACCTTCCGCAATGACATCTATGCCGACTACAAGGCCAACCGGCCCGATCCGCCCGAGGACCTGATTCCACAGTTTGCCATCGTGCGCGAGGCGGCCGAGGCTTGCGGTCTGCCGATCATCGAGCTGGAAAACTACGAGGCCGACGACATCATCGCCACGCTCGCGCGCCAGGCGCGTGCAGCCGGCGTGCAGGTCACCATCGTCTCCTCGGACAAGGACCTGATGCAGCTCGTAGGCGATGGGATCGACATGCTCGACCCCATCCGCAACACGCCGATCCAGACCGAGCAGGTGGAGGAGAAGTTCGGCGTCCCGCCCGAGAAGGTGGTGGACGTTCAGGCCCTGGCCGGTGACTCGGTGGACAATGTGCCGGGCGTGCCCGGCATCGGTGTGAAGACCGCAGCGGAGCTGATTCGCACCTACGGTGACCTGGACACGCTTCTGGCGCGGGCCAGCGAGATCAAGCAGCCCAAGCGCCGCGAAAGACTGCAGGAATTCGCCGATCAAGCCCGCATCTCGCGCCAGCTCGTCGCCCTTGACGCGCAGGTGCCGCTGCCGAACGGGCTCGATTCCTGGATCAAGCCCGACCCGGACCCGGACAAGCTGCGTCGCTTTCTCGAAGCATACGAGTTCCGCTCGACCTTGGCCCGATTGGGCGATCAGCTTGGCATCAAAGCCGGAGCGGAGTCGAAGGCTTCGCCCCCGGAGCCGGGCAGCGGGGCCGACTACGAGCTCATCCAGGACTGGCCGGCACTGGATACCTGGATCGCCGCCGCCAACGAAGCCGGTGTGGTCGCCATCGACACGGAAACCACCTCCTTGGACCCGCAGCAGGCCGAACTGGTCGGCATCAGCCTTTCGGTCACGGAGGGTCAGGGCTGCTACATCCCGGTGGGGCATCGCTCCCCCGTGGGTGGCGACGGCAATCTGGATTTCGACGGCTCGGATGCGCCAAAGCAGCTCCCGCGCGATGCGGTCCTGGAAAAGCTGGCGCCGTTGCTGAGTGACGATGCCGTGCTCAAGGTCGGGCAGAACCTCAAGTACGACATGCGCGTGCTCGCCCGCTATGGCGTCGCCGTCACGCCCATCGACGACACCATGCTGCTCTCCTACGTGCTCGAGGGCGGCGTACACGGCCACGGCATGGACGAGCTTTCCAAGCTGCATCTCGGCCACACGCCGATTCCCTACAAGGAGGTGGCCGGAAGCGGCCGCAATCAGGTCACCTTCGACCGCGTGCCGCTGGACAAGGCCCTCGACTACGCGGCGGAGGACGCCGACGTCACCCTGCGGCTCTGGCGCGCGCTGAAGCCGCGCCTGACCCAGGCCCGGGTCACCACGGTCTACGAAACGCTGGAACGCCCCCTGGTGCCCGTACTTCTGGAGATGGAGCGCACCGGCATCAAGGTGGACCGCGAGCACCTGCGCCGCCTCTCCAACGATTTCGCCCAGCGCATCGATGCGCTGGAAAAGGAAATCCACCAACTGGCCGGGCGCAACTTCACCATCGGCAGCCCCAAGCAGCTTGGCGAGGTGCTGTTCGACGAGATGGGCCTCGACGGCGGCGGCCGGAAGGGCAAGTCTGGCGCCTACTCCACCGGGGCCGACATCCTGGAAATGTTGGCTGCGCAGGGGCACGACTTGCCACGGCGGGTGCTGGACTGGCGCCAGTTGACCAAGCTGAAGTCAACCTACACCGACGCCCTGCAGCAGCAGATCAACGCCGAGACCGGGCGGGTCCACACCACCTTCAGCCAGGCCGTGGCCTCCACCGGCCGCCTGTCCTCCAACGATCCCAACCTCCAGAACATTCCCATCCGCACTGAGGAAGGGCGCAAGATCCGTGAGGCCTTCGTGGCGGAGCCGGGCTGCCAGCTTCTATCGGTCGACTACAGCCAGATCGAACTGCGCCTGACCGCGCATATCGCCGATGTGGCCGCACTGCGCGAAGCCTTCGAGCAGGGCCAGGACATTCACGCCATAACCGCCAGCCAGGTCTTCGGCGTGCCGCTGGCCGAAATGGACCCGGCAACCCGCCGGCGGGCCAAGGCGATTAACTTCGGCATCATCTACGGCATCTCTCCTTTTGGCCTGGCGCAGAACCTGGGCATCACCCAGGGCGAGGCACGCAGCTACATCCAGGCCTACTTCGAGCAGTTCCCCGGCATCCGCGACTACATGGACAGCATGAAGGCGCTCGGCCGGGAGCAGGGGTGGGTGGAAACGCTCTTCGGGCGCAAGGTGCATGTGCCGGCCTTGAAGGAAAAGAACCCGGCCCGGCGCGCCTTCGGTGAGCGTGCGGCCATCAACGCGCCGATCCAGGGCACGGCCGCCGACATCATCAAGCGCGCAATGATCCATGTGCCCCCTGCCCTCACCCGCGCCGGCCTCTCGGCGAAGCTGCTGCTGCAGGTGCACGACGAACTGCTCTTCGAGGTGAAGGAAGCCGAGCTGGAGGAGACCAAGGCGCTGGTGAAGGCGGTGATGGAAAACGCCTGCGCCCCCGTGGTCACCCTCTCGGTCCCGCTGGTGGCCGACGCCGGCGTCGGCGAGAGCTGGGCCACCGCGCACTGAGGCAACGCGAACCGGAACCCGAGGTGCAAGCCGGACGTTGTGGAAACCAGCAACGTCACTCTTGATCCTGGGCCGGGAGGTATCGATGGCATCCTTGGGAAACGCCGTCTGGACGGGGCAGATTCGGCTGTCCCTAGTATCGCTGCCGGTGAAGCTCTACGCCGCCACCCAGTCCCGCGCGAAGCTGGCGTTCCATCAGGTCCACGAGCCCTCGCGCAAGCGTATCCGCTACGAAAAGGTGGTTCCGGGCATCGGGCCGGTGGACAAGGACGAAATCCTGCGCGGCTACGAGTACGAGAAGGGCCGCTACGTCCTGCTCTCGGACGAGGAGGTCGACGACATCAAACTGGATGCCAAGAAGACCCTCGAGCTCGTTCAGTTCGTCGACCGCTGCGAGATCGATGCGATCTACTTCGACCGGCCCTACTTCGTTGTCCCGGACGGCGAGTTGGCGGAGGACGCTTTCCGCGTGGTGCGCGACGCCCTGCGCCGCAGCCGCAAGGTGGGTCTGGGGCAGATCGTCGTGCGCGGGCGGGAGTACATCGCCGCACTGGAACCCTGCAGCAAGGGTATGCTGCTGGAGACCCTGCGCTTCGACGAGGAGCTGCGGCACAGCGACACCTACTTCGAATCCATTGCCGACACCAAGAGCGACAAGAATCTGGTCGCCCTGGCCGAGGAACTGATTGAGCGCCAGGCCGGCCCCTTCGAGCCAAAGAGCTTCACCGACCGCTACAGCAGTGCGCTGGAAAAACTGGTGAAGGCGAAGATAAAGGGCCGCGAAGCGGTATCGCTCGAGAGCGAGGAGACCACGTCTGACCAGGGCGGCGAGGTGGTCGACCTGATGCAGGCCCTGAAGAAGAGCCTTGGAGACAAGAAGGGCGGCACGGCCAAGCGCAGCAGCAAGAGCAGTGCGTCTGGGCGATCCAAGAGCAGCAGCAGCCGCAAGCGGTCTGGCAAGGCGGCTTAATGGCACAGGCGCGGCTGGAACGCTACCGCACGCTGCGCGACTTCGCGCGTACAGCAGAACCCTCGGGCAAACCCTCTGGAGGCCGCAGGCGCAAGGCGGCGGGTTCTTTCGTCGTGCAGAAGCACGCGGCGCGGCGCCTGCACTACGACTTCCGGCTCGCGCACGCGGGCGTGCTTTTGAGCTGGGCCGTGCCCCGCGGCCCCAGCCTCGATCCCTCGGAAAAGCGGCTGGCCGTGCGCACGGAAGACCACCCGCTCGACTATGCCGAGTTCGAGGGCACGATCCCCCGAGGCGAATACGGCGGCGGCACCGTGATGCTCTGGGATCACGGCTCCTACGAGCCACTCGCGGATTTCGAGGAGGGCTTGAAGCGCGGCAAGCTTGAGTTCGAACTGGCGGGCGAGCGACTGCGTGGCCGCTTTGCCCTGGTGCGCCTGCGCGGCCGCAAAGCCGAAAAGCGAGAGAACTGGCTGCTGATCAAGCAGAAGGACGAGGCGGTCGATGCCGACTGGAAAGCCGAAGCCTTTGGCACCAGCGTCACCAGTAGCCGCGACATGGACGCCATCGCACAGGCCGCTCCCACCGCCGGCGACCGGGCTGTAAAACGCCGGAGCCGGCCAAAGAGCTCCCGTGCGGCCGAACCGCCCGCCTTTATCGCTCCTCAACTCGCGACGCTGGTCGATGCGGCGCCGGAGGGGGAGGACTGGATGCACGAGATCAAGTACGACGGCTACCGTCTGCTCGCCGCAGTCTCAGGAGACAAGGTGCGGCTCTATACCCGTTCGGGCCGGGACTGGACCGACCGCTTTGGATCGATCGCCGAGGCGCTGAAGGCGCGTGATTGGCCGCCCGTGCTGCTCGACGGCGAGGTGGTGGTGGCAGGTACCGGCGGTCGCTCAGACTTCGGCGCCCTGCAACGGGCTCTGCAGCAAGGAACCGGCGATCTCGTCTACTACCTCTTCGACCTGCTGCACCAAGACACCGTGGACCTGCGTTCGCGACCGCTGCTGGAACGCAAGGAGGCGCTGCGGACGCTGCTCGGCCGACGGCGCGATGCCCTGCGCTACAGCGACCACGAGCGCGGCCGCGGCGACCGTGTGGCCAGGCAGGCCTGCCGCCTCGGCCTGGAAGGCATCATCTCGAAGCGGGCGCAGTCCTCCTACCGCTCGGCGCGCAACCGAGACTGGCGCAAGGTGAAGTGTGTCCGCCGTCAGGAACTGGTGATCGGAGGCTGGTCGCCCTCGGCCCGCAAGCGGCCCTTTGCCTCCCTGCTGCTGGGCGCCTGGGAGGGCCAGCGGCTATGCTACGCCGGCAGGGTCGGCACCGGGTTCGATGAGCAGACACTGGAGCGCCTCGGCGCTGTGCTGCGCAAGCGCGAACGAAAAACCTCGCCTTTCGAGGCAGTCCCGGGGGCGATTGCGCGCTCGGCCCACTGGTGTCGGCCCAACCTCGTAGCAGAGGTCGCCTATAGCGAGATGACCCACGACGGAAACCTTCGCCACGGCGTTTTCCTCGGACTGCGCGAAGACAAACCGGCAAGGAGTGTCGTCATGGAAGGTCGCAAAACCGCGCAAGGCAAAAGCAAGAGCGACAAGCCGGCAGGGGTGACGCTGACAAACCCGGAGCGGGTGCTCTTCCCCACAATGGGCACGACGAAACGCGATCTGGCCGACTATCTGGTCGCGGTCGCCCCGCGCCTGCTGCCGCAATTGGCCGGCCGACCGGTGAGCCTGGTGCGTTGCCCCCAGGGCCGGGCCAAGAGCTGCTTCTTCCAGAAGCACGCCGGCGAGGGCTTTCCCGAGGCCTTCGGAAGCATCTCCATCGCCGAGAAGAACGGCGCCGAGCGCCCCTATGTCCTGGTGGAGAGCGAGGCAGCACTGGCGTCCTGTGCCCAGATCGGCGTGCTGGAACTGCATGTCTGGGGCAGCCGCAAGGACGCCATCGAGAAGCCGGACCGCATCGTCTTCGATCTCGACCCCGACGAGGCCGTGCCCTTCACGGCGGTTCGCCGGGCCGCGCGCGATCTGGCGGACATCCTGGAAGAAGCCGGCCTTGTATCCTTTCCGCTGATCACCGGGGGCAAGGGGGTTCATCTGGTCGTCCCCGTGGTGCGACGCCACACCTGGGCCACAACGTCGGCCTTCGCCAAGGCCTTTGCCGAGAAGATGGCGGAACTCGACCCGAAGCGCTTCGTGGCAACCATGTCTAAGGCCAAGCGCAAGGACCGGATCTTCATCGACCACTTTCGCAACCGTCGCGGTGCCACGGCCATTGCCCCCTACTCGCCGCGTGCCCGCGAAGGAGCGCCTGTCGCCCTGCCCGTCACCTGGAGCGAGCTGTCAGAACTGCCCCGGGCCAACGGTTTCGGCTTTTCCGAGGCTGTCGAACGAGTGAAATCCTCCGATCCCTGGAAAAGCTATGCGGACCTGCGCCAGTCACTGACCGCGCAAAAGCTGCAGCGGATTGGTCTCGAATTATAATAGCTAGCAGCAATCCTTCCGGCCTGTGACCCAGGGAACCCCAGGGCTGCGACAGCGATTTCGCGACAGTGGGCTACCACCAAGTGAGGAGACCGCCATGTCGCACATTGAGACCCCTCCGCCACAGGAGCAGGAGAGCCAGCCCGGAGAGGAACGGGAAATGGTCCCGGCGCCCGACTTCCACCCCCGCTATCCCGGGGCGGCGAAGCTGGATGGGCGGGTCGCCTTGATCTCGGGCGGGGACAGCGGCATCGGCCGCGCTGTTGCCCTGGCCATGGCCCGGGAAGGCGCCAGAATCGCCTTCGTCTATCTCGAGGAAGACGATGATGCGCAGGATACCCTGGACCTGCTGCGCGAAGAAGGCACCGAGGGACTGGCGATAAAGCGGGACATCGGCTCAGAACTCTCATGCCAGGAGGTGGTGGAGGAAACCCTGGCCCATTTCGGCCGGCTCGACATCCTGGTCAACAACGCCGCAGAGCAGCACGTCCGCCGCCGTTTCGAGGAGATCACCGCCGAAGAGTTGGAGCGGGTCTTCGGCACGAATGTCTTCGGCTACTTCTACCTGACCAAGGCAGCCTTGCCGCATCTGGGGCGCGGGGCCTGCATCATTAACACCACCTCCATCACGGCCTACAAGGGGCATCCCCTGCTCATCGACTATGCCGTCACGCGCGGTGCCATCGTCTCCCTCACCAGGTCGCTCTCACAGGCGCTGATCGAACGAGGCATCCGGGTGAACGCAGTGGCGCCGGGACCGATCTGGACACCCTTGATCCCGGCAAGTTTCGACGAAGAGAAGGTCTCGGAACATGGGGAAAGCGCGCCGATGGGTCGGGTCGGGCAGCCGAACGAGGTCGCGCCCTGCTACGTCTTCCTGGCCAGTGAGGACGCATCCTACATGACCGGCCAGGTGCTGCACCCGAACGGCGGCACCGTGGTGAACGGCTGAGCCCTATTCCAGCGGCCCCTATTCCAGCGGTTGGGTCTGCTGCTCCTCGGGAAGGCGGGCGGCGATATCGGCAATCGCTTCGCCGCTGACCGGATGCCGCCAATTGGGCGATACATCCTGCAGGGGCAACACCACGAAGGCGCGTTCCTGCAATCTCGGATGCGGCAGGCGCAGATCCGAATCGGGCGGCGAGACCATCCCCCGGTAGTCGATCAGGTCGAGATCGAGAATGCGCGCCTCATTACGCAACCGCCGCTCGCGCCCGAACTCCGCCTCGACTTGATGGAGCACGGCCAGCAGATCTGCAGGCGCAAGGGCCGGCTCCGGCTCGACTGCCGCCACGCCGTTGACGAACCAGGGCTGGTCGGAGCGCGGGACCGGCGCGCTGCCAAACCAGCGCGAACGGCGCAGCAAGGGCACGCCCAGTTCCGCCAGCCGAAGCAAGGCGGCCTCGCAGACCGCGCGTGGTTGGCCATGCTCGGGATGCGGTAGGTTGGAGCCTATAGCTATCAGGATCACCGATCCCAAACCTTCATTATGGTCCATAAACCAAAGTATCGCTCAACTGATGTATAACCACGGCATTGCACGCACAGCACGGCCATGCCAATTTGCGGGCACTCGGCCGCTGCGTCCTCTTTTTAACCGCGATGGCCCGCGCATTTCATTCCTGATGCGACACTTCAACAGCATTCTGCCGACAAGGATCCCTATCTCATGAATTTCTACCCTGAAGAGCGCGTCGCTCTCTTCATCGACGGCGCCAATCTCCATTCGACTGCAAAAAGCCTCAATTTCGACATCGATTATAAGAGGCTTTATGACCTTTTTGCTAGTCAGGCCCGTCTTCTGCGCGCCTTTTACTACACAGCCATGCTGGACGAACAGGAGTACTCACCGCTCCGACCGTTGATCGACTGGCTGGACTACAATGGCTATTCACTGGTCACCAAGCCAGTCAAGGAGTTCACCGACGGCACCGGCCGCCGCCGCATCAAGGGCAATATGGATATCGAGCTGGCCATCGACATGATGGAACTGGCCAACCGCGTCGACCATGTGGTCCTCTTCTCCGGCGACGGTGACTTCCGCCGCCTCATCGAAGCGGTACAGCGTCGCGGCGTGCGCGTCACGGTCATCTCCTCGATCAAGGCCCAGCCGCCCATGGTCTCCGACGATCTGCGCCGCCAGGCCGACAACTTCGTCGACCTCGTCCAGCTCCGTGAGCACATCCAGCGCCAGAATGGCGAGGGTCGCCGTTCGCAGCGCCCACTCGTGGAAGAGGATGACGGCCCGGAGCTCGATGAAGAGCGCCAGGACTAAGCCTGTCTCGACCGGTGCATGAGCAGGCATAGTTGACCATGACGTTCACCGCGCCCCCGCACGACTGTCCACGCTGCCCGCGCCTTGCGGGCTTTCGCGCGGACAACAGGGTGCGCTTTCCGAGCTACCACAATGCACCGGTGACCTCCTTCGGCCCCGAGGATGCGCGTCTGCTCGTCCTCGGGCTGGCTCCGGGTCTGCACGGCGCCAATCAGACCGGCCGTCCCTTCACCGGGGACTACGCCGGCGACCTGCTCTACCCGACGCTGGTGTCTGAAGGCTTCGCCAGCGGTGACTACGCGCGCCGTCCCGATGACGGCCTGCAGCTCAAGGATTGCCGCATCAGCAACGCCGTGCGCTGCGTGCCGCCCGAGAACAAGCCGACCACCGCAGAGATCAAGGCCTGCCGCCCCTTCTTCGAAGCGGAACTGGCCTGCCTGAAGCAGCTTCGCATCGTGCTGGCGCTTGGCCGCATCGCCCATGACCAGCTGCTGGCGACCCTTGGCCTGCGGCGCAATGCCTATGCCTTCGCCCATGGCGCGCTCCATCGACTGCCGAACGGCCTGCTGTTGGCCGACAGCTACCACTGCTCACGCTATAACGTGAACACGCGCCGCCTGACGCCGGAGATGTTTCAAACGGTGGTGGCGCGCTTGCGCGCAGAACTGGACGCCGTACCGGGTGACCGCTGAGGCTGACCCGAGGCCAGCAAGACTGGATTCAAATTTTAGCCGCGGTCGCGCAGCAGGCGGGCCTTCTGGCGCTGCCAATCGCGCTTCTTGATGTCTTCGCGACGATCCGCCTTGCGCTTGCCCTTGGCCAGACCGAGTTCCAGTTTCGCCATGCCGCGATCATTGAAGTAGATCGCAAGCGGCACCAGCGTGTAGCCGTCCCGGCGCACCAGCCCCAGCAGGCGTTCGCGCTCGCGGCGATGCACCAACAGCTTGCGCGCCCGCTTGGGTTCATGCCCGAAGCGATTGGCCGGCGCGTACTCGGAGATGTGCGCGTTGAGCAGATAGAGCTCGCCCTTCTGCTCCGCCGCATAGGATTCGCCCAGAGAGGCCTTGCCCGCTCGCAGGGATTTCACCTCCGAGCCCATCAGGGCAAGGCCGGCCTCCAGCCGCTCCTCGATGAAGTAGTCGTGCGTCGCCCGGCGATTCTGGGCGACGACCTTTCGCCCCTCCGCCACGGCTCCGGTCCTCTTCAGTCTTGTGTTGCTGTCCCGGGCGGCTAGTTGAGCAGCCCGGCGTGAATCATCGCGTCGCGCACCCGCTTCTGGGTCTCCGGCGTCACCTGCACCAGCGGCAGCCGCAGTTCGTTGCGGCAGTGCCCCAGCAGGGACAGCGCATACTTGACCGGCTGCGGGCTGGGCTCGATGAACAGCGTGGTGTGCAGCGGCATCAAACGATCGTTGATCTCCTGGGCTGCCGCGATGTCGCCGCGCTTCCAGGCCGTGTGGAACTGCGCACAGAGCCGCGGAGCCACGTTGGCGGTCACGGAAATGCAGCCATGCCCGCCCTGCGCCATGTAGGGCAGAATGGTTGCGTCCTCGCCGGAGAGCTGGCAGAAGTCCTTGCCGATGGCCGCCCGGGTGAGCGCGGGGCGCACCAGATCGGCGGTCGCATCCTTCACACCGACAATGTGCGGTAGTTCGGCCAGCCGGGCCATGGTTTCCACGCTCATGTCGACGATGGAGCGGCCGGGAATGTTGTAGATCAGGATCGGCAGGCTGCTGGCATCGTGGATCGCCTTGAAGTGCTGGTAGAGCCCTTCCTGGTTCGGCTTGTTGTAGTAGGGCGTCACCACCAGCCCGGCGTCCGCGCCGGCCTTCTCCGCATGCTGCATGAAGTCGATGGCTTCGGCGGTGGAGTTCGAGCCGGCGCCCGCGATTACCGGTGCCCGCCCTGCGGCGGCCTCGATGCAGAGCTCGACCACGCGCTTGTGTTCATCATGGGTGAGAGTCGGCGACTCACCCGTCGTACCGACCGGAACCAGGGCATCGGTGCCTTCGTCGATCTGCCATTTGACGAAATCGCGAAAACCCTGCTCGTCCACGCGATTATCGACGAAGGGAGTGATCAAGGCGGTCAGGGAGCCCGTAAAAAGCGGCCCAGTCATGGAATCCTAGCCTCGCATTGCTGCAGAACATTTTTCTTTCCGGAAAGCGGCTGCTCTCCGGGCGAAGTGGCGCAAGATAGCGTTCGCCCTCCGTGGGAACAAGCAGCCCGAAACGCATCACAGATCGCATTCGCTTGGGGCTGCCGCACGGGCGTGGTAATCAATGGAAAGCTGGGGGCTATATCCGGTTCAAGCAGGAGTTGGCAGCGTGTTACGAATGGCCGTTACCACCGCGGTTTTCTTCTTGGCCCTCTTCGCCGGGCCGGCGCAGATGGGCGGCGCCTCCGCCCACGCGCAGGACGGGGCGGAACTGCAGCGCCTCGACCGGTTGATGGACCTGATCGACGAGGACCGCTACGACGAAGCCGTGGCGCTGTCCCAGGACCTGAGCGACCCGGCCCTGCGCGACCTCGTGCAATGGCGTCGCCTGATGCGCGAAGGAACGCGTGTCGGCTTCGGCGAACTGGCCGACTTCCTGGAAACGCACGGTCATTGGCCTAGCGCCAACACCCTTGCCCGCTACGCCGAGGCTGCCCTGCCCGACTGGCTTGGCGCGCAAGAAACCGTCGACTGGTTCCGCCAGTACCCGCCCAAGACCGGCGATGCGGCCCTGCGTTTCGCCCGAGCCCTTGCGGGGCTTGGCCTGCGCGATGAAGCCCAGGACGTCGCCCGAAACGCCTGGCACAACCTCTCGCTCTCTCCTTCGACCGAAAGCGCGCTTCTGGCCGAGTTTCCTGCAGCATTCACGGAAGTGGATATTGCGGCGCGCGTCGAGCGCCTGCTGCAGAACAACGACCGCTCGGCCGTGGCACTGGCGCAGCGGCTTGGATCTGAACAGGCCCAGTTGGCCGAAGCCCGACTGCGCCTGGCCACCATGCAAGGTGGTGTCGACGCCGCCATAGAGGCCCTGCCCGATGGCCTGCGCAACGATCCGGGCCTGACGTACGAGCGGGCGCGCTGGCGCCTGCGCAGCAACGCCTCCGACGGTGCCCTGGATCTGCTCGACCCCGCGCCATCAGTGTCCGAGATCACCGCCGACCACTGGTGGCGGGTCAAGCATTGGGCGGCGCGGCGCGCCCTGCGTCAGGGTCAGGCTGCCACAGCCTACCGCATAGCCAGCAGCCATGGCGCCGAATCCGGCCTCACCATGGCAGAAGGCGAGTTCCTGGCTGGCTGGATCGCGCTGCGCTTCCTCAACGACCCCGAACAGGCCTACCGCCACTTCGACCGCCTCTATCACAATGTTTCGATGCCCATCTCACTGGGCCGCGGCGCCTACTGGGCCGGCGAAGCAGCCAAGGCCATGGGGCGCGAGGATTGGGCCACGCAGTGGTACCGGGTGGCGGCCCAGTACGACACGGTCTTCTATGGCCAGATGGCCAGCCTACACCTGGGCGCCCTGCCCGTTGGCAGCCTGGATGCTGTGGTCCAGATCATCGAAAACGAGCGCCAGGCTTTCGAACAGGCGGATCTGACCCGCGTCACCCGCGCTCTTGCGGCGCTCAACCGACAGGACCTCCTGCCCTTCTTCTTCCTGGCCCTGCGCTCCAATGCGACCTCACCAGAGGACTATTACCTGGCCGGCCGCCTGGCGCTCGACCTGGGCTATCCCGAGCAGGCAGTCCGCACTGGGCGCATGGCCTTGACGGACGGGCACCAGCTTTCCGGTCTGCTCTATCCGCCGCCACCGGTCGATCTCAGCGGTGATCCCGATGGGCCGCTGCTGCTCGGCCTGATGCGCCAGGAAAGCGCCTTCGACCGCCGCGCGGTAAGCCCGGCCGGCGCCCGGGGGTTGATGCAACTCATGCCCGGTACGGCCGAACAGGTGGCCCGGCGCATCGGCGTCAACTACAGCTTCGATCGCCTGACCACCGACCCGCAGTACAACATCCGCCTGGGGCGCGACTATTTGGAGCGCATGTTGGACCGCTACGCTGGCTTCCTGCCGCTGGCCCTGGCCGCCTACAACGCCGGCCCTGGCCGCGCCGATCAGTGGATCGTGGAGTTCGGCGATCCGCGCCACCCAGGCGTCGATCCCATCGACTGGATGGAACAGATCCCCTTCTCCGAGACACGCAATTACGTTCAGCGCGTGCTGGAATCCTACACGGTGTACCAGCGCCGTCTGCGACCCGACGACAACCCTTTCGTCGCCCTGCCCCGGCCTACGCCGGTGGCATTGCACAAGATCGAACCCGAACCGGCTGAAAGCAGCCTCGAGAACTGACCGTCATGACCCCGCTCACTGGCATCCGTGCATGCGTTTTCGATGCCTACGGCACGCTGCTTGATGTCCATGCCGCGGCGAAGCGGGAGTCCGAGGCACAAGGGATGGACCTGGGCCGCCTCTCTGCTGTCTGGCGCCAGAAGCAGCTCGAGTACACCTGGCTGCGCAGCCTCATGGGCCGCTACGTCGACTTCGAGCAGATCACGGCCGATGCCCTGGACTACGCTCTCGACAGCGAAGGTCTCGCCGACCCGCAACGGCGCGCGCGGCTGCTGGCGCTCTACGCCGGCTCGATGCCTACGGCGATGCCACGGAATGCCTTCGTGCCCTGCGGGACCGAGGGGTAACGACCGCCATCCTGTCCAACGGCAGCCCTGCGATGCTGGACGCTGCCGTGGAAGCCGCCGGACTGACGCCGCTGCTCGATCAGGTGCTCTCGGTCGACGCGCTGGGAGTCTACAAGCCC
This sequence comes from Aquibaculum sediminis, assembly GCF_040712085.1. Lineage (NCBI taxonomy): Bacteria > Pseudomonadati > Pseudomonadota > Alphaproteobacteria > Rhodospirillales > Rhodovibrionaceae > Aquibaculum > Aquibaculum sediminis. The sequence goes on from NZ_JBFCVK010000001.1 coordinate 562,504, forward strand.
GATCCGCGGGTCTATCGCCTGGCCGTGGAACGGTTGGAGACACCGGCGGAGGCCATCCTGTTCGTCTCCGCCAATGGCTGGGACGCCGCCGGGGCATCGGCTTTTGGCTTCCGGGTGGCCTGGCTGAACCGGGCTGCGGCGCCGCCGGAGCGGCTGGATGCCAGGCCTGACCGTATCATTGCCACGCTTGACGAAATCCGCGCGCTGCTGGGAAGCCCCTGAGCGCAGTCGCGACAGGCACAACGAATTCAGGAGCATTGGTGGATGACGGGAGAAGAGTTGCCTCGGTTCGAGGACGTGGAGGCGGCAGCAGAAAGACTTCGTGGCCAGGCGGTTCTCACCCCCCTGCTCGAGTGCGATGAACTGAACCGCCGCACCGGGGGGCGCATTCTCATCAAGCCCGAGGTGCTGCAGCGCACCGGCTCCTTCAAGTTCCGTGGTGCCTTCAACCGGATCAGCCGCATACCCGCGGGCGAGCGCTCCAAGGGTGTCGTGGCCTACTCCTCCGGCAATCACGCCCAGGGCGTGGCATCGGCCGCCGCACGGTTGGGCCTGCCGGCCACCATCGTGATGCCGGCCGATGCGCCGGCGATAAAGCTGGCGAACACGCGCGCCCTGGGTGCCACGGTGCTGACCTACGATCGCTATCGCGACGTGCGCGAAGAGGTCGCAGCCGAGGTCCAGGCCACCACCGGCGCCACGCTGGTGCGCCCCTACGACGACCGCTATGTGATCGCCGGGCAGGGCACGGTCGGCCTGGAGATCGTGCAGCAGGCCCGCGAACTTTCGCTCACGCCTGACGCCATCCTCGCCTGTTGCGGCGGCGGCGGCCTGACCGCCGGGATCGCGCTCGCGGCCAAAGCCCTTTCTCCCGAGACCGCGGTCTACACCGTCGAGCCGGAGGGCTTCGACGACACCGCGCGCTCCCTGGCTGCCGGTGCGCGTCAGGAAAACAGGGCCGGGGCCCACTCGATCTGCGACGCCCTGCTGGCACCCACCCCCGGCGAACTCACCTTCGCCATCAATCAGACGTGCGCCGCGGGTGGCGTGGCCGTGAGCGACACAGCCGTCCGCCAGGCCATGGCCTTTGCCGCCCGGCGGCTCAAGCTGGTGGTAGAGCCGGGCGGCGCTGTCTGTCTCGCCGCCCTGCTCTCCGGGCGCTTCGATGCCAAGGGCAAGGTGGTGGCCATTACCCTGTCCGGCGGCAATGTCGACGATGCCCTGCTGGCCGAGGTTCTGAGCGAAAGCGAAGACTGAAGCCAGCGCCGCCGTGGGCCGCACCCCGCCTGGCGTTGTCAGTGGGCGGCGCGCTTGCTATTGCTCCCCACCTTTCCCGACTTTGGACTGTCCATGCGCTCGGTCATCGAAACCATCATTCGCGAAGCGTCCCTGCTCTGCTGCTTCTTTCTCCCTCCGGAGCGGCGCATCGCGCTGGAGCGGCGCATTCGCGGCCGCTTCGAGTGGCAGAAGCTGCGCGGTTGCGATGTTGTGGTCGTGTCCTTCGGCAAGAGCGGGCGCACCTGGCTTCGGGTGATGATGTCGCGGCTCTATCAATTGCGCCACGGCCTGCCCGACCAGATGCTGCTGCAGTACGACAACATGCACCGGCGCAACGCGGCAGTGCCCAAGGTTCACTACAGCCACGACAACTACCTGAAGGACTACACCGGCCACGACGCCGACAAATCCGACTATCGCGACACGCCCGTGGTGCTCCTGGCGCGCCACCCGGCCGACACCGCCGTGTCGCAGTACTTCCAGTGGAAGTACCGGATGCGCAGCCGAAAAAAGAAGATCAACGACTATCCGGACGAGAACGCCGACATCTCGATTTACGATTTTGTCATGCAGAATGATGCCGGCCTGCCGAAGATCGTCGACTTCATGAACCTTTGGGCCCACGAAGCCCCCAAGCTGCAAGCGCTGCTTCTGGTGCGCTATGAGGACATGCGCGCCGATCCGGGCGAGGCGCTGGGCCGTGTCATGGAGTTCATCGGCACGCCGGCAACAGCGGAGGAAATCCAGGAAGCGGTGGACTTCGCCTCAGTCGAGAACATGCGCAAGATGGAAAGCCAGCGCACCTTCTGGCTCTCCGGCAGCCGCATGACCACCAAGGACACCAGCAACCCGAACGCCTACAAGGTGCGCCGGGCCAAGGTCGGCGGCTGGCGCGACTACTTCGAGCCGGAAGAGATCGAGGCTGTGGAGCGCTACCTCACGGAGAATCTCGACCCCTTCTTCGGTTACGCCGGAGTTTCCGCCGGGCCTTCGATGGCGGAGACCGGGACCACAACCGAAGCGAAACCCTGACGTTATCGTGGCCTTCCAACGCACCTATGCAGCAAAGTCCCTGTCTTTGACCGTCCGGGTGCTTGGTGTAGACTGCCGCGCCCTTTGACAGTTTGTGCCGCGTTGCCGGCCGCCTTCGAGCGAGTAACCTGATGAGTGAATCTTCCCTGCTGATGTCCGGCAAACGTGGCTTGATCATGGGGGTGGCGAACGACCGTTCGATCGCCTGGGGCATCGCCAAGTCCCTGCATGAGCAAGGAGCGCAACTGGCCTTCACCTATCAGGGGGAAGCGCTGGCCAAGCGCGTGCGTCCGCTGGCCGAGTCGGTCGACAGCGACCTCGTCCTCCCCTGCGACGTGACCGACGAAGACTCCATCGATGCGGTCTTCGAATCGCTGGGCAAATCCTGGGACGGCCTCGATTTCGTGGTCCATGCCATCGCCTATGCCGACAAGGACCAGTTAAAGGGGCGCTACCTCGCCACCACGCGGGACAACTTCGTGCGTTGCCTGGACATCTCCTGCTACTCCTTCACGGCGGTGGCGCAGCGCGCCGTGCCGATGATGCGCGAAGGCGGCAGCCTGCTCACCCTCACCTACTACGGGGCAGAGCGCGTGATGCCGCACTACAACGTCATGGGCGTGGCCAAGGCCGCCCTGGAGGCGAGCGTGCGCTATCTGGCTGCCGATCTCGGCGCCGAGGGCATCCGGGTCAACGCATTGTCCGCCGGTCCGATCAAGACGCTGGCGGCTTCGGGAATCGGCGACTTCCGCTACATTCTCAAGTGGAACGAATACAACTCTCCGCTGCGGCGCAACGTGACGCTGGACCAGGTGGGCGGCTCGGCGCTCTATCTGCTCTCGGACCTCTCCTCCGGCGTCACCGGAGAAGTACACCATGTGGACTCCGGCTATCACACCGTCGGGATGATGGAGGTCGATGCCGTGCCGCAGATCCGTGATCTGCTCGAAGGCTTCAAGTCTCAAGGCTGATAGCATGCCCGGCAATTCCTTCGGCGAGGCCTTTCGCTTCACCACCTGGGGCGAAAGCCACGGCCCGGCCATCGGCTGTGCCATCGACGGTGTGCCACCGCTCATCCCCTTGGGCGAGAGCGACATCCAGCCCTGGCTCGACAAGCGCCGCCCCGGACAGTCACGCTACACCACCCAGCGGCGCGAACCGGACCGGGTGGAGATTCTCTCCGGAGTCTTCGAGGGCCGCACCACTGGCACACCCATCGCGCTGGTGATCCGCAACGAGGATCAGCGCTCCAAGGACTACGGCGAGATCGCGTCCAAGTTCCGCCCCGGGCACGCCGACTTCACCTACTTCCGCAAGTACGGCATCCGCGACTACCGCGGCGGTGGTCGCTCCAGCGCTCGCGAAACCGCCATGCGCGTGGCCGCCGGGGGCGTTGCGCGCAAGGTGCTCGAGCAGCTGCTTGGCGCAGGCAAGGTGTCCGTTCGTGGCGCGCTCGTAGAGATGGGCGGCCGTGCCGTGGAGCGGGCTCGCTGGGATTGGGACGAGGTGAACCGCAACCTCTTCTTCGCGCCCGATGCCGAAGCCGCAGCGCACTGGGCCGAAGACCTGGACAAGGCGCGCAAGTCCGGCACTTCCCTGGGGGCAATCGTCGAGGTCGTGGCCGAAGGCGTACCGGCCGGGCTGGGCGAACCGGTCTATGACAAGCTGGACGCCGATCTGGCCAAGGCGATGATGTCGATCAACGCCGTCAAGGGCGTGGAGATCGGCGCCGGCTTCGAGGCCGCCCGCCTCGATGGGGAAGCCAATGCCGACGAGATGCGCATGGCCGGCAACCAGGTTTCCTTCCTGTCCAACAACGCCGGCGGGGTGCTGGGCGGCCTTTCCAGCGGACAGGACATTGTCGTGCGCTTCGCCGTCAAGCCGACCTCCTCCATCCTGACGCCGCGGCGCACCGTCGATCGCTTCAACCGCGAGACCGAGATCGTCACGCGCGGCCGCCATGATCCCTGCGTCGGCATCCGGGCCGTGCCGGTGGGCGAAGCCATGATGGCGCTGGTCCTGGCCGACCACCTGCTGCGCCACCGTGGCCAGGTGGGGCATCTTCCGGAATGAAGCCGGGGGCCAAGGCACCCCACCGCTTCCGGCCGGCTCGGGCGGGCGATGTGCCTCTGCTGGCGACGCTGCTCACCGAAACCTTCGCCTTTTACGGCGAAGAGCCGCCCTGCCCGCGTGAGGAACTGGAAAGCCGCCTGGCCCGCCACCTGGGCGCAGACCCGGGTTTCGAGGCGATTCTGGTCGAAACCGCAGACGACGAGCCTCTGGGCTATGCGCTCTTCGCCCCGGTGTTCTGGACCAGCGATTGCGCCATGGGCCTGTTCCTGAAGGAAATCTACCTGCGACCGCACGCCCGCGGGACCGGCCTCGGCCGCGCCCTCATGGCCGAGCTCGCCCGGACGGCCGAGGCTCGGGGCTGGACCAAGCTGGTCTGGACGGTCGACCGGCCGAACCGCAGCGCGCGCCGCTTCTACGACAGTCTTCCCGGCGCGCGGCAGTTGGACAAGCTCGTCTACCTCCAGGCCGGCGAGGCACTCAAGCGCCTCTCGGCAAAGAGCACCTAAGCCCGCGGCCTCAGTCCGCACCGCCTGGCTGCACCGAGACAACCGTCAACTGCCGCTCGCTGCCGTCACGGGTTTCCCAATCAATGCACTGCCCTTCGGACAAGCCGATCAGCGCCGTGCCGATGGGCGTGAGCACGGAAATGCGCCGGCGACTGATGTCGGCGTCCCCCGGCAAGACCAGCTGCACCGTCTGGGTGCGGCCGCTGGTTTCGTCGCGATAGGTGACCTCGGAGCCGAGGGTGATAACGCCCGGGGGGATGGAATCCGCTGGCCGCACTTCGGCGCGCGCGAGTTCATCCAACAGACGCTGCGCAACGTCTTCGCTGTGATCCAAAGCCCCGACGGCGAGGCTTTCGAGGCGCTCGTACAGTCCGGCATCGATTATGAGTTTTGGCGCGCTGGTTTCAGGCGCCGCTTCGACAGGTAACTGGCTCATTGGGCCGCTCCTTCTAGTGTATGGTTGAGACTGGCCTCCGGCTGCCACGCCACCTGTTCAAGAATGACGGGCCAGTAGGAGGTGTCGCGCATGCAGACCTGCGCCCGGTCGCCGGCGGTCATGCCCAGCAACGTGATGCCCAGGGGCGTGTAGAGCCCCAGGGTCAGTCCCGGCACGCCGTGGCGCGGATCGAAGGCAAGAACGCGGGACTCGGGTGCCCGCCCCTCAAGCCGAAAGACGACTCGGCTGTTGAGCGTCGCAACGCTTGCCGGCACATCCTGCGGCAGGATCACCCGCGCCGATGCCAGCTTCTGCCGCAGCAGGAAGCTCACGAGCGGATCGGCATGCCTGGCGGTTTCTGCCAACTCCTGCAGCACAGCGTAGTCACCGGCCGTGAGCAGGCAACGGCCCGCAGCCGCTTTCACCTGTTCGAGGTGTTCCGCTGTCGGAACGAAGCTTTCGGTCCTGGACTCAGGGACCGATGTGGGAACGTGAGACGCCTGGGGGGCGCCACAGGTGACGCAATGGGATGATGATGCAGCCATAAGGCACTCCACCCGGAGGATTTCGCGCTATCCCCGGTTCGCGTGATTGAACGGATTCTGGAGGCCCCGGGCGGGGAAGCTTTACGTAAGCATAATCCTCGCCCGGGGCAAATTGCCCGAGCGCAGCGTTCCTGCGTGATGCAAGAAGCGGGGGTATGTCGCAAAGCGTCTCATGCCAGCATGATGCGCCGGACTCGCGAGACTGTCAAATAGCCTTCGGCGTGCGCTATCCCGGCAGACCCGTGATCCGGGAACCTATCGACACCACCTGCGTTGTTCTCCTGCTAAGGGGCAGATGCGTGCCATGAGCAACGCTCCGCCCATAACCGAAAGGAGAGTGTATCTTGTCCATGCCGCTCAATCATCGCCTTGCCACCGCAACGCTTTTCGCAGTTCTGCTCTTCGGCGCCAGCGCCTGCAACACCATGCAGGGCATGGGCGAAGACATCGAATCAGGCGGCGAAAGCCTGCAGCACGGGGCTGAGGACACCCAGGACGAGTTGTGATCATAGCGTCCGGGTGACCAAGGCCAGCCTCCGGCCCCGGCCGTCCCGCGAGTTTCTCCTTCATTGGAAGCCGGGGCGGATCGGTGCAACTTTGCCTTCACAGGGGCCGGAAGCTGTGTTAGTTAACTGCCACTTGCCCGCCTCTTAAGGTGGGTTTCCTGCATGCATTCAAGAGCTGGAGGTCTAGGCCACCGTGCAAGTCCACGTTCGCGACAACAATGTCGATCAAGCGCTGCGCGCGCTTAAAAAGAAGCTGCAGCGGGAGGGTGTCTTCCGCGAGATGAAGCTGCGCCGCCACTTCGAGAAGCCGTCTGAGCGCAAGAAGCGCGAGCAGGCCGAGGCTGTGCGCCGCTACCGCAAGCTTCTGCGCAAGCGTATGGAACGCGAGGGCTTCTGAGTGTCCGATCGGCGATCCATCTGGATCGCCCGGCATCCGACCCCGGCTTGATTCCAGGGTAAGACGCGGCCACCACGGCCGCGTTTTCTCTTTGGAGCGTCCTTCGGGATGTTGACGCCAGCGACGACGCCGGCAGGCGTAGACGCGCTCAAACAGACCGCCAAGCGCCCTTAAGGCGGCCCGGAGCTCACGCCCCGGGCCGAACCCATAGAAATGCTACCTCATTCGAGGACTACTGGGCCGTCCAGGCGCCATCCACCGGCAGACTCGCACCGCTTATCTGATCGGCGTGCGGGCCGCAGAGGAATAGGGTGAGACCCGCCAGTTGCTCCGGCGTGACGAATTGGCTGGTCGGCATCTTCTCGCTCACGAGTCGGGTCTTGGCGGTTTCCTGGTCCAGCCCCTCCCGCTCGGCCAGGGCATCCACCTGCTTCTGCACCAGCGCAGTGAGGACCCAGCCCGGGCAGATCGCATTGCAGGTCACGCCGCTGCCGGCGGCATCCAGCGCCGTCGCCTTGGTCAGGCCAACGATGCCATGTTTGGCCGCCACATAGGCCGACTTGTGCTGCGAGGCTACCAGGCCGTGGACCGAGGCGACGTTGATGATCCGTCCCCAGCCAGCCTCACGCATTGCCGGCAGCGCCAGACGGGTGGTGTGAAAGGCGGAGGAGAGGTTGATCGCGATGATCGCGTCCCAGCGCTCCGGCGGAAAATCAGCGATATCGGCCACGTGCTGAATGCCGGCGTTGTTGATCAGGATGTCGATGCGGCCGTGGGTTTCCACTGCTGCCGCCATCATGGCCTCGATCTCGGCGGGCTTTGACATGTCGGCGGCGTGATAGCTGGCCGCGACCTGGTACTGCGTTTCCAGTGCGGCCCGCTGCGCCTCGATCTCTACGGAGTCGCCGAAGCCGTTGAGCGCCACGTTCGCGCCCGCGGCTGCCAGGGTCTCCGCCATGGCCTTGCCGATGCCGCTGGTCGAGCCGGTGATCAGGGCCGTCTTGCCTGCCAGTATCATGGTTTCTTTTCCTCCGTAGACTCTGCTTCGTCAGGTTCACCCACGCCCGGCGCCACGCGTTCCAGGACGGCGACGAAAAAGCCATCGGTGCCATGCTGCGCCGGAGTCAGCCGCAACATCTGGCCCTCGCATGGCGGCGCACCTTCCATGGATTCTTCCCAGAGCTCGGCCAGGGGCCGCAGGCGAAAATCCTCGCGGGTGGCAATAAAGCGCTCCACTTGCTGCTCGTTCTCTTCACACAGAAGGGAGCAGGTGGCGTAGGCCAGACGACCGCCAGGACGCACCAGGCGCGCGGCGCTCTCCAGGATCGAGGCCTGCAGGGCCAGCAGCTCATCGAGCCCCGTTTCATCGAGCCGCCAACGGGCCTCGGGATTGCGCCGCCAGGTGCCGCTGCCGCTGCAGGGGGCATCCACCAGCACACGGTCGAAGCTGCCCTTGTGGCGCTTCACCCAGGGGTCACGCTCGCTGCTCAGCGGCCTGCGGGTCGCGTTGTGCACACTGGCCCGACGCAGGCGCAGGGCAGAACGCTCCAGGCGCTTCTCCAGTACGTCGCATGCGACCAGTTGGCCCCGATTGTCCATTTCACCGGCCAGCGCCAGGGTTTTGCCCCCGGCTCCCGCGCAGAAATCGCACACCCGCATGCCCGGCCGCGCCGCGGTCAAGAGAGCGACGAGTTGCGATCCCTCGTCCTGCACCTCCACAAGGCCGTCACGAAAGGCTTGCGTGGCCGCCACCGGTCGACGCCCGTCCGCCCGCAGAGCCAGGGGCGACCACTGCCCCGGCCGGGTCGGAATGCCCTCCTCAGCCAGCGCATTCCGCGCCGCCGCGCGCGTGCCCTTGAGGCGATTGACCCGCAGGTCGACCTCGGCTGGCGCGCGCATGGCACGCAACTCCGCCTCAGCCTGCGGCCCCAGCGCCGCCTCGAAGCGCGGCAGCAGCCACTCGGGCACCTCCAGCGCCACGGCTGGCGGCTGCTCGGAATGCTCGAGCGGCTGTCCGTCGAGACGAGAAATCCACTCCGCCTCCACCGCATCGGAGCGTGGCGGCCCATAGCGGTCGTCGCTGTCCAGCAGGTTCAGCAGGTCCTGCGCCGTCATGCCCTGCTCCATCAGGGCGAAGGCCAGAACACGCGCCCGCGCGCTGTCCGGCACGTAGAGGCGCTCAAGCCACCAGCCCAACCGCGCCTGCGCACGCAGGCAGCCCCAGACCAGCTCGGAGACCGCCCGCCGGTCCTTGGATCCAATGTAGCGACGCTGCTTGAACCAGGCCGAGGCAACCCGGTCGGCCGGCTTAGGCGCCGCCTCGCCAACGGTCTCCAGCAGCGTGATCGCAGCCTGCAGGCGCGCAGCCGGCGTCATCCCTTGTGCTGATAGTTCGGCGCTTCGCGCGTCACCAGAACGTCGTGGACATGGCTTTCGCGCAGGCCCGCGTTGGTGATCTTCACGAAGCGGCAGTTGCGCTGCATGTCGGGGATCGTGGCGTTGCCGGTATAGCCCATGGCGGCGCGCAAGCCGCCCACGAGCTGATGCACCACGCCGCCCACCGGCCCCTTGTAGGGCACCTGGCCTTCCACGCCCTCGGGCACGAGTTTGAGCTGATCGGCCACCTCCTGCTGGAAGTAGCGGTCGGCCGAACCCCGGGCCATGGCGCCGAGCGAGCCCATGCCGCGATAGGCCTTGTAGGAGCGGCCCTGGTAGAGAAAGACCTCCCCCGGGCTTTCGTCCGTGCCGGCAAGCAGCGAGCCCACCATGGCGCAGTCGGCCCCCGCGGCAATCGCCTTGGCCAGATCGCCGGAGAACTTGATGCCGCCGTCTGCAATGACCGGGGTGTCCAGTTCGCGGCAGGCAGCCACCGTGTCCAGCAAGGCGGTGAGCTGCGGCACCCCGACGCCCGCCACCACACGGGTGGTACAGATGGAGCCGGGCCCAATGCCCACCTTCACCGCATCGACGCCGGCGTCGATCAGGGCCTTTGCGCCCTCGGCAGTGGCCACGTTGCCGGCCACCACCTGCACCTCCTGGGACATCCGCTTGACCCGCTCTACCGCCTGCATCACGCCCTGCGAATGACCGTGGGCGGTGTCCACCACCAGCACGTCGACCTCGGCGGCCAGCAGGGCCTCGGCGCGGCGCAGCCCGTCGTCGCCCACACCGACGGCCGCAGCCACGCGCAGCCGGCCATGGGGGTCCTTGCAGGCGTTGGGATAGGCTTGGGCCTTCTCGATGTCCTTCACCGTCACCAGACCGGTGCAGCGATAGTCGCTGTCCACCACCAGGAGCTTCTCGATGCGATGCTGATGCAGCAGGCGCTTGGCCTCCTCCCGGCTGACGCCGTCGGCGACGGTCACCAGCTTCTCGTGGGTCATCAGCTCCTGCACCGGCTGATTGGGGTCCGTGGCGAAGCGGACGTCGCGGTTGGTCAGGATGCCGACCAACTTGCCGCTGTTGCGCTGCACCACCGGAATGCCGGAGATGCGGTTCATCTCCATCAGGGCCAGGGCGTTGGACAAGGGCTCGTCGGGGTAGATGGTGACCGGATTGACCACCATGCCGCTTTCGAACTTCTTGACCTTGCGGACCTCGTCCGCCTGCTCATCGGGCTTCAGGTTCTTGTGCACCACGCCCATACCGCCGGCCTGGGCCATGGCAATCGCCAGGCGCCCCTCGGTCACGGTATCCATGGCGGAGGACAGCAGCGGGATGCCGAGCTGGATGCTGCGGGTGAGTCGTGTACGGGTATCGGCGGCGGCTGGCAGCACGGCGGAAGCGGCCGGCTGCAACAGCACGTCGTCGAAAGTCAAAGCTTCACGGATTTCCATGCCAAAAGCCCTCGGACGGCGGGGAGTTGGCGGCGCATCCTACACCAGGAGGAAGACCGCTCAAGGACACTCTGCGCGGCGGACCGCATGCCGGTCATGCATCGGCCTCGTCCCGGCTTCCGTCCGCACTCTCAATCCGGCTGCCCTGCCCCGACGGGGGCCGATAGCCGGTGGCAACCACAAAAAGCTCCGGCGACTCTGCCCGACTCGACGGCGGCTTGATGTGGCGGACCTTGGCGAAGCGTCGCTTCAGGCGATCCAGCAACTCCTTTTCGCTGCCGCCCTGCCAGACCTTGGCCACGAAGGCGCCGCCGGGAGCCAATACCTCCTCGGCAAAATCCAGCGCTGCCTCAGCCAGACCCATGATGCGCAGATGGTCGGTCGACGAATGCCCAGACGTCGGCGGCGCCATGTCGGAGAGCACCAGATCCGCCGGGCCGCCCAGCCGCGCGCGCAGCTGTTCGGGCGCTGTCTCATCGAGGAAGTCGAGCTGCATCAAGTCGACGCCGGGGAGAGGGTCGACGGGCAGCAGATCGATTCCCACCACCTTGCCCTTGGCACCGACCTTGTGGGCGGCGACCTGGCTCCAGCCGCCGGGCGCCGCGCCCAGATCCACCACGCGCTGGCCCGGCTTGAGCAGCTTCACCTTCTCGTCGATCTGCAGCAGCTTGAAGGCAGCGCGGGAACGGTAGCCCTGTGCCTTGGCTTCGGCCACCCAGGGATCGTTGAGATGGCGCTCGAGCCAGCGCACCGAGGAGGCGCGCCGCCCCTTGGCAGTTTGCACACGCTGGCGCAGCTGCCGCTGGCCGCGCCCGGATTTTCCGGCTGATCTGCCGCTCATGCCGCCCCTGCCCTGCTGAGGTCCTCGTGAATCATGCGCGTGAGCATGCCCTCGCGCAGCCCCCGGTCCGCCACACGCAGGCGCGTGAGCGGCCAGAGCTCCAGAACGGCCTCGACAATGGCGCAACCGGCCACCACGAGATCCGCCCGTTGAATGCCGATGCAGGGATGCGCCGCGCGGGCCGGGAAGTCCAGCTCGCGCACAAGCCGGCTGGTCTGCAAGACCGTCTCGCGGCTCAGATGCAGCCCGTCCACCCGGTCGCGCTGATAGCGGGGCAGGTCAAGGTGCACCCCGGCCAGGGTGGTCACCGTGCCGGAAGTGCCCACGAGTTGCAGCGCACCGGCCTGCGCCAGGGCGAGCAGTTCGCCCTTGGGGTCGAAGCTATGCAGCGCTTCGGTGACCTGAGCCATCATCCGGCGGTACACCATCTCCGAGACATCGCGCCCACCGTGCCGCTCGGCCAGGGTAACCACGCCGAACGGCAGCGAGAGCGAGCGGCGCAAGCGCCCGATGGCCTCCCCCTTGTCGCGTTCAAGCCAGCAAACCTCGGTGGAGCCGCCGCCGATATCGAGCACCAGGACATGGGGGCGTTCCGGCTCGAACAGCGGCGCACAGCCGTGATAGGCCAGCTCCGCCTCCTCGGCGGTGGTGATCACCTCCAGGTCCAGTCCGGTCTCCTGGCGCACGCGATCGAGAAAGACCGTGCCGTTCTCTGCCCTGCGGCAGGCTTCGGTGGCAATGGCGCGCAGCCGCTCGACCCGGCGATAGCGCAGCTTGCGCATGCAGACCGCCAGCGCCGCCACGGTGCGATCCATCGCCGCCTCACTCAGCCGTCCGCTGTTCTCCAGCCCTTCACCCAGCCGCACGATGCGCGAGAAGGCATCGACGACACGAAAGGCGTCTCCGGCGCGCCGCGCCACCAGCAAGCGGCAGTTGTTGGTGCCAAGGTCGAGCGCGGCGTAGACCGAGGGGAGGCCCGCCGCCACGGAAACCGGGCCGTAATCGCCCAACGCGGCGCTCTGCCCAGCCGCGCCAGCGCCCTCCCGCCTCTCGCCTCCGTGCGCAACGGCTGTCTCTGCAAGCTCGGAATCATCCATAACACCATTCTACGGATCACAGCCCGCCGTGACCAGATGCCCATCTGCCCCACGCATTCCTGATGCGGTCTCATTGACATCGCGCTGTGCGCGGAAGGGGGTTGAAACGCCCCGGTCACCTGGACTAGATACTGCCTAGCAACGGCGGCAGCGCCCCGCGGCCCTGTTGGGGGATAGTTTAATGGTAGAACGGCGGACTCTGACTCCGCTAGTCCTGGTTCGAGTCCAGGTCCCCCAGCCAAACAAAATCAACGAGTCAGGCCCCGTCAGGGGCCTTTTTCACGCCGGGGCAGACCGATTTCGTGGCGCCGCAGCACCCCGGCAGCCGCGCGAACAGGCGCCGGCCTGCACTGCGATGACACAGCCCGCTCGACGTCCCATTCTCGCCAAGACCTTATATTGCGAGCGAGAGGTCTCCCTCGCCGGAAGCGAGTTTCTGCGCGGCCGCCCTATTCCCTGATTGCGACTGCGGCGACTTCCTGCCTATCGTCACGAGACAAGCGCGTGGAGACGACGCGCATGTGGCAGATCGCGCCTGATTGGTAGCACTGACACCCGCCGTCACGCGATCCGCCAACCAGGGAGGGGATGGAATGAGACAAATCTATAAGTTGGGGCTGAGCGCCCTGCCGCTGCTGATACTGACCAGCGGCTGCATCGGCGCGGCCACGGAAGGGGCCAACATAGCCAAGGACAAGGCGGTTCTGGCTTCGAACATCGATGACGCCCGGGCCGGCGATGCCGAGGCGCAGTACAAGGTCGGCGATGCGCTCTGCTGCTCGGTGAACGAAGGCCACGGCTTCTACGATACGCCGGAGTCGGTTGCCTGGCTTTGCAAGGCAGCGACGCAGGACAATGCCCCGGCGGCCCACATGCTGGGCGAAATCTATGCGGGCGACGTGGTCTCCGGCGTGCGGGTGCTGCGCCGCGTGGCGCAACGCCTGGCCGGCAGCAGCACCAATCTGCCGGTGTCCTACGCCTGGCTGCGCCGCGCCGCAGCCGGCGGAGAAACCGAGGCCGGCGAGACGGCCGACGAACTCTGGGCCAAACTCTCGCGCAGCCAGCGCACCGAGGCTGAATCCATGGCCGAAGGCCGCCAGACCCTCCCCTGCACCTGGGACGAGGTCATCACCAGCGGGTGACGGATGCGGTGCACAAAACCGCTCCCTCACCCTACAATGCGCCGCACATAGCAACGCGATATGGCTAGGTATGCCTTCCCTTGGCAGTCAGGCTTCCTAGTGTCCTGGTTCAGAAGTTCTAATCATTGATTGGCTTGCTCTGGGCAGTTTCGCAGGCAGAAGCGCTCGATGGAAGCGAGGATGTCGTCGGCGGACTTGGTCCAACGGAAGGGTTTGGGATCGGCGTTGTGCTGCTCGATGAAGGTGGTGATGTCGGCGGTCAACTCGGGGACGCTGCGATGGACGCCGCGTCGGATCTTTTTGTCGGTGAGCAGGGCGAAGAAGCGCTCCACCTGATTGAGCCATGAGGCGCTGGTGGGCGTGAGATGGACATGCCAGCGGGGCCGTTTGGCGAGCCAGTCGCGGACCAGCTTGGTCTTGTGGGTGCCGTAGTTGTCCATCACCAGGTGAACCTCGAGGTCCGGCGGCAGGTTGGCCTCGATCTGGTCGAGGAACTTGCGGAACTCCACGGCGCGGTGGCGAGGCAAGCATCGGCCGATGACCTTGCCGGTCGCGATGTCCAAGGCCGC
>NZ_JBFCVK010000020.1:0-1071 GCF_040712085.1 Aquibaculum sediminis
CGAGTACTTAGCCTTGGAGGGTGGTCCCCCCATGTTCAGACAGGATTTCACGTGTCCCGCCTTACTCAAGCCTTGCCTGCTGTCTACCCTTACGGGGCTATCACCCTCTCTGGCGGCCCTTTCCAGGGCCTTCAGGTTCTTCACAGACAAGAACTGGGCTGGTCCGCGTTCGCTCGCCACTACTAGCGGAGTCTCGGTTGATTTCCTTTCCTCCGGGTACTGAGATGTTTCAGTTCCCCGGGTTCGCCTCGCCGACCTATGGATTCAGCCGGCGATCACCCTAAAGGGTGGGGTTTCCCCATTCGGACATCCGCGGATCAAAGATTGCTCTCATCTCCCCGCGGCTTATCGCAGAGTGCCACGTCCTTCATCGCCTGTGCATGCCAAGGCATTCACCAAATGCCCTTATCTAACGCTTGATCTCTACAAGTCAGCCGCCACGCACAGGGACAAAGTCCGCAAAACACGGCAACCGACCTCACTCAGCTTCTTAACCCGAGTGTATCAGATCGAAAAAACATGCAACCCCGAGCGCGTCTGACAGAGATGCCCTAAGGACACCCCGCCTCAAACGCACAATCGAGGCTATCTTCTCCACAATGCCAAACAACCGACCATCCGGTGCAACACCGGACAGCCAAAACTTCTGTCTTCCCACGAGACGAACGATCACCCAAGGCCGGGATCTGGTGGCCGGAACCTGCCAGCCGGGACCTGGTGGAGCCGACCGGGATCGAACCGGTGACCTCAAGCTTGCAAAGCTAGCGCTCTCCCAACTGAGCTACGGCCCCGTTCGGTGGCCCGTTCTCGGTGACCCCGTTCGGTGATGCGGCGCTGATGGTGGGCCTGGGAAGACTTGAACTTCCGACCTCACGCTTATCAAGCGCGCGCTCTAACCAACTGAGCTACAGGCCCCCTGGGCGCGACTGTCCCGGCAAAACCCTGCCGGGGCCAGAGCCCCTTGCGCGCATGACCCGGCCAAAAGGCCAAGAGCGCGCCGGCTCGTCTCGTCGGGAAGGGATACGTGGGCGGCGCCATCGGCCGCCATCAATCTTTTGCGGATCGCCTTGT
>NZ_JBFCVK010000021.1:0-906 GCF_040712085.1 Aquibaculum sediminis
AATACAGGGGGAGAATTACGCATTGTTGCGAACGCATTTTTGCCTTACGCCGATTTGCTCGATCAATATTTTGCTTCTCACCAAGTGTTAGCTAAAACCAATAAATTTAAGGTTTATTCTGTTCGTTATTAAAATTGGGGCTGTAGTAGATTAGCCCTAAATTTCACACCATTTTCGCAATATTTTTAACTGCTCTTTTGGTGTCCCAAAGTTAAACCGAAATTCACATTCCTTCAAGAATAAAGGAAAGTTTTTTCGGTTAATTCCATTATATTTTCGCAGTATCCGCTTCGCCTGATTCCAAAAATTTTCAATGCCATTAATATGATTTTGTTTCACCGCAAATAGCTCGGAATGATTGATTCGTTCGTGGTGAAATTCACTCACATCAAGCACATCATAACTGCGATAAGTGTCCGTATAAACCCAGCTATCAGGCTTGATTTTTCTTTTAATAACAGGGAGTAATGTTTCACTCTTGGTGTTTTCAACCACAACAGTAAATACCTTTCCTTGTCGTTTTAGTAACCCAAAAACAGCAACTTTTCCAGCCGCCCCTCGTCCTCGTCCTCGTTTTCCCTTTCGATGACCACCAAAATAGCTTTCGTCTAGTTCAATTTCCCCCTCAAAAATCTCGTTAACTTCAAGGGATAAATGATAGCCAATCACAAGCCTGATTTTATGGTAGAACAAAGCGGCTGTATTCGGTTGAATATCTAGCAAATTTGCTGCTGTTCTTGCAGTAACTTCTGCGACAAAAAACTCAAGCAGTTTTTTCTGTATGGATTGCTTTAATTTACAATATGTTATCTTCATTTTTGTAGTATAGCATTGTTACTAATCTACTACAGCCCCTAAATTAATTATTGAAAATAAAGGCTCTAATAAATTACGAGGTCTAGTTGA
>NZ_JBFCVK010000022.1:0-852 GCF_040712085.1 Aquibaculum sediminis
TCGATTTCCCTATCCAGCTCATCAATACGCAGGCTGAGATAGTCGATATGCTGTTCAACACTGAATACTTGTGTGGAATGAACTTGTTCAAGGCGGTTTTTCTCCGCAAAACGCATTTCAATAAGCTGATTACGGCGTGAAACAAGGGCTTCAAGCTGTTCCTGCTCGGGAGTGGGTGGTATGTAAAGCTGTTGTGCTACATTATCACGCATTGCGAGCATTTGGGCGTAAAAAGCCAACATTTTGGCGTCTTTATTGTCGGTTTTTGCTAGTGACTGCGACATCGCAAACTGATTGGTTTGTCGCGGGTTAGCAATCACCACACGAAAGCCTGTGCGGTGGAGTGCTTTAGCTAATGGAAGTTCAAGCCCACCGGTGCTTTCAAGGACAATTAAGTCCACACTGAAACGACGTAAATACTCAATGGTATGTGCAATCCCTTTCGGATTGTTGGTTTCGGTCTTAGTTCGTTTTTGGGTAGAAAGCCCAATGACGAAATGACGTTTAGCAACATCAATACCACAATAAGTTTGTTCATTCATCATTAACCTGCCTTGCATTCGGGTTTAAGTCTGGCAACTGTTCGGTTTTTTGGTGAAATGTTATCTGCTCTCATTGCTACAACTCGGTTTGTTGCCTGGGGCGGACGCGAGATGCAGATAACGGGGTTTTGTTGCTATTTTATATTAATTTTAATATACAAGGGGCGGACCTATGTGTCCGCCCGCATGCTAGATAAATTACAGATTATTTTAATCCAGTAAATTTAAACTCATAGCTCACATCAAAAGGTTTCCACCAACGGCCTACGCCTGTTTCGCTGTCGGTATGGCGGTGCATACCCGCTTTTGA
>NZ_JBFCVK010000023.1:0-834 GCF_040712085.1 Aquibaculum sediminis
GTTGGCCTCGATCTGGTCGAGGAACTTGCGGAACTCCACGGCGCGGTGGCGAGGCAAGCATCGGCCGATGACCTTGCCGGTCGCGATGTCCAAGGCCGCGAACAGGCAGGTGACGCCATGGCGCTTATAGTCATGGCTGCGGCGCGCCGGCTGGCCAGGGCGCATCGGCAGCAGGGGCTGGCTGCGGTCAAGCGCCTGGATCTGCGACTTTTCATCGACGCACAGCACGATGGCATGCTCGGGTGGGGAGACATAGAGGCCGACGACGTCGCGCACCTTGGTGACGAAGTCGGGGTCGCTGGACAGCTTGAAGGTTTCCAGCCGGTGCGGCTGCAGACCGAAGGCGCGCCAGATGCGCTGCACGGAAGAGATGGACAGGCCGCTCGCCCGCGCCATGGCGCGCGAACTCCAGTGGGTGGCGTCGGGCGGCAGGCTTTCCAGGGTGCGCACGATGACCGCCTCGATCCGCTCGTCACTGATCGTTCGCGGCGCCCCCGAGCGCGGCGCATCGCGCAATCCCTCCAGCCGATGTTCGGAAAAGCGCCGGCGCCACTTGCCCACCATGCTCGCGCCGACGCCCAGCCGCGCGGCCACCTCCTTGTTTTGCTTGCCGGCCGCGCAGCCCAGGATGATCCGCGCCCGCAGCGCCAACGCCTGTGCAGTGTTCCGCCGCGATGCCAGCGAAAGCAACGCCATCCGCTCGGTCTCGCTGATGTCCAGCGCCGGTAACTTGCGACCCCTCATCTCAGACCCTCCAAAGGCAGAAGAGTCAGACAGAATCCGCTACGATTGAGTCGAGCTTGAGGCCGTCAAACTTCTGAGTCGGGACACTAG
>NZ_JBFCVK010000024.1:0-688 GCF_040712085.1 Aquibaculum sediminis
TGTGGATATCCATCAATGATTTGAAATATCCTCACATCACCACGAAAACAGTCGTGCCGTTTATGTTTAATGTCGTGGCGAAATCCTTTAGTTGAGCCATCGTGGTAAGCACTGCTATGTACGCGATAAATTGGCATTTTTCTTCTCCATCTGTTTTAGATGTCTGAGTAAATAACTTACTTCCGGTTTTAGTAAGCGTTGGGTTTCAAAGGTCAGTAGTTTTCGTCCCGTTCGATAAATTAGCTCATGCGTGAAATGTACTGCGAAGAGTTGGCGATTAATGTCGTCTATCTGTAGGGTGGTTGGATTATCAAACACTGCGATATACAGTTTATTGTTGTGATAAAGGCTAACCTCACCATATTGCGTTGCAATCTGACTTGTGGTGATGTTCTCACCTAATTTTGATTTAACGTAATCTGCCACCAGTGTTTCATAACCACGCTGTTTCATCTCTGTTTCCTTTTTAATCAAATTACTGAATTTAGGGTGCAAGAAACCGCCTCACTAAAAAGTAAGGTAAGGCGGTGGTGAAAATTAACGTTTGGTTAAGTGATAACCGCGTTGTGTGGTGGTTTTACCTAACACTTGTTCAAGCGTGCGTTTCGGCAGTTGGTTGGCAGAACCGAGTTCGGCGTTAGCAATCAGTTTGTCGATAAGCGGTGCCATATAGTGGTTAAATTCGCCA
>NZ_JBFCVK010000025.1:0-617 GCF_040712085.1 Aquibaculum sediminis
GTTGTTGCAGTTTTTTTAATTGCTCCCGCTGAGGTCGTTAAATAGGTTTCGTTTTCACTTACCAGCGGTAATCCATTAGTAAGCATATTATCAAAAGACTGGGTAAATACAGTAATCGCATTTCCGGTTTTAGTATCATCTGATTTATCGGCATTTTTTAAGGTAGCATAAGCATTATTATCCTGTAGTAAATTTCCTGTTTGATGGCTATTAAATTTAGCCCCTGCTGCGACTTCTGTCCCAATTGCGATTGCTCCCGCACCTACTGCTTTCGCCTTATAACCATAAGCCATTGAGCCAGCATTTGAGGCTTCAGTTTTATTACCAATGGCAACGGAATCTTTAGCAAAGGTTCGAGATTCTTCCCCGATCGCCGTTCCACCTACGGCGTCTTTAGCAACAAAAGAACGTAACCCCATTGCGGTGGATCTATCTGCCAATGCAAAGGCTAACGAACCCACTGCGGTGGACATTTCCCCCGCGGCAATGGTGCGGGAACCTAGAGCAATTGCCCCTAATTTCCCTGCATAAGTAGGTGAAGCAGTTGGGGTATTGACATATTTTCCTTTAAAATCGCTAAATTTATAAAATGCCTCCGGTTTATTAGGGTCTCGAGT
>NZ_JBFCVK010000026.1:0-600 GCF_040712085.1 Aquibaculum sediminis
CTATCTTTTTCACCGCTCTCATAGTTCAGGTTGCAAATCCCGACTTTCGTTTGAAAGTAGGTATATCCTAGATCAAAGGGCGGCGGTTGTCAATGTTACTTGTTTAATTCGTGATGATAAAGTTTATGTGAGCTAACCACTTTACCAATTAAGGCAATGACAAAACTATGTTGCGTTTCCTTATCTTGATTTTTAAAATAAGTATATAGTTTTACTTCAGGGCTTTGCCCTTCAAGAAATTCATCAATTAAATAAATATGATCTTGGAGATTCATTATGATTACCTTTGCTTATGATTGCCCCCATTGTGGCGTTAAACATGGGGGATTTGAGATTAAAACGTACTATGAAAATGATAAATTTACTAATTATTCTATTTTCTCATTATTAGCCACTTGTAATACCTGCAGTAGTGCGATTATTGGTGATCTTGCAGTACAAGATGATTCACATTCTAAACAAAAGCTAAACAGAATTCGCTCTCTTTTAACTAGTAAAAATAATTACAATTTACAGGAGTTATCCGATGGGAGATGGATTCAATTCTATCCTAATAATACGAAAACTGCAGAAATTCCCGAATATTTACCTAGTTCGGTA